>CAVPEU010000001.1:0-16704 GCA_963703575.1 uncultured Chloroflexia bacterium
ATCGGACCGCAGTCACTCTTGTCCGTGACCGCGCTGACCGAGTAGGTCTTCGAGGCGCCGGGGGCCAGGGTGCCGACGTTGCAGGTCAGGACCTGGCTGCCGTCGATGCCGCTGATCGAGCAGTCAGCCTCGCTCTCGGTCCAGTGCTGGCCGGCCGGAAGGCTGTCCGAGACGATGACGCCGGTCGCCGTGGCATCGCCGATGTTCTCGACCTTGATCGAGAACGTGGCCGTCTCACCGGCGTTGACGCTCGCGCCATCGGGCGTCTTGGTGACCTTGATATCGGGGCACTGGACGACGACGGACGCGGCGTCCGAATCGGAGCCGTCATTCGAGGTCCCGACGCTCGCGGTGTTGCTGACCGTGCCGCAGTCCACGGCGGTCGTGGCGCGGTGGACATGCACCTGGAAGTACTTGCCCGCGCCGAGGCTGGCCTTCGTGCAGTCGAGCGTGCCGCTCGTGATGCCGCAGGTCACGCCGGTCGTGTCGGTGCCGGTGGGGGCATCGACAGTCCAGCCGCTGCCCGGCAGCGGATCGGTGACGTGGACGCCCAGGGTCGTCTGGGTGCCGCTGTTCTCGACCTTGATGTCGAAGCCGATGTCGGTGCCGGCGTCCACCGGTCCGGCCGGGTTGGCCGTCTTGGTGATCTTGATCGTCGCCGGGTCGACCTTGAAGCACTCGGTGGTGGCGTTGGTATGGGAACCCGCCAGGTACTGCGAGCTCGCGTCGGGCGTGTACTCCGCGCGCCAGCAGTAGGTGCCGGCCGCCGCGGCGGTGACGCCGACGTTGTAGGCCGCCGAGGTGGCCGTGCCTCCGTTGGCGGTCGTGCTCACGGGAACCGCGTCGCCGACCTGGGTGCCGCCGGTCGAGCAGTCGGGGGTCGTTGCGGACGGGCCGCAGACGAAGAACTTGACCGTGCCCGACGCGGGGCCGTCGGTGCCGGACAGGGTCGCCGCGTCGGTGACCGAGCCGCCGAAGTCAACACTGGACGCGCTCGACGCGGTCGTGATCGTCGGGGGCACGCAGGTGTTGAAGCTGCCCATCGCGAAGTCCTTGAGCTGCGCGGTCGTGGACTGCGACGAGCGGGTTTCGGCGATGAAGCTCGAGAAGCAGGGGGCATCGCCACCGAACACGGTGTCGAGGTTGATGCCGCCCTCGTACAGCTCGCCGGCGGCGAAGCTGTGCGAGCCGGACTTGTCCAGGAACGGCCACGGCGAGCCGGCGGCTGCGGCATTGACGATGGCACAGGCCTGCTCGCTGACGCCGACGTCGCACTGCGCGCCGCTCTCCTTGAGCGACAGGCTGCCGTTGATCCACTCGTAGATCTTGATCTCAGCCACCGACCCGCCGTTGGTGAAGTCGGAGACGACCAGGATGTCGCCGTTCCTGTGGACGCCGTTGAAGCCGCCCTTGCCGTCGAGGCTGATCTTGTCCTGGACGAACCAGAACCCGACGAAGGAGTCACCGGAGCCGTCGAAGCGATCGGCGCCGAAGTAGACGAACGTGTCGCCACCCTTCTTGTACGCCGCCGCGAACGCGTCGAGGATCTGGTCCTTGTCCGGCGCGATGTCGTTCGCCGTGTAATTCCACTGGGAGATGTCGTTGACGTCCTTCGAGCCACCGCCCGTGAAGTAGGTGGTGTCGTGAGCGGCGTCCTCCGACGAGCCCGGAATGAAGACCGTGCCGTCCGCGTTCGACGTGCCCGCGTACACCTGGTCCCAGTCGTTGCCGGGCGCCGCTTCGTTGGTGGCATTGCCGTCGAGCTCGAACAGCCCTTCCTCGTGGACGGCGAGCACTGGGCTGGCCGCCACCACGTACTGCAACAGGAGTGAACACACGAAGAGCGCCGACCAGAAGAGCACGAGGCTCTTCCGGGCACCGGCGCCCATCTCGTACATGAATCCCCGAGACCTCATTTGCCGAACCTCCCCGGTGTGGGACACTGAAGTGGCGATACCGCCTGACTCCTGGACGATTGCGGCCGGATTGCACGTGCCCGGCTGGCACCATGACCGGAGGCTTCCCCGGATACTGGGGGGAGAGGACTCCGGACCTCGCACGATACTCGGTGCGGACCTCCAAAGGTACTAGCAGGATTCGTCCCTGACTAGCCCCAATCGGCCATATGTCCACAAGACGACACCCCTTCGCGGGTGCGAATTCGGTGCACGCAGGCACCGTGGTCCTGGTACCGGGGTACCAGACGGGTGCCGGCCGGGGTTCCGACCGGCGTACCCGGTACGATGGCGCCCGATCCCGCCGATCCTCCCGAGGAGGTCCTGTGCCCAGCCCGAGCGAGCCCGCAACCCCAGCCGCCCCGATCCGCACCCGCATCCGCGACGCGGTCGAACAGGCGTGGCACGCGGCCGTCGAGGCGGGCCGGCTGCCGGCGCTGGAGTCGAGCGAGGTCGCCCCCGAGGTGGAGGTCGAACGACCGGCCAACGCGGCGTTCGGTGACCTGGCGACGAACCTGGCCATGAAGCTGGCCCGTCCGCTGCGCCGCTCGCCGCTGGAGATCGCGGAGGCGCTGGCGGCCGGACTGGCCGCGAACGGGGGCGGGGGCGGGGGCGTCGCCCCCGGGCTGGTCGCCTCGGCCGAGGTCGCGCGGCCCGGGTTCCTGAACCTGCGCGTCGCGGACGCCGCCTACGAGGGGCTGGTCGCGGACATCCTCCGGCAACCCGGGGCTTGGGGTCGGATCCCGGCCATCAACCCCCGGCGCGTGAACGTGGAGTTCGTGTCCGCGAACCCGACCGGCCCGCTCACGGTGGGCAACGCCCGGGGCGCGTTCGTCGGCGACCTGCTGTGCCGCGTGCTCGAGGCAGGAGGCCAGACGGTGACCCGCGAGTACTACTTCAACGACTCCGGCGCCCAGGTGGGCCACCTCGGGGCGTCCGTCGTCGCCGCGCGGCGCGGCGAGCCCGTCCCGGAGGACGGCTACCGGGGCGCGTACGTGGAGGACCTCGCGCGCGGGGTGCCGGACGAGGTCTGGGCGCGTGCACAGGCCCCGGGCGCGGACGCGGCCGACATCATCGGGCGCTGGGCCGCCATCGAGGTCCGCCGGGGCATCGAGCGGAGCCTCGCCCACCTGGGCGTCCGCTTCGACGTGTGGACGTCCGAGGCCCGGCTGCACGACGAGGGCTGGGTGACGCGCGCGATCGATCGCGTGCGGGCGCACGGCGCCATGTACGAGCAGGACGGCGCGCTCTGGTTCCGCAGCACCGCGTACGGCGACGACAAGGATCGCGTGGTCCTGCGCGGGGACGGCCGCCCGACGTACTTCGCCGCCGACATCGGCTACGTGACCGAGAAGTTCAGCCGCGGCTTCGACCACCTGATCTACATCTGGGGCGCGGACCACCACGGCACCGTGGCCCGGTTGCGGAACGCCGCGGAGGCGATGGGCTATCCCCGGGAGCACGTGCAGGTGATCCTCTACTCCTGGGTCCGCTTCGTGCGCGACGGCCGGGAAGTGTCGATGTCCAAGCGGGCCGGCGAGTTCATCACGCTGGACGAGCTGCTGGCCGAGGTGGGCGTGGACGCGGCCCGCTGGTTCTTCGCCTCGCGCGCGTACACGAGCTCGATCGACTTCGACATCGAGCTGGCCAAGAAGCAGTCCGCCGAGAACCCGGTCTACTACGTCCAGTACGCGCACGCCCGGATCGCCTCGATCCTGCGCAAGGCGGCGGAGGCGGGGATGGCGCCTGCGGCCGGCGTCCCGGGGTTGCTGGCCGGGGAGCCGGAGGCGGCGCTGGTGCGGGCCGTGGCGCGCCTGCCCGAGGTCGTCGAGGACGCGGTCCTGGCCGAGGAGACGCAGGGCATCACGGCGTACGCCACGGAGCTCGCGACGCAGTTCCACGCGTTCTACCGGGACGCGCGGGTGGTGGATCCGTCGGAGCCGGAGCGATCGGCGAAGCGGCTGGCCCTGGCGCTGGCGACGAAGACGACGCTGGCGAACGCGCTGGCCCTGCTGGGGATCTCGGCGCCCGAGTCGATGTAGCGGCGGCGCTCGGGGCGCCGGCGAACGCGGCGCTACCCGGCGAGCCCCAGCACGTTCGCGAGCCGCGCCGCCGTCGCGTCCGACTCGGCGGTGATCAGCACCACCCGGCCGGGCGCGGGCGTGAGGACCGTCGCCGAGCGCCCGGCCGCCTCCAGCTTCCCGACCAGGCCGGGCAGCGCCGACGCGAATTCGGTCGCGTCCCCGTTCGTGTCCCAGGTCGTGTCGAGGACCACGCCCGTGGCACCCGCCGGGCCCTCCACCAGCGCGACGCGGTCGCCTCCCCAGCCGGCCGCCGCCTTCGAGGACACCGCCGACGCCGCGCCGCCCGCGTCACGCAGCAGGACCTCCAGCTGGAACTCGCCGAGCGTGTCCTCCATCGCCAGCGTCCACCCCGCCCCGAGCCGGGACGCCAGGTCGGTGGGGAACGAGACCGCGATGGGAGCCTCCCGCGCCGCCAGCTTGTCCGGGTGCAGCACCTGCTCCGTGGAGTCCGGTGGGCTGGCGAACTGCCGGTCGACCGCCGCGAAGCCGCCCTTCGTGAAGTCGCCCAGGGCGATCGCGAGCCCGGACGTGTACGGGAACAGGAGACTCTCCCTCAGGATCGCCGGCATCTTCGCCAGCACCGCCTCGGAGGCAGGGTCGCTGGCGCCGGCGACCTGCCCGAGCTCGGCGGGCGTCAGGTGAGCCTGCGCCCAGAGGCTCATCAGCAGCGTCGCGTCGCCCTCGACCAGCGCCGTCCGCGCGATCGTCCGGTCGCCCTGGTCCTTCGCCTCGCCGATCAGCGCGCGTAGCCCGAAATGCTGGTCCTGCAGCGCGTGGGTGAACTCGTGGGCATACGTGATCTCCTCGGCCGGGCCGATGGTGCCCGACCTCGAGATCACGTACATCTTCTTCGTCTTGTCGTCGTACAGGCCGGCGACCTGGCTGGTCAGCAGGTCGATGTACAGGCTCTCCAGCGAGGCGTCCTGGGGCATCAGCATCAGGGCCTTGTACAGCGTCTCGGTCGCGGTCACCAGCGAGGCCGGGTTGTCCTCCCTGAAGCTGCTGGTGATGTAGTCACGCAGCCCCGCCTCGTCGAGGACGTCCCGTTCGACCGGCGACCTCTGGTCCAGCCCGCGGAGCGCGATGACCTGGGCCTCGATCTGCGAGTACAGCGCGCCGTTGACGTCGCTGCCGCCGGGGGTGGGCGACGTGGACGGCGAGACGGCGGCCGACGGCGTGGCGGGAGGCGTGCCCGTCGGCGCGGCCGAAGGTGGCGCGACGGTCGGGGTGGTGCTGCCGCAGGCGGCGACGAGGAGGAGGACGGCCAGGAAGGCCGGGCCGCCGGAGCGGGGTCGCAGGGTGGTCATCGCGGGCATGATGCCATGGGCCGGAACGCGGCCGGTCACAGGCGAGATGTGCGTTTCTTAACCGTCCGGGGGCTCGCGGCTGAATCCGGGCCGCCTATGGTTCTACTCGGAACACCCCTCAGGTTCCATCCTCCCTCCCTCGGGACCGGGGGCGCCGATTGGGCAGGCGTCTCCGGTCCTTCCTTTTCCCGGCAGTTGCGCGGCCGGCCTGGGCGGCCGGCCTGGGCGGGCTGGGCGGTTGCGGCGCCGGCGGCAGTGGTTCCGGCCCCCGCCGCAACGGATGGGTCCCGGTGCATCGCGCTGTGCGAGAATTGGCGCATGGAGCTCACCTGGTACGGACGAACCTGCATCCGGCTGCGCGGCAAGGACGCCGTCGTCGTGAACGACCCCTATCCCGCGATCGTCGGCCCGACCGGCCGCGGCATCACGGCGGACGTGATCACGTACAGCCATCCCGACGATGCCCCGCCGCACGGAAGGGCGGCGAATTTGTCGCGTGACGGCGGCACGGCCATCCCGACCAGCCTCGAGGCCGCGTTCGTGCTGGACGGCCCGGGCGAGTACGAGGTCCACGACGTCCTGGTCACGGGCCTGCGGACGTACCGGGACGACAAGCGCGGCGCGGAGCGTGGACGCCAGACGGCCTTCGTGACCGAGCTGGACGGGATCCACACGATCCATCTCGGCGACATCGGGCACGAGCTCACCGAGGAGAAGCTCACCGACATCGGGCGGGTCGAGATCGCGTGCGTGCCGATCGGCGGCGCGCTGTCGCCGGCCAAGGCCGCCGCCCTGGTCGCGCAGCTGGAACCGAAGATCGTCGTGCCGATGGCCGTGTGCGAGGAGGAGGCCGATTGCGCGGAGGCGATGCGGATGTTCCTCCACGAGATGGGCGCCCAGCCCGAGGTGCAGCCGAAGCTCTCGGTCACGGCCTCCAGCCTGCCGCCCGAGACGACGACCGTGCTCCTGGAGTCGCGCGGCAAGGCCTGAGCCCGGACCGCCACCCCGGGCTCCCGGACCGGCGGTCGAGATGGCTCCGGACCGGCGCTCGAGATCCGCTCCGGACCTACGCGTCCCGCCGGTATGGACCTGCGCGTCCCGCCGCTCCGGACCTACGCGTCCCGCCGGTAGGCCACCCGGCCGCGCTTGACCACGACGTCCACCAGGTCCGCGCCGACCCAGTAGGCCAGCTGCCCGACGCTCGACGCGTGCCAGACCACGAGGTCCGCGAGCTTGCCGGGCTCCAGGGACCCGGCCTGCTCACCCAATCCCAGCGCGTGCGCCGCATTGACCGTGACCGCCGCCAGCGCCTCCGCGGGCGACAGGCCCATCTCCAGGCAGCCGATGGTCATCACGAGCGGCAGGTTGGCGTTCGGCGAGCTGCCCGGGTTGAAGTCCGTGCCCAGGGCGACCGGCACGCCCGCCTCGATGAAGCGCCGGGCCGGGGCCGCGTCGCCGCTCATGAGGAACCAGGTCGTCCCGGGCAGCAGCGTGGCGACGGTGGGCCGCGGACCCTCGGCGGCCGCCGCCAGCGCGGCGATCCCGGCGTCGCTGGGGGCGTGGAGATGGTCCGCGGACAGCGCGCCCAGCTCCGCCGCCAGCTCCGTGCCACCCGATGGCGCCAGCTCGTCCGCGTGCAGGCGGAGGGCCATGCCGTAGGCGGCGGCGGCGACCAGGATGCGCCGGCTCTGCTCGGCCGAGAACACGCCCTGCTCGCAGAACACGTCGCACGAGGTGGCCCGGCCCTGGGCCGCCACGCCCGGCAGCTGCTCCTCGATCACGCTCCTGACGTACGCCTCGGTCCCGTCCGGCCGGGAGCGGTACTCCGGTGGCACCGCGTGCGCGCCGAGGAAGGTCGGGACGACGTCCACCGGTCCCTCCCGCCCCAGCTGGAAGGCGACCTCGAGCAGCCGCAGCTCGGTGGCGAGGTCCAGGCCGTAGCCGGACTTCGCCTCGACCGTGGTCACGCCGTGGCGGATCATCTCGTCCAGCCAGCGCCGGCCGTGGGCCGCCAGGGCCTCGGCCGAGGCCCGCCGGGTCGCCGCCACCGTGGACAGGATCCCGCCGCCCGCGGCCAGGATCTCGAGGTAGCCGGCGCCCTGCTGGCGAAGGACGAGCTCGCCCTCGCGGGAGCCCGCGAACAGCAGGTGGGTGTGGGGGTCCACGAGCCCCGGCGTGACGACGCCGCCGTCCGCGTCCAGCCGGACGAAGCGGGACATCGGGTAGCCGTTCAGCTCCAGCCCGCGCTCCAGCCGGTCCCGCGGGCCCACGCCGACGACCCGGCCGTCCCAGCACGCGACCGCCGGGCCGCCCGGCGCGCCCGGTCCGCCGGCATCCGCGGCATCCAGCAGGGCGAGGTCTCCCTGGTGCGGGCCGCGCCGGATGCCGCCGGCCAGGGTCGCGACCTGCGACGCGCCGTGGACCAGGAGCCCGGGCGCATCCGTGCTGCCCCGACCTCCTTCGATCAGCCGGAGCGTCATCCCGCGCCGCGCGCGGTGGCGAGGCGCAGCTCGAGCGCCATCAGCGGCGAGAAGTCCCGGAGCCGGACCGCGGCGGCGGCGGCCGCCAGCCGCTCCTCCACCGGCGCGTCCCTCGACGCCCCCGCGCGATCCGCCACGTCCAGCAGCGCCGCCAGCGGGGCCAGCCCGATCAGCTCCGACTCCGCGAGCTCCACCCCGTCCTCCGCAGCCAGCTCGCCCACCGCCTCCCACGCCTGCCACAGCGGCGTCGTCCGGAAGTCGAGCAGGTTCATCGAGACCTGGGCGCGGAGCGGGTGGCCGCGCTCCGGCTCCTCCACGCGGAAGCCGTTGGCCTGGACGCGCGGCAGCCCGCCGCCGGACTCGCGGACCCGGCGCGCGATCCGCTTCGCGAGCTCCACGTCGTCCGAGGCGAGGTTGATGTTCCAGGCGATCAGGAACGGCCTGGCGCCGACCGCCGTCGCGCCGGCCCGCGGGTGCATCCGCGCGGGCCCGAAGTCCGGCTGGCGGCCGTTGTGCGTGATCTCGACCTTGAGGCCCTCGTACTGGCCGCGGCGGACATCGGCCAGCTTCACCCGGTCCGCACGCACGGCAGCCTCCGCGTACAGGTAGACCGGGAGGTCGAAGCGGGCCGCGACGCGGGCGCCGAACGCGCGCGCGAGGTCCACGCACTCGTCCATCGTCGTGTCGCCGAGGGGAACGAACGGGATCACGTCGACGGCGCCGATCCGTGGGTGCTCGCCGGCGTGCCGCTCCATGTCGATGTCCTCGATGGCCTGCGCGACGAGCCGCTCGAGGCCCTCGGACACGGCGTCGTGCTCGCCGGCGACGGTGAACACGCTCCTGTTGTGGCTGGGATCCGAGGTCCGGTCCAGCAGGAACACGCCGGGAACGGAGGTCAGGGCGTCGGCAAGCCGCTCCACGACGTCCAGCCGCCGACCCTCGGAGACGTTGGGAACGCTTTCGACCAGCACGCCCTGATGCTAGCGAAGCCACACATGCGCCGTTCCTCCGACGCGCTACGGTCCATCCCCCGCACGCCATCTCGCGGGTCGGCGGCTTCGGGCCGTACACTCGGTCGCCATGGCGTCTCCGAGTCGAAGCCTCCTGCGCCACCCCGACTTCGTCAAGCTCTGGACGGCCGAGTCGGTCTCGGTCTTCGGCAGCTCCATCACGCAGCTGGCGATCCCGCTGATCGCCGCCACCCTCCCCGGCGTCACGCCGTTCGAGTTCGGCCTGCTGACGACCATCGAATTCCTGCCGTTCATCTTCCTCAGCCTGCCGGCCGGGGTGTGGGTGGATCGCCTGCGGCGCCGGCCGATCCTCATCACCGCGGACGTGGGCCGGGCCGTGGTGCTGCTGTCGATCCCGGTCGCATTCGCCTACGACGCACTGACGATCTGGCAGCTGTACGCGGTCGGGTTCGTGACCGGCTGCCTGACCGTGTTCTTCGACGTCGCCTACCAGAGCTACCTGCCGTCGATCGTGCACCGCGACCAGCTGGTCGATGCCAACTCGAAGCTCGAGATCACGCGGTCGGCGTCGCAGATCCTGGGACCCGGCGCCGCCGGCCTCCTGATCGGCGCCCTCAAGGCACCGTTCGCGATCGTCCTCGACGCCCTGAGCTTCCTCTGGTCGGCGGGATTCCTGTTCTGGATCCGGCGCCCGGAGCCCCCGATCGAGCCGCACGATGAGGCGGTCCACGGACCGAAGCCGTCCATGCGCCACGAGATCGTCGTCGGGCTCCGCTACGTCACCGGCCACCGGTGGCTGTGGCCGATCGCGGCGACGACCGGCACCTCGAACTTCTTCGGCAACGTGTTCGGGGCGATCCTGATCCTGTACCTCGTCCGTGAGCGGGGCCTCACCGCGGAGGCGATCGGGTTCGCATTCTCCATCGGGGCGCTGGGCGTGCTGGCGGCCGCACTGGTGACCAACCCGCTGACCGGGCGCCTGGGGGTGGGACGGATGCTCGTCCTGACCTCCATCGGATTCAGCCTGTCCGGCCTGCCGGTCGCGTTCGCCCCTGACGCGCTGGTCTTCTGGGGCCTCGCGCTCTTCGGGTTCATAAGCGGGTTCTGCGGCATCGCCTGGAACATCAACCAGGTTTCGCTCCGCCAGGCCATCACGCCACCACGGATGCAGGGAAAGATGAACGCCACGATGCGCTTCATCGTGTGGGGCACGATGCCCGTCGGGTCGCTCATCGGGGGCGCGCTGGGCAACCTGATCGGGCTGCACCCGACGATCCTCGTGGGGGCGATCGGCGGTCTGATCGCGTTCATCCCCGTGACGCTGTCATCGGCCCGGAGGATCGTGACGATGCCGGAACCCGTGGACGACGGGCCCGTCCCAGGCCCCGATGCCGCCGCCGCGGCCGTCGGATCCGCGTAGGCGCCACCGGCGCGCCGCCCGTTCAACCGCGATGGCGGCCGTCGGATCCGCGCCGCGCCGACTGCCGGGTCGTTCAACCGCGATGGCGGCCGTCGGATCCGCGCCGCGCCGACTGCCGGGTCGTTCCAACCATGCGGAACGATCGCCCGCGCCGACTGCCGGGTCGTTCAACCGCGACGGCGGCCGTCGGATCCGCGCCGCGCCGACTGCCGGGTCGTTCCAACCATGCGGAACGATCGCCCGCACCGGGGGCGCGCTCGGTCGGCAACGAGGTTCTGCTTGCCTGGAACCACCCGCACCGTCACGTCGTGGGTGAGGGCCCGGCCGCCGCCGGACCGCGGAGCGGCGCCTCAGTCCTCGAGCATGGGGATCCGGACGCCGCGCTCCCGGGCCACCTCGATCGCGCGCTCGTAGCCCGCGTCCACGTGGCGCACGACGCCCATGCCCGGGTCGGTCGTGAGCACGCGCTCCAGCTTGCGGGCGGCCAGCTCCGTGCCATCCGCGACGACCACCATGCCGGCATGCTGGCTGTACCCGATCCCCACCCCGCCGCCGTGGTGGATCGAGACCCAGGTCGCGCCCGCGGCGGTGTTCACGAGCGCGTTGAGCAGCGGCCAGTCCGCGACCGCGTCCGAGCCGTCGCGCATCGCCTCCGTCTCCCGGTTGGGCGACGCCACGGACCCGGCGTCCAGATGGTCCCGCCCGATGACGATCGGGGCGCTCACCTCGCCCGACGCGACCAGGCGGTTGAACTCCAGCCCGGCCTTCGCGCGCTCGCCGTAGCCCAGCCAGCAGATCCGCGCCGGGAGGCCCTGGAACGGGACCTTCGACTCCGCCATGCTCGAGCCAGCGCCGGAGCCGGTCGTCCTCCGGGAACAGCTCCAGGATCGCCTCGTCCGTGCGCCGAATGTCGGCCGGGTCCCCGGACAGCGCGACCCAGCGGAACGGCCCCTTGCCCTCGCAGAACAGCGGCCGGATGAACGCGGGCACGAAGCCCGGGTAGTCGAAGGCGTTCGTGACGCCCGCCTCCTGCGCCTGGGCGCGGAGGTTGTTGCCGTAATCGAACACGACGGCGCCCGATGCCTTGAACGCCAGCATCGCGCGCACGTGGTCGGCCATCGAGCTCTTGGCGCGGGCCTCGTACACGTCGGGCTGCGTGCGCCGCAGCTCGAGGGCGTCCGCGAACGAGATCTCCGCCGGGATGTACCCACCGAGCGCGTCGTGGGCCGACGTCTGGTCGGTCACGACGTCGAACCGCTCGCCGCGCTTCGCCCACATCGGCTCGATCTCCGCGGCGTTGCCGATCAGCGCGATGGACAGCGCCTCGCCGCGGCCGGCCGCCAGGCGCGCCATCGCCAGCGCCGCGTCGGGCGAATCGGTCAGCTGGTCCACGTAGCCGATCTCGTGGCGGCGGCGCGCCCGGGTCTCGTCCACCTCGATCGCGAGGCACACGCCCTCGTTCATCGTCACCGCCAGCGGCTGGGCGCCGCCCATCCCGCCCAGGCCGGCGGTGAGCGTGACCCGTCCCCTGAGCGACCCGCCGAAGTGCTGGCGCGCGAGCTCCGCGAAGGTCTCGTAGGTGCCCTGGAGGATCCCCTGGGTGCCGATGTAGATCCAGGACCCGGCGGTCATCTGGCCGTACATCATCAGGCCCTGCCGCTCGAGCTCCCGGAAGTGCTCCCAGGTCGCCCACTTCCCGACCAGGTTGGAGTTCGCGATCAGCACCCGGGGCGCCCACTCGTTCGTCCGGAACACCGCCACGGGCTTGCCCGACTGGACGAGGAGCGTCTCGTCGTCGGCGAGGCGGCGCAGCTCGCGGACGATGGCGTCGAACGCCTCCCAGCTGCGCGCCGCCCGGCCGGTGCCGCCGTACACGACGAGGCTGTCCGGATGCTCCGCGACCTCGGGGTCGAGGTTGTTCATGAGCATCCGCAGCACGGCCTCCTGCTGCCAGCCGCGGGTGGACAGGGTGGTGCCGCGCGGAGCGCGGACCGGGCGCGGGCCCGAGGGCGTCGCGCCGGGAGTCTGGGTGGTCACGAACCGGAGTCTACGCCGCAACCCTGAGGGCTCGCCGCCGCCCGGAGTCCACGCCCAGGCCCGGAGTCCACCCCGCGGCCCCGCGCAACCGTCAGGGCCGAAGGCCGTCCATCAGCCGCTCCCCGAAGCGGCCGTCGCCCACGGAGATCAGCGACACCACGACGTCCTGCGGCTCGAGATACGCGTGGTACACCCGCAACCCGCCGGCGCAGGTCGTGATGTACGTCGTCCGCCCGCCCAGCGGCGCCTCCGCGTTGCCGACGACGCCGCCGGACTGGGCGCAGGCGCCCCGGTTGTAGGTGTCGCGCCAGTCGCGGAAGAACCCGTCCGAGAAGATGCCCGGCCGGAGGCGCGCGACGACCCCCGAGGCGAGGCCGTCCGTCGCCGCATCGACGACCGTCGCGAAGGCCGCAGCCTCGACGTTGGCGACGAATGCGGGGTCCGATGCCGCGTCGGCGAAGGCTGCCGGCTCCGGCTGGACGGGGATGCCGTCGATGTCCGCGGGCAGGATCCCGAGCAGCGTTCCGTCCAGGGCCACGGCAGCACCGGACGCCAGGGCCGCGGGGACGGAGGGCGATGCGCCGGCGACCGGCGACGGAACGGGCGACGCGACCGGCGACGGAACCGGCGCGGTCGACAGCGGGCCGGGACCGGCCTGCCCGCCGCACCCCGTCACCCCGAGCACCAGGATGACCGCCGCCCACACGGCACCCCCACCCGTCCGACCGGGCCTCACCCAAGCTCCCGGCGCAGGACGGGGAACCGCTCATCGGCGGCCGCGACCGCGAACCCGAGCCGCTCCCAGAACGCGGGTTGGGCCGCGCTCGTCGCGTTCTCGCGCGCGCCGACCGCCGGGTACGTCTCCACGACCGCGAACCCGCGGCCGGCCAGGTCGTCGCACACGGCCTCGACCAGCATCGCCGCCAGGCCGCGATCCCTGGCCGCGCCCGTCGTCGCGATGCAGGTGATGACGGCGGGGGGCGGCGAGTCCGGCAGGCGCGGGTACAGCTGGCGAGTCCGCAGCGCCCGCGGATACGCGGACAGGGGCCCGAACTGCGCGTACGCGGCGGGCTGCTCGTCGTCCAGGAGCACCTTGGCGTAGCTCCCGAAGATCGCGAGCCCGCGTGCCAGCAGGCGGAGCTTCGGCAGGGCGTCGGCCGCGACGGCGGGACGGGCGCGCGGCTGGGGCGCGAACGGGTTGTCCACCGGATCGTCGTCCTCGACGAGGAACGGGTTGAAGCCCGTCTTCCTCGCCGGCGCGAACGGGTTGACCGCCGGCTCGTCGGCGGCGTCGTCGAGCGCGAACGGGTTGCGCGGCCGCGCGGGCGCGCTCGCCGGCGGAGGCGACGCGGTCAGCCACGCGGCGCGGGCGGCCTTCGAGCCCCGGTCGGCGTCCTCCCAGTAGTCGCAGGAGCGGTGGTCGAAGCCCGGGTCCGCGCACGGCGGGAGGAGCGCGAACGTCGCGTCGTCCGTGACGTCCACGATGCGGATGGCCATGGGGGCGAGTCTACGCCGCATGCGCCGCCCGCCCGGGCCGGCCGTTGGGCCCGTGAGCCGCACGCCCGGGCCGGCCGTTGCCCGCGGCGGCGTTGCCCGCGCCGGCGTTGCCCGCGGCGGCGTTGCCCGCGCCGGCGTTGCCCGCGGCGGCGTTGCCCGCGGCGGCGTTGCCCGCGCCGGCGTTGCCCGCGGCGGCGTTGCCCGCGGCGGCGTTGCCCGCGGCGGCGTTGCCCGCGGCTGCCAGATGCCCGTCATGAGGGCGCTCGCCGATCGAGTCGGCCCTCGGAGGCCCGCACCGCTGGCCGAGACGGCGCGAAAGGCGGATAACGACCACCGGGGTGGGCAACTGGCAGGCAAGAGTCTGATCCGAGGCGGCCCGGGTGCCTCCGGCGGTGGCGACCGCCCGTTGGGTGGGCATCCGTCATGAACCGGGTGCGGCCCGGGTGCGGGTGCGGCCCGGGGGCCCGGGTGCGGCCCGGGTGCGGGCCGGGGTGCCGGGTGCGGGCCGGGGTGTCGGGTGCGGGCCGGGGTGTCGGGTGCGGGCCGGGTGCGGGCCGGGGGGCCGGGGAACCGGGTGCGGCCGCCCCGCCGCTCAGCCGGGTTCGACCAGGTCGGCCAGGGCTCCGTCGTGCACCAGCGCCAGCGCGGCCGCGAGGTCCGGCCCCGGTTCCCGGTCCTCGACCAGGGGGGCGACACACTCCCGGACCCGGCGCAGGGCCTCGGCCACGCCCGCGCCCGGCGCGGGCGCCGCGCCCCCCGACGCGAGCGCGCGCAGGCGCAGGTCCAGCGCCTGCGCCGCGCACAGCAGCTCGATCGCCAGGATCTGTTCGACGTGCCCCAGCACCGTGCGCGCATGCCGGGCCGCCGCGGCCCCCATCGACACGTGGTCCTCCTGGTTCGCGGACGTCGGGATCGAGTCGGCCGAGGAGGGATGCACCAGCACCTTGTTCTCGGAGGCGAGGGCCGCCGCCGTGTACTGGACGATCATCAGCCCGCTGTTCCGGCCGGGATCGGGCGACAGGAAGGCGGGCAGCCCGCCGTTCAGTCGCGGGTCGAGCAGCAGCGCCGTGCGTCGCTCGGAGATCGCCCCCAGCTCCGACAACGCCAGCTTGGCGAAGTCGAGCGCGAGCGCGACCGGCTCGCCGTGGAAGTTGCCCCCCGAGATCACGAGCCCGCCCCCGGTCGCCAGCGCGTCGGCGGGGACCTCACCGCCGGCCGGGAAGACGAGCGGATTGTCCGTCGCGGAGTTGAGCTCCACGTCCAGCACCCGGCCCAGGTAGTCGAGCGCGTCGCGGATCGCGCCGTGGACCTGGGGCACGCAGCGCAGCGAATACGGGTCCTGGACCTTGTGGGCCGAACCGTGGTGCCCCTGCTGGAGCCCTGACCCGCGGAGCAGGTGGCGCAGCTCGGCGGCCACCCGGACCTGGCCGGGGTGCGGGCGGGCCAGCTGGTAGGGCGCCGCGTAGGCGACCTCCGTGCCCAGCAGCGCCTCCACGGACATGGCCGCCGCCACCGACGCGGTGCGCACCAGGCGATCCGCGTCCGCGAGCAGCAGCGCCCCGAGCGCGCTCATCAGCTGGGTGCCGTTGAGCAGCGCGAGGCCCTCCTTCGGCTCCAGCGTGAGCGGCTCCAGCCCCACCTCGTGCAGCGCAACCAGCGCCGGCATCACCCGGCCGTCGAGCTCCACCTGGCCGCGACCGATCAGCGGCAGGGCCAGGTGCGCGAGCGGTGCCAGGTCGCCGGACGCCCCGACGCTTCCCTGCTCTGGCACGACCGGGTGGATCCCCAGCTCCAGGAACGCGCAGATCCGGTCCACCAGCAGCGGCCGGCACCCCGAATGCCCCAGGGCCAGCGTGTTGGCGCGCAGCAGGAGCATGGCGCGCACGACCTCGCGCGGGAACGGGCGGCCCACGCCGGCGGCGTGCGAGGCGAGCAGGTTCTCCTGGAGCGCGGCGACGTCGGCGGGCGGGATGAACGTGGTGGCGAGGTCACCGAACCCGGTCGTGACGCCGTAGACCACCTCGCCGCGCGCGACGAGCGTCTCGATGACCGCGCGTGCCTCGGCCATCCGCCCGCGCGCATGGACGTCCAGCGCGACCCGGGCGCCGTGGCGCGCAACCGCCTCGACGTCCACGATGGACAGGTCCGCGCCGGTGAGCACGACCAGGTCGCGGGGCCGGCTGACCGGGGTTCGATCGGGAACGAAATGGGCGTCGGTCACCGGACTGAGGATAGTCGGCTATCCTCGGCTCCGCGTCCCCCGGTTCGGCGGACCCCCATCCCCACGGGCCGCCGGGTCCCGACGCTCGCCGGACAAGGAGCCCCGCCCCTCGTGCTCGCGTTCATCGACCAGATCGTGCTGCCGTTCCTCGAGACCCTCTACGCGGCCGTGGGGTACGTCGGCGTGATGATCGCGATGGCGATCGAGTCGGCGATGATCCCGCTGCCCTCCGAGCTCATCCTGCCGTTCGCGGGGTTCCAGGTCTCGAGCCCGACGGCGGTCGAGCCGCTCACGAACGCCGCGTGGAGCTTCTGGATCGTCGTGGTCGTGGCCACGATCGGGAACACCGCCGGGTCCCTCATCGCCTATGCCATCGGCGCCTACGGCGGACGCCCGTTCCTGGAGCGATACGGCCGGTACCTGCTGATTCGCCCCCACGAGATCGAGGCCGCGGACCGGTTCTTCACCAGGTACGGCGCGGCGACCGTGTTCTTCGGCCGCCTGCTGCCGATCGTGCGCACGTTCATCTCGTTCCCGGCCGGCGTGACCCGGATGCCACTCCCGAAGTTCATCGCCTACTCGACGGCCGGCGCGGTGCCGTGGTCCATCGCCCTCGTCTGGGCCGGGGTGCAGCTGGGCACCCGGTGGCGGGACATCCGCGAGATGCTGCAGCCGTTCGATCTCGCGATCGCCATCGCCGTGAGCAATACGCAACCGAACCAGGTACGACAA
>CAVPEU010000002.1:0-61284 GCA_963703575.1 uncultured Chloroflexia bacterium
ACGACCGACGACGTGGCGCAC
The DNA here is from genome assembly GCA_963703575.1 of uncultured Chloroflexia bacterium. Taxonomy (GTDB): domain Bacteria; phylum Chloroflexota; class Limnocylindria; order Limnocylindrales; family CSP1-4; genus CAIXZV01. Next base: position 22 of record CAVPEU010000002.1, read on the forward strand.
GCCGTCTGGAAGGACGAGATCGGGCTGCCGCCGGAGCGCCTGGTGCGCTGGGGCGACTTCCCGGCCGGCGACGAGAAGAACTGGTGGCGCATGGCGGACGTCGGGCCGTGCGGACCGTGCTCGGAGCTGCACTACGACCGTGGCGCCCACCTGTCCGAGGGCCCGGAGTGCGTGCCGGACCATTCCGAGCACTGCCCTCGGTGGCTCGAGATCTGGAACCTCGTGTTCATGGAGTTCGAGCTCCACGCGGACCGGTCGCTGACGCCGTTGCCGGCGCCGGGCGTGGACACCGGGATGGGCCTCGAGCGGATCGCGAGCGTGGTCCAGGGCGTGTCGTCCAACTACGACACGGACCTGTTCGCGCCGATCCACGCCCGGATGCGGGAGCTGCTGGGCCACGACCCGGAGGGATTCGAGCAGGAGCGCTTCAGCTACCAGGTCATCGCGGACCACACGCGCGCGATCACGTTCCTGGTCGCGGACGGGGTGCTGCCCTCCAACGAGGGCCGCGGCTACGTCCTGCGCAGGATCCTGCGCCGGGCCGTCCGCCACGGCCGGCTGCTGGGCCGCCGGGAGCCGTTCCTGGGCGAGACGGCCTCGGTGGTCGTCGACACGATGTCGGACGCGTACCCGCACCTGGCCGCCCGGCGGGACGAGATCCTCGCCGTCATCGCGCGCGAGGAGCGCCAGTTCAACCGCACGCTCGAGGCCGGCATGGGCCAGCTGGAGGAGGCGCTCATCCCGCTGACGTCGGCGGAGCGGGTGATCGGACGCCAGGCGGACACGCTCCCGGCCGATTCGCCGGTGCTCGACGGCGACATCGCCTTCCGGCTCCACGACACGTACGGCTTCCCGATCGACCTCACGGTGGAGCTGGCGGCCGAGTACGGCGTGCGCACGGATCTCGCCGGCTTCGAGGACTCGCTCGCCGAGCAGCGCGACCGCAGCCGCGCGCACACGAAGACGGGCCTCGCCCAGGCGGCGATCGCCGCCTCGCGCTACGCGGAGATCCTGGGCCGCACCGCGCCGACCGGGTTCCTGGGCTACGAGACGACCAGCGCCGAGGGCCGCGTGGTGGCGATCCTGCGCGACGGCATCGAATACGAGACGCTCGAGGCGGTCCCTGAGGTCGAGCTGCGCACCGAGGCGGCCGCCCGGGCGGAGATCATCCTCGACCGCACCCCGTTCTACGCGGAGAGCGGCGGGCAGGTGGCCGACATCGGCGTCCTCCGGGCGGCCGATGGCTCGCTCCTGTTCCACGTCGAGGACGTGCAGCGGGTGGCGGGGACGCAGACGGCCGGCCTGACCGTCCACCGCGGGACGCTCCACGGCACGGTCAGCGTCGGTGACACCCTGCGCGCGGAGGTGGAGGCGGAGCGGCGCGCCGACATCATGCGCAACCACACGGCCACGCACCTGCTCCACCGGGCGCTGCGCAACGTCGTCGGGGAGCGTGCGCGCCAGGCGGGCTCGCTGGTCCACCCGGACTACCTGCGGTTCGACTTCCCGTTCGATCGGGGCCTGACCGAGGACGAGAGGCGCGAGATCGAAGGCGTGGTCCGGCGCATCATCCGCGAGGACCGCCCGATCTCGGTCGAGTGGATGACGATGGCCGAGGCACAGGGCGCCGGCGCGGACGCGTTCTTCGACGAGAAGTACGGCGACCGGGTGCGCACGGTCCGGGTCGAGGGGTTCAGCCACGAGCTGTGCGGCGGCACGCACTGCCGGGCGTCCGGCCAGGTCGGTAACTTCGTGATCACGGGCGAGCGGAGCATCGGCTCCGGCGTTCGCCGCATCGAGGCCGTCACCGGTACCGCCGCGGACCGGCTCATGGAGCAGCGGTTCGCCGTGCTGGAGCGTGCCGCCGCCGCCGTCGGCGCGCGCGGCCCGGAAGCGTTGGAGGAGCGGATCGCGGCGCTCCAGGCCGAGCTCCACGACACGAAGCGCCGCCTCAAGGCGGGCGCGGCCGCGGGCGGGCGCCCGCGGCCCGGTGACCTTGCGGCCGGCGCGGAGGAGATCGCGCCCGGCGTCCGGTTCGTCGGCTGGAGCGGGGACCTCGACTCCATCGAGGCGCTCAAGGGGTTCGCGAAGGACATCCGGGGCGCGCTGCCGAGCGGTGTCATCGCGCTCGGCCTGGACGCCGACGAGCCGCAACTGTTCGTCACCGTGAGCGAAGACCTCGTCGCCCGTGGCATCGCGGCCGGCCCGCTCGTCCAGGGCGCGGTGACCGCGATCGACGGACGGGGAGGAGGACGGCCGCAGATGGCCCAGGGCAAGGGTTCGCGCAGGGAGGGGCTCCTCGAGTCGATCGCGGCCGTGCGCGCCGCGGCGGCCTCGCGCGCCGGCGCCGCGTGACGCCGCCCGCCGGCCTCGCGGGCATGGCGGCATAGATGGCGTTCCTGCGCCGCATCTGGAACCGCGACGAGGGGCCGTCGCTCGCGGCCTGCACCGCCCTCGACGTCGGCACGGAGTTCGCCAAGGCGCTCGTGTTCGAGATCGACGAAGCGGGTCACGGCGTGGTCCGCGGCGTGGGGCGCAAGCGACAGGGGCTCTCGCACATGCAGTCGGGCATGGTCGCGGACATCGCCGCGGTCGTGGACAACTGCTCGGTCGCGCTCCAGGAAGCCGAGGAGATGGCCGGCTTCCGACCGACCCAGGTCGTGATCGGCATCGCCGGCGAGCTGGTCAAGGGCTTCACGACGACGCTGACCCAGGAGCGCAGGAAGCCGGAGCAGCCGGTGACCGAGGCCGAGCTCGTCAAGCTCATCGACAGCGTCCAGCGCCAGGCCATCCACGAGGCGGAGCGGTCCATCACCTGGGAGACGGGCCTGCCGCACGTGGACGTCCGCCTGGTCCACAGCGCGATCGTCGGCGCCTCGATCGACGGCTACGGGCTGACGAACCCCGTCGGGTTCCAGGGCCGCCACGTGAAGATCGGCATCTTCAACGCGTTCGCGCCCCTGGTGCACCTGGGCGCGCTCCAGTCGGTGGCCAGCCAGCTCGACCTCGAGCTGCTCGAGGTCGTCGCCGAGCCGTACGCGGTGTCCCGGGTCCTGGGCGCGGAGCAGGTCCGCCAGGCGGGCGCCCTGTTCATCGACGTCGGGGGCGGGACCACGGACATCGCGCTGGTCCGGCAGGGCGGCATCGAGGGCACGCGGATGTTCGCGCTCGGCGGGCGGGCGTTCACGAAGTCGATCGCGGACCGGATCGACCTCCCGTTCCCGCGCGCCGAGTCGCTCAAGGTGGACTACGCGCGCGGCCTGGACATCCCCGAGCGGGCCGCCGTGGCGCAGATCGTGGGCGACGACGTGGCCGTCTGGGCGGCCGGCGTGGAGCTGGTCCTGGAGGAGCTCGCCGCCGGCGAGATGCTGCCGTCGCGGATCCACCTGTGCGGCGGCGGATCGATGCTGCCGGAGATCCGCGAGGCGCTCCTCGCGGAGCGGTTCTGGAAGCAGCTTCCGTTCGCCCGGGCGCCCGAGGTCTCGATCATGTCCCCCGCCATGATCGAGACGATCACCGACGAGACCAAGCTGCTCGTGGACCAGCAGGACGTGACGCCGCTGGGCCTCGCCTGGCAGGCGATCGAGCTCCACACCTCCGAGGACCCGCTCGATGCCGCGCTCCGGCGCGTGCTCCGGGCGATGAAGGTCTAGGCGGGGTAGGCTCCCCCGGCATGGCGACGATCGTCTACCTGGACGTCGAGGACGAGATCACCTCGGCGGCGACCCGGATCCGGGGCGCCGAGGAATCGCGCGTCGCGCTGGTCCTCCCGTTCGGCTCGCGCCTGGCGACCTCGCGGATCAACTTCCGGATGCTGGCGCGGGAGGCGCTGGTCAACGGGCGGCGGCTGGACGTCATCGCACCCGATGCGTCCGCCCGGGCGCTCGCGGCCTCGGCCGGCCTGCCGGTGTTCGCCTCGGTCGGGGAGTACGAGGACGCCCTCGACCATCCGACGGACGACGGCGGGCCGCCGGCCGGCGCCGAACCCGCTGTGGTCGCCGTGGTCGCCGGGGCCGCCGGAGTCGAGGGCGTCACCGGCACCGCGGGCGCCACCGGTGCCGCGGCCGGACCCGCCGGGGCGAGGACCCGCAGGGCGTCCGACGCGTCACCGGGCCCGGCCTCCCGCGCCGCGGACTCCGGCCGGCCGCCCGGGAGCGAGGATGCGTCGCTCGGCGCGCCGCGCGGGGACCTGGGCGTCGCCCAGGCGCCACGCCGCCGCCGGATCGGCGCGGGGCCGCTGGTCGGCATCGCCATCCTCGCCCTCGCCGTCCTCGCCGCCGGCGTGGCGGGCTTCACGCTCCTGCCATCGGCCGAGATCACGGTCACCCCCCGCATCGAGACCATCGCCCCGATCTCGCTGACCGTCCGCGCGGACCCGGCCGCCACGGCCGTGGACACCGACAGCGCCGTGATCCCCGCGCAGACCCTGTCGATCCCGGTCGAGTCGTCGGGGGAGTTCCCGGCCACCGGCAAGCGGGTGGTGGCGGCGAACGCCACCGGTGGCGTCCGGTGGACGAACTGCGACCCGACCCTCGCCTATACGATCCCGCGCGGCACGATCGTGAAGACCGCGACGGGGATCGGCTTCACGACCGATGAGGCGGTGTTCCTGCCCGTCGCGCCGCCGACGGGCACCCGCGGCCAGTACACGTGCCAGACGAGCGACGTGGCGATCACCGCGGTCGACTCGGGGCCCAGCGGCAACGTCGCCGCTGGCGCCATCCGCGTCATGCCTGCCCGGTACAACCGCATCGTGGTCAGCGTGACGAACCCCGCCGCCACCACCGGTGGGAAGCGTGACGAGTTCCCGAAAGTCGCCCAGAAGGACGTGGACGCGGCCGTGGTCCAGCTGCGCAAGGACCTCGAGGCGAAGTTCGCGACCGCGCTCGAGGACCCCGGCACCACCCCGGAGGGCTCGACCCTGTTCCCCGACACGGCCACGCTGGGCGACCCGGTGCCGAGCGTGGACCCGGCGACGCTCGTGGGCCAGGAGGTGGCATCGTTCACCCTGGGGATGACGGCGACCGGCGCCGTCCTCGCGGTCGACGCGACACCGGTCAGGGGCATCGCCGAGGCTCGGCTGCAGGCCTCCATCGGCAGCGGCTACCGGCTCCTGGACGGCTCGATCTCGGTGACCGTGGGCAAGGGCACGGTGGTCGGCGGCGTCGTGACGTTCCACGCCGAAGGCTCCGCGAAGCGGGTCCGGGTGCTGGACGCCGCCGCGCTCAAGCGCCAGGTCCTGGGCCTCGGCTCCGAGGATGCGCGGAAGCTGCTGGCGCCCTACGGCGACGTCAACCTGGCGTTGTGGCCCGACTGGGTGTCCAGCGTGCCGGGCCTCGACCAGCGCGTGACACTCACCATCGCCACCCCGGCGGACGCCACCCCGTCCGCCGCGCCGTCGCCCGGGGCGTCATCGCCCGCGGACGCCAGCCCGTCCGCCGCGCCGACCGCGTCGGCCGCACCATCGTCGCCCCCGGCGTCGGCCCTGCCGTCGGCCCCCGCCCCGTGAGCCGGATCCTGGGCGTCGACCTCGGGCAGCGGCGGATCGGTCTCGCCATCGCGGACGCGGGGATCGACATCGCCCGCGCGCTCGCGACGGTCGCCCGCTCCGCCTCGCTGGACGGTGATGTCGCCGCGCTCGGGCGCATCTGCCGGGAGCAGGGGGCCACGGAGCTCGTCGTCGGCCTGCCGATCGAGGCGAGCGGCATCGAGGGACCGATGGCCGTCGCCGCCCGCGAATGGGCCGCGATCGTCGGACAGCGCCTCGGCCTCCCGGTCACGATGCGCGACGAGCGCCTGTCCTCGTTCGAGGCCGAGCGCAGGCTCGGCCGCATGCCGCACGGCCGCTCCGGCGGGCCGCCGTCGCGCACGCAGCGGAACGCCTTCCGGGCGCGCATCGACCGCGAGGCCGCCGCGGTCATCCTCCAGGACGAGCTGGACGCCCGCCGAACCCCGACCACCGACCGCCAGGAGGATCGATGAGCGTCAGAGGCGGGCGCAGTCCCCGCGAGTCCCAGGCCACGCCCGGATCGACGCCGCCCCGCGAGCCCAACCCGTACGCTCGCAGCGGGCGCTACGGTCGCGGCCCAGGTGACCAGCGCCGGTACGAGCGCTACGGCAACGGCGGCACGGGCCGCTGGGGCATCGTCCGGTTCCTCGCGTTCCTCGTGCTGATGGCGGCCATCGTCCTCGTGACCATGGCGACCGTCGCGCGGCCGATCGCCCGCGTCGTCGTGGTGGCCATGGCGGAGAACAACTCGACGGCCCTGCACATCGGCTTCGTGGCGGACCTCGTCCGCGAGGACATCGGCGCCGCCCTCACGACCCCGGCCGGCTCCGACCCGGCGCCCGTGGAGTTCACGGTGAACGCCGGCGACACGCCCGCGACGCTCGCCCCGCGGCTGCTCGCCGACAGGATCATCACCAGCGAGCGCGCGTTCCTGTTCCAGGCGCGGATCGATGGTCTCGCGGCCAACCTTGCGGCCGGGCCGTTCAACCTGGCGCGCAACCTGACCCCCGCGCAGGTCGTCGACGGGCTCGTCAACAACCGGATCGTGACGCGGACGATGACCGTGACCTTCCGTGAGGGGCTGCGGATCGAGCAGATGACGGCCAAGCTGATGACCCTGCTGCCGGAGTCGAAGGTGGACCCGAAGGCGTTCTACGACCTGGCGATGAAGCCCACCGACGCGCTGCTCGCCGACTTTCCGTGGCTCATCGACGAGAACGTCCATCCCAAGGGCGCGTCGCTCGAGGGGTTCCTGTACCCGGCCACGTACACGCTGCGGATCGACGCCGCGGCCCCGACGACCGCCGAGGACCTGGTCCGGATGATGCTCACCGCGTTCCACGATCGGGTGGGGGACCTGCTGAACGTGCCCGCCAAGCGGGGGCTGACCTTCTACCAGGTGCTGGCCCTCGCCTCGATCGTCGACAAGGAGGCGGTCCTCGATGACGAGCGGCCGCTGATCGCCGGGGTCTACCAGAACCGGATCGACCGCAAGCCCAGCGTGAAGCACGGCCTCCTCCAGGCGGACCCGACGGTCATCTACGCGGCGGACACCGTGAAGCTCGGCGCCTACGGCCCCGGCTGGGTCGACTACGTGTTCTGGACGGTCCCGGACGGCTCCCTCGCGGACCAGCCGCTGCCGGATTCGCTCGCCGGATACAACACGTACAAGGTCCGGGGCCTGCCGCCGGGCCCGATCGTCACACCGACGATCGCCTCGCTCGAGGCGGCGCTGAACCCGGACACGGCGACCGGCTACACGTACTTCGTCGCGATCCCCAACGGCAACGGAGCCCACGACTTCAGCAAGACGCTCGCCGAGCACCGGGCGAAGCTCAAGAAGTACGGGTACTGAGCGTGGCCGGCAACGGGCTCGGCGCGTGGCCGGTCCCCGCCGACTTCGCGCCACCGCCCGACGCGGCGGCGAGGCTTCGATGGCGGGAGGCGGACCGCGAGCACCGCCCGGCGCGGCTCGCGGCGCTCCGGCAGCGGATGGCCGTGGAGGGGGTGGACGCCTACTTCGGCGTGAGGCCGGAGCACATGCGCTGGCTGACCGGGTTCACGCTCGCGGACGGCGAGGACAAGGTCGCCGGCCATTCGGGCCAGTTCCTCGCGAGCAGGGAGGAGGTCATCGTCGTCACCGACTCGCGGTACACGGTGCAGGCGGGCCGCGAGGCCCCCGACGCGACGGTGGACGAGATCGGCTACGACCTGGCGGCGGCGTGGCCGGGGCTCGTCCAACGCCTCGCGGCGCACCGGGTGGCGGTGGAGGCCGCTGCCGTGTCGCACGCGCTGTGGGAGCGGCTGGCCGAGGCGGCCCCGGGCGTGGAGCTGGTGCCCGTCGACGGCTGGCTCGAGGCGTTGCGGGCCGTGAAGACGGGCGACGAGATCGAGCGGATCGCGGCCGCCTGCGCCGTGGGGGACCGTGCGCTGGCGGCGCTGCTGCCGGAGATTCGCCCGGGCGTCACGGAGCATGATCTCGTGCTCCGCCTGGAGTGGCTGGTCCGGACCGGCGGGGCCGAGGCCCTCGCGTTCGACGTCGCCTGCCTCGCCGGCCCCGAGGCGGCCCTGCCGCACGGTTCGCCCGGCGAGCGCCCGGTGCTGGCGGGTGCCGTCCTGCTGTTCGACTTCGGAGCCCAGGTCGAGGGCTACCGCAGCGACATGACGCGCACGCTGTTCGTGGGTGAGCCCGCGAGCCGGGACCTGGAGCTGTACGCGCTGGTCGCCCGGGCCCAGCAGGCGTCGATCGACGCGATCACGAGCTCCGCGGGGCGGGCGCGCGACGGCGCGGAACGCGTGATCTCGGGCGCGGCCGCGGACGCCGCGGCCCGCGGAGTCATCGTCGCCGCCGGTCACGGTGCGCACTTCGGGCACGGCGTGGGCCACGGGATCGGCCTGGCGACCCACGAGGAGCCGCGGCTGTCGCGGGTCGGGACGGACGACCCGCTGCCCAGCCCGACCGTGTTCTCCGTGGAACCCGGCGTCTACCTCCCGGGCGAGACGGGGATCCGGATCGAGGACCTCGTCCACCTCGACGTCGCCCGCGGCCTCGTGGAGCGGCTGACGCGGTTCCCCCGGGAGGTGATCGCGCTGCCCGCGTAGGCCGAGGGCCGCGGCGGCGGTGGGGCGGCGACGGTGGGCGGCAGATCCGGAGCGCTGTGGCGGCTCTGGTACGATCGGGGCCGACACCCATAGCGTTCGGCGCCGGGAGTTCGCCTGCCACTCGCGATCCCGTGGCGCGCCACCTTGGAGCACCAGCCCGACATGATCAGCACCGGTGAGCTGCGCAAGGGCGTCGTCATCGAGCTCGACGGCGACCTCTGGCAGATCCTCGACTACCACCACATCAAGATGGGCCGCGGCTCGGCCCAGGTCCGGATCAAGCTGCGCAACGTCAAGAAGGGCAGCACCGTCGAGAAGTCGTTCCAGTCCGGCGAACGCTGGCCGCGGGCCCAGATCGACCGACGCCCGGTGCAGTACCTCTACCGGGACGGCGACGACCTCCATTTCATGGAGACCGAGTCCTACGAGCAGTTCAGCCTGCGGGCCGAGACGCTCGACGACGCGATCGGCTTCCTCAAGGAGGGGATGACCGTGGACCGGACGTCCTACCAGGGCGAGACCCTTGGGGTGGAGCTGCCGGTGACCGTGGATCTCGTGGTGGCGGAGACGGAGCCGGGCTTCGCCGGCGACACCGCGCAGGGCGCCCGCAAGAACGCCACCATGGAGACCGGCCTGGTCGTGACCGTGCCGCTGTTCGTGAACGCCGGCGACACCCTCCGGATCGACACCCGCACGGGCGAGTACCAGACCCGGCTCTGAGCCGCCGCGCCGCCGGCTGCCGGGCGCGCCGAGGAGGTCCCGCTGAGCCGCAACCCGGATCCGCCCGAGCGGTCGCTGCCGTCCTGGGACACGCTCCCAGATGACCCCGACGCGGCACCCCCGCGTCGCCCGGCCGTGCCCGGCGGCACGTTCGGCCTCCGCGTCCGCACGGTCTCCGAGGTCAGCCGCGCCCTGCGCGAGCGCGTGCGCTCGGACGAGGGCCTGCGCGACGTGTGGGTCGAGGGGGAGGTCGGGCGGGTCACCGTGTCCACGGCCGGCCACGCGTACTTCACGCTCAAGGACGCCCGCGCGCAGCTCCAGTGCGTCTGGTTCCGCGACGACCGCGCCCGGTCGGCGTTCCAGCCCCAGACGGGTCTCCAGGTCGTCGCCCACGGGCGGATGGACCTGTTCGAGCCACAGGGCGCGCTGCAGCTCTACGTGGACGCGCTCCAGCCGTCCGGGTTCGGCGACCTGGCGGTCCGCTTCGAGCAGCTGAAGGCGAGCCTCGCGGCGGAAGGCCTGTTCGACGCCGCCCGGAAGCGGCCGCTGCCCGTGCGGCCGCGCGTGATCGCCGTCGTCACCTCGCCCACCGGCGCCGTCTGGCACGACGTGTGCAACGTGCTGGCCCGCCGCTGGCCCCTTGCCCGCGTGGTGCTCGTCGCGTGCCGGGTCCAGGGGGAGGGGGCGCCGGCAAGCATCGTGGGGGCGTTGCGGCGCCTGGAGCGATGGGTCGATGAGTCGGCGGCCGCGGGGCGGCCGGACGAGGCGCCGGCGGTGACGATCCTGGCCCGGGGCGGCGGGTCGCTGGAGGACCTGTGGTCGTTCAACGACGAGCGGGTGGTGCGGGCCGTCGCCGCGCACCCGGTGCCGCTCGTGTGCGGCGTGGGACACGAGGTCGACGTGACGCTCGCGGACTTCGCCGCCGACGTGCGGGCGCCGACCCCGTCCGCGGCCGCGGAGCTGGTGGTGCCGGACCGGGTCGAGGCGATCGGGGCGATCCGGACGATCGGGCGTCGGGCAGAGACGGCGGCCGGACGGCGAGTCACGACGGCCGCCCGGGACGTGGAGGCCGAGCGCCGGGCCCTCGCCCGGCTGGAGCCCCGGGCCCAGCTCGCGGTGTCGAGGGAGCGGGTCGGGCTGCTGCTGGATCGGGCGGCCCGCGTGGTGGACGGCCGCCTGGCCGACGCGGCGAGAGGGCAGGAGCGGCTCGCGGCACGGCTCGCGCCGGTGCTGCCGTCACGGCTCGACGCGGACGCGAGGCGGCTCGATGGTCTCGCGGTCCGCGCGCCGCGCGTGGTCGCGGTGCGCCTGGCGGCGGTGTCCGCGGGGCTCGCGGCCGCGGCGGCGTCGCTGGCGGCCCTCGGCCCGCAGGCTACGCTGGATCGTGGCTACGCCATCGTTCGCCGCGCCGCGGACGGCTCGATCATCCGCGATCCCGCGGACGCGGCGGCCGGGACGCCGCTGGCGATCGCCCTGTCGCGCGGCACGTTGTCCGCGACCAGTGACGGTCCCGAACCGGCCCGGGGCCAGGACGCCGCAACGCGGTGACCGAGCTGGTCGTCTTCATCGGTATCGTCGGCCTCGTGGCGGTGATCGGGGTCGTGGTCGGTATCATCGTCGCCGGCCGGATCGACCGGATCGCCACCGCCGGGGCGGCGCCCCCGCCGGACGGCGCCGAACCCACCCAGGAGGACCACCCGTGACGGACGCGACCGGACCCGACGCCGCCGCCGGCGCCGCCGCCGCTGCCCCTGACGCCGCTGCCGCCGTCGACGAGCTCGCCTACGACGATGCGTTCGCGGAGCTCCAGCGCGTGGTCGCCGCGCTCGAATCCGGCGGCCAGTCGCTGGAGGCGACGATCACGCTGTACGAGCGGGCGGTCGCGCTGCAGCGGCGCTGCGAGCGGCTGCTGGCGGAGGCGGAGCTGCGGGTGCAGCAGCTGATGGCCCGGCCGGACGGCGGTCTCGCGGTCGTGGACCTCGAGTCCGGGGACGCCGTCGACGAGCCGGGGACCGTCCCGTGATCGTGCTACCATCCGATAACAAATAACCGCAGGAGCCGCCGTTCACGTGCCGATCCTCGATCGCCTCCAGGGCCCCGCGGACCTTCGCGGCCTGTCGTATCCGGAGCTGGAACAGCTCGCAGCCGAGATCCGGGAGACGATCATCCGCACCGTCGCGGTGACGGGCGGGCACCTCGGCTCGTCGCTGGGCGTGGTCGAGATCACGATCGCGCTCCATCGCCTGCTGGAGTCGCCCCGCGACCGGATCGTGTGGGACACCGGGCACCAGGCCTATGCGCACAAGCTGCTGACGGGGCGCCTGCCACGGTTCCACACGCTGCGCCAGATCGACGGGGTGGGCGGGTTCCCGCGGCGCAGCGAATCGCCGCACGACGTGTTCGACGGCGGGCACGCAGGGACGGGCCTGTCCATCGCCCAGGGCCTCGCGACCGCTCGCGACCTGCGCCGTTCGATGGAGCGGATCGCCGTCGTCGTCGGCGACGCGGCGCTGCTGTCGGGGCTCTCGCTCGAGGCGCTCAACGACATCGGCCACCGGCAGACGCAGCTGCTGATCGTGCTCAACGACAACGAGATGTCCATCAGCCCGTCGGTCGGCGCGCTGTCCAAGTACCTCTCGGAGATCAAGCTCTCGTCCGCCTGGCGGCAGGGCAAGACCGCCTACGACAGCGTGACCGAGCGAATCCCGTTCGTCGGGCCCCGGCTGCTCGAGGTGTCGCGGCGGTTGCGGCAATCGGTCGTCTCGTTCGCGCAGCCGGGCCAGCTGTTCGAGGACCTGGGCATCACCTACATCGGCGTGATGCCGGGGCACGACCTGCGCATGCTCGAGGAGACGTTCCGCCGGGCGTTGTCGCTGGACGAGCCGGTGATCGTCCACGTGCGGACCCAGAAGGGCAAGGGCTACCGGCCGGCGGAGACCGACCAGGTCTCGTTCCACGGCGCGGCGCTGCCGCCCATGGCGCTGGGACCGACGACGGACCGGCACGATCGCCCGGGTGCGGCGAAGGGCACGGGCAACGGGGACGGCATGGCGTCCGCCGCGGCGGGTGGTGCCTCGGTGACGATGTCGCGGGTCGCGGAGGACGGCGCGCCGCCGTCCGCATCCGTGATGGCGGACCGGCGGTCGCCGGCGAGGGGCGGGGAGGGTTCCGCGGAGCCGCCGGAGGCCCAGGCCGGCGGATCGAGGAAGACGCCCAACTACACCGCGTTCTTCTCCAGGGAGCTGGTGGCGCTGGGCGCCACGGACCGGCGGATCGTCGCGATCACCGCCGGCATGCCGACCGGCACCGGTCTCGCGACCTTCCAGCAGGCCTACCCGGACCGGTTCATCGACGTCGGGATCGCCGAGCAGCACGCCGTCACGCTGGCGACGGGCCTCGCCCTCGGCGGGCTGCGACCCGTCGTGGCCGTGTACTCCACGTTCCTCCAGCGGGCGTTCGACCAGACCGTGCACGACGTGTGCCAGAACGACGTACCGGTGGTGCTGGCGGTGGACCGCGCCGGGCTGGTGGGGGAGGACGGGACGAGCCACCAGGGCATGTTCACGATCCCGGCCCAGCGCTCGCTGCCGCACCTCGTGATCGCCAGCCCGAAGGACGAGCAGGAGCTGCGCGCCCTGCTCCGGACCGCGTTCGCCCAGGACCACCCGTTCGCGCTCCACTACCCGCGCGACGCGGGGTTCGGGGTGGAGGAGCGGGATCCGTCGCCGCTGCCGGTGGGCCGCGGCGAGGTGATCCGGGAGGGCGGGGACCTGCTGTTCGTCGGCTTCGGGCCGATCGTCGCCCGCGCGGTGGAGGTCGCCGACGTGCTGGAGGGCGAGGGCTGGTCCGTCGGCGTCATCAACGCCCGGTTCGCCAAGCCGCTCGATCGGCAGCTGATCCTCGACCAGGCGCGCGGCAAGCGGCTCACGGTCACGTTCGAGGAGAGCGTCGTCACCGGCGGGTTCGGATCGGCCGTGCTGGAGGCGTTCGAGGAGGCCCGCCTGGCCGACGCCGCCTATCGCAACGTTCCCGTCCGGCTGATCGGGATCCCGGCCGACCGGTTCGTGGACCACGGCGCCGTCACGGACCTGCGGCGCCTGGTCCGCCTCGACGTGCCCGGCCTCGTCGCCCAGGTCCGGGAGGCGATCGAGCAGCTGCGGATCACGCCGTCGGCGGTCGCCGCCCGGCCGCAAGCCGGACGCGGCGGGCCGGGGGATGACCGGATGACGGGCCGATAAGCCCGGAGGATGCCGGCTGTGCCACGATAGGCGGATGGGCGCCGCCACCGTGAAACGGATCCGCCTCGACCAGCTCCTCGTGGAGCTTGGGCTCGCGCCGACGCGCGCCCGGGCGCAGGCGCTGGTGCTCGCGGGCAGGGTCGAGGTCGGGGTCGGCGACGCGGCGCGTCACGACCTCAAGGCAGGCGCCCTCGTGGACCCGGCCGCGGAGGTGCGGGTGGCCGCGGGGCGCGAGTGGGCCAGCCGCGGCGCGCACAAGCTGGTCGCCGCGCTGGACGCGTTCGGCATCGGCCCAGAGGGCCTCGTGTGCGCGGACGTCGGCGCGTCCACGGGCGGGTTCACGGACGTGCTGCTCGCGCGCGGGGCGACGCGCGTGTACGCGATCGACGTCGGGTACGGCCAGCTGGCGGATGGGCTGCGCCGGGATCCGCGCGTGATCTCCATGGAGCGCGTCAACGCCCGCACGCTCACCGCGGACACGCTGCCGGAGCCCGTGGACCTCGCGGTCGTGGACGTCTCATTCATCTCGCTGGGCCTCGTCCTGGGCCCCGTCCGCTCGGTGCTGCGCGATGGGCGGGGCCCGATCGTGGCGCTCGTGAAGCCGCAGTTCGAGGCCGGGCGGGCGGACGCGAAGGGCGGCGTCGTGCGCGACCCCGAGGTCCACAGGCGCGTGCTTCGGGAGACCGTCGCGACGGCGGCGGCGCTGGGGATCGGCACGCGGGCGGTCGTCGCGTCGCCGCTCCTCGGTCCGCAGGGAAACCGCGAGTTCCTCGTCCACCTCCAGGCGGGGCCGTCGTGCGCAGAGGTCGGGGACCGGATCGACGAGGCCGTGGCCGCGGCGTGGGCAGGCGCGACATGACCGTCGGCCGCATCGGCTTCGCCTACAACCCGACCATCGAGGACGACGGCGGGCTCCGCGAGCGCGCGGCCGGCTGGTGCCGGGTCCGGGGCGTGGAGGAATGGGCGTCGCCGGCCGGTGACCTGGAGGCGCTGGTCCGCCTGCTGCCCGGGACGGACGTGCTCGTCGTCCTCGGTGGCGACGGGACCTTCCTGCGTGCCGCGCAGGCGGTCGCGCAGGTGGACGTCCCGCTCCTGGGCATCAACCTGGGCAAGGTCGGCTTCCTGTCCACGGCGGAGGCCCGCGAGCTGGAGCCGATGCTCCAGAAGCTGGTCGCCGGCGACTACGCCGTCCGCGAGCGGATGGCCCTCACCGGCGCGATCCTGCCCGCCGGCCGCCCCGCCGCGACGACGTTCACGGCGCTCAACGACATCGTCGTCGCCCGCGGCTCGCTCGCCCGGGTGGTGCGGCTGGACGTGACGATCGACGAGTCCCATCTCGCCACGTTCGTCGCGGACGGCCTGGTCGTGGCCAGCCCCACGGGCTCCACCGGCTACTCGTTCTCGGCCGGCGGCCCGATCCTCGACCCGCAGAGCCGCAACCTGATCGTGACCCCGATCGCCGGCTACCTGTCCGCGATCCGGTCGATCGTGGTGTCGCCGATGCAGGTCGTCCGGTGTCGGGTCCTCGACGCCCACGAGGCCCTGGTGTCCATCGACGGGCGCGAGGACCACGAGCTCGCGGTCGGGGACGTCGTGGAGGTCCGCGCGTTCGGCCGGCCGATCCGGTTCGTCGAGCCGAAGGGGGCGCTCCCGTTCTGGGACCTCCTGCGGACGAAGGTCGAGCTCCTGCCGTCCTGACGATGACGACGGACGCCCTACGATGACGACGGACGCCCTGCGATGACGACGGACGCCCTGCCGGACCGCGCCGGCCGCCTCGTCGAGCTGGCGGTGACGGACCTCGCGCTCATCGACCGCCTGCGACTGGAGCTTGCGCCCGGGCTCAACGTGCTCACCGGCGAGACCGGCGCCGGCAAGAGCCTGGTGATCGACGCGCTGGGTCTGACCCTGGGCGCGCGCGCGGACACGACGCTGGTCCGGCACGGGGCGGAGAGCGCGCGGGTGGAGGCGCTGTTCGACCGGCTGCCCGAGCCGCTCATCGCGGTGCGCGAGGTCTCGGTCACGGGCCGCTCGACCGCGCGCCTGGACGACGAGACGGTGACCGCCGGGCGGCTGGCGGCGACGACCGGACCGCTGGTCGAGATCCACGGCCAGCACGACCAGCAGCGGCTCCTGGACGAGGACCGGCAGCGGGACCTGCTGGACGCCTTCGGGGGGCACGGCGCGGCGCGAGCTCGTGTCGCGGCGGAGGTCGAGCGCTGGCGGGCGAACAGGGCGGCCCTGGCGGAGCTGGCGATGGACCCGCGCGAGCTGCTCCGGAGGCTGGACCTGGTGGAGCACGAGGCCACCGAGATCGCGGCGGCCGGCCTGGCCGCGGGCGAGGCGGCCGGGATCACCCGGGAGCTGGCCGCCGTCCAGCACGGCGAGACGATCGCGTCCGGGGCCGCGACCGTACGGGACATGCTCCTGGCCGAGGGACGCGGCGCCCGGGACGGCATCGCCCGGGCGGAGCACGAGCTGCGCGGCCTGGCCCGGCTGGACGAGCGATGGTCGGCCCTGGCGGACCGCCTGGCGGGCATGGATGCGGAGATCGAGGACGTGGCGGCCGAGGTCCGGGCCATGGCCGAGACCGTGGACCATGACCCGGCGACGCTCGTCCGGCTGGAGGACCGCCTGGGCGAGATCCATCGCCTGATCCGCCGGTATGGGGACGACGAGGCTGCGGTGATCGCCCACGGCGCGCGGGCGGCGGCGGAGGTCGAGCGCCTGCGCGGGCTCGAGGACGAGCGGGCGCGCCGCGCGGCCGAGGACGCGCGCCTGCTGCGGGAGGTCGCCGGCGCGGCGGCGACCCTGTCGGCGCTCCGTTCCTCGACGGCGGGGCAGCTGGGCGCGGCGGTGTCGGCGGTCCTCGCGGAGCTCGGGTTCCCGGCCGACGCCTTCGAGGTCGCGATCGGCCGGCGGCCGGCGGCGCGCGACGACGCGGCGGTCGAGGTGGACGGCGATGCCGTCGCGTTCGACGCCAGCGGCATCGACAGCGTGGTCTTCCGGTTCCGTCCCAATCCCGGCGAGCCGGCCCGGCCGCTGGCGCGGATCGCGTCCGGGGGCGAGCTGTCGCGGGTCGCGCTCGCCGTCAAGCAGGTGCTCGCGGAGGCGGACGGGACGCCCACGCTCGTGTTCGACGAGGTGGACACGGGGATCGGCGGGCGGAGCGCCGATCCGGTGGGGCGAAGCCTGTGGTCGCTGGCGCGGGCGCACCAGGTCCTGTGCGTCACGCACCTGCCCCAGATCGCCGCCTACGCGGACGCTCACTACCGGATCGCCAAGCGCGAGCGCGGGGGCCGCACGGTGACCGAGGTCGTGCGGCTGGGCCGCGCGGATCGCGAGGCGGAGCTCGCCCAGATGATCGGCGGACCGGCCGGGGGGGAGCCGGCGCGGCTGTCCGCCCGGGAGCTGCTGGACCGTGCCGAGGCCTGGTCGGCGGGTCGCGCCGCAGACGTGCCGGCCTGAGCGCCCGGGCCGGATGAGCGTGCCGGACCTGGACCGGGCGATCGAGGACTACCTCGCGTACCTGCGCATCGAGCGGGGCGTGGCGGAGGCCACGATCCGCGCCTACCGGGGCGACCTCACCGACTTCTCGATGAGCCGGGGCGCGGCTCGCGAGTGGGCGGCGGGCCCGGACGTCGCGCAGCGCTATCTCGCCGCACGGGCCAGGCGCGGCCGGCCGCATGACCCGGGCCTGGCCCCGACCAGCCTCCGGCGGCGGGCGGCCGCGATTCGCGGCCTCTACCGCTTCGCCTACGGCGACGGGATCATCGCCGTGGACGTGGCCGCGCACCTTGATCTGCCCCGCCAGCCCCGCCTGCTGCCGGAGACGCTCACCGTGGAGGAGGTGGAGCGGCTGCTCGAGGCGGCTGGCGCGCGGCCTCCCGCGACGGACGCGCGGCCTCCCGCGACGGACGCGCGGACGGCTACGCCGACTGCTACGCCGACTGCTACGCCGACTGCCACGCCGACGGACGCGGACGGCGTGGCGCTCCGCAACCGGGCCCTGCTCGAGCTGCTCTACGCGGCCGGCCTGCGGGTCTCGGAGGCACTCGGGCTGGACCGGCGGGACCTGTCCATGGAGGGCGGGTTCGTGCGGGTCATCGGCAAGGGTGACCGCGAGCGGCTCGTGCCCGTGGGGGACGTGGCGCTGGAGTGGCTGGCCCGGTACCTGGCCTGGCCGCGACCGGCCTGGCTGACCGCGGCAGGGGAGGGCGATGGCCCCGACACGCCGCTGTTCGTCACGCCGCGCGGACGGCGGGTGGCCCGCCAGCAGGCCTGGTCGATCGTGAAGGCGTGCGCGCAGGCCGCGGGCCTGGGCGACCGGGTCTCACCCCACACGCTGCGCCACTCGTTCGCGACGCACCTCCTGGAGGGCGGGGCCGACCTGCGCGTCGTCCAGGAGCTGCTCGGACATGCCAGTATCTCCACCACGCAGCTCTATACGCACCTGACCGGGGAACGCATCCGCGAGGTCTACGCCCGCGCCCACCCGCGCGCGTGAGGGAGGTATCGCAGCCATGGGCTACACGGACAACATGCTCGCCTCGGGCGAGCGCGTGGTGCTCCGGCAGCACCAGCACTGGTTCATCCTCGTGGGCAATGCGCGGTTCGCGATCCTGAGCCTCGTGGTGGCGATCGTGCTGTTCCTGTTCCGCGTGCTGGGCAACGGGACCGGCGCCCTGTGGGACGTCCTGGGCTGGCTCACGCTGATCCTGTTCCTGGGCGGGCTGATCTGGCTCGGCTGGAGCTACCTGCGCTACCGGAACGAGGAGTACATCATCACGACCCGCCGGATCATCCACGCGGAAGGCGTGATCAACAAGAAGGCGACCGACTCCTCGCTGGAGAAGATCAACGACCTCGAGATCACGGAGTCGGTCGTCGGGCGGATATTCGGGTTCGGCGACCTCAATGTCCTGACCGCGGCCGAGACCGGCATCGAACGGCTTCGGATGCTCCATCACGCGATGGACTTCAAGAAGGCGATGCTCGAGGCGAAGCACGAGCTGGAGATCGAGCTCGCGCGGCCGACGATGCCGCCGCTCCGCGCCTCGGCCGAGCCGTCGGCGACCGCGGCTCCGGCATCGCCTCCCCGGCCCGTCCCGGCGCCGGCGGCTCCCGACCCGGCACCGCCTCCCCGGCCCGTCCCGGCGCCGGCGGGCCCGGCCGCCATGCCGCCGGCCGCGATGACCGCCGGCGAGGTCACGGCGGCCCTCGACCGGTTGGGAGACCTGCGGGACCGCGGGATCGTCACGCCCGACGAGTTCGAGGCCAAGAAGCGGGAGCTGCTCGGGCGGCTCTGATCGCGGCCGCCCGTCGGGCGGCGGACCGGTAGGATACGCGGGACCCAATGACGCCCCCGTGAGGCCCGCGTGTCAATCACCCCCGTCTCCATCATCATGATCGCGATCTTCCTGCTGGTCGCCTTCCCGGTGCACGAGTTCTCGCACGCCGCCGTGGCGTACCTGCAGGGCGACGCGACGGCGAAGCTGTTCGGCCGGATGACCCTCAACCCGGTCGTCCATTTCGACCCGTTCGGCGGGATGATGACGATCATCTCCGTGCTCGTCGGCGGCTTCCTGTTCGGCTGGGCCAAGCCCACGCCCGTGAACCCGGCCAACCTGCGCGACCGCCGGAACGGCGAGCTGTGGGTGGCGCTGGCGGGTCCGGCCTCGAACCTGGTCATGGCCGTGCTCGGTGCCTTCGTGTTCCGGGTGATCATCGGCCTGCCGACAGTGCTCCCCGAGCTCGTCTACCAGGGCGTGTTCCTGTTCGTCGTGTTCAACGTGGCGTTGGCGATCTTCAATCTCATCCCGATCCCGCCGCTGGACGGCTCGGTGCTCCTGTTCCGGTTCCTGCCGCCGCAGCAGGCGTGGCAGCTGCGGCCGCTCCTGGCCCAGTACGGGATCTTCATCCTGCTGGCGTTCGTCCTCCTCCTGAGCCGCCCCCTGTCGGGCCTGATCTTTGGCATCGCCCACGTCCTGGTGGGCGCGTAAGGCCCGCCGGTTCCGGACGCACCTGGTCGCTCGCGTGAGCCCCGAGGAGCGCCGGGCCGTCGCGGCGTGGACGCGCCCCGCCGAGCTCGCGCTGTTCGACGCGATGCACGTCGCGGACCGGCGCCACGGGCTGGACGTCGTGGCGCACCTCCGGCGGGCGGGGGTCACGGACCGGGACGTCCTGGCGGCCGGCCTGCTCCACGACTGTGCCAAGGGCGACACGGGCGTCTGGCCGCGGGTCGCCTGGTCGCTGGCCGAGGGGCTCGGGCCGTGGGTGGCCTCGCTCGGGCCGTGGGCGGCCTCGCTCGGGCCAGTGGCGGCCTCGGCGGCCGCGCGCGTGCCCGGCTGGGGACCGGCGATCGACCGGCTGCGGAACCACGCCGAGGCGTCCGCCTCGCTGCTGGAGGCGGCCGGCCTGCCGCCCCGGGCGGTGGAGCTCGTGCGCGACCAGGCGCAGCCATGCGACCCGGAGTACGGGCGAGCCTTCCTGGCCGCCGACGAGGCCAGCTGATGACCCTCGCCGCATCGCCCGCGATCGCGTTCGGCGAGGGTCGTC
This sequence comes from uncultured Chloroflexia bacterium, assembly GCA_963703575.1. Classification (GTDB taxonomy): domain Bacteria; phylum Chloroflexota; class Limnocylindria; order Limnocylindrales; family CSP1-4; genus CAIXZV01. The sequence continues at coordinate 20,149 of CAVPEU010000002.1, forward strand.
GCCCGGAGGCCGCGACCCGCGTCACGCTGCCCGCGTTCGAGGGTCCGCTCGCGCTCCTGCTCGCCCTCATCGAGGCCCGCCAGCTGGACGTCCTGACGGTCCCTCTGGGCGCGCTGGCGGATGCGTATCTCGACGCCCTCGCCACGCTCGACGGCGACCGGATGGGCAACGTGTCCGCGTTCATCGCGGTCGCCAGCCAGCTGATCCTGATCAAGTCGCGGGTCCTGCTGCCTCGGCGTCCGGTCGAAGGGGCGGTGCCGCTCGCGGACGAGGGCCCGGACCCGGAGGCGGAGCTGCGGGCCCGGCTCATCCTCTACCGTGCCTTCCGGGATGCGGGCACGGGCCTGCTGGACGAGGCGCAGCGGCGAATGGGGCTGTTCCACCGGGAGCCGGCCGCCGCGTACGCGGCCGGGGTCGCCGGTGCCCGCCCGCCCGCCGCGCAGCCCCTGTCGCCGGACCTGCTGGTCGCCGCGCTCGACGGGCTCGCGCGCCTCGCCCCGCCGCCCCCGCCTCCGCCCGAGACGATCCGCCGCACGATCACGCTCACGCAGCGTGCGGCGCTGATCCGCGCGGCGCTGCGCGACGCCCCCGTCGTCGTCCTGCAGGAGCTGCTCCGCGGGGTCCGTGACCGGGTCGTGGTCGCGGTCACGTTCCTCGCCATGCTGGAGCTCATGAAGCGGCGCGAGATCGTGGTGGAGCAGGCGGAGCCGTGGGGCCCGATCGTCGTCCGGCACACGACCGCCGAAGAGCGCGCGTCGGCCGGCGTGGACACGACGCTCGACGACACGGCGCCGCTGGACGAGTCGCTGGAGTCGTTCGCGTGAGCGGGGACGAGGCGGCGCCGGCGGGCGATCGAGCGCTCGAGGCGGCCGCGCACGAGGTCACCGCGGACGACGCTGGCCCGGCCGCGGATGAGGCCCCGCCGGCCGGTGAGCTCACCGAGGCACAGCTGGAGGCCCTCCTGTTCGTCGCCGTGAAGCCGCTGTCGCGGCGCGAGATCGCGGCGCTGGCCGGCGTCGACCGCGCCACCGTGGACGCGCGGCTGGGCGACCTCGAGATCTCCCTTGGCGGGCGGGGCATCCGCCTGGTGCTGGCCGGAGACCGGGTGGAGCTGGCGACGGCCCCGGAGGCCGGAGCGCTGATCGCGCGCTACGTGGGCGCGGACGCGGTCCGGCTGTCGCCGGCGGCCCTGGAGACGCTCGCCATCGTCGCCTACCGGCAGCCGGTGACCAGGGCCGCCATCGAGCGGATTCGCGGCGTGGACTCCGACTACTCGGTCCGCGCCCTGCTCCACCGGCGGCTGATCACCGAGCTGGGGCGCTCCGACGCCCCCGGGCGCCCGTTCCTGTACGGCACGGGCTTCGAGTTCCTCGAGCGCTTCGGCCTCACGTCCCTCGACGAGCTGCCGGCCCTCGACCTCGACATCGCCGCCCGGCTCGTCGAGGGCGAGGACGCCGCCCCCGCTCCGAGCGACCCCGCCGACGGTGACGGCGGTGGCAACGGCAACGTCGACGGCGACGGCGACGGCGAAGGCGCCTGAGCATGCCCGGCGAGCGGATCTCCAAGGTCCTGGCGGCGGCCGGCGTGGCCTCGCGCCGGGGCGCCGACGAGCTGGTCACCGCCGGGCGGGTGCAGGTGGACGGCCGGCCGGCCGTGCTCGGCGAGCGCGTGGATCCCGCCGCGCAGGTCATCGAGGTGGACGGCCGGCCGATCCGGGCCGGAACCGGACGCCGGATCTACCTCGCGCTCCACAAGCCGGCGGGCGTGACGTCTACCGTGCGCGATCGCCATGCCGGGACCACCGTGGTGGACCTCGTGCCACCGGATCTCGCCCGGGGCGCGCGGCTGTACCCGGTCGGGCGGCTGGACCAGGACTCGGAGGGCCTGATCCTGCTGACCAACGACGGCGACTGGGCGGAGCACGTGCTGCACCCGCGCTACGGCGTGGAGCGCGAGTACGCGGTGGCCCTGGCCGAGCCCCTGACCCGCGACCAGGCCCAAGCGCTGGAGACCGGCGTGGAGCTGGCCGAGGGGATCGCGACGCTGGGCGGGCTGCGCGGCCAGACGCGAACGGAGGACCGGCGCCTCGCCGACACCCTCGAGCCGGCCCCGGATCCGCGCCTGACGTGGGTTCGCGTGACGATCCACCAGGGCTGGAAGCGACAGCTCCGCCGGATGTTCGCCGGCGTGGGCGCCCCGGTTCGGCGGCTGGTCCGGGTGCGGATCGGGACGCTGCGCCTGGAGGACATGGCCGCGGGCGACGTGCGCGTGCTCACCGCGACGGAGGTCCGGCGCCTGGGCTCTGCGCGCATCGCTCCCCAGTGAGGCGGCCTCGCGGATCGAGGGGCGGCTCATCACGGGACCGGGTGCCATCGGGAGAGCGAACACCGCGCCCCGTCCCATGGCTTGTATCCTCGACCCGATGACCGGGCCGGTTCGCACTCCCGCCGACGAGACCCCCGCGCGGCCGGTGGCGCGGCGCCTCGTCGTGGCGCTCGACGGACCGGCGTCGAGCGGCAAGAGCAGCGTCGGGGCCGCGGCGGCGGAACGGCTGGGGCTCCGGTTCCTGGACACCGGCCTCCTGTACCGGGCCCTGACGGCGCTCGCGCTCCGGGACGGCGTGGCGACGGACGATGCGACGGGCCTGGTCGCGCGGGTCGCGCGGATCGCGCTGGGGGATGACGGCACGGGCCGGCTGACCCGGGTCCTGCTGGACGGCGAGGACGCCACGGACGAGGCGCGGACGGACGCCGTGGACGCGGCCGTGTCCGCCGTCTCGAGCGTGCCGCAGGTCCGCGAGGCGCTGATGCTCCCGCAGCGGGCGCTGGCGGCTGGCGGCGGGATCGTGGTCGCGGGACGGGACATCGGCACGGTCGTGCTGCCGGACGCGGACCTCAAGCTGTTCCTGGACGCGTCGGTGGAGGAGCGGGCCGCCCGCCGGATCGAGGAGCGCGGCCTGGACCCGGAGGGCGAGGAGGCGGACCTCGTCCGCGCGCAGCTCCGCGCCCGGGACGCCCAGGACGCCGGTCGCGCGGTGGCGCCGCTGCGGGCCGCCGACGACGCGCGGCATGTCCGCACGGACGGCAACACCTTCGACCAGACGGTGGCGATCGTCGTCGATGCGATCGCCTCGGCCGAGCGTGCGCTGCAGCCGGCCCCGCCGGTGGCCGCCGCGCTGGGATCCAGGGCGCCCGCGGTCCCGGCCGGCCCGCCCGCCCCGGCAAGGAAGAAGAATCCCCTCCTCGAGAGGGCGATGCGGCTGGACAACGACAAGTCGATGGTCGTGCGCCTGGTCGCGCTCGTCTGGCGGATCGGCGCCCGGCTGTTCGCCGACGTGCGTGTCGAAGGCCTGGAGCGGATCCCGCGCACGGGCGCCGTCATCCTTGCCGCCAACCACGCCTCCAACGCGGATCCGATGCTGCTCGGCGGATGGATCAACCCGGGGCTCCGCCGCCGGCGGATCCACTGGTTGGGCAAGAAGGACGTGTTCGACTGGCCGATCCTGGGCTGGTTCGCCGCGCGCATCGGCATCCACCCCGTGAACCGCGGGACGGCGGACGTCGAGGCGTACCGCCTCGCGACGCGGATCCTCGAGGCAGGGTATGTGCTGATGATCTTCCCGGAGGGCACGCGCAGTCCGACGGGGGCGCTCCAGGAAGCGAAGGACGGCCTTGCCACGCTCGCGCTGCGCACCGGGGCCGCCGTCCTCCCGATCGGGATCAGCAATTCGGACAGGGCGTGGCCGAAAGGGCGGAAGCTGCCGATCGTGTTCCCGCGCAGCACGATCACCGTCCGCATCGGCGAGCCCATCCCGGCCGCGGACCTGGTCCCGCCCGGGATGGATCGGCGCGCCGCCAAGACCGCGGCCACGACCGCCATCATGGGCCGCATCGCGGCGCTCCTGGACGAGCGCCAGCGGGGCGTCTACGCCGGCGCCGTCCACCGCTCCGGCACGCCCGCGAGCGAGCCCGCCGGCCCGGCGGGCTGAGCCCCCCGCGCGGCCGGCTGACCCTACCGGAGGCACCGAAGACAGGCCCCGCGGCGGCGGGATCCCCCGACGTGTGCGAACATCGGGAGGCTATGGGTAACGTCCAGGAAGTCCGCATCGCCAGGCGCACCGGGTTCTGCTATGGCGTCCGCGAGGCCATCGACAAGGCCAAGGAGTCGGCCGCGGCCGGCAAGGCGACGCACACCCTCGGACAGGTCGTCCACAACGAGGGCGTGATCAGCCACCTCCAGCAGATCGGCGTCCGGAGCGTGGACACACTGGACGATGTCGATCACGGGGCCGCGGTCGTCATCCGGGCGCACGGCGTCAAGCCGGAGGTCTTCGATCGCGCCCAGGCGCGCGGCCTGGAGGTCATCGACGGCACCTGCACCTGGGTCATCCAGGAGCAGCGCCAGCTGGAGGAGCTGGTCGCGGAGGGCTACACGATCGTCCTGCTGGGGACCCCCAAGCACCCCGAGGTGGTGGGCCTGCTGGGCTTCGCCCCGGACGCGATCGTCGTGGACGAGGAGGAGGACTGGGACCGGATCCCGCGCCGCAAGCGCATGGCGCTCATCACCCAGTCCACGCAACCGCCCTGGAAGTTCGAGAAGCTGGCGGCGTTCATGGTCTCCCGCGCCCACGAGCTGCGGATCGTGAACACCGTGTGCCCGGTCACGATCCGGCGCCAGGAGGACACCCTGGAGACGGCACGGGACGTGGACCTGATGGTGGTCGTCGGCGGCCGGCACTCCGCGAACACCAAGGAGCTGACCCGGCTGTGCGGGATCGTGGGCACGCCCGCGGTGCAGATCGAGAACGCCCGGGACCTCGCCGATCCGGCGCCGTTCGCGGAGGCGCGGATCGTGGGCGTGACCGGCGGCACCTCGACGCCGATCGAGGACCTGCGGGACGTCGCGGAGCAGATCTACCGTCTCGCCGGCACGGAAGAGACGCGGGCCCGGGCCCCTGAACTTGCCCGGGACGCGCTCGATGCGGCGGCCACTCCCGCCGGCCGGACCACGTCGCTGCCCACGCTCCATCCCGCTCCTGCGCCCGTCCCCGCCGGCGCCGGCTGACCCCCGTGTCCGCACGTTCGGCCGGCCTGCCCGTCGTCGCCGTCGTCGGCCGCCCCAACGTCGGCAAGAGCACGCTGTTCAACCGGGTCGTCGGTGACGCCCGGGCGGCCATCGTGGAGGATCGCGCGCGCACCACCCGGGATCGCCTGTACGGGGACGCCGAGTGGAACGGGCGGCGGTTCGTGGTCGTGGACACCGGCGGGCTGGAGATCGCACCCGGCGACCCGATCGAGGAGCAGGTGCAGCTCCAGGCGCGCCTCGCGATCAACGAGGCGGACGTCATCGTGTTCATGGTCGATGCGATCACCGGCGTCACGCCCACCGACGCCGATGCCGCGGAGCTCCTGCGGCGCACGACGAAGCCGGTCCTGGTCGCGGCCAACAAGGCCGACAACCAGCGGCGCGAGCTGGACGCCGTGGAGTTCTACGCCCTGGGCTGGGAGGATACGTTCGCGATCTCGGCCAGCCACGGCCGGGGCGTCGCGGACCTGCTCGATGCCGTCGTGTGGGCGCTCCCGCCCGAGACCGAGGCCGAGATCGCCCGCAAGGCGCGGGAGGAGGAGGCGGAGGCCTGGGCGAAGGAGATGGCCCGGGCCAGGCCGGAGCCCTACCTCGTGGGCGACCGATCGAACGCGATCGACGAGGACGACGAGGGCGAGGACTACGATGAGGCGGCCGGGGATGCCGCGCCGGGCACGACCGGCGACGTCTCCGCGCGCTGGGACGCCGCCATGGCCGCCGACGACGACGAGCCGCCGGCCATCGCGTTCGTGGGCCGCCCGAACGTGGGCAAGTCGAGCCTGATCAACGCCCTGCTGGGCGAGACGCGGACCATCGTCTCGGCGGTGCCGGGCACGACCCGTGACGCGATCGACACCACGATCCCCTGGGGCCGCAGCGAGGTCGTGCTGATCGACACGGCCGGCATCAAGCGGCGCGGCAAGGTCGCCTCGGGCCCGGCAGCGGAGCGCTACTCCACGCTCCGGGCGCTCAAGGCCATCTCCCGGGCGGACGTCGCGGTCCTGGTGCTCGATGCCGCGGACGGGCTGACCGCCCAGGACGCGCACGTGGCCGGGTACGTCGTCGACGAGGGTCGCGGGCTCGTCATCGCGGTCAACAAGTGGGACATCGTGGAGGACAAGACCCACCGGAGCTTCGACGAGTTCGTGGCCAACCTGCGCCGGGAGCTCCCGTTCCTCGACTACGCGCCGATCGTCTCGATCAGCGCGAAGACCGGCCAGCGGGTGAGCCGTGTCCTGGAGCTTGCCGTGGACGTGTGGGGGGAGCGCCGCAAGCGCATCTCCACGGGTGAGCTCAACCGGCTCGTCGGCGCGGCGGTCGAGCGGACGCCGCCGGCGATGGTCCGCGGCAGGCGGGCGAAGATCCGCTACGCCACCCAGGCGGGCGTGGCGCCGCCCACGTTCGTCCTGTTCGCCACGGATGCCGCGTCGATCCACTTCTCCTACCGGCGCTACCTCGAGAACCGGCTGCGGGACGCCTACGAGTTCACCGGGACACCCATCCGCCTCGTGTTCCGGGAGCAGATCCGCCAGAAGCTGCCGAAGAAGCGACGCGCGGCGGGGTCGCACCGGAGCTGACGCCGCGGGCCGGGGTGTGCGGCCGGCAGCGGCCCGGGGTCGGCGCTACTCGTCCACTCGCCGGCGCTCGTCCGCCCGGGCCTCAGCGGCCAGGTCGGTCGCGTACTGCGTCGGCAGCGGGGCGCCGCCGGCGTGCGATTGACCGACGCCGAACTGGCCGATCTGGGCCCGCCCGTACGTCTCGAGCGCTTCCGGGTCCACCCGCGGATCCACGACGGGCGGCTCGTCGGACATGGCGCGCGGCACCGGCACCAGCGATCCGATCCAGCGGAGCACGCGCACGATCATGTTCATGGTGATCTCCCTGTGACGGGGGCATCCGGGACCCAGGATCATCGTACCGCTGGCGGTGTCGAGTCCCGGGTCCGCCGCGCACCGGGTGGTAGACTCGTGGCCTTCGGGGCGTGGCGCAGCCTGGTAGCGCACCTGAATGGGGTTCAGGAGGTCGAGCGTTCGAATCGCTCCGCCCCGACCACTCGCTACGCACGAAACAGCCCCCGGAGGCGACTCCGGGGGCTTTCGTTTGGGCCGAATGTCCTAACCGTGTCCTAACCGTGGCCGGCGAGGAACCCCTCCGCGCGGTCCGCGACGCTCTGGCGCATCTTGTCGGTCCAATGCGCGTACACGTTGGCCGTGGTCCCGATGTCGGAATGGCCGAGCGCCCGGGACACGTCGAACAGGTCCGCGCCGGCCTCGAGCTGCAAGGTCGCGAACGCGTGGCGCAGGTCGTGGAACCTCTGACGGGGGAGCTTCGCCCGGGCGAGGGCGTCGGCCAGGTCGTGCGTCACGTTGACGCTATCGAGGGGCCGGCCCTCGGGCGTGGCGAACACGTAGGCGGTCGGGTGGGGCGCCGGGCCGCCTGTGGCCTTGTGGGCGTCCTTGAGGGCCCGTAGGGCCGTCACGACGGACGGGGCGAGCGAGAGCGTCCGGCGGGAGCCTGGCGTCTTGGGCTCGGCGACCGTGCGCGTGTTCCGTTGGAGGGTGTGCCGGATGCGGACGGTGCGGGCGTCCAGGTCCACGTCCGCCCACGTGAGGGCCAGGAGCTCGCCCTGGCGGGCGCCGGTGCCGAGGGCGGCCACGTAGAGCGCCTCGAGGCGGTCGGGCGGGACCGGGGGCTCGGCCGCCGGGTTGCCGTGGACGCTCTCGAGGAACGCGCGAACCTGTGCCGCGGTCAGGGGGTGGAGCTGGTGCGGGACGGCCTTCGGCGCGTCCACGTACTCGGGGCCGGCGACGTTGACCGGGAGCCGGCGGGAGCGGACGGCCCGCGAGAGCGCGATCCGTAGCACGTTGACGGCGTAGCGGACGGTCCTGGTCGACAGGGGCCGCGGGTCGGTCCGCGTCTCGAGGGTGCGGATCATGGCGCCCACGTCCTCCGGGGTCAGGCGGTCCAGCCGGATCCGCCCGATGCTCGGGACGATGTAGCGGATGCACGTCTCGCGGTACGGCGAGCCCACGGTGGACGGGCGGAGGGCCCGCTCCCGGTCCGCGAGCCAGGAGCTCGGAGCCAGGTCAGCGACCGTGGTAGTCGCCGGGAGCGGCCGCACACCCTGGCGGGATCGCTCCTGTGCCTCCCGCATCGCCTCGCCGGCCTCCCGGCGCGTGGTGCGGGTGAGGGCGCGTTGTCGGCCCTCCCCGTCCACGTAGCGGGCCTGCCACGAGCCGTTGTCGCGCTGTCGGATCGTGCCCTCGCCGTTCGCGCGCTTCATGCCGTCGCCTCCGGGTCGGGGGCAGGCGGCGTCACGATGCCACCTCCCGAGGCCACCGGCGGAGACGCTTCAGCGCGCCCGAGGTCCGGACCCGGTACACGGCCAGGACGCCGTTGACGTTCCGGAGAACGACGTACTGCCGGCCGTCCAGCTCGGCCGGCCCGGAGTCGTTGCCGGGCTGGTCCGTGCCTCCGGAGCGGAAGTAGGCGGCGAATGCTCGGCCCGTCAGCTCGTCCATTTGTGCTCTCCTGTGCTCGTGGAGATAGGCTCGTCAAACCAAGAAGAGCGTATCGCCAGCATGGACGGTGTGTCAATGCCCACTCCGCGGCTTCCCGGGCGTCCTGCACGGCCCACGGCGTGCGGGGCATCGTGGCGGGCCAGACGGCCGGCCCGGGAGGAACGGGCCGGCGTCTGGCGTCTGGCCTGGGGTGCGGGGTCCCGGCGCGCACTACCCGTCGGGCGCCCCCGCGTTGGTGGTCAGCGACTCGGGGGGTGCCGGTCGTCGTACAGGCGGACGCGCACCGTGTCGGTCGGCCCGAAGGCGGGCGGCTCGGCCGCCTCGCGGGGTCCCTCCGCGACCATCTTGGGGAGCGCGGCATCGTAACCGCGGGCCTCGCGGCCGGCCGCGTAGGCGGCCGTGGCGGCCTTCTCCGCCTCCGACGTGTTCCGCGCGAAGCGCGCGGGATGCTGCTCGCGGAACGCCAGGAGCTGCTCGAGGTCCTGCGAGAACGACCATTCGTAGGCCATGACGGCCTTTCGCTCGTCGTCCGCGACCTGGCCTTCGAACGAACCCGGGTCCTCAGCGGACGGGACGCGGCTGGCGGCGGCCCGGGCCGCATCGAGGGACGATCCGAGCAGCTCGCTGTACGGGGGCAGAGCCGTCGGCGGGTATGGCGCGTTGTGGACGCCGACGGGGTCCGGCCGGTGTCCCACGTTCTCGGGCTGGATCAGGCCGGCGACCCGGAGGATGTTCCGCGCCTTGGCGTACTCGGCGCCCACGGCGTTCGCGGCGGCCATCGCCCGAGCGATCGCCAGGTACGCCTTCGGCGCCTCGCCGCTCGTCACGGCCGCGTCGAAGGCGGCCAGGGCCTCGGTCACGCGGCCGTTGGCGGCGGCCTGGCGACCCGGGTACGTCGAAATGAACCGGAAGGCCCAGGCGAGGCCGCGCTGGCGCCTCTCCTCCGTGGCGGCGGCCGCCTGGGCCGCCTGTTCGGCCTGCGCCGCGCTGAGGGCGTCCTGGGCCGCCTGGGCGTCCCGCGCGAGCTTGCCGAGGTCGGGTGTTGCGGTCACGATGCATCTCCTTCGTCGGTGGTGGTGTCCGGGACGAACGTCCCGACCTTGATGGCGGCCGCGCGGCGGTCGCGGTAGAGCGCCGCGGCGAGCATGTCGGCGCCCATCGCCCGCTGCGCCGCGTCGTGGGCCGCCGGGTCCTTCGCCCGCGCCGCGACGGCCTGCTCCTCCTGCGGGTCCGGCACGAAGCCGTGGGCCCGGTTCTCCAGGTCCTGGCGGGCCCGGTCGACCGGCGGCGGGGCGATGCTCGGCGCGTAGCGGTCGCCCAGGGCGCTCTCCAGGCCGGCGCGCGGCGGCGTCGCGGCGGCCATCGCTTCCATCCGGGCCAGACGCTCGCGCAAGGCGGCGATCTCGGCGTAGGGGTCTTCAGGCATGGTCGGTGTCTCCTTCTGTGGTTGCGGTTGGCTGGATCATGGTCAGAACCCGACCGCGTGACGTGGCTTGCGGACGTAGACGCGCGGTGGCGGGATCAGGGCCAGCAGCAGCGCCACCACCAGCTCGGAGCCGATCAGGCCGTCCTCGCGTACCTGCCGGCGGTAGCTCAGCAGGGCCTTGCTCATCGCTTCCTGTTCGGCGAGTCCGGGCGAGAAGTAGAACCTGTCCTCCTGCATCGCCACGAGCAGCTCGTCGACGAGCGCCTGCCGCTCGATCCCGCGGCCGGTGTAGAGCTTCCAGTGATGCTTGTCGCCGGGACGGCCGAGAACCGCCCAGAGAGCGCTTCCGAGGCCCTCGGCGTCAACGATGAACCGCGTCTCCGGGTCATCGAGGGCGCGCACGCGCTCTGTCACGGCGGCCAGGCTGAACGGCAGCCGCTCGATGCCGACCACAAGCAGCGCATCGTCGGCGTCGCGGTCTACGGTGACGATGGCCGATCCGCGGTCGGCGATGACGATCCCCACGTGCTTCATGGCGCCTCCTCTGGCGTTTCCTCTGGGAGGATCAGGCCGGCGAGCCGCTCGGCCGTGAACAGGGACGCGCCCGCCTTGCCGAACGTGCACTCGTACTCTCGGGCGTAGCTGTCCGGGCTCATGGCGCGCCGCTCGGCGGTCAGGAAGTCGGCCGAGATCGTCGGAACCTCGTCGGATCGGACGGTGAACCGCGCCCAGTCCGGATCGTCGGTCGTGACGATCTCCCAAAAGTCGCCCCACTCGTCGGCGGGCGTCGACTGCACGACCATCCTGCCGCCCGTCGCGACCAGCGCCCGGGCAGCCGTGAACGTCGCCGGCTCGATGAACGCGGCCTCGTCGACCACCAGCAGCTTCGCGGTCCAGCCGCGAACGCTCCGGGCCGTCCCCGGCAGCGACAGGATCCGGCTGCCATTGCTCAGGCGCAGCATCGAGGTCGAGTCCTGCACGAGCCGTACACCGAGACGGTGCAGCCCGGACCGGGCCCGGGTCGTGATCTCGGTCGACTGCTTCAGACTCGGGCTCACGATCACGGCGTTCGTGTCGGGCCAGTAGGTGGTCGCGTGGATGGCCAGCGCCGCGGCGGACAGGCTCGCGCCCACCTGCCGGCCCTTGAGCACGACCGTGGGGCGCGTCTCACGCAGGTAGCCGCGCTGCCAGTCGAGCGGCGCGAACCCGAAGGCCGCCTCGAACAGGACGGCCGGGTCCAGGGCGGCGCGGAAGTCGCTCGCGATCATCGCGCGAGGTACCTGACGAGGGCGGGGACGTGCACGTCGCCGATCTGTCCGAGGGCCGTGTTGCAGCGTCCGCAGAGCATGCCGCGGACGCAATGACGGCAGCCGATGCGGCCCGGACAGTGACGATGGTCGTGGTCGATCTGCAATCGCTGCCCAGCGCGCCCACAGACCGCGCACAGACCGCCTTGCAGGGCGATCAGGGCGTCGATCTCGCTGGCCGTCAGCCCGTGGGCCTTGCGCCGGAGCGGAGCGCGCAAATCGGTCGGGCCGAGCACCCGCTGACGGGGGCGCCGGACCACGCCGAAGCCGGGCCGCATCACGTGGCACCCAGCGCGTCGGCGACGGCCTGGCGGGCTTCAGGGAACGGTCCGAGAGCGTCCAGCATGGCCGTCCGGAGCGCGATCCACTCCGGCTCGCTGGCGAGGTCACGCTGCGGCGGTGCCGCGTGCCTGACGTCGGACTGGGCGGCGAGCGCGAGCCGGTATTCCCGGGTGTCGGACGGATTGCCGGCCAGGGCGCGAACCCGAAGCGCCGAGACCAACTCGTCGAGCGGATCGGCGGTCGATTCCGGCACGGGTGTCCGCTTCGCGACGTGGTTGCGGGCGTGGCGGGTCAGGGCGTCGTAGGAGATCCCGAACTCGCCGGCGACGGCGCGAGCCGATCGGCCGGAGCGCAGCAGCTCGTTGATCGCGCCGGCCAGCGGGAGGGCACAGACGGTGCAGGCGACGCCCATCAGGCGCTACCTCCGAGCCGGTTTGCGCAAACGGCAGGCGCAACCTCTTCGGAAAGAAGGCGGCCGTACGCGAGGGTGCGGGTCGCCACGTGCCCCTGCCCCCTATCGGTCGTGGTCATCGGTCGGCCTCAGATCGCTTGCGCCAGGCCGCGCAGGCCTCGCAGCGCTCAAGATGCTCGGCGAGAAGCAGCCGGGGCCACTCGCTGGCGGCGAACGCCTCATCGGTGGCCGGGATCGGCAGGACGTCGCCCATGACCAAGAGCTCCGTGGTCGCGTCGGGACACGCGGCGTAGAGGCGCCAGGTGTTCGGATGGGTGAGGCTCACGTCAATGCCGGTGTTGATCTGACGCTCAGCTCTGGTCATGACCACGGCGGGGCCTCCATATCGGTGACGACGGCCTTGTGTGGGAAGGTGCAGACGAACCTGTCCTTCGTCCACTTGTTGTCCGGGTCCGGGACACGGCGCATCCGCCTGCCGCACGAGGCGCAGAGAGGCGCGTCGAACTCCCAGACGGTGGCCGGTTCGTCGGGGGTTGTCCCGGTTGTCACGGGTGCCGCCGGGGCAGGTCCGGTCGCCGGGGCAGGCGGGATGACGCTGGCCGGCAGGAGCCCGGGGACGGCCGTACCCTCGGGGCTCTCGTCAGCATCCCCGGCGTCCCGTCGCGTCAGCCCTGGCGATGCCACGATGGCCGCGAGCACGGCGTCCGGCTTGACCTTCGCGCCGGTCGCCGCGTCGAGGTCCATCCCATCGCCGGGCGCGACAACCTTTCCCGATTTGTTGGTAGGTACGCGTATCGGTATAGAGATAGGGGCGGTTGTCGCCTCGCCTCCGTGCGCAGTACCCGTGCCTTCCGACATTTCGGGAACGGTCGGCCAGCGGTCGCGCGTCCAGTCCGTGACGTGCCACGTATCAGCGCGACCTTGGCCCTGCGAGACCCGCCGGACGATGCCGTGGGCCGTCAGGTCCTCTAGCGCGCGGCGTGCAGTCTGTGTCGGGTAGTCGGATCGTTCGGCGATCTCCGTCGTAGTCGCGCCGTCGGGATGCGCCAGCAGGTCAACGAGCACGGCTCGCCGGATCGCCGGCATGGAGTCCAGTGCGCACTTGGTCACCAGCTGCCAGGTGGTCGCATCGTCGACGCCGATCGCCAGCAGCGCGTTGCGGAGCCGGAGCAGCACGAGCGCCAGCCGTGCGGGGGCCTCAGCCTCCGGGATGAGAACAATCTCCCGGCTGTACGCGTCCCGTTCCACGGCCGACCGGCAGCGGACCGCGAGGGTCGATATCGAGACGAGCCGGTCAACCGTCGCCGCCTCCGGCGGGGCGGTGAGCAGGGCCGACGGTGCAGCGGCCAGGACCCGGGCGACGGCCTCGCCGAGCTCCTCCCGCATCTGTGCCTCGTGGCCCACGTGGGCCATCGCCCGGCGGACCTGCGCCTCGGCCTCCACCGGCGGCAACCGGTACATGATGAACCGCTCTCCCATCGACCCGATAACGGCATGGTGCGAGTCGATGGCGGGGGTGCAACCGGCGATCAGCCCCACCTTGCCGGACCACGTGAGCGTGCGGCCGCCATCGGTGCCGACGTGACGAGTCCAGGCGCCGTCGTACACCTCGCGGAGCGCGGCCAGGACACCGGCGCGCGCGTCGCGGTTCATAGACAGGATGGACCCGAAGTCCTTCAGCACGAGGATCCCGAAGTCGCCGATCTCGCGGAGCAGCCCGCCCTTGGAGTCCTTCGCGCGGTCCTTGCCGGGCGTGCCGGAGAGCAGGGACGCCTCCGTCAGTGTCGCAGCGGGGTACACGTCGGGGAGTCGCCCAAGCGGATTCAGTACCTCTGTCTTGCCGCCCCCTGGCGGGCCCACCTCCAACAGCCATACCGGGTCGCCGGGGGCCCGGTTGGCCGCCACCGTCGCCAGCACGACGTACAGGGACCCGGGGTCCGGCAAGTGCAGCCACCGGCGGAACGTCGCCACGGCCTCGGCGAGCTCGTCAGCTGGGGTGTAGCCGGGGCGCGGTTCGGGTGCGGCCGGCTTCGGTGCCGGACGTGGATCGGCGCGCGGTTCGGGGGCGGTCCGGGTACCGGAATGATCGCCAGGGCCCGGAGCGAACCCGCGCGGCTCGTCCTCCCACGGCGGTTCCCCGGCGCCGGCCGTCTTTGCCTTGCCTTCCTCGGTCATCCGGTGCCATTCGCCCTCGGCCTCTCGCCCGGACCGGACAGTGCCGTGTCCGGGTGCCGTCACGGCGGCGATGAAGTCCGCGTGCAGCGCCTCGAGAGCCTCGGCTGCCTTCCGGGAGCCGCGGTTGCGGAACCCGACCAGCGCGAGCACGGGATCAAGCACCCCCTCGTGCCGGCTTGCCGGCGAGGCGAGCGCGGTCCGGGCCAGCGCCAGCCTGTCGGCCACGGCATCGCCCGAGCCTCGGATGGTGAGCATGGCTCGCGGGTAGCACGGGCACGTGCCGGCCAGGTGATCGCGCCAGGGCTCCGGGAGCTCCGGGAGCTCGGCCGCCGTCGGGAACCCGCCCTCGAGCCCGTCCGGTCCGATCCACCGGTACGTGCGACCCTCCGGGTGGACGGACGGCGGAACGACCACGTAGCGGTGGTGGTACTGGATGAGCTCCACGCAGGACTGGCCTGGCTTGGTCGGGTGCTTCAGCTCGCCGGGAAGCTCGAGGTCCTCGGGAACCCGGTAGAGGCGGATGCCTGACAGGCCATCCCGCGAGGTGCTCCTCCACGTCCGCGGCGGCGTGCCGTGGGCATCCACCCCGGCCTTCATCGTGTCGGCGCCCGGCTTGCCGTCGTAATCGTCAACGTCGATGCCGACGATGCCGTGCGGTAGCCGCAGGGCCACGTTGACGGCGCCCAGACTGGCCCGCCAGCCGTTCACCTCATCGATGGTCGGCCATCGCCCGTCGTGGCCGGTGTAGCCCGTCGGCGGGGCCTTCTTCAGCCGCGGTCGTGACCCGACCGGCAGGACGCCTTGCCAGCCGGCCGCGAGGTACCGCGGGGCGGCGTCCGCGTAGGGGCCGCTCATGCCGCGAACCCGCGGAGGCGCACGTCTTCGGCGAGTCGGTACACGGTCGACCAGCGGTCACGGGTTGGGATGCAGGGCCAGCCGGGGAGACAGTGCTCGTGCTCGATCGCGGGGTGGAGCCGGAACCACCGCCGGTCCACGTCGGCGGCGTAGTCCATCGCGTGCCGGTGGAGGTCGGCGCGGAGGTCGATGGCCGGGGCGCTCACCCTGCCGGCTCCGGCCGTGTGTGGTGGGCCGCGATGCTCGCGGCGATGGCGGAGGGACCGAACCCGCCCGGCACCGATGGCACCGGGCGGTTCGGGCAGTCACCCGCGGCCGACGCTGCGACAACGCCGGCCGTGTCTGTTCGGGGGCTCACGCCGCGGACCGGCGACGCCGGCGGGCCGGGGTCAGGCTGCGCGCGGGCCGCTCAGCGGCGACCTTCGCCGGCACGGCCGCGGGGTCGACGGCCTCGAGGGACGCGACGAACGCCACGAGGTCCGCGTCTCGGAACCGGAGCTCGCCGGCCTCGCTCAGCGGGCGGACGGCCCGGAGGCGTCCTGAGCGTGCGAGGCCGAATAGGCTGGACCGGGAGACCCCCAACCTCTCGCACGCCAACGCGGGGGAGAGCAGGAGCGGCTCGACCGTCATTGCCCGTCCCGTTCGGCCTCGGCGGCCGTGAGAGCCCGCATGTAGCGGGCGACGGTACCGGGTCGCGGATGCGCCGTCGCTTCCAGGTTCGTGATCGCGTTCCGTGACGCCCCGTAGTACGGGACCATCGAAGTAGCGGTCACGCGGCGGGCCTGGCGGAGCAATCTGAGATCGTCGCCGCTGAGGCGGGTACGGGGCGGTAGACTTGTGCTCGTCATGGCACTTGCCAGCATCCCCGACGCGGACTCGCGGCAGACGTTGCCCGCTCAAAATGCGACAAAGGGCCCGGGCTGGCCGTGCGGCGAACCCCCGACGAATGGGTACCCCGCCGACCGTTGCCTCGGGGATGTCCTCGAGACGCTGCGCCCATGGCAGGCGAGGGCGGCCCTCGAGGATGCTCTCCAGGGTTGGTGGGACGGGCACTATCCCGGGCACCCGATGCGTGGGGATGTGGCTGACGTGGCGGAGCAGCTCGAGGCAATCGGCGCCGTGTGCCGGCCACTACCCGACGCCGAGACCGTCGTCGGAATGGTGGCCTTCATGCTCGTCAACGTGGGCGCCGGTCGAGCCCCGGACGATGACGACATG
Source organism: uncultured Chloroflexia bacterium (assembly GCA_963703575.1). Classification (GTDB taxonomy): domain Bacteria; phylum Chloroflexota; class Limnocylindria; order Limnocylindrales; family CSP1-4; genus CAIXZV01. Next base: position 36,430 of record CAVPEU010000002.1, read on the forward strand.
CTCCGGCGCATCGTGGTCAAGGGGGTTCCCGCTTCGACCGCCAGACGCCTGCACGCGGCGCACCGGGGCCACGGGCTGGACGATTTCTCCGCCTGGATGGCCGGCCTCAGATACCGCGGGGACGTGCGGGCGCTGGTCGCTGGCGGGAAGTCGGAAGCCGCGGCGCGGCGATGGCTACAGCGCAATCCTGGCGAGCACGCGCCATCTCCGGGCAGTCCCTGGCGGCCGCCTCGCAAGGGCTGAGGGCGCCACCCCGCGGGGTGTTCTATTTGGGGCCCCATGTCCTAACCCGTGTCCTAACGGCACCGTGCGGACCCGTCCGGTAGCGTCCGGTCCCGTGCTCAGGGACCCCTGCAAGAGGGCTATTCTTGGGCATGGGGTTCAGGAGGTCGAGCGTTCGAATCGCTCCGCCCCGACCACTCGCTTGCTCCCACATACGTGGGGGCAACGCCGAACTCGCCGAGACACCCTGAATAGTCGCGGGGACGGCTGTCGAAGCCGTCCGGACCCATCGGGCGATGAGTTGATACCTCTAATGATAAGGGGGTCGACAGGCACTCCCTAGACCCTCGGAAACCGCTTGGGATCCGCAGGCAGGACGGGTGGTTCTGTCTTTCAGGTGCCTACCCGCACCGCCATCCGGTCCAGGGACCGGCGTGACAGCCAACCTGACACGAACCCGCGGGACGCTCATTGCCGTCACCTCGGCCAGTTCGGTCGGCTACGCTGACGAACGTCGCCATATTGCCTTTGACGCGGACCTCAGGGGGTAGGAATTGCAGCCGATCACAAGCACGTGCGTTCCCCGCGACGACGTGCTGCAGGGTGGCCTGGCCGACAACCACTTCGCGGCCCAGCTCGACCAGGTCGTCCGCAACCCGGCCGGCTATCCCGTCTACGGTGACCCCAACGCGTTCTTCGCGATCACGTACCCGACGTCGGGCCTGCGCCAGCTCCTGACCTGGACCTTCGGCCGCATCAGCGGCGCTCGCATTCCTGGGGCCGAGCACGGGGTCATCCGCCTCGCGACCTCCTTCGGCGGCGGCAAGACCCATGGCCTGATGGCCGTGTACCACCTCGCTCGCGGCGCGCGTCCGCCCGACCTCGCCGACTTCGTCGACCCTGCGCTCGTCCCCCCGAAGTGTCGAGTGGCCGCGGTTGTCGCTGACACTCTCGATCCGGAGAACGGCCTCGTTACCAACCGGATCCGGGCCCATACGCTCTGGGGCGAGCTCGCCGCTCAACTTGGGCCTGACGCCTACGCGCAGCTCAAGGCATCCGACGAGGGCCGCACGGCGCCCGGCAAGACCACATGGGAGTCGATCGTCGGCGACCAGCCCACGATCTTCATCATTGACGAGATTGCCCACCACCTTCGCCAGCTCACGAGCTCGGGCAACCCGGAGATCCGTCGCCAGGCCAAGGCGATCCCACCGTTCCTAAAGAGCCTCTTCGAGCTTGCGGCCGGCAACCCGAAGGTCGTGGTGATCATCACGCTCGCGACCCGCGCCGACGCCTACGGGCACGAGACGGAGGAGCTCGCCCAGCTCCTCGACGAGGCCCAGGCCGAGTTCCAGGAGGCGCTCAAGGACGCCCAGAGCGTCGTCTCCCGAACGGGCACGGTGATCAAGCCCGCCGAGGACGCCGAGATCGTCCAGATCCTCAAGCGCCGCCTATTTGCCTCCATCGACTCGATGGCGGCCTCAGAGGCTGCGAGCCGCTATCGGACCTACTACGAGGAGCTGAGCGTCGCCGGTGAGCAGCTTGGCGGCGGCGCCGAGGCGCCGACCACGTACAGCGAGCTCATCAGGGCCTCCTATCCGTTCCACCCCGAGCTCGTCCGCGTCCTCGACAAGCGGATCGGCTCGATCGGCGTCTTCAACCGCGCCCGAGGCGCGCTCAAGCTCCTAGCCGAGGTCGTGAACGGGATCTGGCAGGAGGACGGCGACGTCGACCTGCTCAACGTCGCGGACATCGACTTCAGTCGCCCGGCCGTCCTTTCGCATCTGACGATCGGGATCGAGCGCCCCGACTACGAGCCGGTGGCTCGGGTCGACTTCGTCGGGGCCGACTCCCACGCCGCGCGGATCGACACGACCCGGTTTGCAGGAAGAGCGCCGTTCGCGACGCGGGCCTGCACGACCGTGTTCTGCCACAGCCTCGAGCTGCTCACGACAGCCGGCGCCACCCGGAGCGACTACCTCCTCGGCACCCTGCGCGCCGGCGACGACGCGACGGTGATCGGCGAGGCCCTCGCCGAGGTCGAGAAGGTCGCGTGGCACCTTGCCTGGGACGGCTCCCGCTGGCGGTTCCTCACGGAGCCCAACGCGAACGCGATCGTCGCGGAGGAGATGCGCAATGTCCCGAACTCGCGCGTGATATCCGAGCTGGAGGAGCTCATACGCAAGACCTTCCCGACCGACGGCCCCGTGAAGTCGATCTTCTTCCCAACGGTCCCGGGGTCCCTGCCCGACGAGGCGAGCCTCCGCCTGGTGATCCTCCACCACGACGACCTGGCGGTCACTGGCCGGTCCGCGTCGGAGCCGCCCTCGCGCCTGGCCAACCTCCTCGAGCGGGCGGGTGTCGCCGAGGGGATCCGAACGTACCGGAACGCCCTGGTGTCCACTGGCACCGCCTCCTCTCCAGGAGCCCATGGTCACTCTCGCGGATTTGGAACATGTGCTGACGACCAGTCCTGCGACCTCCGAGCGCCTTCGCCCGCGGCCGGAGGTGCCAGGCACTTACTGGCTCGACCTGCCGAGTGGATCATTCGCAGTGACATTCAATCGCGCCGTACTTGAAGCCAATGCTCCAGACGTCAGATTGCTCACCTACCTGGCTCCCGAGTTCGGCGAGCTCATGGCGACCTCCGGCATGATAGCGCCGCCGCTTGTCGACGGACAGTTGGAACCAGGGCCCGTTGCAGATGTCGAGAAGGCAGTGACTGCCGCCCGCGACGGCGATTCGGCCACGCCCGGATCGCAGTCGGCGAAGACTCTCTGATGTCTGATCAGGGAGTCTTCGAGGGCTGGCCGCCCGGCGGAGCGAATTCCAGCCGGACATTGTTCACAGGTTGGGCTGCGCTGAGCGGCCACGGTTTGTGTCCGGGTAGCCGGGGAGGAGCGCGCTGATGCCTGCTAAGCACTCGTACCCGACGATGGAGTCACTCGGCTACCTCCTGCAGATGATCCACAACCGGGACATGGCGCTCCCGGATTTCCAGCGGGACTTCGTTTGGGATCCTTCGATGACCGATGAGCTCATCGAATCCATCATCAACAACTACCCGGCGGGCACGCTCCTTCGAGTCAAGAACGGGCAGGAGTTGCTGTTCCAGCCGCGCGCGTTTCAGGGCGCACCAGGCCTTAACGGTGGACGACCCGTCTACCTCATCCTCGACGGCCAGCAGCGCCTCACCTCTCTCTACCAGGCGTTCTACGGCACGGGGCAGCACCACTTCTTTCTGGACCTTGGTTCATTGGAGAAGGGTGCAGACCTCGAGGATGCGGCGTTCTACGAACGAGGAGACCGGGTCGCGAAGACCCTCAACCGCATCGAGGTGCAGGCGCAGGAACTGATCTTCCCGATGGGACGGCTATTCGGGGGAGGTGGCTTCGACGGATGGGCCCAAGACGTCCTGCGGAAGCGTGGTGGGTCCGCGGACGATGTGCTCGATGTGCAGGCGCGGTTGGCCAAACTGCGCCAGCGGTGGCTCAAGCCGATCGAAGACTACGACTTCCCGATGGTGACCCTGGCCGAGGACACGGACGGCGCGGCAATCTGTACCATCTTCGAGACCCTCAACCGCACCGGCGTGAAGCTCGGGGTCTTCGATCTGCTCACCGCGCGCTTTTGGCCGAAGAGCGTCAACCTCAGGGCGCTGTGGGAGGCGGCCAGAGCCAAGAACCCGATCCTGGACGAGTTTCAGGTCGATCCGTACTACGTCCTTCAGGTCATCAACCTGCTTGAGCCCGGCGTCGATCACGACGGCAACCCGAAGGCGGCGTCGATCAAGCGAGGTGCGATCCTCGGCCAGTCAGCGAGCCAGGCTGAGAAGGGCTGGCATCGCGCCGTGGATGGCATCGCGGATGTCCTCAAGATCCTCCGAGCCGATTGCGGTGTCGCAGTCCCGAAGTGGTTGCCTTACACGACGATGCTGATCCCCGCTGCGGCCGCGTGGGCAACGCAGAAGGATGCCGTCCAGGCAGCTCACGTCGGTGGAAATCGCGGCAAGCTGGTCCGCTGGTTCTGGTGTGTGTCACTGGGCCAGCGATACGACACGGCACCCAACACGCAAGCCAGCAAGGACTTCGTGGAGCTGCGCCGCTGGATGCTGGCACCTGATGCGGCACCTCCCGAGTCGGTGAGTCAGTTCACGTTCGAGTCAGCCACCCTTCGGGGCACGACGTTCCGCCAGCGGGCGCTCTATCGCGCCCTGATGGCCCTGACCCTGCGTCGGAGTCCGCTCGACTTCCACAAGCGCGGATCGATCTCCACCCAACTGTTCGCGGACCCTGAGAACCCGGTCGATGACCACCACGTCTTCCCGCAGGGCTATCTGGATCCGCGAGGCGTACCGGGGGTCCTCCGCGACTCGATCCTCAATCGGACGTTGATCGACAAGATCAGCAACATCAGGATCGGCAAGCGGGCGCCCTCGGACTATCTCGGCGAGATCCGAAAGGCGTGGGGAGGGGATCAGGCTCTCGACGAGCTCCTGGATTCCCACATGCTCCCGAGCGGACCCGACTCGCCGCTCGTGGGTGACGATTTCGACGCGTTCCTGAACTGGCGCGAACACAGGCTCGCCAAGGAGGTCGAATCCGTGACCGGCTTCCAAATCGGTGCGGTGGTCGGTATTCCTCTCGCCAGCCCTAGATCACGCGGACCCGACGGCCCCGGCAACGTCAGTGACCAAGCGGACCGCGCGGAGGGACCCATCCCAGCGGACGTCGACCGCCTCATCCAGATGCGTGCATCGAGCTGGACTGCGCCCCTCGCGCGCAGCTTCGCAGCGGACGCGGCCGCCATTGACGGAGTGTTGTTGCGGGTCCAGAGTGGCAAGGGCGATCCGTGGTATTTCCAGGTTCGTCATCTGCGGATTCCTTCCGTCGTGGCGTATGTCCACCCGCGGCAGAGCGAGCTCCATATCGAATATCGCCTACCACCCTCTCATGACTTGTACGGTGTAGCTCGCCGCCGGGACGGCTCCTACGGGATCGTCATGAAGGTGCGACAGTCAGCCGATCTTGCGGTCGCGCTCCAACTACTGCAGGACGCACTGGCCAGTGAGCCATAGGTCGCTGGCGGCCCATGTTGCCGAAGGGCGGTCAACGCGAGATCCCGCCATCCTGCCCCGGGCCACTCTCCCGGTCCAGGGAGTACGATCCGCCGAACCCCGGCCGCCATGTGCCCCCTATGAGGCGGCTGGGGCTCTCAACGACCCGACCCCAGGCCCGCGGTGCGTCCCGTCACCTCCGCGCCTGACCCTCCGACGTGGCGTGCGGGGCCGTACGATGGCCCGCATCGGTCGGTGGCGCGGTGGGAGGGCGGTTCGGGCATGACCTGGCAAGGATCCGGCGAGGACGCACCGGGCGACGTCCCGACCCCCGCCGCGGCGCCTCCGCCGCCTCCGCCCCCCGGCCCGCCGCCCGCACCCTACGGCGAACCGGCATCACCCGGCATCCCCGGCGCCCCCGTCGCGTGGGCCCCGCCGGTCAACGTCTCCGGCCCCAACGGGCCGGAGGTCCCGGGCGCGGCCGGTCTTCGCTATGCCGGCGTCCTGCACCGGCTCCTCGCCTACTGGCTCGATGCGATCCTCGTGGGCCTGGGGGTCGGCATCTTCGCGGGGATCGCCGGCGCCGCGGCCGGCGGTGGCAGGGCGGAGGCCCTCATCACCGTCGTCATCACCATCGGGGTGGAGTTCCTCTACTTCGTCGGGATGTGGACCAGCCAGGGGCGGGCCACCATCGGCATGCGCCTGATGAAGCTGCAGATCGGCAGCGCGGCCGACGGACGGACGCTCTCGCTGGGACAGGCCACCGTCCGGTGGGTCGCGCTGGGACTGCCGTTCCAGGCCCTCTACGCCCTGCCGGAGACGGCGCCACTGGGTGCGCTGGCGGGACTCTGGACGCTCCTGCTCCTGGTGTCCACCGCGATCAGCCCCACGCGCCAGGGGGTCCACGACCGGCTGGCCGGTTCCGCGATCGTGCAGCCGATCGGTGCCCGGACGGCCGCGTTCGGCTGTCTCGTGCTGCTGGTCGTCCTGTTCCTGCTGCCGGTCCTCGCGGTCATCGCCCTGATCCTCCTGGGGGGCGACGTGTCGACGATCCTGTCGGCCGTGGGCGAGTCCGTCTGAGCCGGGACCCGGCCGACACGGGGACCCGGCCGACACGGGGACCCGGCCGACACCGGGACCCGGCCGACACCGGGACCCGGCCTACACTGGCGGGGTGAACGATCGCGACACTCAGGCCGGTCCGGACGACGCGCAGCTCAGCGGCCTCAACGACATGGACCCGGAGGCGTTCCGGGCCGCCGCCCACGACGTCGTGGACCGGATCGCGGACTACCTCGCGGGCGTGGAGTCCTACCCGGTGCTGCCCCGGATCGAGCCGGGGTCGATCGGGCCGCTGTTCCCGGCGCGTGCCCCGGAGGGTCCCGAGCCGATCGCGGACATCCTCGGGGACGTGGACCGGCTCGTGGTCCCCAACGCCACTCACTGGCAGCACCCGGGGTTCATGGCGTACTTCGCCACCAGCGCGTCCGGCCCCGGGATCCTGGGCGAGATGCTGACCGCGGCGCTCGGCCAGAACCCGATGCTGTGGCGGACCTCGCCGATCGGTACGGAGCTGGAGACCGTCGTGGTCGGCTGGCTGCGCGAGGCGCTGGGGTTGCCCGATGCCTTCGGCGGGCTGCTCACGGACACCGCCTCGACGTCCACGCTGATCGCCCTGGCCGCGGCCCGCGAGGCGGCCGGGCTCGATGCCGCCGCGCAGGGGCTTGCCGCTCGTGCGGCGGTGGGGGAGCCCCGCGTGTATGCCTCGGCGGAGGCGCACAGCTCGGTCGAGAAGGCGTGCATGACGCTCGGGCTCGGTCGGGCGGCGCTGGTGAAGATCGCGGTCAACGACCGGTACGAGATGGACGCCGACGCCCTGGCCGCGGCGATCGAGGCTGACCGGGCGGCGGGCCGGCGGCCGATCGCGATCGTCGCCACCATCGGCACCACGTCGTCCACGTCCGTGGACCCGGTCGCCGCCGTGGCGGACATCGCCCGGCGCGAGGGGCTGTGGCTCCACGTGGACAGCGCATATGCCGGCGTGGTGGCCATGCTCCCGGACCGGCGCGAGCCGTTCGCGGGCTGGGAGCGCGCGGACTCGATCGTGGTCAACCCGCACAAGTGGCTGTTCACGCCGCTCGACGCGTCGCTCCTGGTGAGCCGTCGCATGGACCAGCTGCGGGCGGCGTTCAGCCTCGTGCCGGAGTACCTGCGCACGCTGGACCGGGTCAACCCGGTGCTCGACTACAGCGAGTACCAGCCGCAGCTCGGCCGCCGGATGCGGGCCCTCAAGCTGTGGATGCTGGTGCGCTGGTTCGGGCTGGAGGGCCTGCGGCGCCGGATCTCGTTCCACCTCGACCTGGCGGCCGCGTTCGCCGGCTGGGTCGACGCCGACCCCGACTGGGAGCGCCTCGCCCCCGCCCCGTTCTCCACCGTCTGCCTGCGCTACCGGCCGGCGGCGCTCGCCGGCCGCGAGGACGAGCCCGAGGTCCGCGCCCGGCTCGACGACCTGAACACCCGCCTGATGGACGCCGTCAACCGCAGCGGCGAGGTGTTCCTGTCGCACACCCGGCTCCGTGACCGGTTCACCATCAGGGTCGCCGTCGGCAACCTGCGGACGGAGGCCCGGCACGTCGAACGCGCCTGGGAGCTGCTGCGCCGCGAAGCCGGGCGTCTCGACGCCTGAGGCAATCCCGCACGAGGAGCACGAGATGTCGGAGCCGATCGAGGTCCTGTACTTCTACCGCACGAGGTGGGGCGCCCACGACGAGTTCGTGACGCTGTTCCGGAAGAACCACTGGCCGATCCTGCGCGAGCAGCTGGCGGCCGGCCGGTACCTGGGGGTGGAGCTGTCCACGCCGCGGTTCCATGGTGATGGCCGCGCGGACTGGGACGTGCTGGTGTCGATCACGTACCGCGACTGGGCCGCGATGGAGGAGCACAGCGACGCGGACATCGCCCGGCGCCTGTACCCGGACCAGGACGCGTTCAGGGCCGAGGAGCAGCGGCGGTTCGAGCTGCTGGACGCCCACTGGGAGGTCGTCCTCGAGTCACGCCCCCTGGACCTGTAGCCCGGGAGCGCGGTGCGACAGGGCGAGCTGCCGTGGCGAACCGGCGGGGGCGCGCCGCCGTCAGAGCGTCGGCTTGAGGACCATCAGCGCGACGATCACGACCACCAGGGCGGTCACCGCCAGCCCGACCATCCGCGAGCGCCCGGCGGCCGCCCCGTACTCGGGCGATGCGGGGTCCGTCTCCGCCAGGGCGAGCTGCCGGCGCATGGCCGGCGCGTAGACGGCCATGCCGAGCACGGCGACGAGCACGTAGATCAGGATCGAGGCCCCGACCCACAGCGTCTCGAAGCTGAACGGGCCGGTCAGGATGATCCCGACGCCCGCGAGCAGCACGACGATGTACGCCGGGTTGGCCACGCGCCGGTCCAGGCTGCCGATGGACTCGATGACGAACACCAGCCGATCGCGGTCGCGGCCGGCCCGCGCCAGCCAGAAGGCGTACGTCATGTTCGCGCCGAGGGCGACGACGAGCGCCAGGATGTGGACGAGCTTGAGGATCTGCCAGGCTTCCATGCCCCGATTCTACGGGCCCGCAACCGGGTTCGTGGTCCGGAACCGTGGTCCGGGTCCGCGGGCTCGTGGTCGGTCGCGCGGGGTTCGTGCTCCGGGTTCGCGCTCCGGGTCCGCGGGGCTCGCGGGTTCCGGACAGCGTGATGCAGGGGTGGATCAGGGCACGCTCGCGGGTGTCGCGCTGATGCACCGGTGGTTCAGGATGGCGATGCCGCCGCACGGCTCGGCCGTCCAACACGGGGTTTGGTGCCCGAGCCACGCACCCGGATGGCCGTCCTGAACCACACGCGACTCAAGGGTCGGGGTCGCGGCAGGTCGCGTCAGGGGACGGGGCGTCGTGGTCGGGGTCGGGCGCCGGATGGGCTCCCGGGCCGTTGACCCGGGCTTCGGCGACGCGATCCACCTTCGTCGCGCGACGACCGCCCGACCCGCGATAATGGCGATCCGACCCGCCCGCCACCTGGAGGCCGCGCCGCCCGTGCCGCCCATCACCGAGCTGACCCGCATCGAGCCCGTCCACCTCGCCCGCCTCGAGAAGCAGGGCATCTTCACGACCGGGATCCTGCTGGACGTCTCCGAGACGCCGACCCGGCGCCAGTCTCTCGCGGACCACGTCAAGGCCACCCCCAACGACGTATCCACATGGCGCGACGAGGCGCTGATGCTCAACCTCGTCGGGTTCGGGCCGCACGAGCACCAGCTGTTCGTCCAGGGGGGGATCGAGGGGCTGCGCGACCTCCTGGGCGTGGACCTGGAGACGTTCCAGGCCCGGCTCGCGCGCGCCGCCGCGGAGCTCGGCTGGGAACCACCGGCGGAGCTGATGGTCGAGACCTGGTGGGAGCAGGCGAGGACCCTCGAGGAGGCGTAGCCGCCGCGCGCGGGGACCGGTGCGAGGCGGACTGGCCCGCACCCGCTACCCTAGACACCTGATGCAGACGCTCCGTGGCGCCCTCGCGGGCCTCGTCCTCGGCGTTGCCATCGCCCTGGTGGTGGTGGCGGTGTCGATCCTCCCGTTCCTCAACCCGGTCTGGGTCGGGTTCGAGCAGGAGCGGGCCCAGGCCGCGGCATGGACGGGGTTCGATCCCGCGGACCTGCGCACCGCCACCGATTCGATCCTGTCCGACCTGGTCGTCGGCCCGCCACGCTTCGACGTCCAGGTGGCCGGTCAGCCGGTCCTGACCGAACGCGAGCGCGGGCACATGCGCGACGTGCGGGGCGTGTTCGGGGGCTTCTTCATCGCGGCAGCGATCGGGGCGCTGGTGCTCATCGCCGCGTTCGTCGTGACCCGCGACGGGGGACGCGATCGAGCCGCCATGTGGCGGCGGATCTCGCGCTCCGGTTCCGTCATCGCGATCGTCACGGTCGCCGGCGGGCTGGCCGGCCTGATGCTCTTCGACCAGGCGTTCACGCTGTTCCACGAGGTGTTCTTCCCGCAGGGCAACTACCTGTTCGATCCGCGCACGGATCGGCTGGTCCAGCTGTTCCCGGAGTCCTTCTGGGTGGAGTCCGCGATCGGCGTGGGCGTGGTGATCATCATCCTGTCCGCCGTCCTCGCCGCCGTCGGACGGTGGCGCGCCGCCACGCTCGAGGCGCGGGCATCGCGCACGCCGGCCACGCTGTCCGCCGTGCCGGTCCGATGATGAGCGGCGGCCTCGCGATCGGCCGGCTGTTCGGGATCGAGATCCGGGTCTCGATCACCTGGGCGATCCTGATCGGGCTGGTCACGGTCATCGGCGCCGAACAGGCGACCGTGACGGCTCCGCAGCTGTCGAGCGCGGTGCAATGGGCGGTCGGAGCAGCCGTGGGCGTGGCCTTCCTGGTCTCGGTCCTCGCCCACGAGCTCGCCCACGCCCTCGTCGCGCGCCGCCGGGGCGTGGCCACGACGACCATCGTGCTCGGGTTCATCGGCGGCCTGGCGCCGCTCGCGATCGAGGCGCGCCGTCCGGCGGACGAGCTGGCGATCGCATTGGCGGGACCGCTGCTGTCGCTCGTCCTGTCGGCCATGATCGTGCCCCTGGGCCTCGTGCTCGGGTCGGCGGACCCGGGACTGGGCGCCGTTGCCGGCGGCGTCGTGATCGTCGGCGGGCTGAACCTGCTGCTCGGCGTGGTGAGCCTGCTGCCCGGCCTCCCGCTCGACGGCGGGCGGGCCGTCCGCGCGCTCGTCTGGGCGCGCACCGGCGATGCCGACCGGGCCTCGCGGGTGACGGCCCGGACCGGGCGGATCCTGGGCTGGACGGCCGTCGGCGTCGGGATCGCCCTGGCGTTGGTGGAACGGACGACCGAGGGGCTGCTCCTCCTGTCGCTCGGCTGGTTCCTCACGACCGGCGCCCGGACGCTGGACCGGCGGCTGACGATGGAGCAGCTGCTGCGGGGCGTGCCGGTCCGCGACGCGATGGAGCGCGACGTGTCGTGGGTGGGTCCGAACCTGACGATCGACACGTTCGCGAACCGGTTCGAGGGGGAGGATGCCGTGGCCGCCCTGGCCGTCGTGGACGATGACCGGGTGGTGGGAGTGCTGGGGGGGCGGCGCCTCCGGCGTCTCGGACGACGACGCTTCGCGACGACGCGCGCCGCGGACGTGATGGCCAGCCCGCCCCAGGTCCCGGTCCTCGCGCCGGACGATCCGCTGTGGGACGCCCTGGACCTGATCAACCAGGGGGGGCTGGACGGCATGGCGGTGGCCGAGGGCGGGCACCTTGCGGGGATGCTCACACGGCGCGGCCTGGCCAACGCGGTCCGCGACCTGATCGTGGCCCGCGCGGGGGCCGGTGACGCGGGGGCCTCCGGGGATGGAGCGGCCGGCGGGGCGGCGGGTTGAGCGGCGACCTGCTGAGCGTCGAGGAGGCGCAGGCGACCGTCCTTGCCGGCGTGGAGCCGCTCGGGACGCCGGACCGCCGGCCGCCGGAGGAGTCGCTGGGCCGCGTGCTGGCGGCGCCGGTCACGGCCGCGGTCTCCCTGCCGCCGTGGGACAACTCCGCGATGGACGGGTACGCGATCCGCCACGCCGACGTGGCCGCGGCCTCGGAGGGGGTTCCGGTCCGGCTCACGGTCGTGGGCGAGGTGCGGGCCGGCCGGGCACCGGACGTGCGGGTGCTGGCCGGGACCGCCGTCCGGATCGCGACCGGGGCGCCGTTGCCGCCCGGGGCGGACGCGGTCGTGGCCGTCGAGCTGACCACGCCGCTGGACGCCGCCGGCAGCCCGGGCCCGCGGGGCCGCGAGGCGACCGGGCCGCTCCCCGCGGCGTGCCTCGTCCACGAGGCCGTTGGCCGTGGCAACGCGGTCCGCTCCGCCGGGGACGACGTGACCGCGGGCGCGATCGTCGCGTCCGCGGGCGACCTCGTGACCCCGGCCGTGGTGGCGCTCGCGGCCGGGGCGGGCGTCGCGGAGCTGGTCGTTCATCGGCGCCCACGCGTGGCGGTGCTGGCGACGGGCGACGAGGTGCGCCGGGCCGGATCCGACCTCGGCGCCGCCGGCATCCCGGACGCCAACGGCCCGGGCCTTCGGGCGCTGGTGCGCGACGCGGGTGCCGAGCCGATCGATCTCGGCATCGCGTCGGACCAGCTCGAGGACGTCGTCAGCCGGCTGCGGCGCGGCGTGGCCGAGGCGGACCTCGTGATCGTCTCGGGTGGCGTCTCCGTCGGCCCGTACGACGTGGTGCGCCTCGCGTTCGAGACCGTCGGCCACATCGACCTGTGGCGGGTCGCGGTCCAGCCGGGCAAGCCGTTCGCGTTCGGGCGGGCGGACGTCGCCGGCCGCGAGGCGCCCGTGCTGCTGTTCGGGCTGCCGGGCAACCCCGTGTCCTCGTTCGTGACGTTCGAGCTGTTCGTGCGGCCGGCGATCCGGCGGCTGGCCGGGCACGCGCGGCTCCACCGGCCGGTGGACCGGGCGGTGCTCGAGGAGCCGGTGTCGAAGAGCCTGGGCCGGCGCGGGTTCCAGCGCGTGACGGCGCAGCGCGCCGTGGACGGCTCGCCGCTCCGGGATGATCTCGGCCGGGTCCGGGTCCGGCTGGCGGGAGGGCAGGGGAGCCACGTGCTGTCGGCGCTGGCCGCCGCGGATGCGCTGGCCGTCGTGCCCGAGCCGCTGGAGCGGGCGGAGGCGGGGACCGAGGTGGAGCTCCGCTGGCTCGATCGGGGGTAGCGCGGCGGGAGACGACGCCGCGGCGGCACACGACACGGCGGTGAGACCGCGTGGTTCGCCGGGCGCGGCGCATCCGGCCCCGCTAGCATCGCGGTGAGCAGGAGGATTCATGGATCGCAGCGACACCCCGCGCGTGGAGCGCCGGCGCCTCAGCCACGTCGACCGGCGCGGTCGACCGCGCATGGTGGACGTCTCCGGCAAGCTGCCGACGGCGCGCCGGGCCGTCGCCGAGGCGGAGGTCGCCATCTCCCCCGAGACGATGAGCCTGGTGATCGACGGCGGTGGCGCCAAGGGCGACGTCCTCACGGTGGCCGAGCTGGCCGGGGTCATGGGCGGCAAGCGGACCGCCGAGCTGATCCCGCTGTGCCACCCGCTGCCCCTCACGGATCTCGTGGTGGCGATCACGCCGGACCGGGTGGCGGGCGTGCTCCGGATCCGCGCCGAGGCCGCCACGACGGCGGTCACCGGCGTCGAGATGGAGGCCATGACCGCGGCATCGGTCGCCGCGCTCACGGTCTACGACATGGTCAAGGGCGTGGAGCGCGGCGTCGAGATCCGGTCGCTCCACCTGGTGTCCAAGACCGGTGGCAAGAGCGGCGAGTGGCACCGTCCCCCGGCCGCCGAGGCGCCGAGACCGCCGCGGCGGCCCGCGGAGCGGATGGCCGGCCGGGTCGGCAAGCGGAAGGGTCCGGCTTGACCGCCGGCGCGCCGCGTCCCGCGACCCGGTCCGCGCTCGTGCTCACCGCGAGCGACCGGAGCGCGGCGGGCACGCGCGCGGACACCTCCGGCGCGCTGGTGGGCGAGCGGCTGGCGGCGCTGGGGTACGCCGTGGAACGGCGGGTTGTGCCGGACGACACACGGGCGATCGAGGCGGCACTGGTCGCCGGCGCGGCGACGCACCCCCTGGTGGTCACGACCGGCGGCACCGGCCTGACACCGCGCGACGTCACCCCCCAGGCGACCGCCGCGGTCCTCGACTACGAGATCCCGGGCATCGCCGAGGCGATGCGTGCCGACGGTCGCCGTTCCACGCCGTTCGCCGTCCTGTCGCGGGGCATCGTCGGGGTCCGTGGCCGCTCGCTGATCGTGAACCTGCCGGGATCCCCCAAGGGCGCGATCGAATCCCTGGAGACCGTGCTCCCGTTGCTCGACCACGCGCTGGAGACGCTCAGCGGCCCGTTCGACCACGGCGCCGCGCGCACCGCGGGGCGCGAGGACCTGCCGCCGGTGCTGCCGGAGGACGCCTGACCGATGTTCGAGCCGTTCGCCGACGTCCCGGCCTACCCGCTCGTGTTCCCGGTGTTCTGGGGCGCGGCCGCGTTCTTCGCGCTGTCCATGGCCCGCCACCTGCGCGTGTTCGCGGCGGCGCGGAACGCCTCACCCACGGATCATCCGGGAGCCCGGCTTGCGGGCACGATCCGGTACGGCCTGGCGCAGACGCGGATGTTCCGGGACCTGCCCGCGGGCCTGATGCATTTCGGCATCTTCTGGGGCTTCATCCTGCTCACGATCGGGACCGCGAACAGCGTGACCGGCGGCCTGGTCCAGGCCATCGTGGCCTTCCCGCTCGACGGCGCGCTGTGGACCGCGCTGAGCGCGCTGCAGAACGTCGTGGCCATCATCGTGCTCGTGGCGATCGCCTACGCGGTCTGGCGGCGCCTCGTCGTCCGGCCGGCCCGGCTCACGCTCAATCGGCATGCGCTGGACATCCTGTGGCTGATCGGGGCCGTGGTGGCGACGGAGCTGCTGGCGCAGGTGTTCGAGGTGGCGGGGCATGGCGACGTGCCCGGGGCGTTCATCTCGAACGCGATCGGCGGCTCGCTCGGCGGCCTGGACGCCGGCCTGTCGGGTGCCCTGTTCGCGGTCATGTGGTGGGCGCACATCGTCCTGGTCGCGATCTTCCTGTGCTACCTGCCGTACGGCAAGCACCTCCACATCGCGACCGCGCTGCCGAACATCGCGCTGCGCAAGCTGCGGCCGCGGGGCGAGCTGCCGGCGATGGACCTCGAGGCCGCGGACGCCACGTTCGGCATCCGGACGGTCGCCGACCTGTCCTGGAAGGACCTGCTGGACGGCTTCACCTGCACCGAGTGCGGCCGCTGCCAGCAGGCGTGCCCGGCCTGGAGCACCGGCAAGCCGCTCAATCCCAAGACGTTCATCATGGGCATCCGCCACGAGGCGGTGGAGGCGGAGCGCGGCCTGCCGCTGATCCCGAACTCGCCGTCCGTGCGCAGCACGTTCGGGCTGGACGACACCCTCCAGCCCGAGGCGCTGGCCCGGCCGCTGGTGGACACGGCCATCCCGTATGACGCGGTCTGGGACTGCCTGACCTGCGGCGCCTGCGTCGAGGCGTGCCCGGTGACGATCGAGCACGTGGACAAGATCGTGGGCATCCGCCGCAACCTGGTGCTCGAGGACAGCCGGTTCCCGCAGGAGCTGACCGCCGCGTTCCGGGGCATGGAGGGCGTGGCCAACCCGTGGGGCCAGCCGCCCTCCGCGCGGCTGGACTGGGCGAAGGGCCTGCCGTTCGAGGTCCGGACCGTGGCCCAGGTCCAGGCCGCCGGCGAGCTCGACGGCCTCGAGGTCCTGTACTGGGTCGGCTGTGCCGCCGCCTTCGACGACCGCAACCGGAGGGTGGCGCGCGCGGTCGCGACGTGCCTGGACGCCGCGGGGATCTCGTTCGCCGTCCTGGGCCAGGAGGAGAGCTGCACCGGCGACCCGGCCCGCCGGATGGGCAACGACTACGTGTTCCAGGTCCTGGCCTCGCAGAACATCGAGACGCTCAACCGGTACGCGATGGGCGAGCGGACGATCGTCACCGCCTGCCCGCACTGCTTCAACACCATCGGCAACGAGTACGGCCAGCTGGGCGGCCGGTTCACGATCCGTCACCACTCCGAGTACCTCGCGTCGCTCGTCGCTGACGGCCGGCTGGAGATCGGCCGGGACGGCCTGCCCGGGCGCAGCGTCACGTACCACGATTCGTGCTACCTGGCCCGCTACAACGGCGTGATCGCGGCCCCCCGCGAGGTCCTGGGCGCGATCCCCGGCGTCGAGCTGCGCGAGATGGAGAACCACGGGCGGCAGACGTTCTGCTGCGGCGCCGGTGGCGGGCGGATGTGGATGGAGGAGACGCGCGGCACGCGGGTCAACGCCGAGCGGACACGCCAGGCCCTGGAGACCGGTGCCGATACGGTGGCGACCGCCTGCCCGTTCTGCATGGTCATGTTCCGCGACGGGCTGACCGACGCCGGTCGCGGAGCGGATGCGCCCGACGCGGTCACGGCGCAGGACATCAGCGAGCTGCTGGCGGCCGCGCTCGCCGAGCCCGGGGGCCGGCGGGTCCCGGAGGGCCGACGGCTGCCGGTCCTGTGACCGGACGCGCGGCCCCGACGCGGGCGGCTCGCGGTCAGCCGGTCGCGGACGCCGTCGCCCCGACGCGGGCGCCTCGTGGCCCGACGCGGGCGCCGGCCCCCGGGCGGCCCCCGGGTCGTCAGCCCTTGAGGGCCGCCCCGCACGAGATGCAGCTGCGATCGGTCCACATGTTGCCCATGCCGCAATTGGGGCACACCTTCATGCCCTCGGTGGAGGTCGCGAAGGGTGAATCGCCGGGCGTGGCCTCGATCTCGTCGCGCCGCATCCGCGCGCGGATCGCGATGGCGGCGACGACGGCGACCACCACCGCCGCGGCGAGCAACAGCAGATAGGTCTGGTCCATGGCGCCATCCTCACTGCCGGCGTCGTCCGAACCCCCGGTGGTCGGTGACGTCCGCCCTGGCCCGGGACCAGCGTAGCCTCAGGGCGACCTGCTGTCATCCCTGACGATCTGGCCCCACCCCGGCGCTGCTACGATGACCCCGGTGTCCACGATTCCGCCCGTCCACGGCTCGGTCCGCCTCACGGAGGAGCAGATCCTCCTGCGAGACGCCGTACGCGTGCTCGCAGACGAGCAGATCGCGCCCCGGGCCGCGGACATCGACCGCGCCGCCGAGTGGCCCGAGGACGTCCGCCGCCTGCTCGCCGACCACGACATCCTCGCGATCCCGTTCGCCGATCGCCACGGCGGCCTGGGCGGGGACCTGCTCACGCTGTGCCTCGCGATCGAGGCGATCAGCCGTCGATGCGCGACCTCCGGGCTGATCCTGGCCGTGCAGGCCCTGGGCGCCGTGCCGATCCAGGTCGCCGGGACGCCGGAACAGCAGGACCGCTGGCTGCCGGGACTCGCCTCGGGTGACAGGCTGATCGCGTTCGGCCTGACCGAGGCGGACGCGGGATCGGACGCGTCGGGCATCCGGACCCGGGCGGTGCGCGACGGGGACGACTACGTCATCGACGGCGCCAAGCGGTTCATCAGCCACGGCAGCGTGGCCGATTACGTGGTCGTGTTCGCGGTGACCAACCCGGACGCGGACAAGCCAAGCCACCGGCTGTCGGCGATCCTCGTCGAGACCGACCGCCCGGGCTTCAAGGTCACCCGGCTGGAGCACAAGATGGGGATCCGGGGCTCGCCCACGGCGGAGCTGGCGTTCGATGGCGTCCGCGTCCCGGTGGCGAACCGGCTGGGCGACGAGGGGCGAGGCTTCGCGATCGCGATGCAGACGTTCGAGCGCTCGCGCCCGGGGATCGCGGCCCAGGCCGTGGGCATCGCGCAGGGCGCGCTCGAGGTTGCCGCGCGCTACGCGAACGACCGGCGCCAGTTCGGACGGCCGATCGGCGAGCTGCAGATGGTCCAGGCGATGCTTGCCGACATGGACGCATCCACGGAGGCAGCGCGGCAGCTGCTGTACACGGCCTGCCAGGAGATCGATGCCGGCGCGCCGGATGCGGCGCGCTGGGCCTCGGTCAGCAAGCTCGTGGCCGGCGACGCCGCGATGCGCGTGACCACCGACGCCGTCCAGGTCCTGGGCGGCTACGGCTACATCGACGAGTACCCGGTGGAGCGGATGATGCGCGACGCGAAGATCACCCAGCTCTACGAGGGGACCCAGCAGATCCAGCGGCTCGTCGTCGCCCGGTCACTGCTCGCCAGGAGCTCGTGACCGGACGCCGGTGGCTGGCGGCCAGGCGCCTGAATGGCGCAGGAGCAGTGAGCGCGTGCGAATCCTCGTCCTGACCAAGCCCGTGCCGGACCCCGCCGCGGGCGCCGAACGCCTGGGGCCCGACTTCCGGCTCGACCGCGCGGCCTCGCCGACGGTCGTGAACGGCAACGACGAGTACGCGCTCGAGGCGGCCCTCCAGCTGGTCGAGGCCCACGGGGGCGAGGTGGCGATCCTGTCGATGGCCCCGCCCAACGCCACCGAGACGATGCGCAAGGCGCTCGCGATGGGTGCCCTGCGCGGCGTCCTCGTGACCGACCCCGCCCTCGACGGCGCCGACCTCGGAACGACGATCCGCGTCCTGGCGGCCGCCGCGGGGGCCGAGCCGTTCGACCTCCTGCTCGCCGGTCTGGACACCTCCGACGGGCAGGGTGGCGCGGTCGCCGCGGGCGTCGCGGCGCGGCTGGGGCTGCCGCTGCTGTCGAACGCGGCCTCGATCGAGCCCGATCCCGCGACCGCCCGGGTGCGCGTCCGCCGGATCAGCTCCCGGGGCTACGACGTCATCGAGGCGCCCATGCCCGCCGTCGTGTCGTGCACCCAGGCGCTGGGCGCGCCCCGGTACCCCTCGCTCAAGGGAATCATGGCCGCCCGCTCGCGGGAGATCGCCGTGCGGTCCCTCGCGGACCTGGGTGACGGGCTGGCCCCCGCCGGCGGCGCCTGGGCGACGCGGGTCGTGGCGGCGGAGAAGCCACCCGAACGTGCCGCCGGACGGGTCGTCAAGGCGCCGCCCGCGGACGCCGCCCGCGAGGTCGCGGACTTCCTGGCCGACCGGAGGCTCATCTGATGGCCCCCGTCATCGTCGCCGTCGGGGAGGTGGCCGACGGGCAGCTGACCCGCCTGTCCACGGAGGTCGCCACCCTCGCCCGCTCGCTCGCGGCCGGTGCCGGCGGCAGTGCCGTGGGGCTGGTCGTGGACGCGGCGCCGACCGCGGCCGCGACGGAGCTCGCGGGCTACCTCGAGCGTGTCGTGGCCGTGACCTCGCCGGAGTCTGGCTCGGAGGTCTGGGCCCCGCGCGCGGTCGCCGAGATCCGGCGCCTGGCGGACGAGGGCGCCACGCACGTGCTCCTGGGTGCGACCGCCGACGGCCGTGACGCCGCCGGGGCCCTGGTCGGCCTGCTCGGCTGGGGCCTGCTCGCCAACGCCGGCGGCGCCACCTGGGACGGGGATGGACCCGTGGTGGAGGCCGGCGTGCTGGGCGGCAAGGCGATCACGCGCAGCGTGCTGACCGCCGGCAGGGGCATCATCACGGTCCGTCCCGGAGCGATCACCGCCGAGCCGGCGGCCACCGCCGGCTCGATCGAGACGCGGCAGCCCGTGGCGGATCCCGCGATCCCGGCGGTCCCCGTGCTCGAGCGCGTGGTCGAGGCGGGCGCGGAATCCTCGCTGGAGGAGGCACGGGTCGTCGTCGTCGGCGGCCGCGGCGTGGGCGGCCCGGAGGGCTTCGGCATCGTGGAGGAGCTCGCGGCAGCCCTGGGCGGCGTCGTGGGGGCCACGCGCGCGTCGGTGGATGCGGGCTGGATCGCCTACGCGCGCCAGATCGGGCAGACCGGCAAGGTCGTGAAGCCGGCGCTGTACCTCGGGCTGGGCGTGTCCGGCGCCATGCAGCACCGCGTGGGCATGCAGGGCTCGGAGACGATCGTCGCGGTCAACCGGGACCCGGACGCGCCGATCGCGGAGGTCGCCGACCTGTTCGTCGTCGGTGACCTGTTCGAGCTGGGTCCGGCCCTCGTCGCAGAGCTGCGCGCCCGGCGCGGCGCCTGACGCGGCCGGACCGCGAGCGGGAGCGGAACCGTGTCGGGTGGGACCTGGCTGTGGCTCCTGCTGCTCGTCGGGCTGGCGGTCCTGTTCGTGCTCACGCTGCGCCGCATGTCGGCGTTGATCGCCAGGACGCGGGAGCTCGAACGCTTCCAGGGCGCGGCCGCCCGGCTGGACCGTCGCTTTGCCGACGCGGCGGACCCCCTCGTGGAGCGCCTGGACGAGATCCGGCGCCGGTCCGGGGATCCGCAGGCCCTGGTGACCGCACTGCCGGCGGCCGCCGAGGGGTTGCGCGCCGCCGCGACCGAGGCGCGCTCGCTGCAGGCGCCGACCGGGCTCCTGGACCGCGGCGCGGGACTGGTCGGGGAGCTGGACCGGGCCGTGCGGGCGACGGAGCTCGTGGAGCATGGGCTCGACGCGTTGCTCTCGGCCCGCGGCAACCGGGAGCTCGAGGCGCAGGTCTCGCTCAAGCGGGGCGCGCTGAACCTGCGCCACGCTCGGGAGGCGTTCCGGTTGATCGTGGACGAGGTCGCCCGGGTGCGACCGGCGGACCTCCCCGCGCTCGCGGCGCGGCGCGCGACCGGCCCGCTGCCGAACCTGCCGACCTACGTCGTGGACGGCCTGGACCAGGACACCGAGGGATCCTTTGAGCCCCGCATGTAGTGGTATCCTCTCGCCATACCACTAGGGATAGTGGTCGGTGAGGTTGGAGGGTCGATGCGCTGCCCCCAGTGCGGCACCCGTGACACGCGGGTCGTTGACTCGCGGGACCTGGACGAGTCCGCGACGATCCGGCGTCGCCGCGAGTGCACGGCCTGCGCCGCGCGGTTCACCACCTACGAGCGGGTCGAGGCGGCGCGCCTCGTGGTCGTCAAGCGCGACGGCGTCCGCCAGGAGTTCGATCGCGACAAGCTCGCGGTCGGCCTGGCGAAGGCCCTGACCCGTCGCCCCGTGCCGGACGATGCCGCCGAGCGCGCCGCGGACGAGATCGAGAGCGAGCTGCGATCCTCGGGCGTGTCCGAGGTGCCCAGCTCGCGCATCGGGGCGATGGCCATGGACAAGCTGCGCGCGATCGACCACATCGCCTACATCCGGTTCGCGTCGGTCTACCAGAGCTTCGAGGACCTCGAGGCCCTCAAGCGCGAGGTGGACTCGCTGTTCGCGGAGTGGGGGAGCCCCAGGCGCGGGAAGAAGGTGCCGTGAGCGTCCTCGCCGATCGGGACATCCGCGCCCAGCTCGAGTCCGGCCGTGTCCGGATCGACCCCTACGACCCGCAGGACCTGCAGCCGTCGTCGGTGGACCTGCACCTGGATCGCAGCTTCCGCGTGTTCCGGAACAACCGCTACGCCTACATCGACCCGCGCTCACCTCAGCCGGACCTGACCGAGCTGCTGGCCATCGGGGACGAGGAGCCGTTCATCCTCCACCCGGGCGAGTTCGTGCTCGGCCAGACGCTCGAGTGGGTGGAGCTGCCGGACGACCTCGTCGCGCGCCTGGAGGGCAAGTCGTCCCTGGGGCGCCTGGGCCTGCTCATTCACTCGACCGCGGGCTACGTGGACCCGGGCTGGAAGGGCAACCTCACCCTGGAGCTGTCCAACGTCGCCAACCTGCCGATCGCCCTGTACTACGGGATGCGCATCGGCCAGATCAGCTTCTTCCGGATGAGCTCGCCTGTCGAGCGGCCGTACGGGAGCAAGGAGCTGGGGTCGAAGTACCAGGGCCAGTCCGAGCCGACCGCGTCCGCATTCCACGCGGACTTCGAGCGCGGCCGGAAGGTCCGGCAGCCGGGCGCGGCGCCGCGCGCGGAGGGCGAGCCACGGCCCTGAACGACGCCGTCCACTGGCGTACGGACCTCGGCGGCGGGACGACCGTCGCGCTGGTCCAGGCCGGCACCTTCCGCTCCGACGCCGGGGCGTTGTTCGGGCCGGTGCCCTGGATCCTGTGGCGGGACTGGGCCGCCGATGAGCTGGACGAGAACCGCCGCCTGCTCCAGGCGCTCAACTGCCTGCTGGTCGAGACGCCCGCGGGGAGGGTGCTGATCGAGACCGGGATCGGCGACCGGATCGGCGACAAGGGCCGCGCGATGCGAGGGTACCTTGGCGACCCGGTCGTGCCCGCGCTCCGGGCCGCCGGCTTCGATCCGCGGACGGTGGACGTGGTGGCCATGAGCCACCTCCACTTCGACCACGCCGGGGGCCTGCTGCTGGCCGACGGGTCGCGCGCGTTCCCGCGGGCGAGGATCGTGGCCCAGCGTGCCGAATGGGAGATCGCGCTGGGCGGCAACAGCCGCCTCGTGGCCTCGTACGACCAGCCGGAGCTGCGGCTCGTGGCGGACTGGGGCGCGGAAGGCTGGGCGGAGGGCGACCGCGAGCTGCTGCCCGGCGTGTCCGTGGTCCGGACCGGGGGGCACTCCGCGGGGCACCAGGCGATCATCGTGCGGGGCAGCGGGCCGGGCGCCCGGACCCTCGCCTTCTTCGGCGACCTGTGCATGCGCCCGTGGGCCGCGAACCCGCGCTGGGTGACCGCGTTCGACGACTTCCCGCTCGACAGCGTCGAGGTCAAGGGCGAGCTCTTCCGGCGCGCGGTGGAGGATGACTGGCTGGTCGCCCTGTCGCACGAGGCCAGGTCGCCGGTCGGCAGGCTGGTCCCGGACCGCGATCGGTTCCGGTTCGAGGGGCTGTAGGGGCCGTTGAGGGGCTGCAGGACCGCCCTTGCGGCGGGGCAACGCCCTGCAGGCCCGGGAGAGGACACGATGGACACGCAACACGCCATCCGAGAGCAGCTGGTGATCGGCCTGCGCGGGCAGGACGCCCACATGACGTTCGAGGACGCCACGGCGGAGTTCCCGGATGCGGCGATCAACGAGCGGGCGCCCAACGTCGGGTACTCGCCGTGGCATCTCGTGGAGCACCTGCGGCGCACGCAGCGGGACATCCTCGAGTACGTCCGGGACCCGGCCTACGTCTCGCCGCCCTGGCCCGCCGGCTTGTGGCCGGAGCCCGCGGCGGTCGCGACCCCGGCGCAGTTCGCGGCCTCCGTCGAGGGGTTCCTGGCGGACAGGCGCGCGCTGGAGGCGCTGACGCTCGACCCGGCCGTTGACGTGCTCGCCCCGCTGCCGCACGCCCCGCAGCACACGATCGCCCGGGAGCTGCGGGTGATCGCAAACCACAACTCCTACCACGTGGGCGAGCTCGGGAGCCTGCGCCAGGTGATGGGCAGCTGGGGCCCGAGCCACTGACCCCGGCCGGTGGATGCGCCCCCGGCCGGTGGATGCGCGCGGCTCAGCCCCTCGGCAGCCAGGCCTCGATGCGCTGGGCGGCGGTGGCGTCTGTCAGCGGCCCGTTGACCACCTCCAGGATCCTCCCGTCGGGCGCGATGAAGAACTGGGTCGGCAGGGCGAACACGCGGTAGCGGTGGAAGATGTCCGCCGAGGCATCGAACGCGATGTCGTATCCGAGCTCGTAGCGTTGAGCGTAGGCGCGGACGTCGTCCACGGTCGTCTCCTGGACGGCGATGCCGACGATCGCGAGCCCGCTGCCGCCGTACGCCGCGTCCATGTCGCGCAGGACCGGGGTCTCGGCCTGGCAGGGCGGGCACCAGGTCGCCCAGAAGTTGAGCCACACGAGCTTCCCGCGCAGGTCCGCGAGGCGGACTGGATGGCCGTCGAGGTCCGTCAGGGAGACGACCGTTCCGTCGTCGCGGGTGACCTCGAGCTCCGGCGCGAGGTCACCCGGGCGCAGGCCCTCGGTGGCCGGGCCCACGATGAACGGCGTGACGGCGGGGAGCGGGGTCGGCGCGCCGGGACCGGGCGCGATCGGCCGGGTGGCCAGGGACAGCCCGACGGCGGCGACCACGACGACGGCGACCACGGTGGCCAGCTGGCGTCCGGTGAACGGGCCGATCAGGCCGTGCCGCCGCGCCGGCGGGTTCGGGTGCGGGCCCGTCTCGAGGGGCCCGCGGGCGTCCGGCTCGACCGTCACGCCTAGATGCCGCTGAACTGGAAGTAGCGCGGCAGCAGCACCAGCAGGTCGAACATCATCGCCAGCCCGATCGCGGCCACCAGCAGCCCGCCGACGAGCGACACGACCCGGCCGTGCCGAACCAGCGGCCGCATCACGCCCGGGGCCCGGTCGTAGAACGCGGCGATCAGCATGAAGGGCACCCCGAGCCCCAGCGTGTACCCGATGAGCAGCACGGCGCCGCCGAGCGCCGTCGCGGAGGTCGCCGCCATCGTCAGGATGCCGCCCAGGATGACGCCGATGCATGGCGTCCAGCCGACGGCGAAGATGGCGCCCAGCGCGAATGCGGTCCCCAGGCCCGCCCTGCCCCCCACGAGCCGGCTGCCGACCCGACCGCCCACACCCCCGCCGACGCCCCCGCCGGCCGGCGCGAGCGCCATGCCGCCGGTCATCGACGTGAGGCCCGCCGACGCCCCGGCGTCCAGCGGCCGCCAGGTCCGCTCCAGCAGCCCGATCCGGAGGATGCCCGCCAGGCTGAGGCCCATCACCACCAGCAGGGCCCCGCCCCAGAAGCGCAGGGCGCCGATGTAGTCGGCGATGGCGCCACCCGCGTACGCGGCGGTCACCCCGAGCAGGGTGAACACCGACCCGAACCCGACCACGTACACGACCGCGTAGCGAAGGGCCGCCCAGCGCGATGGTGCGCCGCTCTGCCGCGAGGCGACGGCCACCGCCGTCAGCTGCCCGAGGTAGGCCGGGACGAGCGGCAGCACGCAGGGCGAGAGGAACGAGATCACCCCGGCGATCACCGCGACCAGGAACGTGTAGTCGCCGCTCAAGACGCCTCCGGGACGGCATCGAGTGCCTCGGCCAGGAAGCGGCGGAGCTTGGCGGAGCTCGTCGCCAGCTCCAGCTCCCGGTCGCCGAACGTCACGACCGGGATCGTGAACGCGTACCGGCGCTGGAGCTCCTCGTCGTGGTCGATGCTGCGCTCCTGGAGCGGAGGGACGGTGAGCCCGCGGGCGGCACGATCGGCGAGCAGGGCATCG
>CAVPEU010000003.1:0-18973 GCA_963703575.1 uncultured Chloroflexia bacterium
CCGAGTATAGCCGAGGGTCGCCCCGCGACCCGCTCGCAGGTCCCCGCCGCCCGGAACCCGACGACCCTCGTCGTCGGGCTGCTGCTTGCGCTCGCCGCCCTCGCCCTGTACGCGGCCTCGAACCCCGTCCACTGGAACTTCTACAACCACTTCGTGTGGCAGGCGGATGCGTTCCTCCACGGTCGCGCCTGGTTCCCGTACCCGGTCCCTGACGGCTCGTCGCTGCCGGCGAACTGGTACTTCCAGGATGTCTACCCGCTGTCCGATGCGCGCGGCGCGGCGGACGGGAGGGCGCTGCTCCCGTTCCCGCCCCTGCCGGCCGTGGTGCTGCTCCCGTTCGTGGCGGTGTTCGGGTTGCTGACCGACCAGCAGGGTGTCGGGCTGGTGCTGGCCGCGATCGGCGTGGCGCTCGCGTACTGGATGCTCGGCCGGCTACCGATCCGGCTGGGGGTGCGCGTCCTGACCACGGTCGCGTTCGCGACGGGGACGGTGTGGTGGTGGTCGGCCGCCGTGGGCACCACCTGGTACTTCGCCCATCTCGTGGCGGTCGACATCGCGCTGCTCGCGGTCGGCGTTTCGCTCGCGGCCGACCCGGGCTCGGTGGCGGAGGATCCCCGGGACGAGGCAGGCCGCCCGGCGGACGAGATCGACCCCGCGGAGACGGGTGCGGGTGCGGGCGTGGGGCCCGGGGCCGATGGAGGAGGTGACCCGCTCCGACGGCTCGTCAACCGGGTGTGGCCGCTCGATCGCTCCCAGGTCCTGGCGGGGTTCCTGCTCGGCCTCGCCGCGACGGCCCGCCTGCCGCTCGTGTTCGCCGCCCCCTGGCTGATCCTCGTCGGCGGGGGCGGCTCGCGCCCGCGGCGGGCGGTGTCCGCGGCGGTCGGCGGCGCCGTCCCGGTCGCGGCGCTGCTGCTGTACACGTTCGCGACCACCGGATCGTTGCTCCACCCCGGCTATGACTACCAGTACCATCTCGAGGCCGCCGGCTACCCCACGCTCGGCTACCACGAGGACTGGTCCGTGGAGGACCCGCGGTACATCCCCCGGAACCTCGGGATCATGCTCGGGGCGCTGCCGGCCATCGCCCCGGACATCGAGCCGGACACGCTGGGCCTGTCCGCGCCCCACCCGCTGTGCACGACACCCGGCGCGCAGCGCGCGCTGTTCGACCCCGAGTGCCCGATCGCGCTGCCCGTGGATGTCGGCACCAGCATCCTGCTGAGCGCGCCCGCCCTGCTGCTGGCCGTGTTTGCCGTGCGGCGGCGACCACTCGCCCGGCTCACGCTCGGCTCCGTGCTCGCGGTGCTCACCATCGCGACCTTCAACCTGGCCCACTTCAGCCAGGGCTGGGTCCAGTGGGGCTACCGCTTCTCGCTCGACTTCGTGCCGTTCCTGCTGCCCCTCGTCGCCCTGGGCGCGGCGCGCGCGGATGGTCACCCGCGGCGGACCGCGGTGGTGCTGCTCATCGCCGGCGCGGGAATCAACCTCTGGGGCGTGACCTGGGGCCGGCTCCTTGGCTGGTAGCGGGGCCGGCACGGGCCGGGACGAGGGCCTCGCGGGCCGGGACGAGGGCCTCGCGGGCCGGGACGAGGGCCTCGCGGGCCGCCTCGCGGGGCGCCTCCGGTCCGTGGACCCGGCGGTCATCGCCGCGCTGGCCGCGGGGATCGGCGTCGTCGCGGTCATCCGGACCACGATGCTGCCGACGGTGGGCTCCTGGGACACCGCCGAGGCGCAGTTCGTGCTGCCGCTCATGGGAACGATGCACCCGACGGGGTTCCCGGCCTTCGTGGTCCTGGGCTGGCTCGTCTCCGTCATCCTCCAGCCCCTCGGCAGCCCGGCGTTCGTGATGAACCTGATGGCCGCCCTGCTGGTCGGCGTCGCGGTCGGCGGCATGGTGCTGGTCGTGCGCCGCCTGGGGGCACCCGTCGCGCTGGCGCTCGCGATCGCCACGGGATTCGGCCTCACGCCGATCGTGTGGGATATCGGCAATGCGGCCGACGCGCATGCGCTCCACCTCGCGCTGGTCGTGCTGGTGGTGCTGGGCCTGCTCCGCTGGGAGGCGCTGGTCGCGGAGCGCCGGAAGCACCCGGACGACCGCGCGCGTGGCCGTCGCGCGGATCGGGCGATCGTGGTCACGGCCGCGGTGTTCGGGGTCGCCGTGGCGAACCATGGGCTGGCGCTCCTGCTGATCCCGGCAATCGGCCTGTTCGTCCTCGCGGTCGAGCCCGGGGTGCTGCGCCGTCCGCGGCTGGTTGCCGCTGCGCTCGGGGCCAGCCTCGGGGTGGCCGCCCTGCTGTACCTGGAGCTGCCCCTGCGGGCCGGGCCCTTCCGGGCACCCCTGGTCTACGGGCACCCGGAGACGTGGAGCGGCTTCTGGGACGTCGTCCTGGCCCGCCAGTTCCAGGGTGACGTCCGCAACCCCCTCGCGGACCTGCCCGCCAGGGGACGCGACCTCGTGGCGCTGGCGTCGGCGCAGCTCGGGCCGCTGGTCGCGCTGGTTCCGGCCGGCCTGCTGGTCACGGCGTTCCGCCACCCGCGCTACGCCCTGCTCTCGTTCGTGGCGACAGCCGTGACCTGCTTCTTCGCCGCGTCGTACGTGAACGCCCGGATCGATCGGTACTACCTGGGCCCCGTGTTCTTCGCCTGGACCTGGCTGGCGGCGCTCGGGGTCGCCGTCATCGAGGCCCTGGTGGGCCGGGGCACGGGCGGCGTGGACGCAGACCGGGCCGAAGGGCCGCCGGTCCGCGTCCCGTCCTGGCGCCGTCCGCGGGCGATCCTCGCCGTGGCGCTGGGTGCCCTCCTGCTGGTCCCGACGGCCGCCGTCCTGCCGGATCGCCGGCAGGCGCTCGATCGCTCGCAGGAGACCTGGGTCGAGACCTGGCTGGACGATGCGCTGACCGCCATGGAGCCGGACGCCGTCGTCATCTCCTGGTGGTCGTACTCGACGCCGCTGTTCTACGCGCAGCTCGTGGAGGGGCGCCGGCCGGACGTCTGGATCCTGGACGACCGGACCCGGCTGGACCTGGACCTGGGCGAGATCCCGGAGGTCATCGACGCCAATCTCGGCAAGCGCCCCGTCTACGTGATCCGCGCTCAGGGGTCGCAGATCCAGGACCTGGCCACGCAGTACGCGATCGAGCCCGTCGGTCGCCCCGCTAACCTGTATCGCGTGACAGGCCGCAGGGAGACCACACCGTGACCGCCGCCACAGCCGCCACAGCCGCCACAGCCGCCACAGCCGCCGCGGAGGGCATCGCCCCTGCGAAGGTGGCGCGCCTCTCGTACTTCTTCCCCGTCCACGACGAGGAGGCGAACCTCGAGGGGCTCGTCGCCGAGGCGCTCCAGGCGCTGCCGTCACTCGCGGACACGTTCGAGATCATCGCGGTGAACGACGGCTCGCGGGACCGAACGGCCGAGATCGCCGAACGGCTCGCCGCCGCTCACCCGGACGTCGTGCGCGTCGTCCACCATCCCGTCAACCGCGGCTATGGCGAGGCGCTCCGGTCGGGCTTCGG
Source organism: uncultured Chloroflexia bacterium (assembly GCA_963703575.1). Classification (GTDB taxonomy): domain Bacteria; phylum Chloroflexota; class Limnocylindria; order Limnocylindrales; family CSP1-4; genus CAIXZV01. The sequence continues at coordinate 3,516 of CAVPEU010000003.1, forward strand.
GGCCTCCCGCTACGAGCTCCTGGCGTTCACCGACGGCGACCGCCAGTTCCGGGTCGCGGACCTGGGCCGCCTGACGGCGCGCCTGAAGGCCGCGGACCGGCCGGACGTCGTCATCGGCTACCGGATCAAGCGCGCGGATCCGCTCATCCGCGTCGTCTACGCACGCAGCTACAGGCTCGCGAACCGGGTCTTCTTCGGCCTCCCCGTGCGGGACGTGGACTGCGCGGCCAAGCTGTTCCGCCGCGAGGCCCTCGACGGCGTCCGGGTCGAGTCCGGCGGCGCGTTCTTCTCGGCCGAGCTCCTGGTCAAGATCCGCAGCCGCCACCGGTCAATCGCGGAGGTGGGGGTGCCCCACTACCCGCGCACCGCCGGCTCGCCGACGGGTGCCAGGCCGTCCGTCATCTGGCGTGCGGTCAAGGACTTCTGGGGCCTGCGGCTGCGCCTGTGGGCGAACCGGGAGCGAGCCCTGCGCCGCGGTCGCCCGATCCTCGGCGGCTGAGCCTCCACCGCGGCCGGGAGCCGACGGCCGGGGCGGCCGCTGTCAGCTCGAGGCGTCCTGGCCGCCGCGCTGGTCGCCCTCGATCTCGAGCGAGTTCACGAACTGGCGGAAGATGTCCAGCCGGGCGGCGTCGATCTCCTCGCCGGTCGACTCGAGCTCCGCGGCGGACGGGAGCCCGGGGCGGCCCCCGGTGGCCTCGTCCGCCTCGTCATCGGCGGCATCCTGGCCCAGCGCCGCCTGGTCGAGGACCGATTCCGCCGCGTAGATCGGCACGCCGAGCCGGACCGCGAGCGCGATCGCGTCCGATGGCCGCGCGTCGATCTCCCGGCGGGCGTCCGGCTGGACGAGGATCAGCCGGGCGTGGAACGTCTCGTCGGCGAGCGACGAGATCAGGATCCGCTCCACGCGCACGTCGAGCGCGTCCAGGACCGTCGCGAACAGGTCGTGGGTCAGCGGGCGCTCCGGCGTCGCGCCCTGCAGGCGCATCGCGATCGCATTGGCCTCCCAGGGCCCGATCCAGATCGGCAGGTACCGGTCCCGGCCCACCTCCTTGAGGATCACGACGTGACGGCTCGAGAGCATGTGGACGCGGACGCTCTCGACGACCATCTCGATCTCGTTGACTGGTTCGTCGGGCATGCGCCGATTATCCCACGTGGGGCGGGCAGGGCGGCGGAAACGACCCCGGCCGCCGGGGTCGCCGGGCCGGGTCGATCCCGGCGGTCAGGCCCATCGCGCCCGACCGCCGCGCCGGAACGGGAGCGCGACCAGCACTCCCAGCACGAACCCCCCGATGTGGGCGAAGAACGCGACCCCGCCGCCGATGCCGGTGGTCGCCCCCAGCGAACCGAGCCCGTCGATCACCTGGAGCACGAACCAGAACCCCAGCACCACGACCGCCGGGACCGCGATCAGCTGGTAGAAGAAGCCGAGGAACACGAGCGTCTGGATGCGCGCGCCCGGGTACAGCACGAGGTACGCGCCGAGCGTCGCCGAGATCGCGCCGGAGGCACCGATCATCGGCACCTCGGACGTCGGGTCGATCAGCACCTGTCCGGCCACCGCGGCGATCCCGCCCAGCAGGTAGAAGGCGAGGTACACGAGACGCCCCATCCGGTCCTCGACGTTGTTGCCGAAGATCCACAGGTAGAGCATGTTGCCCAGCAGGTGCAGCCAGCCGGCATGCAGGAACATGCTGCTGAACACGTCGAAGACGGGCGCGGACAGCAGGTCTCCGCGCCCAAGGGCGGCCGTCAGCTCGGCCGGCACCACGCCGTGCTGCTCGATGAACCGGGCGAGGGCCTCGTCGCCGCCCTGGGCCACGACCCCCAGCTGCCAGGCGAACACGATGCCGCAGGCCGCGATCAGCCCCAGGGTGACCACGGGCGTGCGACGCGTCGGATTAGCGTCGCGGAGCGGGATCACGGACCGGGCGCCGAGGTCACGACTTCGGCGTGGGCTTCGGGGTCCTGCCCTGCGAGGCGGCGGGCGAGGCGGCGGGCGACCCAGAGGGGGACGGCGACGCGCTGCCGTCCGCCGGGGCCGGCGCGAGCGTGGCCGAGTGCACGCCCGTGCTCGAGATCCACCACAGCGTCGGCGGCGCGGTGTCGTCGGCGCCGGGCAGCACGACCATGCCCCGCAGGTCCGTCCAGGCGGCCTCGGTGCCGGCCGGACGGTACTGCGCGATGTAGGAACCGTCCGCCTTGCTGAACGCGACGACCCGGTGGTTGATCGAATCGAAGGCGTAGATCGGGCCGCTTCGCTTGCTGGATGAGCCGTCGGGGCGGTCGGGGGACGAGAGCGACACGTAGTTCGCCTTTGGGCGGAGGACCGTATCGGCCAGCGGCTTGGGCTGCCAGCCGGTCGCCGGGATCAGGCGCACGACCTGGCCCCCATCCGCGGCGTAGATGTCCCCGTCGATCAGGAGGTCCGTGATGCCGTCCACGGCGCGGTTGGCCGGCAGGCGGGGCCGTGCAGCGAGCGGATAGCCGCCGCCGTCGCTCGCCGGCTCCTGGACCATGATGTTCTGGGCGGACGGGTCGACCAGGTACAGCTTGTAGAGTGCGGCATCGAAGTTCGCCACGAAGGTCGCGATGGCCCGGATGTCGCTGCCCCATGAAGCCGCGCCCGTGACCCTGATCCGGGCCAGCGAGCCCTTGCCCGAGGTGTTGGTGGGCCGCCAGCGCCAGAGCTGGTTCTTTGCATCCAGCACCAGGATGTCGGGGCCGCCGATCGCGAGGAACTTCGGGTCCGCGACCTTCGTGCCCTTCACGTTCTGCCCGCTTTTCGCGATGGCGCCCGCCGCCTTCTTCGCCAGGTCGATGCGCCAGACGGTCCTGGACGCCGTGTCGAGGACGTACGGTGCGCCGTCGGGGCCGCGGACGATGGCGGACAGGGCGGCGGGGACCTTGTCGGTCGGGAACTCGAACAGCGTGGACGAGCGGACCGCGACCACGCCGTACAGCCGATCCAGCCCGGCCACGGTCCGGGCTCGGAGGGGATCGACCTGCGCGATCGGAAAGCCGGCGTTCTCGGCCTTGTCCAGCTCGTTGTAGGCGGTCGTCAGGAGGTCCTCGGCCCGCGTCGGATCGTCGGCGACCAGGTCGACGCCGGGCCCGGTCACCTGGGCGAGGGCGGCCTGGGCGGCATCGAAGGCGCGCTGGGCGGTGGTCAGCGACTTCACGGCCTCGCCCGGCTGCTTCTGTCCGCCCATCGCGTACACGCCGACGCCCAGCACGGTCGCGATCGCGACGAACGCCAGCAGCGCGACGGCGGCCCGCCGCTGCGTCTCGAGGCGGCTGGTCGCGGCCGTCACGCGGCGGACGCCCGGCCCCCGGCGCGGCAGGAGGTCCTGGATCCCCCAGACGATCCGCCTGAGGTCGCCGCCGGCCGCGTTCCGGGCGCGGCTCGCCCCGGCGCCCAGGGCCGCCGCGCCGGCGGACACGGAATCGGCCAGGGGGATCGGGGAACGGTCCGGGGCGCCGGCCAGCGGCTCGGCGGGGCGCACCGGCACGAGCGTTCGCGACTTGTACGTCGCCCCGACCTCGGTGGCCTCGAACGCCACGGCGCCATCGCTGCCCTTCCCGTCCGCGGCGACGAACCGGGCATGCAGGTGCTCGACCGCCGATTGGGGATGCAGCGTGACCAGCGCGTCCTTGAGGGCGTCGGTGCCGACACGGGCGATGAGGTTGGCCGACACGAGGCACAGGGAGTCCCCGACCGAGAGCTCGCCGCGCCAGATCTCGGGCTCGAGGTCGGCCTCCGGCAGGCCGCGATCGCGATGCGGGTCGGGGAGCGTGGACAGCCGCGCCTGGCGGATGAGGTACGCCTCGGCCGGGCCGACGGTGGCGACGTACAGCTCACGGCCCCGCACGACGGCCACGGCCACGCCGATGGGCCCGGTCCCGTCCGCCTGGTGAGCGACGCCGTAGCGGTCCCGCTGGTGGGCGAGGCGCTTGTTGGCGACCACGAGCGCCTTCGCCAGGCACTGGCGGATACCCGCCGACTCGTCGTAGTAGTACTCGTTCCGGATCGTGTCGGCCACGACCCGTGTCGCCTCGCGGGTGCGGCTGCCGGCCAGCCTCGACGTCACCAGGAGGTACAGGTGGCCCTTGGTCCGGCCGATCGAGCCCACCGACGGCTCCACGACCAGGATCGTGTCCGGGGAATCGGGGAGCCGGTCCTGCTCCGTGACGGCGCCGAGCTTCAGCTGGAGGCGGACGGCCAATGGGCGACCTTCATGGGTGTGACGACGCGAGGCGGGGTCGTCGGGTGACGCGGAGGGCGCACCCGTTCGGCAGCGGGAGACGGATTATACCCGCGGTCTCCGCGCGTCTCCCGGGGCCCGGTCCGGACCCACGACCAGCCGGAGGTGCCTGACCCGGGTGCCGCCGGGTGCCGCCGCGAACGCGGCCAGCAGCTCCAGGGCACGCATGCGGAGCTCCGCGGCGACGATGGGCTCGTCCGCCTCGACCACGATCGCGTCCGGCTCGAGGCGGACGAGGCGGCAGGCGCCGGCGGCGGGCGGGACACGCTCCGCGACCAGCGCGTCCCAGGTGGCGATGGCCCGGGCGAGCCGCAGCTCCGCCTCCAGGCCCAGCCGGCGAGCGGCCTCCGGCAGGAGGTCGCCGACCCGGTCGGGGCGTCCCCGCCGGCCCGGCGCCGCGGCGTCGTGGTCGCTCATCGGTCGTGCCCGCTCATCCGCCCCGCTCCAGGCGCGCGCTCCCGTCCGGCCCCGCCACGACCGCCCAGGTCGTCCCGACCGAGCGCAGCGCCGGGTCGAGGTCCTCAAGCGTGGTGGTGGTCACGAACGCCTGGGGAAGCGCCGCGATCCGTCGGACCAGGTGCGCTCGGCGGTCCGGATCGAGCTCCGAGAACACGTCGTCCAGGAGCAGCAGCGGCGGGTGGCCGTCGAGGGCCGTCAGCAGGTCCAGCTCCGCGAGCTTGAACGCCAGGATCGTCGTTCGCTGCTGGCCGCGCGACGCGAACGACGCGAGCGGCCGCCCGTCGAGCTCGAACGAGAGGTCGTCGCGGTGGGGCCCCACGAGCGTCGTCCCGTTCCACACCTCCTTGTCGGCCGTCTCCGCCAGGCGACGGGCGAGCGCATCCCGCGGCGACTCACCGGTTCGTTGCGGGGCGTTCGTCGCGTACCGGACGGTCAGGCGGCCGGCCGCCGCCTCGTCCGGCGCGATCTCCGCGTGCGCCGCCGCGAGGGGGTCGGCGAGCGCCGCCAGGAGCCGGTGCCGCTCGACCAGCACGGCGCTCCCGGCCTCGAGCAGCGCCGAGTCCCAGAACCGGAGCTCGGCCCGGGTGGCCCGCTCCTCGCGGATCCGGCGCAGCAGGCCGTTCCGCTGCTGGAGAGCCTGCCCGTAGGTCGCGAGGTCGCGGGCGTAGGCCGGCGTGCGCTGGCCGGCCAGGCGGTCGAGCGCCTCCCGTCGCAGGGACGGCGGGCCGGCGACCAGCAGCATCTCCTCGGGCGCGAACACGACGGTCCGCAGCACGCCCACCAGCGCGGTCGCCCGGCGCGCGACGCCGTTCACCCGGATCCGCTTCCGCGCGCCGCCCGTGGCGGTGCGGACGAGCGCGACCTCGACGGCGTCCCGGTCATCCGGCTCCTCGTCCGGCCGCCCGATGCGGGCCTCGACGCGCGCCAGCTCGCACCCCCAGCGCACGAGCTCGCCGTCGGCAGCGGTCCGATGCGATCGCCCCCACGCGAGCAGGACGACGGCCTCGAGCAGGCTCGTCTTGCCGGCGGCGTTCGGGCCCCAGACAAGCTGCGGGCCGGGCTCGAAGACCGCGTCCAGCGACGCGTAGCCGCGGAAGTCACGGATCGAGAGGGCCCGGAGGGTCGGGCCGGCCGCGTGCGTCAGGAGGTCGTCCGGACGGGCATCACGACGTGCACGTAGTCGTCGTCGCCCACCGGCCGGAACACGCCCGGCGAGAGGGGTCCGTTGAGCTCGAGCGCGAACCGGTCCGCCTGGACGTTACCCAGCACGTCGTTGAGATAGCGGGCGTTGAACGCGATCGTCGTGGGGTCGCCTTCGACGGTCGCCTCCACGGTGCCGGTGTAGTCGCCCACCTCGGCCGTCGCGGTGATGACCACGCCGCCGTCCTCGCCGCCGACCTCGAGCTTCACGATGTTGGCCGATGAGCTGGCGATCAGCGCCGCCGGTCGAACGGCCCGGAGCAGCTCTTCGCGGTCGATCTCGGCGCGCGTGGCGTGCGTGGCCGGAAGCACCTGCTGGTAGTTCGGGAACTGGCCGTCGATCAGCCGCGACACGATGTCCACGCCATCGAGGTGGAACAGGACCTGGTTGCGCGCCTGCGCCAGCACGAGCTCGACGGGATCGTCCGTGTCCGAGAGGATCCGGTTGAGCTCCACGAGCGCGCGGGCGGGGATCACGACCGAGGCCGCCTCCACCGGGTCCAGCACGTCGATCGTGCGGACGGCGATGCGGTAGTTGTCGGCGGCGGCGAGCGTCAGCCGGCTGCCCTCGAACCGGGCGAGGACGCCGGTGAGGATCGGGCGGGCCTCATCGCTGGCCGCCGCGAACGTCGTCTCCTCGAGCGCTCGCTTGAGCACCTTCTGGGACACGCGAGTGGTCGGGCGCTCGCCGGCCGTCTGGATGGTCGGGAACTCGTCCGCGTCGATGCCCTTGACATGGGTGTCGACCCGGCCGCAGCGCAGGTGGAGGGTATCCGCCCCCAGGAGCTCGAGGTCCACCCGCTCCGAGGACGGCAGCGAGCTGACGAGGTCTGTCAGCAGCCGGGCCGGCACGGTGGTGGCGCCGTCTGTCTCGATCTTGCCGGGCACCCAGTAGGTGATCCCGATCTCGAGGTTGGTTGCGGTCAGCTTCAGGCCGGCGTCCTCGGTCCGGAGGAGGACGTTGGCGAGCACTGGCAGCGTGCTCCGGCTGGAGACGGCACGCGAGACGACCGAGAGGCCGTGAGCCAGGTTCTCCTGCATCACCGAGAGTTTCACGGGTGGTGGTCTCCAGAGGGGTCAACGCGAGATCGCGGTCGGCCGGGTCCGCCGTCGGTGTCCCGGCCGGACGGCGGGTGGGCCTCGCCCCGCGCGCGGGGCGTGAAGTGAAATGATGGTCCTATCTTCTCACCCCGTCATCATCATCATCATGCCGTGGATCGCGTGGACGGGGGTGCTCGATCGTGCGGCCGGCCGCGGTGCACGGGACGAGCCACGCGGTGGATAACGGAGCCGAAGCCGGGGATCGGGCGGGGACCGGAACGTGGACGAAGGGCGGAGGAGCCCCGGGCTCGTCCACACGGGCCCGGGACGGCCGTGGATCGTCCACCGATCCGCCCCCCGCGGCGGGGCCCGCCATCCACGCTGCAGGCCCGTTATCCGCAGCGTTTCCCCGGGCTTCCGGGGGACGAGGGCGGCCACGTCGGGCGCCCTCCAGCAGCGTCGATGACGGGGGACACGCGAGGCGCCCGTGCGGCACGGGCGGCTACTCCGAGTAGATCAGCTCCCGGACGGCCGCGACCTCGCGGCGCATCTCGTCGTTGACCTGCATCTCGCGGTTGATCTTGTCGCAGGCGTGGAGGACCGTGGAGTGGTCCCGGCCGCCCAGCTCCGCGCCGATCCGGAGGAGCGAGACGTCCGTCTCCTCGCGCATCAGGTACATCGCGATCTGGCGCGGCACGACGATGCTCTTCTCTCGCTTCTGCCCCTGCAGCGCGTCCATCCCCACGCCGTAGTAGTCGGACACCGCCTTCGCGATCCGCTCCGGCGTGACCTGGCGCTTCTTGGGGTTGTAGAGCACATTGCTGAGCACGGCCTGGGCCAGCTCGATCGAGATCGGCAGGGCGCCCATCGAGGCGTAGGCCACGATCCGGTTGAGCGCCCCCTCGAGCTCCCGGATGTTGGATACGACCTTGCGGGCGACGAACTCGATGACATCCGGGGGGATCGGTGTGCCCTGCTCCTCGGCCTTCGCGCGCAGGATCGCGATCCGCGTCTCCAGGTCCGGCGCCGTCAGGTCCGCGATCAGCCCCCACTCGAAGCGGCTCCGGAGCCGCTCCTCGAGCGTCAGGATCGCCTTCGGCGGCCGATCCGACGACAGCACGATCTGCTTGCCGTCCTCGTGGATCGCGTTGAAGGTGTGGAAGAACTCCTCCTGCGTCCGCTCCTTGTCCGCGATGAACTGGATGTCGTCGATCAGGAGCAGGTCGATTCGCCGGTAGCGGGCGCGGAACTCGTCGATCTTGCCCTGCTGGATCGAGGTGATGAACTCGTTCGTGAACTTCTCGCTCGTCGCGTACACCACGCGCTTGCGCGGGAACTTCGCGGCGACCGCGTTCCCGATGGCGTGCATCAGGTGGGTCTTGCCCAGCCCGACCCCGCCATACAGGAACAGCGGGTTGTAGGCGTGGCCCGGGCGCTCGGCGACCGACAGCGAGGCCGCGTGCGCCAGCCTGTTGGACGAGCCGACGATGAAATTCGAGAACGTGTAGCGCGCATTGAGGTTGGTCGCGCCGCCGCCCTCCGGGGCGCCGACCCGGGCGGGCTCCACGCGGACCGACTGGGCGGCCACCTCGGCGGCCTGCGCCGTCGCCTCACCGGTGGCCGTCACGACGAACTCGACCTGGACGCTGTACCCGACGACGCGAGCCAGCGTCTGGGAGATCAGGGAGCGGTAGCGGGTCTCCAGCCAGTCCTTCGCGAAGCCGTTCGGGACCGCGATCCGGAACCGCTGGTCGTCGACATCGACGAGGTGCGTGTCGCGGAGCCAGGTCTCGAAGTTGGCGGGCGAGAGGGATACCTGGAGCTCGCCGAGCGCGGCACGCCAGACCTGCTTCGCGTCCATTCCTGCGATCGTGATCCTGAGTTGACTGGGTCTTGATGGGTAGAGCCGACCGCGGAGCCTGTTCGAGGAGAGCCTGTGCGGATCCCGTGGGAGCGATCCCTGCCGGAGCCGCGGGACGGGCGGGCGGGTTTTCCTCGGATGCCTCCCGCAGCGTCCCGGCGCCTGAGGCTGGGGAACAATACACCGCCCGCTAGGGCCGTCGCAAGGCGATTCGCGCATACTCCCAGGGGGTATCGTGCGGGCGTGGAGCGCGGGCTCGCCGACCGTTCCGGCCGGCCGGGCATCGACGCACCCCACGCCCCTGTCTCGCGTTTGACACCCCTTCCCGGCGGGCCATATGATCCCCCGGACGAACACGCGCCGTCGCGCTCACGGGCGCTCGGCGCGTTTACGTGCCTCTAGGGGTCGGAGCTTCCGGGTCCCAGGGCCGGATGGAGAGGATCACGGACAGTCCCGATGGGCAAGCCGACGTTTCAGCCCAAGAAGCGACATCGCGCCAAGGAACACGGATTCCGCGCCCGCATGAAGACCGCGGGCGGTCGGCGCGTGCTCGCGACGCGGCGCGCGAAGGGCCGGAAGCAGCTCTCGGCCTGACCGGCGGTCGCAGTCACAATCCGCTGCGGCTCGTCATGCTCTCCCGCCCGGCGGATTTCGCCCGGCTGGCGGACGGAGGCGTCGGCAGGACGCACCCGCTGCTCGTCGGACGGTTCGTCCGGACGGACCTTGATCAGACCAGGTTCGGCCTCGCGACCGGCAAGCGGCTCGGGGGGGCCGTGGTCCGGAACCGGGTCCGGCGCCGGGTCCGGGAGGCGCTCAGGGTGATGGCGCCCTCGTTCCAGCCCGGCTGGGACGTCCTCATCATCGCCCGGCCCGCAATCGTCGGGGCCGACCACGACGCATTGGTCGGCGCATTGCGACGGGTCCTCCGCTCGGGAGGCGTGCTCGGAGGTCGTTCGGAGTCATGAGACGCGTCGGGATCTCGATCGGAGTGGGGCTGATCCGCATCTATCGGATCGTGTTCGCGTGGCTGCCGTCGAGCTGCCGGTTCGAACCCTCCTGCTCGCGCTACACGGAGCAGGCGGTCCAGAAGTACGGCCTGCTCCGCGGGAGCTGGATGGGCGCGAAGCGGATCGCCCGGTGCCATCCCTGGAACCCGGGCGGCTACGACCCGGTCCGCTGAGGAACGAGGGCCAAATCGCGTGACCCGCATCCAGAGCCTCCTCGTCCGGCTGGCGCCCCTCGCCCTGATCGTGGGGGTGGCGCTGCTGGTCGCCGCGTGCGTCCCGGGATCGGGCGGCGGCGGCGGCTCGGGGGTCCCGACGCCGACCCACAGCCAGGGGCCGCTGAACCCGGCCACCCCGGGCGCGAACCCGGTGGACCTCCTCGCCTGGCTGTTCACGCCGGTCTTCCAGGTGCTGTTCGTCACGCTGGTGCTGCTGGACCGGCTCACCGGCAGCATCATCATCGCGATCATCCTGATGACCATCCTGATCCGGCTCGCGGTCATCCCGCTGTATCGCAGCCAGCTCGTGTCGTCGCGCCAGATGCAGCTGCTCCAGCCGGAGATCAAGGAGCTCCAGCGGAAGTACAAGAACGACCGCGTCAAGCAGCAGGCCGCCGTCCAGGAGTTCTACAAGCAGCGCGGCATCAATCCCGCCCAGGGCTGCCTGCCGACCCTCCTCCAGCTGGGCCTTCTGATCCCGATGTACTCGGTGTTCAACCAGGGCCTGACGAACTACGACGTCAACCCCATGCTGAACGTGTTCGGCGTCCAGCTCATGAAGCTGAACTGCGCGGCCGCACCGATCTTCGACGCCGCGGGGCATGTGACCAACCCGTGCCTCAACCCGGTCGCCCTGGGGATCAACTGGAGCCTCGCGGAGCCGGTCACGACCGGCCTCTACGTCGCCGGCTTCGGGATCAGCATCCTGGCGATCCTCTCATCGCTCGTCCAGCTGGTCGCGTCACGGATGGCGCTGCCGCCGGCGGACCCCAAGATGAGCGACGACCCGAACGTGAAGGTCCAGCGCCAGATGGCCTACTTCCTGCCGCTGATCTCGATCGCATACGGCGGCTTCCTGCCGGCCGGCCTGTTCCTCTACTGGATCACGGCGACGATCATCCAGATCATCCAGCAGTACCTGATCCTGGGCTGGGGCGGGATGTTCCCGTTGTTCGGTTTTCACCCGGAGTTCGCGCGCGATCACTCGCCGCGGTTCCCGGTCAGGATCCCGGCCCCGCTGCCCCCATCCCCAGGTCAATCCACCGGCGCGGCGGAGCGCGCGAAGGCCGTCGACCGCGACCTCTCCGCGCGATCGACGATCCGGCCCAACAGGACCCGAGCGGGCCGACGAGGGAGACGACGCTGACCATGAGCGAATACCAGGAGTTCACCGGCAAGTCCGTCGAGGAGGCCATCAAGGCCGCCTGTGAGGCGTTCGGCGTCGGGCTCGGGGACCTCGATTTCGAGATCCTCACGTCCGGCAGCCGCGGCGTCCTGGGCATGGGTGCCGAGCCCGCCCGGATCGTCGCCGCGCCCCGCAGCGCCCTCGGCGGCGCTGCGCCGAAGCGGGAAGCCGCCGAGGCCACGCCATTGCCGACCCCCGCCCCGCGCGAGGACCGGGGCCCCCGGCGCGACTTCGACCGTGACCGCGGGCCGAGGCGCGAGGATCGTGGCGGCGGCCCGGGCCGCGAGCGTGGGCCTCGTCGTGACGAGCAACCCGTTGCCGCGGCCCCCGAAGGCGAGCGCCCGCCCCGGCGCGAGTCCGACCATGACCGCGGGGATCGCCCGCCCCGCCGCGAGGATCGTGGCGGCGGACCCGGCCGGGGGGATCGCGGGCCGCGCCGCGACGAGCACGCCGGTCGCGGAAGCTCCGAGCTCTCGGCGGCGGAGGTCGCGCAGGTCGCGACCGCACGCGGCTCGCTGGCCATGGAGCGCGCCGAGCTGGAGGCTGCGGAGGCGACGCCCGAGGCGCTCGCCGCGGGCCGCGAGATCCTCGAGACCCTCATGACCCACCTCGGCTTCGAGGGCATCAGCGTGGAGATCCGCGAGGGCGAGACCAGCCGGCTCAACGTCGTCGGTGAGGGCGCGGATCGCGAGGCGCTCGGGTCGCTCATCGGGCGCAAGGGCGAACGGCTCTCCGCCCTGCAGCACCTCGTCAACCTGATGCTGTCCCGCCGGACCGGCCAGTGGACCCGCGTCCTCGTGGACGTCGAGGACTATCGGGGCCGGCGCGAACGCCAGCTCGTGGACCTCGCGCAGCGCGCCGCCGACCGCGTGGTCGAGACCGGCAAGATGCTCCAGCTGGAGCCGATGCCGGCGCTGGAGCGCCGCTGGGTCCACCTGGCGCTTCGCGACAACGCGGCCGTCTCGACGCAGTCGATCGGCGAGGAGCCGAACCGGCGGGTCGTCGTCCTGCCCCGGAACCCGTAACGTCCGGGCGCGGTCCGTCGCAGGGGGCAGCTCCGGATCGTCGCACGGGGGCGATCTCGGCGCGCCCCGCACGCCCCCGCGCGGAGACCGTCACCCCTCGCGAAACCGCGCATCCCTTGGTACGATCCGCCGCACCGTAAAGGCAGCCCCATGACCGAAGCGTCCGATCCCTCCCCCGCGTCCCATCGCCGCCGATCCCTCGGGTTCCGGTTCGCGCTGGCCTTCCTGCTCGGCATCGCGCTTGTCGTCGGGGCGGGCGGTGGCGGCCTGTATGCCTACGGGCAGCAGTACGCGGGCAGGGTCCTCCCGGGCGTTCACGTGGGCGACACCGACCTGTCCGGCCTCACGCCCGATGCCGGCCGACAGGCCCTGGCCGACGCGTACGCATCACTGGGGACGGGCCATGTCCTCGTGGCCGGGCCGGACGGCGGCCTCACCATCGGCTACGCGGAGATCGGCCGGCGAGCGGACGTGGACGCGATGCTCGACGCGGCGCTCACGGCCGGCCGCCAGGGGGAGCCCGTCGCGGACCTGATCGGCGTTCCCCGGGCGGCGCTCCGGGGCGTCAGCATCGAGCCCCTCGTCATCTACGACGCGACGAAGCTGACCGCCGCGGTCGCCGCCATCGCGAGGGCGGTGGACGAGGATCCCGTGAACGCGACCCTCACCACGGCGAAGGACGGGACCTTCCGGCTGACCCCGGGCCGCAACGGCCGGGTGGTGGACCAGGCCGCGCTCGTGTCCGCGATCGCGTCGCGCATCAGCCGGCTGGACGCCCCGGCGGAGCTGGCCCAGCCGATGACCCTGGTCAGCGTGGTGCCGGAGATCGAGACCGCGGACGCGGAAGCGGCCCGCACCGCCGGTGAGCGCATGGCCGCGGACCTGGTGCTCACCCGCGGCAAGGACTCCTGGACGATCCGCGGCGCGGACCTCCGGAAGCTGATCTCCTTCTCGCCGTCCGCGGACGGCGGCCTCGCGCCGGCCGTCAACGCCGAGGGGATCGATGCCCTGCTCAAGCCGGTCGCCAGGTCGGTCAACCAGACGGCGAGCAACGCGACCTTCAAGCTCAACGGCTCGCGCGTGGTCGTCGGAGCCGCCGCCAGGGAGGGACGGGCGCTGGACCTCGAGGCGACCCGCCTGCTCGTCCTGGACGCGCTGATGGCCCGCCAGGCCGGGACGGCGGAACCCGTCGTGCAGCCCGTCGTCGCCGTGACCCAGCCGGCCGTGTCCACGGCCGAGGCGGCGAAGGTCGCACCGACGATGCGCGAGATCTCGCGCTGGAAGACGTACTTCCAGATCTACGTGAACAACGGCTTCGGGGCCAACATCTGGATCCCCGCCCAGTTGATCAACGGGTACGTGGTCGGCCCGGGCGAGACGTTCGACTTCTGGAAGGCCGTCGGGTCGGTGACCCGCGAGAAGGGCTACAAGGATGGCGGCGCGATCATCAACGGCAAGACGGAGCCGCAGGGCGCGCTCGCGGGCGGCATCTGCTCCTGCTCGACCACCCTGTTCAACGCGGCGCTCCGGGGCGGCATGAAGATGCTCGCTCGCCGCAACCACTACTACTACATCGATCGCTATCCGCTCGGCCTCGACGCCACCGTGTTCATCTCCGCATCGGGCTCCAGGCAGACGATGAGCTTCACGAACGACACCCGGTACCCGGTGCTGATCCGCGGGATCAACACCCGCGTCGGCAACCGCGGGTACGTCACGTTCGTGCTGTACAGCGTGCCCAGCGGGCGCACGGTGTCGATCTCCACGCCGATCGTGAAGAACGTCCGGAAGGCGACGGACACGGTCCAGTACACGAGCAGCCTGCCCAGGGGCGCGACCAAGCGCGTCGAATACCCGGCTGACGGCAAGGACGTGTGGCGGACCGTGACCGTCAAGGAGAACGGCAAGATCATCCGTTCGACGACGTACTACTCCCACTACGCGGTGATCACGGGCGTCCTTCTGGTCGGGACCGGTGGCGGCGGCACGCCCTCGCCCAGCGCCAGCCCGGCCCCGTCGGCGCCGCCGCCGACCACCACCCCCTGAGCGAGCGCCCGGCCACCTCGCCGGCGCGGCCGTGGTGGGAGACGGCCGTCGTCTACCAGGCCTACCCGCGCTCGTTCCAGGACACCGGCGGGGACGGCATCGGCGACCTGCCCGGGATCATCGCGCGGCTCGACCACCTCGCCTGGCTGGGCGTGGACGCGCTGTGGCTGTCGCCGATCTTCCGCTCCCCGATGCGCGACTTCGGCTACGACGTGTCCGACTACCGGGAGGTGGACCCGGTCTTCGGCACGCTGGCGGACCTGGACCGGCTGGTCGTCGAGGCGCACCGTCGCGGGATCCGCATCGTGCTCGACTTCGTCCCGAACCACACCTCCTCGGACCACCCCTGGTTCCGGGAGGCCCGTGCGTCGCGCGACGCGGCGACGCGCGACTGGTACCTGTGGCGCGACCCGGCCCCGGACGGCGGGCCCCCCAACGACATGCTCGCCCAGTTCGGCGGTCCAGCCTGGACGCTGGACGAGGCCACCGGCCAGTACTGGTACCACTCGTTCCTGCCGGCCCAGCCGGAGCTGGACTGGCGCAACCCGCGCGTCCGCGCGGCGATGCTGGACGTGCTGCGCTTCTGGTTCGATCGCGGGATCGACGGCGTGCGCATCGACGTGGCCTGGATGATCGCCAAGGACGACGGGCCGTGGCGCGACGGACCCATCGGGCCCGACCCCGGCGCCGGGGGCGCGGACCCCCGCAGCGCGCTCGAGCACGGCGACGGCCCGGCGATCCAGGAGTACCTCCGGGAGCTGCGCGACGTCGCCGACGCGTACGCTGACCGGGTGCTGATCGGCGAGGTGTACATGCCTCCCGAACGGCTCGTGCGCTACTACGGCGAGGACGGCCGGAGCCTGCACCTGCCGTTCAACTTCGCCCTGGTCGGGTCGCCCTGGGATGCGCAGGCGATCACCTCCGCCATCCAGGCGTACGAGGTGGCCCTGCCGCCCGGCGCGTGGCCGACCTGGGTGCTGGGCAACCATGACCAGTCGCGGATCGCCTCACGGGTCGGGGCGGCGCAGGCACGGGTCGCGGCGATGCTGCTGCTCACCCTGCGCGGCACCCCCACGCTCTACTACGGCGATGAGCTGGGGCTGCCGGACGTCCCGGTGCCTGCCGATCGCATCGTGGACGTGGACGGACGGGA
>CAVPEU010000004.1:0-7312 GCA_963703575.1 uncultured Chloroflexia bacterium
TGAGGGGCCCAAGAGGGCAGCGCGAGGCCAGCGGTCGCCACGGATTCTCGATGCGCTTCGCGGGCTCCGTGCTCCTGCTGGCGGGGGCGGTGGCGCTCGCCATCGGGCGCTGATGCGACAATCGGCGGCATATCGGAGGAACCGCATGCCCCATCTGACCTTCGGCTACAAGGCGTCTGCCGAGCAGTTCCCGCCCCGCCGCCTGCTCGACCTCGCGCTCGCCGCGGAGCGGGCCGGATTCGACTCGGTGTGGACCAGTGACCACTTCCAGCCCTGGCGCCACACCGGCGGCCACGCCCCGAACGCGCTGGTCTGGCTGGGCGCCGCGGCCCAGGCCACCAGCCGCGTCACGCTGGGCACCAGCGTCCTGACGCCCTCGTTCCGGTACAACCCCGCGGTCGTGGCGCAGGCGTTCGCGACCCTCGGCTGCCTGGCCCCCGGCCGCGTGATCCTGGGCCTGGGCACCGGCGAGTCCATGAACGAGGTCCCGGTCGGCGTGGACTGGCCGGAGCAGAGCGAGCGCTTCGCCCGGCTCCGGGAGGCGGTCCAGCTGATCCAGCAGCTGTGGCGCGAGGAGTTCGTCACCTTCGAGGGCCAGTTCTACCGCACCCGTGACGCGACGATCTACGACCGCCCGGACCAGCCGGTGCCGATCTACATCGCCGCCTCCGGCCCGGCCGCCGCGCGCCTCGCCGGCCGCGTCGCGGACGGCCTCATCTGCACCTCCGGCAAGGGCCGGGAGCTGTACACCGAGACCCTCCTGCCCGCGCTCGCCGAGGGAGCCGGGAAGGCCGGCCGCGACGCCGCCCCGCTGGGCCGGATGATCGAGATGAAGGTCAGCTTCGACCCCGACCTCGAGCGGGCGATGGAGGACACCAAGGTCTGGGCCGCGCTGGCCCTGCCGGCCGACAGGAAGACGGGGGTCCACGACCCCCGGGAGCTGGAGGTGCTGGCCCGGGAGGCGGAGCCCTACGCCCACACCCGCTGGCTCGTGGCCTCGGACCCGGACGAGCACGTGGCGCAGGTCGAGGAGTACGTGCGCTACGGCTTCACGCACCTCGTGTTCCACTTCCCGGGCGACGACCAGGAGGCCGCGATCGCCCGCTACGGGGCGCAGATCCTGCCCCGGCTCCGCGAACGCTTCGGCTGAGGCGGGCTGAGGCCGGGCGTCCCCGCGCCCGGCACCGGTGACGCGGCTGCCGGGAAGCCGCCGCCGGCCGCTCCCGGCACGGAGCCCGTTCGCTAGGCGCGCCCGGCCCTCGCCGCCTCGTCCGCCCTCCGGTCCACCAACCGCCGGAGTGCAGGGCCGCTGCTGACGAGCGCGATGCCGGCGATGATCATCGCCATGCCACCGATCCGCGGCACCGTCACGGGCTCTGCCAGGATCGTGCCCATCAGGATCCCGACCACGGGCAGCAGGTACGAGACCATCGACGTGCGGGTGGAGCCCCAGCGCTGGAGGATCGTGAAGAAGCACAGGTAGGCGAGCCCGGACCCGAGGATCCCCAGCCAGGCGACGGCGACGATCGCCTCCGGCGCCGGGTGGACGTTCCCGAGCGGCCGGTCCACGACCAGGGCGAGCACGGTCACGATCGCGGCCGCGAACGTGACCTGGAACAGGGCCGGGATCATCGGCCGGAGGCCGTGTACGTAGCGCCGCGCGTACACGTTGCCCACCCCGTAGGCAAGGCTCGAGCCGAGCATCATCAGCTCGCCCGACAGGTCCGCGTTCGACGCGTTGACGAGGTCCGGGGCGAGGAGCGTGATGACCCCGGCGAACCCGACCGCGAGGCCCAGGATCCTCCACGCGGTGATCCGCTCGTCGGGCAGGAACAGCGGGGCCAGGACGATGACCCCCAGCGGGACCGTCGCGTTGAGGATCGACGCCAGCGCGGAGTCGATCGACTGCTCGCCGACCGTGATCAGGATGAACGGCAGCACGATGTTGACCACGCTCATCACCAGCAGGTGGCCGTACATCCGCGGCTCGCGCGGCAGGGACTGGCGGGCGATCGCGACGACGGCCGCGAGGAAGGCGCTGCCCAGAAGGAGCCGCCCGGCGACGAGCGTGAGCGGTGGCAACGTCTCGACCCCGACCTTGATCCAGAAGTAGGACGAGCCCCATAGGAACCCCAGCAGGAGGAACAGGGCCCAGGTCCACGTGTTGCCGCGCTGCATCGCGGCAGCATACCGGCGGTTGGCCCAGGTGAGTGGGCCAAAGCACGTTGCCGGGCCCCGCGGCCTCCCGGCGATCTCGGGTAGGGCCTGACCGGCAGCCTGCGGGTCGCGCAATCCCCCAGCGTGTCACTCAGGCACGACAATCGGGCCCAGAGCCGCGGGCGAACCTCCGATGCGTTCCTTCGTGCTTCGTTGGTGTCCCAGGGACCCGAAGCCGGCCGATGGACGGAGCGCACGGGCGCGTCGAGCCAGATCTGCTGCCCCAGGGACACGCGGGACCGATCACGGGTTCCGGCGGGGCTGGACTCGGACCCGATGAGCGCCGCCGATCCCTCGTCCGAAGCCCGCCTCGCGCGCGACCCCGCGGTGCTCCGTGACGCGCTCGTCGCCCTGGCCCCCATCGCGGCGGCGGACCCGGACCGCGTCACCGCCGGTACGATGGGCGCACACGGGGGCACGGAGGCACGATGCGGATGTGGGGCGGACGGTTCGGCGAGGAGCCGGACCCGCGGATGGCGGACTTCACGCGGTCGATCGAGATCGATGCCGAGCTCGCGCTCGACGATCTCGCCGGCTCCATCGCGCACGTCCGGGGGCTGGGTCGCGCCGGGCTGCTGACGGAGGACGAGGTCGCGGCCCTGGAGCGGGGCCTCGTGTCGCTGCGAGGGGACGTGGAGGCCGGCACGATCGCCTGGGACCCGGCGCTCGAAGACGTCCACATGAACCTCGAGACGCTGCTCACGGAGCGGGTCGGGGCGGTCGGCGGCAAGCTCCACACCGGGCGCTCGCGCAACGACCAGGTGGCCACGGACCTCCGCCTCTGGTCCCGGCGCGCGGTCGACCGCCTGGCCGACGGGATCATGGCGCTGGAGCGGGCGCTGGTGGGGCTCGCGGAACGGGAGGGCGATGCCGTCCTGCCCGGCACGACGCACATCCAGCCGGCGCAGCCGGTGCTCCTCGCGCACCACCTGCTCGCGTACGTCGAGATGCTGGAGCGCGACCGGGGCCGGCTCCTCGATGCCCGACGCCGGCTCAACGTCTCGCCGCTCGGCGCCGGCGCGCTCGCCGGCGCGGGGTATCCGCTGGACCGGGAGACGACCGCCGAGGAGCTCGGCTTCGAGGGTGTCACGGCGAACTCGCTGGACGCGGTCTCGGACCGGGACTTCGTGGTCGAGGTGCTGGCGGCGGCCGCGCTGGCGATGGTCCACCTGAGCCGCCTCGCCGAGGAGATCACCTGGTGGTCGAACCCGCGGTTCGGGTTCGTGCACGTCGCGGACGCGTTCTCCACCGGCTCCTCGATGATGCCCAACAAGAAGAACCCGGATCCGGCGGAGCTGGTGCGGGGCCGGACGGCCGGGGTGATCGGTGCGCTCACCGGGATGCTCACGCTGCTCAAGGGGCTGCCGCTGGCGTACCAGCGTGACCTCCAGGAGGACAAGCCCCCGCTGTTCGCCGCCGTGTCCACGCTGGGCGCCTCGCTCGGCGTGATGGCCGGGCTGGTGGAGACGCTGACCGTGGACCGGGCGCGGATGCGCGCGGCCGCGGAGGAGGGCTACACGACGGCGACGGCCCTCGCCGATGCGCTCGTGCTGCGCGGCGTCCCGTTCCGCGCCGCCCACCACATCGTGGGCGGGCTGGTCGGCGGGGCGGAGGCCGAGGGCATCCCGGCCCTGGCCGCCCTGCCGGACGAGGCGTTCCGGGCCGCGCTGGGCGGCAGCGACGACCCGGTCGCGCGCGGCCTCACGCACGAGAAGGGGATCGTGGGGGCGCTGCGCGCGGCGGCGACGATCGAGGGGTCCCTGGCGGCCGCGGACGTGGTCGGTGGCACGGCGCCGGGGCGGGTGGCGGCCGCGCTGGCGGCGGCGAAGGCGCGCCTGGAGGCCTGATCAGGGCCGGATCAGGGTTCGCCGGGTCCGGCCAGGGCCCGGCCAGCGTCCGGCCAGCGTCCGCCAGGGATCGGCCAGCGTCCGCCGGGGTGCGATCAGAGGTCCGCCGTCGTTGCGATCGCGACGTCGCGCACGAGGTGCGGGTCGCGCGCCCACGCCCGCGCGAGGATCACGTGGAGCTCCGCCGAGGCCCGCCCGTGCGGCAGCTCGATCGTGGGCACCGCCACATCGTCCGGCGTCCCGGCCAGCTCGAAGGCCTGCTCCCGGTCGAGGTCGATGGCCGGGGCAACGACCCCCACCCACGGCGCGATCGTCTGGTCGAGGCCGCCGGACACGGTCGCCTCGACCTTCACGCGCAGCTCGACGCGGAGCTCCTGCAGGCGCATCGGGGCGTCGGGCCGGAGCACGAGGCGGCCGCGGAACG
The DNA here is from genome assembly GCA_963703575.1 of uncultured Chloroflexia bacterium. GTDB lineage: Bacteria > Chloroflexota > Limnocylindria > Limnocylindrales > CSP1-4 > CAIXZV01. The sequence goes on from CAVPEU010000004.1 coordinate 4,489, forward strand.
GGTGACCGGGGACGAGCGGGACCGGGTCCAGCGTGATCGAGCCAGCCACCCCGCCCGCCTGGGCGTCGGCCGCCTCGTAGAGCGCGAACTCGCCCACGTGCACGACACCGGCTCGGAGCAGCGCCGTCGGCTGCAGGATCCGCACCGGCACCTCGATCGACGAGTCCAGGCCACCGGGAATGTCCAGCCTGGCCTCCGCCGACCACGAGACCCCGGCCACCTCGGCTTCCAGTGTTGCCGGGCCCAGCGGCGGCACCGGCAACTGGAAGCCGAACGCGCGCGTGTCACCGGCGACCAGCTGGAGCGGCCCATACGCCATCACCGGCACGCGGGGCAGGTCCTCGCGACCGGTGCGCGTCTCCGTGTGGGCGTGGCCCTGCGCGTCCGTGGTCGTGACCCGGTATCGCCAGTGCTCCTCGCCCAGCAGCGTGACCACGAGGCCACGTGCCTCCAGGTCCCGCCGGGCGGTGACCGTGACACGCCCGTCGACGAGACGACCCGGCAGCAGGTGGTCGCGATCCAGCTCCAGTCGCCAGTCCACCCCGCGGCCCGACGCGGTCCATGCGCTGGTCATCGAACTCCTCCACAGACGGCGGCCGATCGACGGCACGAGGGTACCCTGCGCCCGGGTCGACCTCCGGCCGCACGCGCACGGTTCGTCCGGCCCTATCCGTCACGCTCCGCCGCGCTACGATCGGCGGGACTCCGGGAGGGAACCATGCTCAGGCTCGACACGATCCGGGAAGCGCCCAAGGCGCTGCTCCACGACCACCTCGACGGCGGCCTGCGGCCGGCGACCATCATCGATCTCGCGCGCGAGTTCGGCTATCGCGACCTGCCCACGGAGGACGTGGACGACCTGTCCGCCTGGTTCCGGCGCGGTGCCGACCGCAAGTCCCTCGAGCTGTACCTCGAGACGTTCCAGCACACGGTGGGGGTCATGCAGGACCGCGACGCGATCAGCCGCGTCGCCGCGGAATGCGTGGAGGACCTGGCGGCGGACGGCGTGGTGTACGCGGAGGTCCGGTATGCGCCGGAGCTGTCGGTCGAGAAGGGCCTGACGCTGGACGAGGTGGTCGGGGCGGCCCAGGAGGGCTTCCGGATCGGGATGGAGCGCGTCGCCGCGGCCGGCCGCCACATCGTCGTGCGCTCGCTGCTCACGGCCATGCGCCAGTCAGCCCGGTCGATGGAGATCGCGGAGCTCGCGTGCCGCTGGCGGGACGTGGATGTCGTCGGCTTCGACATTGCCGGCCCGGAGGCCGGCTACCGGCCCACTCGACACTTGGACGCGTTCGAGCACGTGCGGCGCGAGAACTTCCACATCACGATCCACGCCGGCGAGTCGTTCGGGCTGCCCTCCATCTGGGAGGCGATCCAGCTGTGCGGCGCGGAGCGCCTGGGGCATGGGGTCCGGATCGTGGACGACATCACGGTGCGCGACGACGGCACCGTCGCGTTCGGGCGGTTGGCCGCCTTCGTCCGCGACCGGCGGGTGCCGCTCGAGATGTGCCCCACCTCCAACGTGCACACGGGGGCCGCCGCCTCGATCGAGACGCACCCGATCGACCTCCTCCGCCGGCTCCGGTTCCGGGTCACCCTCAACACCGACAACCGGCTGATGAGCGGGGTCTCGCTGTCGTCCGAGTTCGCGGCGCTGGACACCGCGTTCGCGATCGGCCTGGGCGAGATGGAGTGGCTGACGATCAACGCCCTCAAGTCCGCGTTCGTGCCGTTCGACGAGCGCCTGCGACTGATCAACGAGGTCGTGAAGCCCGGCTACGCGCACCTGCGGGCGCGCGAGTCGCAGGTGGTCGGGTCGCTGGCCTGAGAGCCGCTCAGTCGAGCGGGACAAGGACTTCCGTGCGCCACGTGGCCGGATCGGGCTCTGCGACGGGATCGCTCCAGTAGACCTCCCACATCGGGCCGCCGGCCGTGGCGCCGGTATCGGCCAGCCAGGCCTCGAGCCGGGCGTACGTGTCGATGATCGTCTCGTACGGGCCGACGTGGAGGATCGAAGCGATGCGCCCGCCGGGCAGCTGGGCGGGAAACACGCGCCCGACATGCGGCGCCGGCCGCCGGACCGGGCATCCGATCTCCGCCGCGACGACGGGGCCGAATCCCAGGTACCGGGCAAACGGCGGGCCCGCCATCTCGACACCGGCTTCCGCCATGCGGCTCTCGACCTCGCCGATCGCCTCGCCGATGGCCCTGGGGAGCTCCGCGACGCGGACGTCGACCCTGATGACGGCGACCTCCCGTGGGTGCAGCTCGTGGACCTCGATGCTCCCCGGTGCCCGCTCGAAGATCGCGGTCGGCTCGTCGGCGACGGGGTGCAGCAACTCGACCATGTTCGCCTCCTGTCTTCGAAGGCTGGCACCGGACACGCTCGGCGGCCAGTTGTGCCCGATGCGATCGTCCGGGCGGTTCGGCCCGAAGCCGACTGTCCGCGGCGTCCGGTCCCGGTGCCCGCCCGATCCCCCGGCGACCCCCCCCGCGACCCCCCCGGCGACCCCCCCGGCGACCCCCCCGGCGACCGCGCCCCCCGCCAGGTCCCGCGTTCGAGCCTCCGACGATCCCCCCGGCGACCCGCGCCCCCCGCCGCGCCCATCCAGCGAGCGTTGCGATGAAGAGCGCATCCCCAGGCTCGTCCACCGGCCGAGATCGTGAGGGACGGGTCCATGCTTCGGAGTTTCGCTCGTCTGGCGGGCAGCCCGATGAGCGGGCCATCGGGACGCGCGCCGGGCGAGCACCGCCGGGAACAGGGGGACGCGCGCCGGGCGAGCACCGCCGGGAACAGGGGGACGCGCGCCGGGCGAGCACCGCC
>CAVPEU010000005.1:0-15819 GCA_963703575.1 uncultured Chloroflexia bacterium
CCGTGTCCAACAGCCAGTTCATCGGCAACGTCGTCTACGACAGCCAGGGCGTCGCCGGCAATGTGCCGTTCGCGGCGGCGTTCGCGACCGTCCCGGTGTTCGTGATGGCGGTGTACCTGCTCATCGCGCGCCGCTTCGGCGCGTTCGACGCGCTGTAGGGGGGACGGTGGGCAAGCGGCTGGTGGGTCTCGCCACCGTCGGGGTGCTGGTCTTCCTGTACCTCCCGATCCTCACGATCGTGCTGTATGCCTTCAACTCGGATCGCAGCCAGACGTGGCCGATCCAGGGCCTGACCACGCACTGGTTCGGCGACGCGGTCGCGAACGACGCGATCCGCGAAGCGCTGGTGCTGTCCCTCCAGACGGCCATCGGGGCCACCGCCATCGCCCTCGTACTGGGGACCCTGGCCGCGTTCGCCGTCCAGCGATTCCGCTTCTTCGGGCGCGAGGGCATCTCGTTCATCCTCCTGCTGCCGATCGCGCTGCCCGGCATCGTGACCGGCATGGCCCTCAACGCGACGTACAACACGGTCGGCATCCCGTTCAGCGTGTTCACGATCATCGCCGGGCATGCCACGTTCTGCGTGGTCACCGTCTACAACAACGTCATCGCGCGGCTCCGGCGCTCGTCCCGTTCGATCGAGGAAGCGTCGATGGACCTCGGTGCGGACACGTGGCAGACCTTCCGCTACGTCACGCTGCCGGTGATCGGGACCGCTCTCCTCGCCGGTGGGTTGCTCGCGTTCGCGCTGTCGTTCGACGAGGTCATCGTCACGACCTTCACGGCCGGCACGGAGCAGACGCTCCCGATCTGGATCCTGGCGAACCTGCGGCTGCCCAACCAGCGACCCCTGGTGAACGTCGTCGCGGTGGCGATGATCCTGCTGTCGGCGATCCCCGTGTACCTCTCGCAGCGCATCGCGAGCGACTCCGGCGCACCTGCCGGACGAACGTAGGCGACGGGCCGACGACGAGGCGGCGACCCCACCGGCGGCGCTACCAGCGGCGGCCGTGATCGCAGGAACCCGGTCTCTCCCACACGGTCACATCCATCGCTTGGCTCCGTCGATCACGAACACCAGCGCGATCGCCCACACGGGCATCGCCGTCCGCGCCTGCGCCGCCAGGCGGCGTAGCTGAGCAGCCATTGGTCACGTCCTCCGGCCCGGCCTGACGGCACCGGGCGTTGGCCGCGGTCGATCCCTCCGAGGAGTGCCCGATCGGCAACGCGGGTGGGCAGTATCCGGATCGCCACTTACCGGCCGCTTATCAGGCTTCCCTCGCGTCCTCGCCGAACGGGCTGCGAAAGTCCGTCCGGATCGGCCGAACGGCCCTCCACCGATCACCCCCGGGGGCAGTAGCATCGCCGTCCATGGACGATCCGCTCGCCCCCGTCGACCCGCGCGCCGCGCTGCTGGCGGAGCGCGCCCGCGTCCTCGTCGAGATCAGGGACGTCGAGGTGGAGGCCCCGGGGCCGATGACGTACGGCTCGCAGGCCGCCGCCGCCAGCCACGTCTTCGAACAGCAGCGGGACCTCGCCCTGCGGGATCACAACGAGCAGCACCTGGTGGCCATCGACGCCGCGCTGGCCCGCCTGGACGCGGGGACGTACGGGCGCTGCATGTCGTGCCATCGGCCGATCGCCCCCGAGCGGCTCGAGGCGCGTCCCTGGGCGGCGCTGTGCATCGAGTGCCAGCGGGCCGAACCCAGGCGATGACCGAGGAGCGTCCCCTCCCCTCCCTGGTCGAGCTGCCCGCGATCCGCGCCGCGGCCGAGGTCCTGCGCGGCATCACCGTCCGGACGCCGCTGGTCCCGTTCGGCCGCCCCGAGCGCCGCCAGCTCCTCAAGGCCGAGTCCCTGCAGCCGATCGGCGCGTTCAAGCTGCGCGGCGCGTACAACGCCGCCGCGGCCCTCGCCCCCGAGATGCGGGCACGCGGGCTCATCACGTACTCGTCCGGCAACCATGCGCAGGGCGTCGCGCGGGCCGCACGGCTGTTCGGCGTCCCGGCCGTGATCGTCATGCCCTCCGACGCCCCGGGCCTCAAGCGGGCGCGGGTCGAGGCCGACGGCGCCGAGATCGTGATCGTCGGCACCGCCAGCGACGAGCGCCGCCAGGTGGCGGAGGGGCTCGCCGCGGCCCGCGGCCTCGCGATGATCCCGCCCTACGACGACCCGCGCATCGTGGCCGGCCAGGGGACGGTGGGGCTCGAGATCGCGGAGGACCTGCCGGACGTGGCGGCCGTCCTGGTCCCGATCGGGGGTGGCGGGCTGGCCAGCGGGGTCGCGGCGGCGATCACCGCGCTGGTCCCCGGGGCGCGCCTGATCGGCGTCGAGCCGGAGCTGGCGGCCGACGCCCGGGAGTCGCTGGCCCAGGATCGCATCGTGTCCTGGCCGGCCGAGCTGGTGAGCCGGACGATCGCGGACGGGACCCGGACCCAGTCGCTGGGGCGGCTCAACTTCGCGCACCTCCGCGTGCAGCTGGACGTCGTCGTGGTGGTCAGCGAGGCGGAGATCGCGGCCGCCGTGCGGCTGGCCGCCGAGGAGGCGCGCCTGGTCGTGGAGCCGTCCGGCGCGCTGCCGATCGCGGCGATGCGGTTCCACGCGGAGGAGGCCGGCCTGGCCGGGCTCGACGGGCCGATCGTGGGCGTGGTGTCCGGCGGGAATGTCGATCCGGACAGGTACCTCGCCTATCTCCAGGCGCCGATCCCGCTCGAGGCCTGAGCCGCCCGGACCTGCCTGCTCGCCCGGTCCCCCCGACCCGTGACGTGGCCAACCACAGGTGAGGCGCGTCCTGGCGGGTCGGATCACCACGCCGGCCGGACGAAGCTGCCGGACGCGTCGCGGGGCCCCGCACGAGCGCGGCAGTCGCGACTCTCCCCACGGGTCCGGGGCTTGCCGCATACCGGCACGATGCGTGCTCGGCCAACCGCATGTGGCCCACCACGCGCTCCATCGTTGCGTGGCGTGGATCCGGGCCGACCGGACCGGTTACCAACGATGTCGCGCGTGACTGGCCAGGCTCGCCCCTCGGGTGGCGAGTCACGACGCACGCCACCGTTACGTGGCCGGACGTGGCCGGACGTGGCCGGGTCGGCCGGACGGTTGCGACCGGGTCGGCAGGACGGTCGCCACCGCGGGGGCCCCGCCCTCGGACCCTCAGCGTCCGGTCGTCGCCGGATCGGTCCCCGGTGCCGTGGCCTCACCCGCCAGTCGCGCGGCCAGCCTCGCCTCCCGCTCCCGGATCGCCGCCCGCTCCGCCTCCAGCCGGCGGTCCTCCCCGACGGTGCGCCGCTCCTCGTCGCGCATCCAGGCCGCCACCAGCAGGATCACGGCCGCGATGAACGTGAAGTCGCCGCCGATCCACATCAGCCCGCCGGCCAGCTGCTGGTCCTCGAGGACCGTGGGCCCCCAGCTCCGCACCGTCGTCACGTAGTGCGGGTAGAGCGGCGTGGTGGACATGAAGATCGCGACCGCGAGGAACGTGTTCTGGGGCATCTGCAGACCCGCGTACAGGATCCGGCCCGCCGATCCCATCCGCCACGGCGACGGGTCGGGGCCGACGAGGGGCAACCAGAACAGCAGCGCCGTGGCCAGGAACAACCCGTGCTCGAGGCGATGGACGAGCTCGTTCTCCAGGGACGCGTCGAACAGCGGCGAGAAGTGCGTCCCCCACATCACCGCGGCGAACAGCAGCCACGACACGACCGGGAACGAGAGCCAGCGCATCAGCCGCGAGTGCAGGACCGGCAGGATCCAGCGCCGCCGGGTCGCCGCCGACGAAACCCGGAGCAGCAGCGTGACCGGCCCGGCGTACAGCAGCAGCGGGGGGGCGACGAACACCAGCAGCATGTGCTGGATCATGTGCACCGAGAACAGCGTGGTGTCGTATCGCTCGATGCCCGAGTCCAGCGCGAGCAGGATGGCCGCGATCCCCGCGTACCACGCGACGGATCGCGAGCGCGGCACCGGGTTGGCCGGATGCGCGCCGTTGACCCGTCCGACCGCGGACCGCCAGACCAGCGCCGCGGCGACGGCCGGCAGCCAGATCAGGGGATCGAACGACCAGTCCACCAGGTACGAGAGCAGCGTGGGCTCGGACGGGACGCTGCCGCCGTGGGCGAGCGCGATCGGCGCCGCGACCAGCCCGACCACGGCTCCGGTGATCAGCGCCACGGTGATCGGCGTCACGGCGTGACGCGCGCGCCGGGGGGAGCGGGAGGGGGCGAGGAACCGGTGGCTCACGCCCGCATTGTCCCGCGATTCGGGACACGAGGCCCCACGGGCCATTCGGCACGGGGCGATGGGCCATACGGACCCCCGGCGCGCCGATCCTCGGGTATGATGCGCGCGTCCGGCGCCCCCGCCAGCGGGAGGCGCGCGTCCTCGGACGGCGAGACCTCATCCGTTGGCTGCGGTCGCGCCCCGATCACGGCCGAGAACTCTCGAGGAACCCGATGTCGATGCCTCCCCGGTCACGGACCGGGTCCGGTCCCGTCGTTGCCGTCCTGATCATCGTCGTGGTCGTCGTTGCCGCGCTGATCGCCCTCGCGGCCACCGGGATCACGCCGCAGCGCGCCTGGGACAGCTTCTTCCCGGTCGGCGGCGCCGCGCCGGTGACGGATCGATCGCACAGCATCCGGTCCCTGTACAACGTCGTGTTCGGCATCGCCGTCGTGGTCTTCCTGCTCGTCGAGGGGCTCATCGCGTTCACGGTGTTCCGCTACCGGCGCAAGCCGGGTGACGACAGCCTGCCGCCGCAGACCCACGGCAACAACTTGGTCGAGGTCATCTGGACGGCCATCCCGACCGTGATCGTCGGCTTCCTGTTCATCCTCTCCTGGCAGACGCTGAACACGGTCGAGGCCAAGGTGCCGACCGACGTCCACATTCGCGCCGTCGCCGCCCGGTTCCAGTGGCAGTTCGACTACCTGGACAACAGCGGCAACGTCCTGTTCACCCAGGCGCTGCCGGTCGGCGACGACGGCGGCATGACGGTGCCGGTCGGCGAGCCCGTCCAGGTCAGCCTCCGGGCCGTCGACGTGATCCACGCCTTCTACGTCCCGAAGTTCCTGTTCAAGCGGGATGCGATCCCGGGACGGGAGAACATCTTCGACTTCACGGTGGACGAGCCCGGGACCTACCGCGGCCAGTGTGCGGAGCTGTGCGGGCCGTTCCACGGCTCGATGGTGTTCGACGTCCACGCGGTCTCGAAGGCGGACTTCGATACCTGGCTCCAGGCGCAGGTCGCCAAGGCGAAGGCCACGCCGGCTCCGGCGCCCTCGGGCTCGACGACGGGCGCGGTCGTCGAGCTGGCCGCCCAGAACGTCGCCTTCTCGACGAACGCGCTCCAGGCCCCGGCGAACGCCCCGTTCACGATCCATTTCCGGAACACGGACCCGAGCGTCCCGCACAACGTGGAGATCAAGGCCGCCGGCGGGGCCGTGGCCTTCAAGGGCGACATCATCACGGGCCCCAGCGAGGCCAGCTACAACATCCCGGCCCTGGCGGCCGGCACCTACACCTTCGTCTGCACGGTCCACCCGAACATGACCGGCACGCTCACGGTGCAGTAAGGGAGCGCTGATGGCCACGACGACCCTCAATCCCGCCGCCCCCGCCGCCCGGAGCGGCCTCTACGAGTGGCTGACGACCACCGACCACAAGAAGATCGGGATCATGTACGTGATCAATTCGATCCTGTTCTTCCTGGTCGGCGGCATCCTCGCCCTTCTCGTCCGCGTGGAGCTGGCGCAGCCCGGCCTCCAGTTCATGAGCGAGTCGTTCTACAACCAGGCGTTCACGATGCACGCCTCGTTCATGCTGTTCCTGTTCGTGATCCCGATCCTGGCGGGCTTCGGCAACTACGTCGTCCCACTCCAGATCGGCGCGCCGGACATGGCGTTCCCGCGCATCAACGCGCTCTCGTTCTGGCTGCTGCCGCTGGGCGGACTGCTCATGGGGTCCGGCTTCCTGACCTCGGGCGGGGCCGCTGCCTCGGGCTGGACGGAGTACCCGCCGCTGGCCGGCGCGAAGTTCAACGGGACGGGCACCGACCTCTGGATCATGGGCCTCACCCTGATCGGGACCAGCTCGATCCTGGGTGCCATCAACTTCCTGGTCACGATCTTCAAGATGCGCGCGCCGGGCATGACCCTGTTCCGGATGCCGATCATGGTCTGGACGATCGTCGTCACCAGCGTGCTCGTGCTGATGGCCACGCCGGTCCTCACCAGCGCGTTGATCATGCTGTTCATCGACCGCAACTACGGCGGCAACTTCTTCGATCCGGCGAACGGCGGCCAGGCCGTGCTGTACCAGAACGTGTTCTGGTTCTACTCGCATCCGGCGGTCTACATCATGATCCTGCCCGCGATGGGGATCATCTCGGAGGTCCTGCCCGTCTTCTCGCGCAAGCCGCTGTTCGGCTACAAGGCGTTCGTGTTCGCGACGTCGGCCATCGGCGCCCTGGGCTTCTCGGTCTGGGCGCACCACATGTTCACCACCGGCGCGGTGTTCCTGCCCTTCTTCAGCCTCATGACGTTCCTGATCGCGGTGCCGACCGGCGTGAAGATGTTCAACTGGATCGCGACCATGTGGCGCGGACAGCTGACCTTCTCGACGCCGCTCCTGTACGCGATCGGCTTCCTGACACTGTTCCTGATCGGAGGTCTCAACGGCGCCTTCGCGGCGGCCGTGCCGGTGGACTTCGCGCTCCACGACACCTACTTCGTGGTCGCGCACATCCATTACGTCCTGTTCGGCGGCTCGGTGTTCGGGGTCTTCGCCGGCATCTACTACTGGTTCCCCAAGATGACCGGCCGGATGCTCAGCGAGACGCTGGGCAAGGTCCAGTTCGTGCTCATGTTCATCGGCTTCAACCTGACGTTCTTCCCGATGCACCAGCTGGGCCTGGCCGGCATGCCCCGGCGGATCGCAGACTACGCGGCGAGCACGGGCTGGAGCGACCTCAACCTGGTCGCGACGATCGGCGGCTTCGTGATCGCGGCGTCCATGCTCCCCTTCTTCTGGAACGTGCTGGTCTCGCTGCGCAGCGGCAAGATCGCCGGCGATGACCCGTGGCAGGCCAACACCCTCGAATGGGCGACCTCTTCCCCGCCGCCGCCCTACAACTTCGACCACCTCCCGGAGATCCGCTCGGAGCGGCCGGTGTTCGACGCCCGGCACGGCCGGACGGCCGCTCACTGAGGGGGCGGGACGATGACCGCAGACGCACCCGTCCTCGCCACGCCCGCGCACGTCGCCGACGAGGCGCAGGGCTCCGGGGGGATCGGGAACCCGGTCCTCGGGATGCTCCTGTTCATCACCTCGGAGGTGATGTTCTTCGCCGGCCTGTTCGCCGCCTACTTCAGCATCCGGGCGAGCTTCGTCGACACGGACGGGGTCCATCGATGGCCGCCCGCCGAGTTCGCAGGAACCCTCGATCCGTTCCGGGTCAGCACCGAGCGCGGCGACCTGAACGTGATCCTGCTGGCCACGGTCATCCTCGTCGCGTCGTCGTTCGTGTGCCAGTGGGGCCTGCGGGCGATCGGCCGCGACGACCATCGCGGGTTCGTGCGCAACATCGCCGTCACGCTCGTGATGGGCATCACGTTCCTGCTCCTCCAGGCCTACGACTACGGCGTCCTGTTCCGCGAGGGGATGACGATGGGGTCGGGCACCTTCGGCACCACCTACTTCACCCTCACGGCCTTCCACGGGGCCCACGTGTTCGGCGGCGTCCTGATGCTGGCCGTCGTGCTGTACCGTGGTACGGCCGGGCAGTTCTCGGCACGTCACCACGACATGGTCGAGGCAACAGCGCTCTACTGGCACTTCGTGGACGTGGTCTGGATCCTGCTGTTCTCGACCCTGTACCTGCTGTGACCGCGACGGAGGAAGAACGCTCATGAAACCGCGCCGCGGCGCTGTCGTCGGCATCTTCTTCGTCGCCGTGGCGGCGATCTACTTCGCGGCCGCCACGCTGCTCGGCTACAACGTGGACTTCGCCGGGGTGACCATGCTCGTCGCCCTGGGCGCGTCGATGTCGATCATGTTCTACGTGCTGATCGCCGGGCAGTCGAAGGGCTGACCCGCCACCCATGCTGGACGAACTCTGGAGCGGGCTGATCCGGTTCACGGAGCAGTTCATCGTTCCCGACTGGGGATCGCTCGTCGGCCTGCTGCCGATCATCCTGGCGCTGGTGGTCGTGCTGTACCTGTCCGGGACGGTCTACCGGTTCGCGACGGCCGGCCCCACCCGCCGCGGGATCCGGAGACTGCCTCCGGTCGCACCGGCCGGCGTCCACATGCCGGGGCCGTCGTTCGCGCCGCTGCTCGCCGCGTTCGGGTTCTTCATGCTGATGTTCGGCGTCATCACCGGCGGGCTCTGGCTGTGGGTCGGGCTCCTGGTGCTCGCGATCACGCTCCTCTACTGGGGCCGGGAGGCCCTCCGCGACTACGACCGGCTCCCGGGTGCCAGCGGCGGCCAGCCGGATGCCGCCGTGCTGCCGGCGCCCGGTGCCGGTGTGCTGCCGGCGACCGGTGCGCTACCGGCGCCCGGTGCCGGTGTGCTGCCGGCGACCGGTTCGCTACCGGCGCCCGTTGCCGGTGCGCTGCCGGCACCCGGTGCGAGGCGGCCACCCGCCGGCGTCCACATCCCGCCGCCCTCGTTCCGGCCGCTGCTGTTCGCGGTCTCGATGACGATCCTGCTGGGCGGTGCGGTCATCGGCGGCTGGGCACTGCTGTTCGGCATCCTGTCCGTCGTCGTGACCGGGCTGGGCTGGCTGGGCGACGCCCGCCGCGAGTATGTCGCGGTCGAGCACGCGGACCGGTCCGGGCACCTGGACCTCGGCGGCGCCCCGAGCTGGCCGGTGGCGACGTTCGCGGCCCTCGCCGTGATCATCGCCGCGGCGTTGCTGCTCACGTCCGGCATCCTGCCCAACTCGAGCCCCGGCACGGCGGGCGCGAGCGGCGCCGCGCAGGCGGGCACCGGCGGTGGCACGGGCACCGGGGGCGGCAGGGGCCGGCGGCGGGGGTGGCACGGGAGCCGGCGGTGGCACGGGCACCGGCAGCGCGGCCCCCGCCCCGAGCCTCCCGGCGGCGGACGTCACCCTCGCGGCCGAGAACATCGCGTTCATGCAGACCTCGATCGCGATCCCCGCCGGCAGGTCCTTCACCCTTGCCTTCGACAACCGGGACAACGGCACCCCGCACGACGTCGTGATCAAGGACGCGTCGGGGGCGGCGCTGTTCAAGGGCGACCTGGTGACCGGCCCCAGGGTCGTCGTCTACGACGTGCCGGCCATCCCGGCCGGCACGTACACCTTCGTCTGCACGGTCCACCCGAACATGACCGGGACCGTCACGGCCCAGTAGGCACGCCACGTTCAACGGCACCCGACCCCGAATCGTCCTCGCCGGCCTCGCGATCGTCCTGCTCGTCGTCTCCGCCTGCGGTGGCGGCTCCGGCCAGGCGCGCACGGGCGAAACGGCCCCGGCGATCACGGGCACGGCCCTCGACGGCACCGTCATCGACCTCTCCGCCTACCGCGGCAAGCCGGTCGTGGTGAACTTCTGGGCCTCCTGGTGCACACCCTGTCGAGAGGAGTTCCCGCTGTTCAAGGACCGCCTGGCGACCCTCGGACCGACCGATGGGCTCGTGATCCTGGGTGTCCTGTACAAGGACCAGGCGGCGCTCGGGAAGCAGTTCCTCACCGAGTTCGGCGCGACATGGCCCACCGTGGAGGACCCGGACGGCAAGCTCGCCGCCGCCTATCGCGTCGTGGCGCCGCCGCAGACGTACTTCATCGACGCCGGCGGCGTGCTGCGCGCCATCCAGATCGGCGAGGTCCTGGCCGTGGACTTCGACACCCAGTACGCGAAGATCCGGCCGTGACCACGATGACCGGTGCCGCGGATGTCGCCGTGCTGGCCGACGGCGTCCGCAAGACGTACGGGTCACGCGAGGTCCTGGCCGGTGTCTCGTTCCAGGTGCGGCGGGGCGAGCTGTTCGCGCTGCTGGGGCCGAACGGGGCGGGCAAGACGACGACGGTCGAGATCCTCGAGGGATACCGGCGCGCGGACGGCGGAACGGTCCGCGTCCTGGGCCTGGATCCGGTCGCGGACGGCACGCAGCTGCGCCCGCGCATCGGGCTGATGCTCCAGGAGGGCGGTCTCGATCCCCGCACGACACCCCGCGAGGCGCTCCGCCTCTATGCCCGCTTCTACCGGGATCCCGAGGATCCCGACCGGATGCTGGAGCTGGTGGAGCTGGGCAGCGCCGCCACGACGCGGTACCGCCGGCTGTCCGGCGGCGAGAAGCAGCGGCTGGGCCTGGCCCTGGCGCTGCTCGGCCGGCCGGAGCTGCTGATGCTCGACGAGCCGACGGCGGGCATGGACCCGGCGGCGAAGCAGGCGACGCGTGACCGGATCTCGGCGCTGCGCGACGCGGGCACCACGATCCTGCTCACGACCCACGAGCTGGGCGACGTGGAGAAGCTCGCCGACCGAGTGGCCGTGCTCGACCGGGGCCGCCTGGTGGCGCTCGGCACGCCCGCGGAGCTCACGGGTGCCGGGGCACCGCGCGTCCGGTTCCGGCTCTCGGCGGCGTTGACGGAGGGCGACGCCACGGCGATGGTCGCGTCCCTGCGGGCGGCGGGCTCCGCCGGGGAGCTGGCCGTGACGCACGACGGGACCGGCGGAGCCTACGAGCTGCTGGGCCTGACGCGGGCGCCCGATCCTGGGCTCGTCGCGGCCCTGGCCGCGTGGTGCGCCGGACGAGGGCTGCTTATCACCGAGCTGCGGCTCGGGGCGGCGAGCCTGGAGGAACGATACCTCGAGCTGGTCGGCGCGGATGCCGCCGCGGAGGTCGAGGCGTGAGCGGCTCCGGCCCGCGCGCCGTCCCGACCGGCGCGGGCGTCCCGACCGGCGCGGGCGTCCCGGCGCGGCCGGCGTCGTGGCTGCAGATGGCCCTGGCCCTGGCCGGGTACGAGTTCCGGCTGGTGCTGCGTCGCGGCGAGGGCCTGCTGATCACGTTCGTCATTCCCGTCGGCGTGCTGCTCGTGTTCAGCGCCTTCGACACCAGCGGGGGCACCGCCTCCGGCCGGCCGGTGGACCGGCTGCTGCCCGGGTCGATCGGGCTCGCGGTGATCGCGGCCGCGCTCGTGTCGCTCGCGATCTCGACCGGCTTCGAGCGCCAGTACGGGGTCATCAAGCGCCTCGGCGGCAGCCCGGCCGGCGCCGGGGTCGTGGTCGCGGCCAAGACCGCTTCCGTCATCGTCGTCGAAATCGTCCAGATGGTGCTGCTGATCGGGATCGCCTACGGCGCGCTCGCGTGGCAGGCGGGTCCGGGCGCCTCGCCCGCGCTCACGCTGGCGGCCCTGGTCCTGGGCACGGTGGCCTTCGCGGGGCTAGGGCTGCTGATGGCGGGCACGCTGCGCGCGGAGGCCACGCTCGCGCTCGCGAACCTCCTGTTCCTCGTGTTCCTGGTGCTGGGCGGGATCGTCCTGCCGCTCGAGCGGCTGCCGGGACCCGTGGCCTCGATCGCCGAGGCGCTGCCGGCCGCGGCGCTGACGCACACGCTCGGGATCGGGCTGGGCAGCATCTCCGGGGACGCGACCGAGCCGCTGGTGCTCCTGGCCGGCTGGGCGATCGTCCTGGCCGGCCTGGCCGCCCGCGAGTTTCGCTGGGACTGACCGCTCCCCGGCGACCCTCCGGACAAAGGAAGAACCCCGGGGTGGTCGAGTCCCGGGGTTCAGGGAGAATCTTGTTGGTTGCGGGGGAAGGATTCGAACCTCCGACCTTCGGGTTATGAGCCCGACGAGCTGCCGCTGCTCCACCCCGCGAAGATTCAGCAGTCTACCGGCGATTGCCGGATCCGTCAAAGCGACAGCCGGCCCGGACGCGCACCCGGACATGCTGTGAGCACCGGGTCACGCGGCATCAGCCGGCCGTCGGCGCGGCACCAGGCTCCGCCGCCAGGTTCGCCGAGTGCGGCTGCATCGCATTCCACAGGGCCCGGCGGCCCAGCAGCAGCCCGATCAGCAGGGCGATCCCGGAACCGATCGCGGACGCGTAGAACGGGTAATGGAGGTCGATGCTGGCCATGACGCCGGCGGCGAGCGACGCGACGATCGTGCCGACGGTCCCGGCCGCGCCGAACAGCCCCTGCGCCAGCGAGCTGCGGCCGGGCGGCGACGCTCGCGCCACCAGCAGGTACAGGGCCGGTGACGCGAACGCGAACGCGGTTCCCTCCAGGAGGCCCAGCGCCACCACCCACCAGACCTCCGGGACCAGCGGGTACAACGCGCCGGAGAGCGAGACGCCGGCCATGCCCAGCGTCAGGGCCACGTACCCGCCCTGCCGGTCGATGAACCGGCCGGTGAACGGGGACAGCAGGAGGACCGGCAGGGCGTACGTGAAGTAGGTCAGCCCGATGGCCCCCAGGCTTGCGCCAAGCGAGGTCAGGTAGAGGCTCCACACGACCTCGTAGACGCCACCCGCGAAGAAGCTGCCCACGTTGAACACGATGGCGGCGACCAGCAGGAGGTTGAGCATGCGCGTGGGCCGGATCCGCGCGTCCAGCTCGCGGGCCGCCTCCGCGGCCGTGTGGATCCCGCGGGGAATATCCGCCACTCGCGCCAGCACCAGCGCGGCCGACACCACGAGCGCCGCCCCCGCGACCCAGAAGACCACCGTCGGCTGGTTGGTCGCCGCCGCCGCCAGTCCGCCGATGGCCGGCCCGATCATGAGGCCGCCCATCTGGGCAGCGCCGTACAGGCCGAACATCTCGCCCTGCCGCTCCGGCGGGTTCGCGTCCACGAGGTAGCCGCGTGCGGCCGGGTCGTAGATCGAGGCGGCCAGCCCCGCCAGCGCCCGCAGCACGATGAACGCCGTCGGGCCGAAGACGAACAGGGGGCCGATCGCGAAGGCCGCCGCCAGCAGCAGGCCGAGGACCATCATCGCCTTGCGTGAGGCACGGTCCGCCACCCAGCCGAACACGGGCTCGCCGATGAGCCGTGCCGCCGGCCAGGCGGCGACCACGACCCCGAGCGTCGGCAGGTCCACGCCATGCTGGGTGAAGTAGATCGGCAGGATCGGCAGGAGCGCGCCGAACCCGACCCAGATCGTCCCCTCCGCGATGAGCAGGGGGAGGATCGGGCCCCAGGCAAGGAGCCAGCGGCGGGCGCGTTGGGTCACGGGTGGGTCCTGTGATGCTGAACGGCCATCGTAGCGGAGGCGCCGCCCGGCGCCGGCCGGCGGACCACGCTCCGGAACCCGCCGGGCGGGCCGGGAGGGCGGCTTGGAGGGGCATGCGGACGGGCACGCGCCGGGGAGAGGGCCGGTGCGCCCGCCGAACCGTGGCGGCCTATCATCGGCTGGCCATGTCGCCCGCCCTGCTGGCCACGCTCCTGGTCGCGACGCTCATCGCGCTCCTGCCGGTGTCGCGGCTGCGCACGGCGGGCTGGCCGCCGCGGTCGCTGTTCACGGCATGGGTCGTGTACGCGGTCGGAATGTTCCTCGTCGTGCGCTTCCCGGGGGCGGCACGGATCCTGGCCCCGATCGTCGTGCTCGCCTGCCTCGCCCCGTTCGTGGCCGGGCCGGAGCGGCTGTCACGGATCCACAACCGGCGGCGGCCCGCCGGCGGGGTGATCATCGACGTGACGCCACGGCCGGCCCCGGAGCTGCGCGAGCCGCCGGACGCGCCCGGCACGACGCCCGGGCGGACGGACGACCGGGCGGAGCACCCCGACTGAGCGGCCCCATCGCCCCCGTGCGGGCGCCCCGTCCGCTCCCGATCGGGACCCGGGTCAGGTCCTGATCGGAAACCCTGGTCAGGCGCGCCCGTCCAGCGGGATCCGGGCGCCGTTGATGGACGCGGCGGCGAGCGAGGCGAGGAAGGCCAGCGCCTCCGCCGCCTCCTGTGGCGTCGTCCAGGACGCGTTCCGGGGCGCCGGTGCGCTCTCTCGCTCGTGGCCGGCGTCGATCGTCCGGACGACGACGAGGTTCGCGGTCACCCCGCTGCCGGCGACCTCTCGTGCGAGCGAGCGCAGGAGCGTCTCCTCGGCCGCCTTCGCGATCGCGTAGCTGGCGCCGCGCGGCCCGGGGTTGGCGGCCAGCGGCGAGGTCACCGCGAGCACCCGTCCGAACCCTCGCGCGACCATCCCGGGGACGACGGCCTGGACCACGTGCAGCGTCGTCCACAGGTGCTGGTCCAGCATGCCGCGGACCTCCTCGGTGTCGATGTCCACGACCGCGGTCCCGCCGGTCCACCCGCCGACGAGGTGGGCCAGCACGTCGATCCGGCCGAACCGCGCCTCCACCGCCGCGACGGCGGCGTGCGCGGCGGCGGCGTCACGCAGGTCCGCCGCGACCGGAAGCCAGCGGTCGTCGGGCAGGCCGAGACCGCCGGCCACGGCCTCGAGCCGGGCGCCGTTCGTGCCCACCAGCGCCAGCCGCGCCCCGTCGGCGGCGAACCGTGCGGCGACCGCTGGCCCGAGCGATCCGGTGACCCCCGTGACCAGGACGACGGGCACTTCCGCTGCCACCATCAGGACCTCCTCGCCCGGTCGTCGCCGCCACCGATCCGCCGCTCGTGGCGCGGGTAGATGACGAGCATCCGGCCTTCCTCAGTGCCGATGTTCTCCACGTCGTGCGGGAGGCTCGGATCCCAGGCCAGGTAGTCGCCGGGCCCCAACTCCACGGTGTGGTCGCCCTGGGTCAGGCGCCAGCACCCGCTCAGGATCAGGTGGTGCTCGTCGCCCTGGTGGGCGTGCAGGCCGGTCGCGTGGCCGGGCGGGACGGCGGCCTCGAGGATGCACACGTCCCGCGACGTGCCGGCGTCCACCTCCGTGATCCGCGTGCCGCCCGGGCCCTCGCTGCGTGGACGGTCCTGCGCCAGCACCACGCGCGGCGGCGTGCCCACGTCGAGCAGCAGCCAGGCCGGGGGCACGTCCAGCGCGGCGGCGATGGATGCCAGCGCCTCCAGGGACGGAACGGCCTTCTCGTTCTCGATCTGCGACAGGTACCCGATGTTGAGCCCGCTGCCCTCGCTCACCTGGGCGAGCGCACTCGTGTGCGCTGACCGGGGTGGGCGGAGTGAAGTGCTGGGGCGGTAACTACTCCGGCAACCTGGGCGACGGGACGACGACGAGTCGGCTGACTCCGGTGGACGCTAGCGGACTAACCGGCGGCGCGACGGCGGTAGCAGCGGGCGCCGGCGGCCATACGTGCGCGTTGACGGCGTCGGGCGGCATCAAGTGCTGGGGACTGAACACGAAAGGGCAACTGGGCGACGGCCCGACGGCACAACAGTTGACAGCGGTGAACGTGATCGGGCTGACCAGCGGGGTGATCGCGGTGGCGGCCGGCGACGAGTACACGTGCGCCGTGACAGCGTCGGGGGACGTCCTCTGCTGGGGAAGCAACACGGGCGGGCAGCTGGGCGGTGGAACTGGTCCTCGACACCGAGGTCGACGCTTGGCTTCTCGGCGCTTCAGTGCGGAAGGCGCGCGCGCCGGACGGCACTGAGCAGTGCGACGACGGCAATGATCTTGGTGGCGATTGCTGCGACGGCAACTGCCAACATGAGGCTGTGAGCACACCGTGCTCCTCAGACGGGAACGTCTGCACGCTCGATCAGTGCGATGGCGCCGGCACCTGCGCTCATCCGGCCGGCAACGCCGGAACGCCCTGCCGGGGCGTCGCCGGTCCGCGACGTCGTCGAGTCGTGCACCGGGAGCGACACCGCATGTCCCAGCGACGGCTTCGCCACGAGCGGGGTCTGTCGCCAAGCAAGACGCAACTGAACCAAGGGAACAAG
>CAVPEU010000006.1:0-11398 GCA_963703575.1 uncultured Chloroflexia bacterium
GTGCAGCCTGCTGGTTCCGTTCGGTCTTGTCTAGCCCGGGGATACGGTCATCGTCTCGGCCAGCCCGATCCCCGGCAACGAGGAATACGTCGCCCGCACCATTGACAACCTGTTCAAGGCGGGTGCGAACGTGTACTACCACGCGATCCGGCACGCGCACGTCTCGGGCCATGCCAGCCAGGAGGAGCTCAAGCTCATGCTCGGGCTCACCAAGCCGACGTACTTCATCCCGATGCACGGGGAGTTCCGGATGCAGGTCCAGCACGGTCGCCTGGCGATCGAGACCGGGGTGAAGCCGGAGAACGTGTTCATCATCGAGAACGGGACGCCGATCGAGATCTTCGCCGACGGGAGCGCCCGGCGCGGCCAGCCGGTCGCGGCCGGCTACATGTACGTGGATGGGCTGTCCGTGGGAGAGGTGGGCGACGTCGTGCTCCGCGACCGGCGCGCGCTCGCGAACGACGGCATGTTCGTCGTGGTGGTCCAGGTGGACAAGCAGACCGGGCGCGTCGTGGGCCGGCCGGAGATCATCACCCGCGGCTTCGCTCACGGAGCTGCGGAGGAGCGGATCATCGGCGACGCGGGTCGGCGCATCATCGACGGCCTCCAGCAGCGCGGCGACCGGATCTCGGAGGTCGCGCTGCTCAAGGAGCAGATCAAGGACGGGATGTCCCGCTTCCTGTACGAGCAGACCAAGCGGCGGCCGATGGTCTTCCCGGTCGTGGTCGAGGTCTAGGCGTGGCGACGCGTCGGCGCTCGACGCGCCCGACGACCGCGCGCCGCCCGCGGTCCGGCGCGCGGCGCCGGGGTGGGCCGCTCCCCATGCCGAAGCTCTCGCTGGGCGTGTCGCCGGCCGTCGCGCGCTCGCTGCTCGGGATCAGCCTCCTCGTCCTGGGTGCGATCTCGCTGATCGCGTTCGCCCTGCCGGGCGGCACGCTGACCGATACCTGGCGGGACCTGACCGTGCCGTTCTTCGGCGCGGCCCGGTTCCTGTTCCCGATCGTGCTCCTGGTTGCCGGCTGGTACATCGAGTGGGGGCCGGGCCGTGACCCCGGCGCCCCGTGGGGCCGGACGCTCCTCGGCATCGCCGTGGCCTACACGGGCTTCCTCGGGCTGATCCAGCTGATCGCGTTCTCCGGCCCGTTCACCGGCGGCCGGATCGGGCGCTTCCTGGCCTCGACGCTGGCGCCCGCTCTCACGACCCCGGGCGCGTTCATCATCCTGGCCGGCGTCACGGCGGCCGGCATCCTGGTCGCGTTCGACATGCCGTTGCGGGCCGTGCTGGGGCCCGTCGTCCGGGTGGGAGGGGCGGCGGGCCGCACGCTCCAGGATCGGTCGACGCGTGCGCGGGCGGCCGCCGGCACGAACGGAGCCGGGCGGCCTGCCGACGGGCGCGCCGCGGCGGCAGCCCCGTCGGCCGGGACGGCCGAGGGCGGACGGCGTGGCCGCGCGCCGCGGATCCCGGCCGGTGACGCCCCCGGCCAGACGGGCATGTGGGGCGGGGACGCCGGCAGGACGCCCATCCCGAGCGCCGTGCCGTCCATGTCCCCGACGTCTGCGACGTTCGCGCCGGCGCGCGGGAACGGTGGGGCGGCTGACGAGCGCGCGAGCGTCGCCGTCGCGGACGCCCGGCCACCAGTCCGGGAGCCCAGGCCGGTCGTGAGGGATCCCGAAGACGTGACGGACGCCTCCGACTCACCTCCGACCCGCCAGGCTGTCGAATGGCGCTTGCCGCCGCACGAGCTCCTGGATCCCGGTGAGGTCCCCACGCCCGCGTCGACGGGCAACCAGGATGCCCTCCACGCGCGGAACGAGGAGATCATCGTCCGCAAGCTCGCCAGCTTCGACATCGAGGCGAAGATCGTCGGGCGCAACGCCGGGCCGGTCGTGACCCAGTACGAGGTCCAGCCGGCGCCGCACATCAAGGTCAGCCGGATCGAGGCGCTCTCGGACGACCTGGCCATGGCCCTGGCTGCCCGGAGCATCCGGATCGAGGCTCCCATCCCGGGCAAGAGCGCGGTCGGGATCGAGATCCCGAACAAGGAGTTCAACATCGTCGCCCTGCGGCGCATCCTCGAGGAGGTCGACTTCGGCGGGTCGGGCTCGCGGCTCACCTTCGCCCTCGGGCGGGACGTGGCCGGCCGGGCGCAGGCGGTGGACCTCGCCAAGATGCCGCACCTGCTGATCGCGGGTGCGACCGGCTCGGGCAAGAGCGTGATGGTCAACGCCCTGATCACCAGCCTGCTGTGCAACGCCACGCCGGACGACACCCGGCTGATCCTGATGGACCTCAAGCGCGTGGAGCTGGCCGGCTACAACGGCCTCCCGCACCTGCTGGTCCCCGTGATCACGGAACCGGAGCGGGCGAAGGCCGCGCTCAAGTGGGCCGTGGGCGAGATGGAGAACCGGTACCGGCGGTTCGCCGGGGCGGGCGCCCGGAACATCAAGGCGTTCAACGAGGCGCGGGTGGATCCCGCGGACCGGCTCCCGTCCATCGTGATCATCGTCGACGAGCTGGCGGACCTGATGATGCGCGAGGGCAAGAACGTCGAGGACCCCATCGTCCGCCTCGCCCAGAAGGCGCGCGCGACGGGCATCCACATGGTGCTCGCGACGCAGCGCCCGTCGGTCAACGTCGTCACGGGCCTGATCAAGGCGAACTTCCCCAGCCGGATCGCGTTCGCGATGGCGTCCCAGATCGACAGCCGGACGATCCTGGACTCGCCCGGCGCCGAGGACCTGATCGGCCGCGGCGACATGCTCTACCAGCCGTCCGACCTGCCGCGGCCGATGCGGCTCCAGGGCGTGTTCGTGTCCGACCCGGAGATCGGGCGGGTGACCCAGTATTGGCGGGACCAGATCGACGACCCGCGGTACGACCTCCGGATCATCGAGTCGGACGAGGAATCCACCGGGTCCGTGGACGACCTGGTCGACGATGACGCCGACCGCCTGTTGCCGGATGCCGTCTCCGTCATCCGGGAGTACGATCGTGCTTCCGCGTCGCTGCTCCAGCGGCGGCTGAGGGTCGGCTACGCGAGGGCGGCCCGGATCATCGACCAGCTCGAGGCGCGGGGGTACGTGGGCGCGTTCGATGGCTCGAACGCCCGCGCGGTGCTGCGACGGGACGACGGGCCGCAGCCGGCGGACGACGAGGACGAGGCATGACCACGCGAGACGAGGCACGGCGACGCGTCGACGCGCGGGGCGAATCCCGGGACGTCGAGCGCGGCTATGCGGTCGAGGCGGGCCCGGCCCTCCCGGAGCGGCTGATGGCGGCGCGCGAGCGGAAGGGCGTCGACCTGTACCGCGCGGAGCGGGACACGAAGATCCGTGCCCGCTACCTGGCCGCCCTCGAGCGGGGCGAGTACCGGGAGCTCCCCGGCGCCGTCTACACCAAGGGCTTCCTGCGCAACTACGCGATGTACCTCGGGCTCGATCCCGAGGACATCCTCCGCCAGTGGAAGCGGGAGCGCGGCGAGGAGGCCGTACCCGCGGAGCCGGTGCTCGCCGTCCCGAAGCCCCTCGTCGCCCCGCGCCAGGGGCTCACGTTCTCGCCCGTCGTCATCGTCGCGGCGCTGCTCACGGTCCTGATCGCCGTGTTCGCCTTGTACATCGGCATCCAGCTCGTCCGGTTCGCCAAGCCGCCCTCCCTGGCGGTCACCGATCCCGCCCAGGCGGTCATCAGCGTCGCTGAGGACGCGACCACCTACACGCTCCGCGGGACGACCATCGCCGGCGCCACCGTGACGATCACGGCGCCCGGCCGCGACCAGCCGTACCGCGTGTCGGCGGATGTCGCCGGACGCTGGAGCGCGGACGTCGAGCTGCGGCGCGGTCGCAACCAGTTCGACATCACCGCCGTGGATCCCGATACCGGCAAGCAGGCCGAGACGCCGGCGACCGTCTTGATCACGGTCCCGTTCCTGGTCATCGAGGCGCCGACGCTCAACGTGGACTCGCCGGCGGAGGGCGCCCAGTTCGAGAACGGCGCCGTGCCCGTCAAGGGCACGACCAGCAACGCGAAGACCGTGTCCGTGTCGGCGAACCTGGTCGGGACCGTGGGCGGCCAGCCGGCGGCGTCGGCGACTCCGTCCGTGGCACCTTCCGCGTCGCCTGCCGCGCCGACCGTCGGCCCGGTCACGGTCAACATCGCGGACGACGGCTCGTTCGAGACGCCGCTCGACCTGTCGGCGGGGCAATGGCAGATCGTGCTGACCGCCACCTCGGACCAGGGCAAGGCGGTCACGCTGACCCGCAACGTGTCGATCAACTACCAGGGCGTGAACCTGGTCGTGAGCGTCAAGGGCTCGAAGGCGTGGCTCAAGGTCTGGGTGGACGGGAAGATCTCCGACGTCACCGGGCAGGCCGGGATCATCGCGCAACCGGGCAAGGTGCTGACCTTCACGGCCAGGAAGACGATCGAGGTTCGCACCGGGAAGTCCAGCGCGACGTATTTCAGCCTCAACGGCAAGGACCTCGGCCGGATGTCCGACAAGGGCAACCCCGAGACGTGGCTGTTCGCGCCGCCGGCGGACCCGGTGAAGACGAATCGCGGCTGAGCGTGCCCGCCGACGCGCTCGCCGAGCTCGCAGAGCTCGCCGGCCGCCTCCAGGCAGCCTGTGTGTCGCGCGGGCTCACGGTCGCGACCGCGGAGTCGTGCACGGGCGGCCTGGTCGCCCACCTGCTCACCGAGGTGCCCGGGTCGTCCGCCTACGTGCGCGGTGGGCTCGTGGCCTATGCCGACGAGGTGAAGCGGACCGTGCTCGGCGTGCCGGCGGACGTGCTCGTGGCCCACGGTGCGGTCTCCGCACAGGTCGCCGTGGCGATGGCGGAAGGCGCGCGTGACCGCCTGGGCGCGGACCTCGGCGTCGGGGTCACCGGGATCGCCGGCCCGGATGGCGGCAGCGAGGCGAAGCCGGTGGGCCTCGTGTACGTCGCGGCCGCCGGACCGGGTCCGACGACCGTGCGGCGGTTCCTGTGGTCGGGCAACCGGTCGGAGAACAAGCGCGACAGCGCTCGGGTCGCGATCGAGATGCTGCTGGCCCGGGCCGAGGCCGCCGGCGAGGTTGGCCGGTGAGCGTCCGCGGCGCGGCCGCCGTCGGTGCAGGCCTCGAGCCTGCCCGGGACGCCCGACCGATCCGGCAGGGCGAGCGGATCCACGTCGTGGGAGCGGCCGGCGCCGGAGCGTCCGCGGCGGCGCTGCTCGCCAGCTGGGCGGGTGCCCGCGTGGACGGCTGCGATCCCGGCCGACCCAGCCAGTACACCCCGGCGCTCGACGCCGCGGGCATCGCGATCGCCGCCGCCCATGATCCCGCGCACGTCCGGACCTCGCCCCCGCCCGCCCGGCTGGCCGTGACCAAGGCATTGACGGCGATCGACCCCGACAACGCGGAGCTCGCCGCCGCCCGCGCCGACGGGGTGCCGCTCGAGGCCTGGCAGCAGGTCGTGGCCGACGCGGCCGCGGGCCGGACGCTGGTCGCGGTGGCCGGGACGCACGGCAAGAGCACCTCGTCCGGCTGGCTGGTCCATGTGCTTGCGTCCGCGGGCGCGGATCCCGGCGCGTTCGTCGGGGCGCTGCTGCCGCCCTCCCTGACGGGCATCGGGCTGCCCGCCACCGCGCGTCGAGGCGCCGGCACCGCGTTCGTCGTCGAGGCAGACGAGTACGCCGGCAACTTCGATCCGTACCGACCGGCGGTCATCGTGCTCACCTCCGCGGAGTGGGACCATCCCGACGTGTTCGCGGACCGGGCCGCGGTGCTGGCGGCCTTCGAGGCCTGGATCCGCCACGCCGCCGGCGGTGTCGCGGCCGCCTCCGGGCGCCTCTCCCGCGCACCGGTCCTCGTGGCGAACGTGGCGGACGAGGGCGTGGCGGAGGTCGCCGGGCGCCTCGCCGACTGGCCTGGCCGGATCGTGGCCACGGCCCTCGCCGACGTCTCGCCGCAGCGGCTGGGTGGGTATGCGCGCGGGATGGCCGACCGCTTCCGGACGGCCGCCGGGCCGGCCGGCGCGCTGCTGGGACGGATCACCGGCACGGATCCTGACGGGACGCGGATCGAGATCGCGGGCCTGGACCCGCTGGCGGGACCCCTGGCCGTTCGGCTGTCGACGGCCGGACGCCACAACGCCGCGAACGCGCTGGGCGTCGCGGGCGCCGCCGCCGCGCTCGGGCTGAGCCCGAGCGCGATCGCGAGTGGCCTGGCGGGCTTCACGGGCGTCGGGCGGCGCCTCGAGCGCAAGGGCGAGGCGGCCGGGGTCGTGGTCTACGACGACTACGGCCACCATCCGACGGCGATCCGCGAGACCCTGGCGGCGGTCCGCCAGCGGGAGCCGGGCCGCCGTGTCTGGGCCGTGTACGAGCCCCTGACGTACCACCGGACCGCAGCGCTCCTTGACCAGTTCGCGGAGGTCCTGGCCGCGGCCGATGCCGTCGCCATCGCCGACATCTGGGCGGGACGCGACCCGGACACCACGATCGCCTCGGCCGACGGCCTGGCCCGGGCGGTGGCGGCGCGTGCGCCGGGCATTCCCTGCGCCGCCCCCGGCAGCGTCGAGGCGACGGCTCGCTGGCTGGCCGGGGAGGTCCGTCCGGGCGACGCCGTGCTGGTCATGGGCGGTGGACGCTCCTATCGCATCGGCGAGCTCCTGCTGGAGCAGCTGCGGGCCCGATGACGCTCAGCTACGCCGCCGGCTACGACATCCTCGGGGCGCTCGTCCGTGCCCGAACGGGCTACGACGGCGACGCGTTCACGGACCTGTTCGCCGACGATGCCACCGTCACCCTCGACCCGTTCGCGCCGCCGCTCGCCGGACACAACGCGCTGCGGGCATACTTGCTGGGGGCGGCCGAGGCCGAGCGCCACCTCGACCTGGTGATCGAACGCCACTGGGTCTCGGACGACTCGATCCTCGCCGCGTGGCACGCCAGCTGGAACCGGCGAGCCGACGAGGCGAACGTCCGGCAGGCAGGCTTTCTCGCCGCCGACGTGGGGGGCGACGGGCGCATCGTGCGCCTGCGGCTGTGGACAGTGACCCGCGGGCACCCCGCGGGCTGAGGAAGGAGCAGGGATGGCGGGCGAGGTCTCCTTCGATGTCGTCTCGGACTTCGACGAGCAGGAGCTCCGGAACGCGCTGGACCAGGTCCGGCGGGAGGTCATCCAGCGCTTCGACTTCAAGGGGGTGCACGTGGACCTCGCCCAGGAGAAGACGCAGCTGGTCCTGGTGACGGACGATGACTTCCGTGCGAGGGCGATCCGCGACCTCATCGAGAGCAAGGCGGTGCGCCGCGGTCTGTCACTCAAGATCTTCGACTGGGGCACCGTGGAGCCGGCTGGTGGGAACCGGGTCCGCCAGGTCATCGGGCTGCGACGCGGCCTGCCGGACGATCTCG
This sequence comes from uncultured Chloroflexia bacterium, assembly GCA_963703575.1. Lineage (GTDB taxonomy): Bacteria > Chloroflexota > Limnocylindria > Limnocylindrales > CSP1-4 > CAIXZV01. The sequence continues at coordinate 7,391 of CAVPEU010000006.1, forward strand.
CGCGCAAGCTGGTCAAGCTGATCCGGGACGACTTCCCGAAGGTCCAGCCGCGGATCCAGGGAGACGCCATCCGCGTCGCCGGCAAGAGCAAGGACGAGCTGCAGCGCGTCATCAGCCGGCTCCGGGAGCTGGACGAGGCGGTGCCCCTCCAGTTCGAGAATTACCGCTGAGGAGGACTCCATGCCCGGAGCTCGCGCGGCCCGGATCGTGATGATCGCCGTCGCCCTGATCGTCGTGGCGGGGCTTCTGGCGGCGATGCTCGCGACGCCGGGCGCGGTCGCACCCAACTGATCCGCTGCTCGACGCAGCCACATCCATCCCGCATGCCCCGGCCCCGGGCGGACCGCCGCCCGCGCCGGCAACCAGGAGGTCGCGATGCATCCCCACCCCGACGAGCCGCTCGAGATCGAGGCGCCCGAGGCCGAGGGGGTGGCCGTGATGGCCGTGCCCGAGCCGGAGGTCCCGGAGCTTGCCGCCGAGCCGGAGCTTGCCGCCGAGCCGGAGCTTGCCCTCGAGCCGGAGCTTGCCGCCGATCCGGAGGTCCCGGAGCTTGCCGCCGAGCCGGCGCCCGGGCCGGAGGTCCCGGAGCCTGCCGCCGAACCCATTCCGGCAGCGGTGGCCGAAGCCGACCATGGCGTGGACGAGGAGCATGCCGAGCCCGCGCCGGAATCGATCGCGGCCCCGCGGACCGTCGCGGAGCTGATTGCGGCCACGCTGCGGGCTGCCGGGGTGAGGCTCGCCTTCACCGTGCCGGGCGAAAGCTTCCTGCCCGTGCTCGACGCCCTCTCGGCCGCCGGCATCCGGATCGTCGCCACGCGCCACGAGGGTGCCGCCGCCTTCGCGGCCGAGGCGTACGGGCAGCTGACCGGGCGACCCGCCGTCTGCCTGGGCACCCGGGCGGTCGGGGCGTCCAACCTCGCGATCGGCGTCCACACCGCGACCGCCGACTCGACCCCCATGTTCGTCCTGGTGGGCCAGGTGGACCGGCGGCTCCGCGGCCGCGAGGCCTTCCAGGAGGTCGATCTCGTCGCCACCATCGGCGGCCTGGCGAAGTGGGCCGCCGAGATCGACAACCCGGAGACGGCCGCGGCGACGCTGGAGGAGGCGGTTCGCGCGACCGTCGAGGGTCGCCCGGGCCCCGCGCTGCTGGCGCTCCCGGAAGACGTCCTCGACCAGCCGATCCCGGACGGGACGCAGGTGCCACTCGTGCGCCCGCACGCGGAGACGCCCGCGCAGTCCGACGTCCGGGCGGTCCTGCACTTCCTGGCCGCAGCCGAGCGACCGCTGATCCTCGCCGGGGCGGGCGTGCTCCGCGCGCGCTGCTCCAACGACCTCGTCCGGCTGGCGGAGCTGCTCCACGTGCCCGTCGTCGCAAGCTGGCGGCGCGGCGACGTCATCCCCAACGATCATCCGCTGTACCTCGGCATGACCGGCTTCGGCAGCCCCAGGGTCGTGCGCGATCGGATCGAGGCGGCGGACGCGCTGCTCGTGCTCGGGTCGCGGCTCAACGAGCCCACGACGTCGGCCTACGCGGTCCCGGCGCCCGGGCAGCGCTGGATGCACGTGGACCTCGAGCCGCGCGAGGGTTCGATCGGAGACACGCCGGCACCCGTCCGCGCGATCCGCGCCGATGCGCGCTCCTTCGTGCGGGCCGCCCTGGCCCGGCTCCAGGACGCCGTGCTCGTGGCCGAGCCCGTGGCTGCCCGTGACCGGCACAACGCGGAGGACCGCGCCGCCTGGGAGGCGGCCACCATCGTGGACGCGACCACCTGGAGCGGCCCGGGTGTCCATCCCGGGCACGTGATCGCCGACCTGCAGCGCCTGCTGCCGGAGGACGCCATCCTGACCACGGATGCCGGTGCCTTCGCAGGCTGGGCGGCTCGCGGGTTCCGCTTCCGGCGGCCCGGGACGTTCCTCGGGCCCACGTCGGGCGCGATGGGCTACGGGCTCCCGGCCGCCCTGGCGGCGTCGCTCGTCCACCGCGAGCGACGAGTGGTGGCGCTGCTCGGCGACGGCGGCCTCGGGATGACGATGGGGGAGCTGGAAACCGCGGTGCGCGAGGAGGCCCACCTCGTGGCGGTCGTGTTCGACAACGAGCGGTACGGGATGATCCGCGCTCACCAGGTGAGGCAGGGGAGCCCGGAGGCGCCGGGCACGGACCTCGGTCCGCTGGACTTCGCCGCCGTGGCCCGCGCGTGCGGCGCGCGAGGCGTGAAGGTGGAGACGGACGCGGCCTTCGAATCCGCCCTGCGGACGGCCCTCGCGGCGTCCGGTCCGTCGGTCATCCAGGTGGCCCTCGACCGGCGCTGGGTGTCCGTGGACGAGCATCCGGGGGTGGAGCCGGTGGCGTGACCCGCCCCACGCTGCACCTCGTCCCGGCCGCCGCCTGGGACGCCCGGGATCCGGCCGTGCCCTACCTGCCCGCGGCGTACGCCGCCGACGGGTTCGTGCACTGCACCGACGGCGACGCGGCGATGGTCGGGGTGGCGAACCGCCTCTACCGGGACGATCCGCGGCCGTTCCTGCTGCTGACCATCGACCTCGAGCGGACGGGCAGCCCGTGGCGGTTCGACGACTCGGCCCGGATCTACCCGCACGTGTACGGACCGATCGATCCCGGCTGCGTCCTCGAGGTGCGGCGGATGACGAGGGACCCGGACGGCACCTTCCTGCGGCCCGAGCCGCGCTGATCCACCCCTGCTTCAGGCCGGGTGCCGGACCGGCGCCCCGGAGCCCGGTGAGGCGGTCCGGCACCGCGGCGTCCCGGCGAAGCGGCTCAGGCGGGCGTCGGCGTCGTGCGTTCCGGCGTTCGAGGGATCAGCCACCAGGCGACGACCCCGCCCAGCGCCGTGGCGGCGACGGCGACCGCGAGCGCCGGCTCGACCCCGATCCCGATGAGGCTGCCGCCGATCGCGGCGCCGAACGGGTAGCCCAGGAAGTTGAGCGACATCGACACGGCGAACGCCCGGCCCATCCACGCGGGATCCGTGCGCCGCTGCCGGAGCGTGAACAGCGCGATGTCCATCGGACCGTTGAGGAACCCGGTCACTGCCATGACCGCCACCAGCATGGGCAGGGTGGGGGACACCAGCAGCGCGGCCGTGGCGATGGTCATCCCGGCCATCGGCCAGATCAGGAGATCACGCTCCCGTCCCTGCGTGCGCCACCGTCCGAAGATCAAGGCCGCGACCCCGCCCGTGATCCCGCTTACGGCGAACACGGCGCCGACCACCGCCTCTCCCAGGCCCATGCGCTGGAGGACCAGGACCGGCAGCGTGATGGTGACGATGCCCCAGCCGAGATTGAGGATCGCCAGCGAGACCCCGAGCGCACGCAGCGTCGGGTTGAGCAGCGTGTAGCGCAGCCCCAGCCAGGAGTCCATGAGCAACCGCCCCGTGGACTCCGTCTCGTTGGCCGGGTCCGCCACCCCGACGAACACGACGGCCGCGATGGCGAAAAGCGACGCGATGACGACCAGCGTGCCGGGGCCGCCCACGACCTGGACGAGCAGGCCGGCCGCCGGCGGGCCGACCAGGGTTGCGAGCACGTACCCATTCGAGTCGAGGGCGTTGGCGCGCTCCCAGAGCCGCCTCGGCACGATGAGCGGGAACAGGCTGCGGAGCCCGACCGAGCTGAGCGGCGCGGTGATCCCGGCGACCGCGGTGACCAGCACCAGGACCGCCGGCGGCAGTGCGTCGTTGACCGCCAGCCCGGCGATCAGGACGAGGGAGGTGGCACCCACGATCTGGTCGGCGATGATCAGTTTCGCCCGACCATGCCGGTCCAGCAGCGCGCCCGCGACCGGGCTCACGATCAGGCCGGGGACGACGCTGGAGAAGGTGACCACGCCGGCGAGCGCCGGGGAGTCGTACCGGGTGAGGGTGAACAGCACGATCGCGACGCCGAACATGCTGCCCCCGATCCGGCTGAAGGCCATGCCGAGCAGGATCCGGCCAAGGGTCGGGATCCGGAGCAGCGCACGGTACGAGGGGGGCGGCTCGCCGGAAT
>CAVPEU010000007.1:0-29995 GCA_963703575.1 uncultured Chloroflexia bacterium
GTGTCGTCATGGAGTCGTTCGCGAAGGGTCACCGGATGGCTCCTCGGGCGTCACGGCGTCGGGGACGTCGTGCCCGCGAGCTGCGCCGATGGTGGGGAACCGGGATCGGCAGGTTCCCGGTCGACGCGTGGGGCGGGCCGCCGAAACGGCTCAGCCCTGGCTCGCGCGTGCGTTCTTCTTGCGCTTCGCTTCCTTGCGCTTCCGCTTCACCGACGGCTTCTCGTAGTGCTCGCGCCGGCGAGCCTCGGCGAGGATGCCGCTCTGCTGGATCTTCTTGTTGAAGCGGCGGAGGGCGCTCTCGAACGTCTCGTTCTCACCCACTCGGACTTCGGCCAATCCCGGTTCACCTCCTCGGGCAGGGGGTCTCGCACCCGCCTCCCGCGCGCGATGCCCGACGGCGCAGGGGGCGTCCCGGCGACCGTGCGCGCACGAGGCACGCCAAGCCTGCCGGCAGGCCGCCGGAGTGTACGCGTGCACCGTGGAGCGGTCAAACTCCGTGAGCTCCTCGCGCGGCGGCTCTCGATCGCGTGATACGTACCACGCTTACCGCGACGCCGGGATGGTTCCCGTCGGCCCGCCAGGACCCGGTCATCGTCGCGCCGAGGCCCGGGGATGCCTGCCACGCATCCTTCGCGCCTCGGGCCGCGCCAACCGGCGGCCCCGGCTGCAAACCCGCGTCCGGCTAAGCCTGGTGCGCATACGGCGACACGCGGGCGGCACGGGCGGGGCAACGGGCGCTTCATGACCGGGCTGGAGCCCGGCGGCGGGGGCTTCGGCGGGGTCGGTTCGGCGGCGGGGGGGTTCGGCGGCGGGGGGGTTCGGCGGCGGGAGGGTTCGGCGGCCCCGCCGGGACCCGCCGCTCCAGGAGACCCGCGGTTCCCGGGGCACCCGCCGCTCCGGTGGACGGCCCTCGGGACTGAGCCTCAGGGCGCCGGGACGGCCTGTCCGACGGTCTCCAGCGTCGCGGCCAGCCTGGCCACCTCGGGATCCGGCGACACCGACGGCGACCAGGCGAAGAACACCAGCGTCCGGCCGATGCGCCGCAGCACGAACCGGGCGTCGCGCGGGTACTGGACCGCGCCCGTGCCAGACGCGAGGTAGCGCCCGAAGTCGCGCCCGGCCGCATCCGCCTCCGCGTTGGACGGCAGCTCGTAGACCACGATGTAGCCGCCCGCCGGTTCCGACGGGAGCGTGACCTGGAGGAGGCGCCGGGGAACGCTGTACAGCGTCTGGCTCTCGCCCGGGCGGAACGGGGACTGCGGGTCCGCCACCTGGAACGAGGCGTCGGACAGGGCCTTCGCGACGAGGTCACGGGTCTCCTGGGCCGCCGCCCCCGTGGGTGCAATGGTCGCCGAGGCGGCGCCGCCCGATCCGATGCCGAGCGCCTGGGCGGCGATCAGGAGCACGCCCAGCACGAGGCCGCCGAACCCGAACAGCGCGAACCAGATCGGCGGTCCGCCGCGCCGCTCCGACGTTCCGGTGTCCGTCATCCGGGCGGCCAGCCCATCACGCGGCCGCCGAGCAGGTGGACGTGCAGGTGCGGCACGGACTGGCCCGCGTCCGGCCCGACATTGCTGACCAGCCGCCAGCCGCCGTCCAGGCCCTCCGCGCGGGCGATGTCCGCGGCCACCGCGAACAGGTGACCGAGCAGCGGACCGTCGTCCTCGGTCAGGTCGGCGGCGGAGGCGATGTGCTCGACCGGCATGAGCAGGACGTGGGTCGGGGCCTTCGGCCCGATGTCGCGAATCGCGACGACGCGGTCGTCCTGGTGGACCCTGGTGGCCGGGATCTCGCCCGCGACGATCCGGCAGAACAGGCAGTCAGCCGACATCGGCTCCTCCTCCCGGGACCCGCCCGCCGGCGAGCATGGGCACGGCCGCCCGCAGCGGCCGGGGCGCCGGGTCCACGGCCAGCACCTCCCCCCGGACCCGATCGGCCGTCTCGCCGTCGATGGCCGTCCGGCGCACCGTCAGGATCGCATTCTCGAGGTCCTCCGGATCGTCCTGCCTCGGCGCCACGGCGACCAGCACGTGGTCCTCGGCATGCCCGACCCATCGCCAGTCCGGCAGCGTTGACTCGATCAGCACGCGGGTGGTGGTCCCCAGCCCCGCCCGCGCCCAGCCCGCGCGCGCGTCCGCGCCCACCGCCAGCAGCTCCCCCGCGCGCGCCTTCTTGGTCCGCTCGTCCACCTGGCCCGCCATGCGGGTCGCCGGAGTTCCCGGCCGCGCCGAGTACCGGAACACGTGCAGCCCGGCGAGGCGCATCTCGCGCACGAACGCGACGGTCCGCGCGAACGCGGCCTCGTCCTCGGTCGGGAAGCCGGCGATCACGTCCGCGTGGACGGCGACCCCCGGGATCGCGGCCCGCGCCCGCTCGACCACGCGCGCGTAGTCGGCGGACAGGTACCGGCGCCCCATCCGGCGCAGCACGCCATCGTCGCCGGACTGGAGCGGCAGGTGCAGGTGCGGCAGCGTCCGCGGCGCGCCGTCGACCCAGGCCTCGAGCAGGTCGTCGTCCACGTGCTGCGGCTCGATGGAGGAGAGGCGGACCCGTTCGACCGGCGTCTCGGCGAGGATCCGGCGGACGAGCCCGCCGAGGGTGAGGGCGCTGCGCGCATGCGATCCGCGCGCCCCCCGCTCGGACCAGCCGCCGTCGTAGGTCCCGATGTTGATCCCGGTCAGCACGATCTCCCGGTGCCCGGCGGTGACGGCGCGGCGCACGTCCGCGAGCACGATCTCCGGCGGCAGCGACCGCTCCGCGCCCCGGGCCCGCGGGATGATGCAGTACGTGCAGTGGAACGAGCAGCCGTCCTGGACCTTGACGAAGGCGCGGGTCCGCTCGACGGACGCGCGGTCGTCGGCGATGCCGTCGATGGCACCGGCGAAGCCGACCCCGGACCTCGCCCCGGCCGCGGACCTGGCCGCGGACCTGGCCTCAGCCTCGGAGCCGGCCTCAGCCTCGGAGCCGGCCGCGGCCCCGGCCTCGACCCCCGAGAGCGTGGGGAGCGCGGCGTCCAGCGGACCGTGGGGGTCCTCGTCGGGCAAGCCGAGCCGCACGAGCGCCTCCAGCTCGCGCAGCAGCCCGGCCTTGGCCTCGTTCCCGACCAGGCGGGCGGCCGGGTCCACCGCCGCGAAGGCGTCCGCGCCGACCTGGACGGAGCACCCGGTCACGACGATCTGCGCGTCGGGGTTCGCGCGCCTGGCGCGCCGGACGGCGGAGCGCGACTTCTCGTCCGCCGTGGAGGTCACGGTGCAGGTGTTCACGAGGTACAGGTCCGCCGCGCGGTCCGGGTCCACCAGCGGCACGCCGGCCTCCCGCAGCAGGCGAGCCGCCGCCTCCATCTCGGACTGGTTGACCTTGCAGCCGAGGTTGACGATCGCCGCCGAGCCGGGCCGGGCCGCCGAGCCGGGCCGGGCCGCCGAGCCGGGCCGGGCCGCCGAGCGGGACCGGGCCGCCGGCGCGGCGCGAGTGGCCGGCGCGGCGCCGGAAGCCGGCGGGGCCGTGCGGGTCACCACGGCTCGGCCCGGTGGACACGAGGAACGGGCACGAACGGCGCGACGGCGAGCGTGGCGTGGGCGCCGAGGATCACCGGCAGGAACGAGTACAGGTCGGGCATCGGGGCCTGATCGTAGCGCAGGGCCCCCGACACCTGGCTCAGCGTGGTCGGCGACCCTGCGAGTCGAGCAACACGGTGACGGGGTGTCCCTCGGCGCGGGCCGCGGCGATCAGCGCCGCGTCGGCGGTGGCGATCGGCTCGCGAACGGTCATCCCCGTTGCCAGCACCACGCAGTCGGCCAGCGACACGGGCCACCGGGCGCGCTGCCAGTGACGGGATCGGAGGATCCCCGCCAGCCGCCCGATCCCGTCGTCGACCGGAACGATCTCGAGGCCACCGGCAACCAGCCAGTCGAACAGGCCCGATGCCTGCGCGACTCGAACGCCCGAGACGCGGACGAGCACGTCGATGGCCTCGCCCACGCTCAGGGCGGACGTGCATGCGACCCCGTCCCGACCCCGGAGGATCGACTCCACCTCGGGCGCCGCGGGCTCGTCCCGCAGCAGGGCGATCGTCGCCTGGCTGTCCAGGACGGTCATCGGCCGTGCTTCCGCCCCTCGAGCTCGGCCTCCTCCTCGCGCAGTCGCGCACGGATCTCGTCGGTCGAGGGACCGACGTCGCGCAACGCACCCCGGGCCGCCGTGATCGGGTCGTCGGGGATCGGGCGCAGGACCAGGGACGAGCCGAGATCCTCGACGATGACGCGGGTCGTCCCCCACCGGTGCCGGACCTCGGCCGGGATGGAGACCTGGCCGCCGCGTGAGATGGTCGCCGTTCTCATGAGCATCATGATATCCCATGAGCCAGGCGCCGGATCATGACGATCAGGACGGCCGCCTGACCTCCATCGCGACCCAGTCGCCTTCTGCCCGGCGGTCCGCGATCTCCAGCCCGCGCGCGCGGAACGCGGCCGCGACGTCCGCCTCGCGGTTCTCGAAGATCCCCGACGCGAGCAGCGTCCCGCCCGGCCGGAGGTCCGCCACCAGGCCGTCCGCCAGCGAGATCAGCAGCGAGGCGATGAGGTTCGCGAGCACGATGTCGAACGGGCCCTCGCCGCTGGGCGCGCTCCCCTCGCGGGCCCGGATGACGCGCGCGAGGCGATTGCGACGCGCGTTGGCCGCGCTCGCATCGACCGCGATCGGGTCAACGTCCAGGGCCAGCACCTCTCGCGCGCCGAGGCGTGCCGCCGCGATCGACAGGATTCCGGACCCCGAGCCCACGTCCAGGACGCGCGCCGGGCCGCCGTCCGCGCCTCCGCCCGCCAGCAGCCCGCGGTCCGACAGCGACTCGAGCGCGGCCAGGCACAGGCGCGTCGTCGGGTGGAGGCCGGTCCCGAACGCCATGCCGGGGTCGAGCGCGAGCACGACGTCGTCCGGCAGCCGCCGGTGCCGCCGCCAGGTCGGCCGGATGACGATCCGGCGGCCGATGCGGAGCACCGGGAAATGGGCCTTCCAGGCGTTCGCCCAGTCCGCCTCGTGGACGACGCGCGCCGACAGGTCGCCGATCGGCCGCAGCCCGAAGGCCTGGAGGTGGCCGAGGTCGCGCGCCGCCTGCGCGACGGCGGTCCGAACCGCGTCGACGTCCAGCAGCGGCAGGTGCGCGCGGACCTGCGCCGGGCGGGCGGTATCCACCCTGGCCGTCAGCCCCTCGTCCACCAGCTCGAACGCGGGCTCCACGCTCGCCCCGCCCGGCGCGGCGCGGGACAGGATCTCGGACACGGCCTCGACGGCCTCATGGTCCGTGGCGACCGACAGCTCCAGCCAGGCGCCGGGCACGGCGGCGGCGGCCGCGAGGTCGATGGCGGCGAGCGGGTCGGCCGCGCGAGCCTCCCCAGCGCTCACCCCAGGCCCAGCTTCTCGCGCAGACCAGGACCCGACACCGCCTCGCCGGACTCCTTGGCGTATGCCTCGAGCAGCTCCCGCTGGCGCTTCGACAGCTTCGTCGGGACGGTGACGTTGACGATCACGTGGAGGTCGCCACGGGACGCCTGGCGGCGCAGGTGCGGCACGCCGCGGCCCCGCAGCCGGATCTCGGTCCCGGGCTGCGTGCCGGCCTTGATCTCGACCTCGGCCGGCTCGCCGTCGACCGTGGGCACCGCGACCCGGGTGCCCAGCGCGGCCTGGGCGATCGACAGGTCGGCCTCGTAGAACAGCTCCGTGCCCTCCCGCGTGAGCGACGGGTGCGCGGCCACGTGCACGGCCACGTACAGGCTCCCGGGCGCGCCCCCGCGCGGGCCGGCCTCGCCCTCGTTCGACAGCCGGATCTGGTGGCCCTCGTCGATGCCCGCCGGGATCGCCACGCGCAGCGTCCGGCGCCGCTCCGTCCGGCCCTCGCCGTGGCAGGCCTCGCACGGCGACTCCACGATCTTCCCCTCGCCCCGGCAGCGCGGGCAGGGCGACACGTTGACCATCTGGCCGAGCATCGTCTGGCGCACCGACCGGATCTCGCCGCGACCCTTGCACTGCGGGCACTCGACCGGCGTCGAGCCCGGCTTCGCGCCCGTGCCACCGCAGGTGTCGCAGCGGCCGAGGACCGGGAACTCGATCTCCTTCTCCGTCCCCAGGACCGCCTCCTCGAACGAGATCCGAAGGTCGTAGCGGAGGTCCGAGCCGGTCGTCGATCTCGCCCGGCGGGCCCCGCCGGCCATGGAGCCGCCGAAGAACGCATCGAAGATGTCCGAGAAGCCGCCGAAGCCGGCCCCGCCGAAGCCGGCGTTGCCGCCCGCGCCGCTCACGCCGGCCCGCCCGAACATGTCGTACGCCTGGCGGCGCTGCGGGTCCGACAGGACCTGGTACGCCTCGTTGATCTCCTTGAACCGGTCCTGCGCCTCCGCGTCCGCATTGACGTCCGGGTGCCACTGCTGCGCCAGGCGGCGGAAGGCGCGCTTGATCTCGGCGTCGCCGGCGCCGCGCTCGACGCCGAGCACCTCGTAGTAGTCGCGCTCCGTTGCCATGGGAGTCCGAGTTTACGGGACCTCGGGCTTTCGGCCGTGGCCGGGGTTCGCCGGGAGATCCGCGATCGTGCGCGCCCGGGAGAGGACGGCCTCCAGCATCGGCGGCGTGAGGCGCCGGGTGAACGTGTTCTGCTGGCTCGGGTGATAGGAACCGACAAGCACGTACGGCCCGATGCAGGCCTCCGCCCCGTGCCCGAAGCGCGGTCTCGGCGTGGGGGTGGCGTGACCGGCGGCGGCGAGCGAGCGGAGCGAGGCATCCCAGCCGATGGCGCCCAGCGCGACGATCACGCGCAGGTCCGGCAGCAGCGCCATCTCGCGGACGAGGTACGGGCGACACGTGGCCTGCTCCTCGCGGCTGGGCCTGTTGGCCGGGGGCGCGCAGCGGACGGCGGCGGCGACGCGGACGCCGTGGAGGGTGAGCCCGTCGTCGGCGCGGCGGCTGACCGGCCGGTCCGCGAGCCCGACGGCGTGCAGCGCGCGCCACAGGAAGTCCCCACTCGCGTCGCCGGTGAACACGCGACCGGTCCGGTTGCCCCCGTGCGCCGCCGGCGCCAGGCCGACGATCAGGATCCGGGCGTCCACGTCGCCATAGCCCGGGACCGGGCGACCCCAGTACGGCTTGTCGCGGAAGCGGGCCACCCTGGTGCGCGCCTGCTCCTCGCGCCAGGCGACCAGGCGCGGGCAGGCGAAGCAGTCCGCGATGGCGGCGTCGAGCGCGGGAAGGTCGCGGGCGTCGCGGGCGGCGGCAACTGGGTCTGCGTGCGGCATCGCCGGGATGGTATCCGGGCGGGGGGCCGGGGCGCGGGTGAGGGTCCGTGGGCGTGAGGGCGCGGGTGAGGCCGCAGGTGAGCGGCGGCGCGGGTGAGGGCGCGGGTGAGCGGCGGCGCGGGTGAGCGGCGGCGCGGGTGAGCGGCGGCGCGGGTGAGCGGCGGCGCGGGTGAGCGGCGGCGCGGGTGAGCGGCGGCGCGGGTGAGCGGCGGCGCGGGTGAGCGGCGGCGCGGGTGAGCGGCGGCGCGGGTGAGCGGCGGCGCGGGTGAGCGGCCGATAAGCGCCCGCCGTCATTGTTCCGCGCATGGACCCGGTTCGCTTCGGCCTGTCATTGCGCGCCCTCCGCCGTCGCCGCGGCTGGACGAGAGGCCCTCGCCGGCGTGCCGGGCTGTCGCGTTCCGCGATCTCCAGGATCGAGCGCGGCGAGGGCGATCACCTGACGATCCGCGTCCTGTCCACGGTCGCCGGCGGTCCTCGGGGCGCGGATCACGGTGCGGGTGCTGTGGCAGGGCGAAGAGCTGGACCGGCTGCTGGACCGTGATCACGCCCGGCTGGTCGAATGGATCGTCGCGCGCCTGTCCGCTGCCGGCTGGGTCGTCGCGCCGGAGGTCACGTACCGCAGTGCTCGAGCGGGATCATCGACGGTTCGACGGCACCGGAGAAAGTCCGTGTTCCCGACGTCCAGGCGACGCTGGCCGGCGTCGATCGCAAGGCCCGGGTCGCGACCACCGTGGCGAGGGAACGGGGCTGGCCGGCGGGGCCCGTGTCGCGGATCTCATCCTCCCGGACGACCGGACGGCGCGCCGGCGACTTGCCGAGTTCTCGGCGACGTTCGAGCGGGCCTTCCCGGAACGGACGGTCGCGCTCCGCCGGTGGATCGCGGCACCCGATCGAGCCGTCGCCGGCGTCCTGTTTGTGTCAGGCGCTGACCCAGGCGGGAGTCGGTCACCGGGTTCGCGTCGCGCCCGCGCGAGCCACGCTTGACCAGGCGTCGCGTTCCTGACGGCTGCGCGAGAAGCGGCCGTGCGTCAGGAACTTTGTGAATAGCTCCCGCGTGGGTGGCGGATGACGGAAACCGGGCGGGGGCGACTGCGCGGGCGGACGCGCAGGGCGGACGCGCAGGGCGGACGCGCAGGTCGGACGCGCAGGTCGACGCGCAGGTCGGACGCGCGGGCGTGGCGGACTGCGCGTCCGCCCGCGCAGTCCGCCACGCCCGCGCGTCCGACCTGCGCGTCGACCTGCGCGTCCGACCTGCGCGTCCGCCCTGCGCGTCCGCCCTGCGCGTCCGCCCGCGCAGTCGCCCCCCGCCCGGTTTCCGTCATCCGCCACCCACGCGGGAGCTATTCACAAAGTTCCTGACGCACGGCCGCTTCTCGCGCAACCGTCAGGAACGCGACGCCTGGTCAAGCGTGGCTCGCGCGGGCGCGACGCGAACCCGGTGACGAGCTCCCGCCTGGGTAGCGCCTGACACAAACAGGACGCCGGCGACGGCTCGATCGGGTGCCGCGATCCACCGGCGGAGCGCGACCGTCCGTTCCGGGAAGGCCCGCTCGAACGTCGCCGAGAACTCGGCAAGTCGCCGGCGCGCCGTCCGGTCGTCCGGGAGGATGAGGATCCGCGACACGGGCCCCGCCGGCCAGCCCCGTTCCCTCGCCACGGTGGTCGCGACCCGGGCCTTGCGATCGACGCCGGCCAGCGTCGCCTGGACGTCGGGAACGACGGACTTCACCTCCACCACGAGCAGGTGACCCGTGTCCGGGTGCCATGCGAACACGTCGATCGATCCCCGCTCGACGCCGATCCGGTACGTGACCTCCGGCGCGACGACCCAGCCGGCAGCGGACAGGCGCGCGACGATCCATTCGACCAGCCGGGCGTGATCACGGTCCAGCAGCCGGTCCAGCTCTTCGCCCTGCCACAGCACCCGCACCGTGATCCGCGCCCCGAGGACGCCGGCGACCGTGGACAGGACGCGGATCGTCAGGTGATCGCCCTCGCCGCGCTCGATCCTGGAGATCGCGGAACGCGACAGCCCGGCACGCCGGGCGAGGGCCTCCTGCGTCCAGCCGCGGCGACGGCGGAGGGCGCGCAATGACAGGCCGAAGCGAACCGGGTCCATGCGCGGAACAATGACGGCGGGCGCTTATCGGCCGCTCACCCGCGCCGCCGCTCACCCGCGCCGCCGCTCACCCGCGCCGCCGCTCACCCGCGCCGCCGCTCACCCGCGCCGCCGCTCACCCGCGCCGCCGCTCACCCGCGCCGCCGCTCACCCGCGCCGCCGCTCACCCGCGCCGCCGCTCACCCGCGCCGCCGCTCACCCGCGCCCTCACCCGCGCCGCCGCTCACCTGCGGCCTCACCCGCGCCCTCACGCCCACGGACCCTCACCCGCGCCCCGGCCCCCCGCCCGGATACCATCCCGGCGATGCCGCACGCAGACCCAGTTGCCGCCGCCCGCGACGCCCGCGACCTTCCCGCGCTCGACGCCGCCATCGCGGACTGCTTCGCCTGCCCGCGCCTGGTCGCCTGGCGCGAGGAGCAGGCGCGCACCAGGGTGGCCCGCTTCCGCGACGAGCCGTACTGGGGTCGCCCGGTCCCGGGCTATGGCGACGTGGACGCCCGGATCCTGATCGTCGGCCTGGCGCCGGCGGCGCACGGGGGCAACCGGACCGGTCGCGTGTTCACCGGCGACGCGAGCGGGGACTTCCTGTGGCGCGCGCTGCACGCCGTCGGGCTCGCGGACCGGCCGGTCAGCCGCCGCGCCGACGACGGGCTCACCCTCCACGGCGTCCGCGTCGCCGCCGCCGTCCGCTGCGCGCCCCCGGCCAACAGGCCCAGCCGCGAGGAGCAGGCCACGTGTCGCCCGTACCTCGTCCGCGAGATGGCGCTGCTGCCGGACCTGCGCGTGATCGTCGCGCTGGGCGCCATCGGCTGGGATGCCTCGCTCCGCTCGCTCGCCGCCGCCGGTCACGCCACCCCCACGCCGAGACCGCGCTTCGGGCACGGGGCGGAGGCCTGCATCGGGCCGTACGTGCTTGTCGGTTCCTATCACCCGAGCCAGCAGAACACGTTCACCCGGCGCCTCACGCCGCCGATGCTGGAGGCCGTCCTCTCCCGGGCGCGCACGATCGCGGATTTCCCGGCGAACCCCGGCCACGGCCGAAAGCCCGAGGTCCCGTAAACTCGGACTCCCATGGCAACGGAGCGCGACTACTACGAGGTGCTCGGCGTCGAGCGCGGCGCCGGCGACGCCGAGATCAAGCGCGCCTTCCGCCGCCTGGCGCAGCAGTGGCACCCGGACGTCAATGCGGACGCGGAGGCGCAGGACCGGTTCAAGGAGATCAACGAGGCGTACCAGGTCCTGTCCGACCCGCAGCGCCGCCAGGCGTACGACATGTTCGGGCGGGCCGGCGTGAGCGGCGCGGGCGGCAACGCCGGCTTCGCGGGGCCGGCTTCGGCGGCTTCTCCGACATCTTCGATGCGTTCTTCGGCGGCTCCATGGCCGGCGGGGCCCGCCGGGCGAGACCGACGACCGGCTCCGACCTCCGCTACGACCTCCGGATCACGTTCGAGGAGGCGGTCCTGGGGACGGAGAAGGAGATCGAGTTCCCGGTCCTCGGCCGCTGCGACACCTGCGCCGGCACGGGCGCGAAGCCGGGCTCGACGCCGGTCGAGTGCCCGCAGTGCAACGGTCGCGGCGAGATCCGCTCGGTGCGCCAGACGATGCTCGGCCAGATGGTCAACGTGTCGCCCTGCCCGCGCTGCCGCGGCGAGGGCAAGATCGTCGAGACGCCGTGCGAGACCTGCCACGGCGACGGCCGGACCGAGCGCCGGCGGACGCTGCGGGTGACGATCCCGGCGGGCATCGACGAGGGCCACCAGATCCGCCTCTCGAACGAGGGCGAGGTCGGCCCGCGCGGCGGCCCGCCCGGCAGCCTGTACGTGGCCGTCCACGTGGCCGCGCACCCGTCGCTCAAGCGCGAGGGCACCGAGCTGTTCTACGAGGTCGAGCTCTCGATCGCCCAGGCGGCGCTGGGCACGAGGATCACGGTGCCGACGGTCGACGGCGAGCGGCGAGGTCGAGATCAAGCCGGGGACCCAGCCCGGGACGGAGATCCGGCTGCGTGGCCGCGGCGTGCCGCACCTGCGCCGCCAGGCGTCCGCGGCGACCTCCACGTCATGGTCGACGTCAGTCGTCCCGACCAAGCTCTCGAAGGCGGCAGCGCGAGGCGCTCAACGCGTACGCCGAGGCGGCCGGCGAGATCGGTGATCGGGCACGGCGGGTGCGCGAGAAGCTCGACCGGTTCGATGACGCGCTGGGCTGAGGCTGCGGGCGCGCCGCGGCCGGCGATCCGGGCCGGGGACGCGTGCTCGCCGGCACGGCGCGTGGCTGGAGCTTGCCGTCGAGGCGGACGTCGAGGCGGTCGAGGCCGTCAGCGAGATCCTCGGCCGCGCGGCGCCCGGCGGGACGTCCGTGGAGCCCGGCTTCGAGCTGACCGACGAGGGCCTCGGGGCACGGATCGATCCGACCCGGCCGGCGGTCGTCCGCGCCTACCTGCCGGCCCGCGATCGGGCCGCGGCCGAGCGCGCGGCGACGGTCGTGGACGAGGCGCTCGGGCACCTGCAGGCCTTCGGGCTGCGGCCGATCGGCGAGCTCCGGACGCGGCTGGTGGACGAGGCGGACTGGGCCGAGGCCTGGAAGGCGCACTTCCCGGTCCATGCGGATCGGTCGCCGGTTGGTCGTCCGGCCGACCTGGCGGCGGCATCGGCGCCGCCCGGGGGACGTGGTGCTGGCCCTCGACCCCGGGATGGCCTTCGGGACCGGGCTCCATCCGACGACGCGCCTGTGCCTCGCGGCCCTCGAGGACCTCGCCGATCGCGGGATCCCTGGCCGGGACCCGCGTCCTGGATGTCGGCTGCGGCTCCGGGATCCTGGCGATCGCCGCGTTGCGACTGGGCGCGGAGACGGCCGTGGGCGTGGACATCGACCCGATCGCAATCGAGGCGACGGTCGCCAACGCCCGCCGGAACGGCCTGGCGCGGCGGCTTCGGGCTCGCGTGGGCAGCCTGCCGAGCGGCGAACCGGCCTTCGACGTCGTCCTGGCCAACCTGATCGCCGGGGTGCTGGTCGAGCTGGCCGGCGGTCTCGGCGCGAGCTCAGGCCGGGCGGCACCCTCCTCGCGTCGGGGATCTTCGTCGATCGCGAGGGCGAGGTCCGCACCGCCCTCGAGCGGGCCGGGCTGGAGATCCGGGCGCGATCCGCCGAGGGCGATTGGGTCGCCCTGGATGTCGTGCGGCCGTCCTGATCGTCATGATCCGGCGCCTGGCTCATGGGATATCATGATGCCCATGAGAACGGCGACCATCTCACGCGGCGGGCAGGTCTCCATCCCGGCCGAGGTCCGGCACCGGTGGGGGACGACCCGCGTCATCGTCGAGGATCTCGGCTCGTCCCTGGTCCTGCGCCCGATCCCCGACGACCCGATCACGGCGGCCCGGGGTGCGTTGCGCGACGTCGGTCCATCGACCGACGAGATCCGTGCGCGACTGCGCGAGGAGGAGGCCGAGCTCGAGGGGCGGAAGCACGGCCGATGACCGTCCTGGACAGCCGGGCGACGATCGCCCTGCTGCGGGACGAGCCCGCGGCGCCCGAGGTGGAGTCGATCCTCCGGGGTCGGGACGGGGTCGCATGCACGTCCGCCCTGAGCGTGGGCGAGGCCATCGACGTGCTCGTCCGCGTCTCGGGCGTTCGAGTCGCGCAGGCATCGGGCCTGTTCGACTGGCTGGTTGCCGGTGGCCTCGAGATCGTTCCGGTCGACGACGGGATCGGGCGGCTGGCGGGGATCCTCCGATCCCGTCACTGGCAGCGCGCCCGGCGGCCCGTGTCGCTGGCCGACTGCGTGGTGCTGGCAACGGGGATGACCGTTCGCGAGCCGATCGCCACCGCCGACGCGGCGCTGATCGCCGCGGCCCGCGCCGAGGGACACCCCGTCACCGTGTTGCTCGACTCGCAGGGTCGCCGACCACGCTGAGCCAGGTATCGGGGGCCCTGCGCTACGATCAGGCCCCGATGCCCGACCTGTACTCGTTCCTGCCGGTGATCCTCGGCGCCCACGCCACGCTCGCCGTCGCGCCGTTCGTGCCCGTTCCTCGTGTCCACCGGGCCGAGCCGTGGTGACCCGCACGGCCCCGCCGGCTTCCGGCGCCGCGCCGGCCACTCGCGCCGCGCCGGCGGCCCGGTCCCGCTCGGCGGCCCGGTCCGGCTCGGCCGGCCCGGCTCGGCGGCCCGGCCCGGCTCGGCGGCCCGGCCCGGCTCGGCGGCCCGGCCCCGCTCGGCGGCGATCGTCAACCTCGGCTGCAAGGTCAACCAGTCCGAGATGGAGGCGGCGGCTCGCCTGCTGCGGGAGGCCGGCGTGCCGCTGGTGGACCCGGACCGCGCGGCGGACCTGTACCTCGTGAACACCTGCACCGTGACCTCCACGGCGGACGAGAAGTCGCGCTCCGCCGTCCGGCGCGCCAGGCGCGCGAACCCCGACGCGCAGATCGTCGTGACCGGGTGCTCCGTCCAGGTCGGCGCGGACGCCTTCGCGGCGGTGGACCCGGCCGCCCGTCTGGTCGGGAACGAGGCCAAGGCCGGGCTGCTGCGCGAGCTGGAGGCGCTCGTGCGGCTCGGCTTGCCCGACGAGGACCCCCACGGTCCGCTGGACGCCGCGCTCCCCACGCTCTCGGGGGTCGAGGCCGGGGCCGCGGCCGGCTCCGAGGCTGAGGCCGGCTCCGAGGCTGAGGCCAGGTCCGCGGCCAGGTCCGCGGCCGGGGCGAGGTCCGGGGTCGGCTTCGCCGGTGCCATCGACGGCATCGCCGACGACCGCGCGTCCGTCGAGCGGACCCGCGCCTTCGTCAAGGTCCAGGAC
Organism: uncultured Chloroflexia bacterium; assembly: GCA_963703575.1. Taxonomy (GTDB): domain Bacteria; phylum Chloroflexota; class Limnocylindria; order Limnocylindrales; family CSP1-4; genus CAIXZV01. The sequence goes on from CAVPEU010000007.1 coordinate 14,187, forward strand.
GGCTGCTCGTTCCACTGCACGTACTGCATCATCCCGCGGGCCCGGGGCGCGGAGCGGTCGCTGCCGCCGGAGATCGTGCTCGCGGACGTGCGCCGCGCCGTCACCGCCGGGCACCGGGAGATCGTGCTGACCGGGATCAACATCGGGACCTACGACGGCGGCTGGTCCGAGCGGGGGGCGCGCGGATCGCATGCGCGCAGCGCCCTCACCCTCGGCGGGCTCGTCCGCCGGATCCTCGCCGAGACGCCGGTCGAACGGGTCCGCCTCTCCTCCATCGAGCCGCAGCACGTGGACGACGACCTGCTCGAGGCCTGGGTCGACGGCGCGCCGCGGACGCTGCCGCACCTGCACCTGCCGCTCCAGTCCGGCGACGATGGCGTGCTGCGCCGGATGGGGCGCCGGTACCTGTCCGCCGACTACGCGCGCGTGGTCGAGCGGGCGCGGGCCGCGATGCCGGGGGTGGCCGTCCACGCGGACGTGATCGCCGGCTTCCCGACCGAGGACGAGGCCGCGTTCGCGCGGACTGTCGCATTCGTGCGCGAGATGCGCCTCGCCGGGCTGCACGTGTTCCGGTACTCGGCGCGGCCGGGAACTCCGGCGACCCGCATGGCGGGCCAGGTGGACGAGCGGACCAAGAAGGCGCGCGCGGGGGAGCTGCTGGCGGTGGGCGCGGACGCGCGCGCGGGCTGGGCGCGGGCGGGGCTGGGGACCACCACCCGCGTGCTGATCGAGTCAACGCTGCCGGACTGGCGATGGGTCGGGCATGCCGAGGACCACGTGCTGGTCGCCGTGGCGCCGAGGCAGGACGATCCGGAGGACCTCGAGAATGCGATCCTGACGGTGCGCCGGACGGCCATCGACGGCGAGACGGCCGATCGGGTCCGGGGCGAGGTGCTGGCCGTGGACCCGGCGCCCCGGCCGCTGCGGGCGGCCGTGCCCATGCTCGCCGGCGGGCGGGTCCCGGGAGGAGGAGCCGATGTCGGCTGACTGCCTGTTCTGCCGGATCGTCGCGGGCGAGATCCCGGCCACCAGGGTCCACCAGGACGACCGCGTCGTCGCGATTCGCGACATCGGGCCGAAGGCCCCGACCCACGTCCTGCTCATGCCGGTCGAGCACATCGCCTCCGCCGCCGACCTGACCGAGGACGACGGTCCGCTGCTCGGCCACCTGTTCGCGGTGGCCGCGGACATCGCCCGCGCGGAGGGCCTGGACGGCGGCTGGCGGCTGGTCAGCAATGTCGGGCCGGACGCGGGCCAGTCCGTGCCGCACCTGCACGTCCACCTGCTCGGCGGCCGCGTGATGGGCTGGCCGCCCGGATGACGGACACCGGAACGTCGGAGCGGCGCGGCGGACCGCCGATCTGGTTCGCGCTGTTCGGGTTCGGCGGCCTCGTGCTGGGCGTGCTCCTGATCGCCGCCCAGGCGCTCGGCATCGGATCGGGCGGCGCCGCCTCGGCGACCATTGCACCCACGGGGGCGGCGGCCCAGGAGACCCGTGACCTCGTCGCGAAGGCCCTGTCCGACGCCTCGTTCCAGGTGGCGGACCCGCAGTCCCCGTTCCGCCCGGGCGAGAGCCAGACGCTGTACAGCGTTCCCCGGCGCCTCCTCCAGGTCACGCTCCCGTCGGAACCGGCGGGCGGCTACATCGTGGTCTACGAGCTGCCGTCCAACGCGGAGGCGGATGCGGCCGGGCGCGACTTCGGGCGCTACCTCGCGTCTGGCACGGGCGCGGTCCAGTACCCGCGCGACGCCCGGTTCGTGCTGCGGCGCATCGGCCGGACGCTGGTGTTCTTCGCCTGGTCGCCGTCGGTGTCGCCGGATCCCGAGGTGGCCAGGCTGGCCGCGACGCTGGAGACCGTCGGACAGGCCGTCCCGGCGCCCTGAGGCTCAGTCCCGAGGGCCGTCCACCGGAGCGGCGGGTGCCCCGGGAACCGCGGGTCTCCTGGAGCGGCGTGTCCTCCCGGAGCGGCCGGAGCGGCGGGTCCCGGCGGGGCCGCCGAAACCCCGCCGCCGAAGCCCCGCCGCCGAACCCCCCCGCCGCCGAACCCCCCCGCCGCCGAACCGACCCCGCCGAAGCCCCCGCCGCCGGGCTCCAGCCCGGTCATGAAGCGCCCGTTGCCCCGCCCGTGCCGCCCGCGTGTCGCCGTATGCGCACCAGGTTTAGCCGGACGCGGGTTTGCAGCCGGGGCCGCCGGTTGGCGCGGCCCGAGGCGCGAAGGATGCGTGGCAGGCATCCCCGGGCCTCGGCGCGACGATGACCGGGTCCTGGCGGGCCGACGGGAACCATCCCGGCGTCGCGGTAAGCGTGGTACGTATCACGCGATCGAGAGCCGCCGCGCGAGGAGCTCACGGAGTTTGACCGCTCCACGGTGCACGCGTACACTCCGGCGGCCTGCCGGCAGGCTTGGCGTGCCTCGTGCGCGCACGGTCGCCGGGACGCCCCCTGCGCCGTCGGGCATCGCGCGCGGGAGGCGGGTGCGAGACCCCCTGCCCGAGGAGGTGAACCGGGATTGGCCGAAGTCCGAGTGGGTGAGAACGAGACGTTCGAGAGCGCCCTCCGCCGCTTCAACAAGAAGATCCAGCAGAGCGGCATCCTCGCCGAGGCTCGCCGGCGCGAGCACTACGAGAAGCCGTCGGTGAAGCGGAAGCGCAAGGAAGCGAAGCGCAAGAAGAACGCACGCGCGAGCCAGGGCTGAGCCGTTTCGGCGGCCCGCCCCACGCGTCGACCGGGAACCTGCCGATCCCGGTTCCCCACCATCGGCGCAGCTCGCGGGCACGACGTCCCCGACGCCGTGACGCCCGAGGAGCCATCCGGTGACCCTTCGCGAACGACTCCATGACGACACGACCGCCGCGATGCGGTCGGGTGACGTGCTGCGCCGCGACGTGCTGCGGATGGTCCAGAACGCCATCTACAACCTCGAGAAGGCGAAGCGCACGACCCTGCCCGAGGACGAGGTCCTGGGCGTGCTCGCCCGCGAGGTGAAGACTCGCAACGAGAGCGTGGAGGCGTTTCGCAAGGGTGGCCGCGAGGACCTGGCGGCCAAGGAGGAAGCAGAGATCGCGATCCTCCGGGGCTACCTGCCGGCCGCCCTGACGGAGGACGAGCTGCGCGCGCTCGTGGACGAAGGCATTGCCGCCACCGGGGCGTCCTCCGCCCGCGACCTCGGCAGGGTCATGGGCTGGCTCTCCCCGAGGATCCGTGGCCGGGCGGACGGCAAGGTCGCGTCCGGTCTCGTTGCGGCGGCCCTCGCGCGCGTGGACCTCGCCGCGCACGACGGGGCCCACTGAGGTCGCGGAGCCGCGATGCTCTCCCGGTCCGTCGAGCCGCTCGCCCGCTTCACCCGCCGCGACGGGTTGCGGCTGATCGCCGTTTCCCTGGCGTTGGTCGCGGCAGTGTCCCTCATCCTCGGCATTGACTTCCTGCCGGCCCAGACCCAGCTCGAGGTGGGCAAGCCGGCACCCACCACCATCCAGGCGCCACGGCCCGGTCAGTACGTCAGCACGGTCCTCACGGACACTGCCCGACAGGAAGCGCGCGACGCCGTCGGCCCCCAGTACGACTTCACGGCCGCCCAGGCCGAGGCGATCGCCTCCTCGCAGGCCAGCGCCTTCGAGCGGCGGGTCGCGCCGATCGACGCCGCGTTCGCCCCCGGGGTCAAGCCCGAGGACCGCGCCGGGCTGCTCGAGCGGGCGGCCAGCGGCCTGAACACCGGGCAGCGGGCGACGCTGCTGGCGCTCACGCCGGAGCGCTGGACTGCCGTTCGCGCGGAGGCGGCGCGGGTTCTCGATCTCCTGCTCCGCAACGAGCTCAGGGATGTCCAGGTCCCGCTCGTCCGCGACGGGCTGGCCGGCCGGATGGCGGCGGATCTCAACGTGGACGAGCGCCAGCTGGCGGCCGAGCTGATCCAGCCGCTGGTCATCGCCAACTCCTCGTTCGACGCGGGGCTGACCGAGATCGCCAGGCAGCAGGCGGCGGCGGCGGTCGCGGACGTGGAGCGCAGCTGGCAGAAGGACGAGGTCATCGTCCGGGCCGGTGACCGGGTGACCCAGGAGCAGTTCGAGGCGATCGACTACTTCGGCCTCAACCGCGGAGGCCTGGACCTCGCGCGCCTGGTCGGGTTCGTCGTGCTGTCCGCCCTGATCGTCGGCCTGCTGCTGACCTGGGTCTGGCGGTTCCGGCGCGAGTTCTGGCACCGCAACAACGTGCTGCTGCTGCTGGCGCTGCTGCTGGTGTTCGCCGTGTTCGCGCTCAAGCTGACCGAGGGGCGCGCCTGGTTGCCGTACGCCTTGCCGCTGGCCGCCATCGGGATGCTGGTCACCGTGCTGCTGGACGCCGGCCTCGCGATGGTGATGACGGCGTTGATCGCGGTCCTCGCGGCGGCGGTCAATGGGGCCGGGCTGGAGCTCGCCGCGTACGTGATGCTCGGTGGGATGGCGGGGATCGTCGGCGTCCGGCGGGGCGATCGGCTGGCGGTGTTCGTGCAGGCCGGCGTCGTCGTGTTCGTCGTCAACGCGTTGACCGTGGCGGTGTTCGCGCTGTTCGAGAACCAGGACGTCCGGGGCATCGTGGAGCTGCTGGGGGCGTCCGCCGTGTCGGCCGGCGGGGCCACCGTCGCCGCCGTCGGCAGCTTCGCCGTCATCGGGTCCGTGTTCGGGATCCTCACGGTGTTCCAGCTGCTGGAGCTGGCGAACCCGTCGCAACCGCTGCTCAGGCGGCTGCTGGTCGAGACGCCCGGGACGTACCACCACTCGCTGATGGTCGGCAACCTCGCGGAGCGGGCGGCGGAGGCGATCCGGGCGGACCCGCTCGTGGCCCGCGTCGCCGCCTACTACCACGACATCGGCAAGCTCTCCAACCCGGTCGCGTTCATCGAGAACCAGGCGGGCGGCGACAACATCCACGACGAGCTGGACCCGGAGACCTCGGCCCAGCTGCTCAAGAGCCACGTGAGCGAGGGCATCGACACCGCGTACCGGTCGGGCCTGCCCAAGGCACTGATCGCGTTCATCCCGCAGCACCACGGCACCGGGGTGATGTCCTACTTCTATGCCCGCGCCAGGGAGCAGGCGGCAGCCCCGTTCGGCGGCCTGGACACGCCGGAGGGCCGGAAGGCCGCCGATGCCGTCGACGTATCGAAGTTCCGCCATGGCGGGCCGAAGCCGCAGTCCCGCGAGGCGGCGATCATCATGCTCGCGGACTCGGTGGAGGCGTCGGTGCGTTCGCTCTCATCGCGCGACGAGCCGGCGATCCGGGCGATGGTGTCGCGGATCATCGAGGAGCGGATCTCGGACGGCCAGCTCGACGAGTGCGACCTGACGCTGCGGGATATCGAGCTCATCCGCGAGGCGTTCGTGGGCCAGCTGCTGGGGATGTACCACCAGCGGATCGCGTACCCGCAGAACGAGGTGGTGGAGCTGGAGTCGCGGCGCGCCTCGGGGGACCGCTGAGCGGCGGTCCCGAACCTCGCGACGTCCCTCCCTCGGAGCCCGCTCGCTCTTGCGTGCCACGCACGGAATCCGGTCGCGGTGACCCTCGTCGTGCGTCGCGCGCACGGAACCGACGCCATCACGGACCGGATCGGCCCCGGACCCGCGGCCTCCGTGCGTCGTGCGCACGGACGCGGCGCCCGACGGCGGAATCGATGCGCGGGACGCACGATCACGGACGCGACGCCCGGCGGCGGAATCGATGCGCGGGACGCACGGATCACCTCGCCGGGCAGGCGCAAGGCGGTACCGTTGGCGCGTGCGAAGCCTCTACCTCGGCCCGTGGCGGATCGACGTCGAGCGGCGTGACGGCGTTCCGCGGCTGATTCCGGACACGGCGCTGGCCAGGGCCATGGTCGCGGCACTGGAAGCGGCCGGTGCGCCGCGACCGGCCTCGCTGGGGTTGATCCTGGCGGCCGACGCGGAGCTGGCCACGCTCAACGCGGAACACATGGGCAAGGCCGGCCCGACCGACGTGCTGTCGTTCCCGCTGCTGCCGCCGGAGGCGTTCCCGCCGCACCCGGGCAAGGCGGCGCCGCCGGCCGGTCCCGCGGCCGAGCCCTTCCCGCTGCCACCGGGCGCGCGCCAGCACCTGGGCGACATCGTCGTGTCGGTGGAGCGGGCGATCGACCAGGCGGCGGCCGGCCGCGGCGGCCAGACGGGCGACGTGCGCTGGGACGCCCGCGACGAGCTGCGTCTGCTGGTCGTCCACGGGACGCTCCACGTCTGCGGCTGGGATCACGCCGAGCCAGGGGAGGAGGCTGCGATGCGCGCGCTGGAGCGACGCCTCCTGGAGCGACGCCTCCTGGCCTGACCCCGCCGGATCCGCCGCCGCGTCTGCCCCGGCGTGCCGGACGGCGGCCCCCGGGACGCGGGCGGTACCATGGCCCGCGAGCCCCGTCGGACGCGATCCCGGGGCCGTTCGCCGTGTCCGGGCGAGGGTCCGGGGCGCGGCACCTGAGGTGAGTGCCACGACGTGAAGCTCGTGATCGGCCTGGGGAACCCGGGCGGCCAGTACGCCGAGACGCGCCACAACATCGGCTGGATGGTGCTGGACCGGTTGGCGGACCGGGCCGGGCGGTCCGGCCGCGGTCGCCAGCGCGACGCGGCCGAGAGCATCGAGATCCGGTACCAGGGCCTGGACCTCGTGCTCGCGAAACCCCTGACGTACATGAACGACTCGGGGATCGCCGTGCGCAAGCTGCTGGCGCGCGAGCGGGTGCCGCTGGTGGACCTGCTCGTGGTGGCGGACGACTTCGCGCTGCCGTTCGGCAAGCTCCGGTTCCGGGAGTCCGGCTCACACGGCGGGCACAACGGCCTGCGCTCGATCATCGACGAGCTGGGCACGGAGAAGGTCGCCCGGCTGCGGGTCGGGATCGGGGAGCCGGGGCGGGGCGCGATCGACCACGTGCTGTCGCGCTTCGCGGTCGACGAGGGTGCCCGCCTGCCGATCCTGCTGGACGCCGCGGCGGACGCCGTCGAGGCGTGGGCGCGGGAGGGGACGTCGAAGGCGGCGAACCGGTTCAACGCCTTCGAGCTGCAGGCGCCACCCCCCGGCGAGGACGGCGGTGGCCCGAAGCCGGGCGAGGTCGGCGGGCCGGCGGACGAGGAGGGGATCCGGCGAACGAAGACCGGCTGGCGGCGGATCCTGGGCGGGGACGACGGCGGACCGTCCGACGGCGGTCGCGGCGGCAAGGATGGCGGCCGCGGCGGCTCCGGCGGCGGCCGCGGCGGCATGGATGGCGGGCGGCGGTGACGGACCGGTATCGCGGGCGGACCACCCGGGAGCGGAAGCTCGCCGACAAGGTCGCGCGCGAATGGGCGGACCGCCGCGCTGCGGCCGAGGCCGCCGAGCGCGAGGTGGACCTGGACCGCGCCTCCGCCGACGCCGACGTGGAGCTGCTGGACCCGGCTGCCCGGCCGGCGGAGCCGCGCGCAGCGGAAGGGCGTGCCGGACGCCCGACGCGCAGGCGATCGGCCGCAGCGCGTGCCGGCTCGGCGTCCGCCGGCGCGGGGCGCCGGGTGCCGGACCGCGGCGGCTCATCGTCCCGTGGCCCCGGACGCCGGGTCCCCGATCTCTCGGCCCTGCCGCGGCTGCTTCATCCCACCGGGGCGTTCGCCTCGCTCCGGGAGCGGCTGGGCGCGGGCGGTGTCGCCCCCGGCATCCATGGACGGCACGCGGGCCTGACGGCCGTCCCGCACGGCGCAAAGTCCTACCTCGCGGCGGCTCTGGCCACGGCCACGGGCGGCGAGCGGATCTGCTGGGTGGCCCGGGACGCGGAGATCGGCGACCGGGTGGCGGAGGAACTGCAGGCCTGGCTGGGGGATCCGGGCCTGGTCGCGGTGCTCGAGCCACGGACGTCGCTGGCCTACGAGCGAAGTGAGCTCGTCCCCGACGAGACGGCCGCGCGGGTCGCGGCGCTGGCCGCGTGGCGGGCCGGCCGGGCGCGCGTCCTCGTCGCGAGCGTCCAGGCGCTGCTCCAGGCGACGCTCGCGCCGGCCGACCTGCCGGCGCAGATCCGGACGCTCAAGCCGGGCAGCCGGATCGGGCTGGACGCGCTCCTGGGCGAGATGTACGAGCACGGCTACACGCCCGTCGTCGAGGTCGCCGGCCGGGGCGAGTTCGCGCGACGGGGCGGCATCGTGGACGTGTTCCCGCCGTCCGCGCCGCTGCCGATCAGGATCGAGTTCTTCGGCGACGAGATCGACTCGCTGCGTGCCTTCGACCCTACCGACCAGCGGAGCGTCGAGCAGGTCCGGGAGGTCGCGCTGCTCCCGGCCACCGAGTTCCTGTTGCCGCGCGCCGGCGCGGACGAGATCCGCTCGCGGATGGGCCGGCTGGCCGCGAGGCTGCCGGAGCGCCTGGCGATCGACCTGGCCCGCTTCGCCGGCGAGGCCGTCCCGGAGGGCGCGGCCCCCGTCAGTGCCGGACGGGCGCTGGCCGTGGGCGACGCCGCCGAGGTGTGGGCGCGGCTCGTCGCGCCGGCCACCGGCCTCGACCACCTCGACCCATCGACCCTGCTCGTCCTCGACGAGCCCGGTGACCTCGCCGACGCCGCGGAGTTCCTGTGGCGCCAGGGGGAGGAGCGCCACGCTGAGCTGGTCGAGGACGGTGAGCTGCCGCGAGACTGGCCGCCGGCGTACCTGCCGCCCCGCGACTGGAAGGCCCGGCTCCACGGCTCGCGGACGCTCGAGCTGACCTGGCAGTCCGAGGCAGGCTCGGCCGAGGCGATGGCGTTCGCGTCGAAGGGCCTCACATCGGGCGACCTGTTCGGCTGGCGGGAGCCGGTCCTGCCGCCGGGACGCACGGAGCGCCTCGTGGAGGGCGTCGAGCACTGGTTGGGCGAGGGCGCGCGCGTCGTCCTCGCCAGCGACCAGGCGCCACGCCTGGCGGAGCTGCTGGCCGAGGCCGGCCACGCCGTGGGCATCGTCAACCGCGTCGCCGAGGCGCCCCCGCCGGGGGCGATCGCCCTCGTGGAACGCAGCCTCAACGGCGGCTTCGAGGGCGGCCCGGACGGCCTCGCGCTGGTCACCGATCGCGAGCTGTTCGGCTCCGTCCGCGTCCGGCGGCCGAAGGCGATGCGCCGGGTCGTGCCGCGCGACATCCTGGAGCGCCTGACGCCCGGCGACCTCGTCGTCCACATCGACCACGGCATCGCGCGCTACGAGCAGATGCTTCGCCGCGGGGAGGCCGGCCAGGAGCGCGACTACCTCGAGCTCTCGTTCGCGGCCGGCGACCGGATCTTCGTGCCCGTGGAGCAGATCAACCGCGTCTCGCGGTACTCGGGCGGGGAGCACCCGACGCTGTCACGCCTCGGCGGCACGGACTGGCTGCGGACCAAGCAGCGGGTCCGCAGGGCGGTCACGGACCTGGCGGAGGAGCTGCTCAACCTGTACGCGAGGCGCGAGGCCGCCGAGGGGTTCGCGTACGCGCCGGACTCGCCGTGGCAGGGCGAGATGGAGGCGTCGTTCCCGTACGAGGAGACGCCGGACCAGCTCCGCGCGTCAGAGGAGGTCAAGGCCGACATGCAGACGCGCCGGCCGATGGACCGGCTGGTCGTCGGCGACGTGGGCTACGGCAAGACCGAGGTCGCGCTCCGGGCCGCGTTCAAGGCGACGCAGGACGGCAAGCAGGTCGCCGTGCTGGTGCCCACCACCGTGCTGGCGGGGCAGCACTTCGCCACGTTCTCGCAGCGCTTCGGGGCGTTCCCGGTCAGCGTGCGGCTGCTGTCGCGGTTCGTGGGCCAGCACGAGCAGGAGGCGACGGTCGCGGGACTGGCGAACGGGACCGTGGACATCGTGATCGGCACGCACCGGCTGCTGAGCAGGGACGTCGCGTTCCGGGACCTGGGCCTGGTGGTCGTGGACGAGGAGCAGCGGTTCGGCGTGGCGGCAAAGGAGCGGCTGAAGCGGCTGCGGACCGCCGTGGACGTGCTCACGCTGTCGGCCACGCCGATCCCCCGCACGCTCAACCTGGCGCTGGCCGGGATCCGGGACCTGTCCGTCATCGAGACCCCGCCGGAGGACCGGCTGCCGATCCAGACCCGGGTCGCGGAGGCGTCGGCGGGGCTCGTTCGGGACGCGATCCTGCGCGAGCTGGACCGCGGCGGCCAGGTGTTCTACGTCCACAACCGGGTCGAGACGATCGAAGCGCAGGCGGAGCAGCTGCGGCGGCTGCTGCCGGGGGCCCGGATCGTCGTCGGGCACGGGCAGATGCCGGAGGGGACGCTCGAGAAGGTGATGCTCACCTTCGCCGATGGCGCGGCCGACGTCCTCGTGTGCACGACGATCATCGAGTCCGGCCTGGACATCCCGAACGCGAACACGATCGTCATCGACCGTGCGGACACCCTGGGCCTGGCGCAGCTGTACCAGCTCCGGGGACGCGTCGGGCGGTCCTCACGGCGCGCGTACGCCTACCTGCTCTACCGGCGGCGCGAGCGGATGAGCGAGGAGGCGCGCAAGCGGCTCCAGGCGATCTTCAATGCGTCGGAGCTGGGCGCCGGATTCCAGATCGCGCTGGCGGACCTCGAGATCCGCGGCGCGGGCAACATCCTGGGCGGCGAGCAGTCGGGGCACATGGCGGCGGTCGGGTTCGACCTCTACTCGCGGCTGCTGGCGGAGGCCGTCGAGGAGGCGAAGGCGCGGCGCGAGGACCGGGTGCCGGTGCGCGAGGCGCCGCAGGCGGTCGTGGACCTGCCGGTGGACGCGCACCTGCCCGACGACTACGTGCCGGACGTGGCCCAGAAGCTGGAGCTCTACCGGCGGCTCGCCCGGGCGCGCTCGGTGGGGGACGTGGCGGCGTTCCGCCAGGAGGTGACGGACCGCTACGGGCCGATGCCGGCGCCGGTGCTGCGCCTGGTGGAGGTGGCGGAGCTGCGGCTCTCGGCCGAGTCCGCCGGCGTCGCCTCTCTGGCGCGCGAGGAGGGGTGGCTGGTCGTGCGGTTCGGGGCCTCGCTCTCCCGGGCGACGGCGATGCAGCTGCTGTCGCCGTCCTTCGGGGCACCGCTGCCGGGCGTCCGGCCGGGCGACATGACATTCGCCTCGAACCAGGTCCGGATCCGCCTCCCGCGCGATCCCCTGAAGGGCTGGACGCTGACCCAGGCGGTGGTGTCGCGGCTCGTTGCGGCGGCTGCCGGGACCACTGGGTCCGAGTAGCGTTCAGCGCCCGGGTCCGGGAGCCGGTCGGTCCGACCCCCGGTCCGGCTCGCTTGGCCGCCCAGCCTCGTCGCCGTAAGCGCCGCCGCGTCCGTCCGGTCCTGTCACCTACCGCTGTGCGTGGTGGTAGTCCGCCGATCGCGCCTCGCCGGAGGTCGGTCGTGCACGGCGTTCGGGTCACCTGCGCTCCGCGCGAGCACGTGACGCGAACCCGTCGCCGAACACCCGCGTGCCCGGCAGGTGTCAGAACCGCGGGCGCGGCGGGACGGATGAGGTCACGCTGGCCCACACGGGTGCGCTGTCGCCGGGCGAGGCGGGCCGGTCCCCGAGCCGATGGGCGGCTCGCCGTCGCCGTGGCCCCGATGCCCCCGGATCCGGCGGCCGCAGAGCTCACGCGGCATCGGGCGGCGCGCGATGCTCAGGGGTGGCACACACCTGTTTCGCAGAGGGCCTTGACGGCCTCGAGCGCGGCAGCCTCGTCGGGGCCGTCGGCGGTGATCCGGATCTTCTCGCCGCTGCGAATTCCGGCGCCCACCAGCGCGATCATGGATCCTGCGGAGATCGGGGCCGTGCGGGAGTCCAGGCCCTGGATGGTCACCTTCGATCCAAATGCCGCGACCGCCTGCTGGATGCGCATCGCGGACCGCGGATGGAGCCCGTAGCGGTCGCGGAAGACCGCATCTGCGCCAGTCATCGGGATGCCTCCTGTTCCTGCGCGTCGGGCGCCGGGTTGCCGCGACGGCTGCGGCTGCCATGGACGAGCCCTCGGGCCGCGTCCGCGACGTGCCCGGCCGTGAGCCCGTACTTCTCGAGGAGCGCCTCGTCGGACGCGGATTCGGCCCATACGTCCATCGTCCCGACGCGCCGCATCGCCGTCGGGAGCCGCTCGCCGAGCACCTCGGCGACCGCGCTGCCCAGGCCGCCGATGACCGAGTGATCTTCGGCCGTCACGATCGCGCCGGTGATCCGGGCGGCTTCGACGACCGCGTCGCCATCCAGTGGCTTGACAGTCGGGAGGTGGAGGACGAGGGCGTCGATCCCCTCCGCGGCAAGCAGCTCCGCGGCCTCGAGCGTCCGGGCGGCCTGCATCCCCGTCGTGATCAGCGCGACGTCGCGACCCTCGCGCAGGAGGACCGCCCGGCCGATGCGGAGCTCGTGGTCGTCCGCGAACAGCGTCGGCGATGGGCCGCGCGTGAGTCGCAGGTAGACCGGTCCGGGATGCTGCGCCGCGGCGAATACGGCGAGCCGCGCCTCGACCGCGTCCCCCGGCGCGAGGACCGTCATGCCCGGCAGCGCGCGCATGAGCGCGAGATCCTCGAGGCACACGTGGCTCTTCCCCGGACGTCCGACGAGCAGCCCCGAGTATGCCCCGACAATCACCACGTGGAGCCTGGTCTGGGCGACGACGACCCGGACCTGGTCCAGATCGCGGAATGCCGCGAACGCCGCGAACGTGGTCGCGAATGGGACGAGGCCCGCGCTGGCCAGACCAGCCGCGACGCCGATCATGTTCTGCTCCGCGATGCCCATCTCGAAGAAGCGGTCCGGGTAGGCGTCGGCGAATGCGTCCACCTTGGTCGAGTTCGCGAGGTCGCCGTCCAGCACCACGACCCGGGGGTCCTGCCGGCCGAGCTCCACGAGGGCGGTGCCGAACGCGTCGCGGATGGTGACTGGCGAGCGGACCGGGGCGAGTCGGGCGAGCGGCGGGAGGGCGGGCTCCCCGGTTGCCCGGCCGGAGACTGACGTCACTGCAGCTCCTCCAGCGCGAGCCGGAGCTCATCGTCCGACACGCGCTTCGAGTGCCACAGGTAGTTGCCCTCCATGAACGACACGCCACGACCCTTCACGGTGCGGGCGACGAGGATCGTCGGCCGCCCACGCGTCTGCCGCGCCTCCGCGAGCCCGGCGGCGAGCGCCCGGACGTCATGTCCGTCGACCTCGATCGCGTGCCAGCCCGTCGCCCGCCAGCGCGACGCGGGATCGGCGGCCGGGTCCACGCGCTCGGCGGCGGGGCGGCCCGTCTCGTGCCAGCCGTACTGCTGGAGGTGGTTCCAGTCAAGGATCGCGACGAGCGAATCGAGCCCGTCGCGGGCCGCGACGAACGCCGCCTCCCAGACCTGGCCCTCCTGCGATTCACCGTCGCCGATGATCACGTGCGTCCGCCACGTCGCGTCCAGCAGTCGGGCGCCGAGCGCCATGCCCACCCCGACCGACAGCCCCTGGCCGAGCGACCCGGTCGACATGTCCAGCCCGGGCAGAGCCGTCATGTCGGGATGCGCCTGGAGCCGCGAGTCCAGCTGGTCGAAGGTCGCGAGCTCCTCGACCGGGAAGTAGCCGCGCTCCGCGAGGACCGCGTACAGGGCGGGGGCGGCATGGCCCTTCGAGAACACGAGCCGGTCGCGGTCGGGCCAGCCCGGGCGGGAGGGATCCACGCGCAGCTCGTGTCCGTACAGGGTCACGAGGATCTCGACGACCGACAGCGGCCCGCCGACATGGCCGGACCCCGCGTGGTGCACGGTCTCGAGCACCCGGCGTCGGACCTCGCGGGCGAGCATCTCGAGGCGCGCGACGTCTGCGTCCGAGAGCTGGCCATCAGGTCGTGCGGTCACGATCCCAGCCCCTCGCCGGCGCGGCGACGCCAGCCGATCGAGGCGGGTTTTCGCACTCTTATCCATACTGTCCGCCCGGCCGTCCGGGCCGTCGTTCATCGCCCAGGTACCCCATGCGCACCGTCCCCACCATCGTCGATGACCTGCTCCGCCATCCGCTCCACTTCGGCTGGTACCGCGTGGCCAACGCCCCGATCCGGTACCACGCGCTGGAGCTCGGCGACCGCCGCTTCGGCTGGACCGTCCCGCCGTACCTGCGACCGGTCTCGGCAGGCCCAATGCTCCCCATGTACTACTCCATCGTCCTGCGCCTGTCGCCCCTGGACGGCTGGCGGGTAGAGGAACTGAAGCCGTTCGAGTGGCCCGGGCACGCCGAACGCTGGGCTCGGGGCCTGTGGCGGGACGCGGGCGGGGAACGGGTCGCATCTGCAATCCATCCGCCCGCCGGGAGCGACGCCGTCGGCGCCTGATGCGCCCGGCTGGTCGACCGCCCGGGCGAGGCCCGGGCGGTCAGGCTGGTGCGACGAAACGAGGTCAGGCGGGCGCCTGTGCCTCGGTGCCCAGGGCGGCGGCGCGCTCGGACGTGCCGGGCAGCCACCCGGTCTCGACGTACCGCTTCTGGAACCAGCTTGCGAGGGCAAGGAGCGCGACGCACAGGATGACCACCCCGCCGGCGGCGGGGATGCCCTCGAGCTTCGCGATGTTGCCCACGATGAAGCCGAACCACTGGAAGTCGGCGTCGCCGAAGGTCGTGTTCTGGAACCCGATGGAGCTCATCACCGGGACGAGGAACGCTGCGAACAGGGTGATGATCAGCCCGTTCACGAAACCGCCACCCACGGCGCCGCGGCGGCCACCGGTGGCGTTGCCGAAGACGCCGGCGGTGCCGCCGGTGAAGAAGTGGGGGATCATCCCGGGGAGGATCAGCGGGATCGCGAACGCGGCACCCAGGCCGGCCCACAGGATCCCGAAACCCAGCAGGCCGCCGACGACGCTCGCCAGGAACCCGACCAGGACCGCGTTGGGGGCGAACGGGAACGAGACGGGGCAATCGAGCGCCGGGACGGCGCCGGGGATGACGCGCTCGGCGATGCCGGCGAACGCCGGGATCGGCGTGGAACTTCCTCTACATGCCGATCGGCCGGAACCCCGACACGAGCATGATGCTGACACCCGAGGAGCGTAACGAGTTCCGTGAGGGCGTGCTGCGCTTGCGTAACTCAAAGGCGCTCTTCCCGGTCGACTTCTGGGGGGACGCGCCGTACGTGGGGGGCTGCATCGCCGGCAAGCACTACATGCACATCAACAGCGAGGGCTGGGTCGAGCCGTGCATCTTCACGCACTTCGCGACCGACAACATCCACGACACCAGTCTCGCCGACGCGTTCAACTCGCCGTACTTCCGCGAGATCCGCAGCCGGCAGCCCTTCAGCCATAACCTGCTCATGCCGTGCATGCTGATCGACAATCCCACGCAGTCGCGCGAGATCATGGCCGCGACCGGCGCGCAGCCGACGCACCCGGGCGCCGACGTCATGATCACCGACCTGCAGGACGAGCTCGACCAGTACGCGAGGACGGTCGACCGGCTCTACAGCCCCATCTGGAGCTGCCTGAGCGCGGAGAAGGAAGACGACGGCCGACGATGCACGCCAAGACGGCCGCGATCGTCGAGGCCGCGCCGCGTGACGCAGGCGCCTGTGCGCTGCGCCGGCGCTCGAGGCGTGGTTCGGGGCGGGCGGCGGGGCCGGAGGGCCTCCGCCGCCCGCCCTTCGTTTTCGCCGGGCCACCTGGGGATGGCCGCTCTGGCGCCGGCCGCGCGTCACGCCGGGCTGGAGCCGGGCCAGGGAGGCGTCGCCTGAGGGATCCGTGTTACCCTGTCGAAACCCGAAGTCAGCCGACAGGGCCTATGGCGAGACCTCACCACCACAAGCGCGCCGCGCGTCTCGCGGCGATCTCCATCCTCTCCGTCCTCGGTGCGATGGCGGCTGTCTGGGCCGCACCACGTCTGAGCCACGCAGTCGCCGCATGGATGGACGATCCGCCGTCGAG
>CAVPEU010000008.1:0-289355 GCA_963703575.1 uncultured Chloroflexia bacterium
GCTGATGGCGTACGACCCCGATAGGCGGTCGTGGGACGGGACGGCATCTGTCAAGAAGTTGCTCGGTCTGCGCGGGTACGACGGCCGACACTCCGTACTCCTAGGGGACGCACTCGCCTACGTACGCTCCCTTGGCAGCGCTTCGCTCGCCTACAGCGAGATCCTGAGCCCGTTCGGGAGCTACGGGTCACCCCTCACGACCAGCGAGCCGGAGCGGCTGAGGATCGAACGGGCGAGCCGCAGGTTGCTCCGTGTCGGGGCGATCGCGACCTTCCTCCCCCTCCTCATGGCATCCCGCCTCCGGCACCCCACGGACGCGGAGCACTACGCAGAGATGGTCGGGTTGTGCGAGGTGTTCGCCTTCCGCGTCTATCGGCTGCTAGGCAAGTACGCCAACTCGGGCCAGTCGAGCTTCTTCCGGCTGGCCCACGAGGTCTACACCGGCAAGCGCGACCAGGCCTCCGCCGTCGAGCGAATGCGGGAGCTGATCGCCTGGTACAGCCCCGACAAGGAGTTCGAGGCCGCCCTCTCCGAGACCCGCGAGCGCCGCTGGTATCCGTGGGGCGGGCTCAAGTACCTGCTCTACGAGTGGGAGGAGCGGCTGGCAGGCGACAAGGCCGTCCTTCTCAGCTGGGAGAAGGTGGAGCAGCGCGACCTCGCCAAGACGATCGAGCACATCCTGCCGCAAACACCGACCGACGAGTACTGGCAGGCTCGCTTCTCGCCCGAGGACATCGACCGCTGGCTCCACGACCTCGGCAACCTCGTCCTGACCGAGGACAACTCGTCCTACCTCAATCACTCGTTCGACCGCAAGCGCGGCTCGACCGGCGAGCGCAAGCCGAACGGGGACCCCGTCCCCTGCTACGCCAACTCCATCCTGTTCCAGGAGCGGGCGCTGGCGGCCGTGCCGGAGTGGACGCCCGCGGCCATCTCGCAACGGCGCACGGACCTGCTCACCTGGGCTCGCCAGCGGTGGCACGCGGACGCGGTCGCGATTGCGGAGGGCGTAGCGACCGAAGACGAGGAGATCGACGAGGTCGAGACGGTTGACGGAGGCGCAGCGTAGCCGCGGCGATCACCCGGGTCGCTGGTCTCGGCGTGGAGACGGACTCAACCGATACGGATGCCCAGCAGGTCCCGAAGCACGGCGATGGCTGCGCCTCTCGAGAGCTCATCGTGCCAAACCTGGTTCTGGTAGGAGCGGAGGCACTGGTAGCAGGACGTCTCGGGACCGCATTCGCACTGCTCGACGCGTTCGAGGGCGGCCCGCGCGATCTCGGCAAGTTCGCGGCCGACCCTCTGCGCGTGACCGGCACCGCCGGGCACCGTGTCAAAGACCACAAAGGCGCTTGGCGCGCCGACGCCGTACGTGTAGAGCGTGCCGTCGAGCTCATCGCGCTTGATCGACACCCGCGCCGCCCCTTCTAGGAGCGCGTAGAGGGTGCTCCGCGCCTCGCGGTCCGTCATCGGCCGTGAAGTCCGGATCTCGACCACGTCGGTCAGGTACTCGTGGCCCAGGAACGAGGTCTTGAGCCAGTTCGTGCAGTCCTTCTTTCCGGGCCGCCGGATGTCGCGATGGGCCGCATCGCGCTTGCGTCCGCCCGTGGCGACGGGAATGGGCGCGGGCGCCGCGTAGCCGCATCGATCGCAGACCTGGTAGCCGCGATTGCCCGGACCCCGGTTGATTACCGTGATCTGGCCCTGTCGGCTCGATCGACGATGGGTGAGGACGCCGCCTTGGGAGAGTTCCTCGACGAGCTCAAGCTCCGGAGCCGAGTCCCGGTACTCGCTGAAGTACGACTGGGAGGAGAACCCACGACCCGGCCTCGCGTCGCCCGGCCGCTTCCCACTGTTGCTGCCAACGAAGCCGAAGACCGGGATGATCAGATCTCCCGAGAGGCGACCGTCGACCTCGGAGGATCTACAGACCGCGCACTCAGGCGGCCGGGTGAGGCCCTGGCGGACCGCCCCGCACACCTTGCACGCGGCCCACTCGCGGCGCGGCCACGCGAGACCCGGCTGGACGCGCAGGCCATCGCTTCGCCAGAGAGTCTTGGCCGCGACGATCTCCGAGCCGGGTGCGTACTCGGTGATGGCTACGGCCAGGTCCCGATCGAGCTCGAGCTTGTTGGCGTTCTCGTCGCCAGTTCGTCCAAGGTCCAGCGGAACGACGTCGACCGGAAACCCGTACTTGGGCAACACGTTCTTGCGGGCGAGGAAGGACAGCAACTGCGTCCTTCGAAGCGTGGCCAGCTGTCGATCCAACTGCCCGGCTCCACCAAACCGCCGCTCGTCAGCCGCTTCCTTGATGCGCGCCTCGAGCTCCTCGACGTTGGCGTGGACCTCCTCTGTTGCCCTCCGGAGCCACCCGCGGGTCGGGTCCTCGTCGCTCTGCTCCACCAGTGCGTCAACCCAGTCCCAGGTGTCCAGCCCAAGGGACTCGGCCGTCTCGGGAGGCACCACGCGGACGACCGCCTCGCCAACCCCGCGCGGCTTCGCGTGTAGCCACTCCACGAAGGCATCGCTCGCGGGCGGGGCGCCCTCGGCGGACTCGAAGAACTCCCCGACGTTGCGGTGCTCGGTCACCTCGCGCTCGAAGGCGGCGAAGGCAACAGCGTGGACATGGCGGCGGACGATCGTGGGGTTGTCCACCCGGATGCGCGGTGGGGCGATGACGCCGTCGATCATCCTGCGCGGATCGGCGAAGTAGGCGAGGTCGTGGTTGCGTCGCTGCGCGTAGGTCACCACCAGTGCCGCCGAGCTGAGCCGACGGCCGGCGCGTCCGGCGCGCTGCACATAGTTGGCGGGTGACGGTGGGACGTTGCGCAGCAGGACCGACTCCACCTCGCCGACGTCGACGCCGAGCTCGAAGGTCGTCGAGCAGCTCAGCACATTGATGTCGCCGCGCATGAACTTGTCCTGGATTGCCCCGCCTTCCTCCTGTGTCCACTGGGCCGTGTGCTCCTGGACCGCCATGCCGACAGGCACGGTATCGCGGTAGAGCGCTGCGTAGTGGTTGCTCAGCAGCTCCTCCGCGCTGGCGATCGGCTCGACAACGCCGTCGCATCCATACGTCTGGCAGACGCCACGTACCGTTCGCCACCAGAGCTGTCGGCACCGGACGCAGCGGCCGGGGAGGTGGTTGTCTGCGAGCGGCCTGAACTCGAACCGTTCGTGGCTGAGTCGCCACAGCGGCCCATTGCGTCGATCCGCGTACCCCACCAGAACAGAGGCCCAGATGCCGTTGGGATCCGACAGGTAATCCCAGGCGGCTCCCAGAACCACCGTCGGATCTGCGTTCGCCCCGACCGTCGTGAGCACTTTCGTGACGATGTCCAAGCGCCGATTGGACCCCCTGCCAGGGAGCCAGGCGATCACGTCTCCCTTGGACCCGGCCTGTCGGACGCCGTATTCACGGTTCCGCGGAGCGAAGACGTCGTCCTGGATGTCGACACCTTCGGGCGTCGTCAGTGCGGCACCCTGCCGGATGGTGTCGAGGAGCATCCGCAGCAGGTCCTCGGCCTCCTGCTCGTTGAGGCCTAGATCGAGGAGAGCGCGCGGCGCACGGAACTGGCGCGGAAAGACGAGGGCGATCTCGAGGAGACCGGTGCCCTCGAGGCTCTGTCGTCGGTCGGCGGCAAGGAGCTCCTGGAGCAGAGCGGTCCGGACCTCTGCGAGATTGGCTTGCCGGCTCCCCTCTGGGTCGATGACCAGCGCCTCCTCGGCGCGCTTGCGCACGGACAGCACCAGGTCCTCGAACCGCGGCGCCTCGTCGCGCGCGAGGCGTTGTACCTGGCCGAGGATCAGCGATCGCTGCGTGGCGCGTCGGTGCGTCCGCTCGAGATAGGGCGCGAAGAATGCGGCGTCTTGTCGGGAATCGGCGAACACGAGCATCTTGCGACCCTCGCCGATGAGGTCGTGAGCCGCAGCATCGGAGGATGGTGGCAGCTCCTGGTAGACCCCCGAGGCGATGACCGACACCGGCGCATCGGCTCCGGCGAGGAAGCGCCCCACGATCTCGCCGGTGCTCCGGGCCGAGCATGCCGCGCACCGCCGAAGGGGGGCGCCCTCCTGCTTCGGCTTCGCGACCACGGTGCGGATCGGATCGTCGCGACTGCCGCACGGACAGGGGACCCCGCTGTCGGCTGACAGATGGCCGCACGAGGGGCACACGTACCGATCGGTCGGCGCCACGCCGTCATCGCCATCGGGCTCCTCTTCGTCGGCCTCATCCTCGTCGGCGGCCGACGCAGCCTTGCTGAGCAGGAGGTAGGTGAGCTTCCCGTACGGGGGCGCCTGGACGAGCTGGTCGAACCGTTGCGAGCCCAGGATGTACTCGGCTCCGCACCGCCGGCAGGTCCCGAGCTCGAACATCATCGCCTTGCGGCCTTCGGCGAGGCAGGCGGGACAGCTCTCGTGGCGCGTCAGCAGGAACCGGGGACTCGCCTCGGGGTGATCTGATGCGAAGCAGACGAAGGCGCCTTCCAGCGACCGCAGGAAGAAGTGGTAGCGGGCCGGCAGGACGGGAGCGTCGTCCTCGCCGTGGCGGCCTGCCACGGCGGCGTCGACCAGCTCAACGAGATCGGCAGCGTGGTTCGGCCCAAGGACGGCGTCCGCGATCTCGTGGAACTCCTGCGAGCCCGTCTCCAGCCGCTGTTGCACCGCCACCACGTTGGCATCGCGTGCGAGAAGCTCTGCGAGGGCGGCGTCGACGGCGCTCTCAGTGGGCCGCGCAGCAGGCACGCCATGGCGAGCGAGGAGCTCAGCCAGCGTAGCCGTCGTGAGGGTGGAGGCCGCTCTGGCCTCGTTGATCTCGGCGTACGCAGGGAGCGGGATCGAGTACGACACGTCTGATCGAGCAAGGCGGCGGCGCGTCGCCGTCACGATGTCCTGGCGCTCAGGATCCTCGTCTTCCCATTCGAACGGTTCGTCGAAGAGCGCGCCGGCGTATTCGAGGAGCTCCGGGAAGTCCTCGCGGCCACGTCCCAGCGTTGCGCTCGTCGCAAAGCACTGCAGTCGTCCGCGTTCGGAGGCCACCACCCGGTCGCGGACGCGACGGAGCAGCATCGCGATCTCGGCTCCGGCGGCGCCGTCATAGACATGCGCTTCGTCCAATGCGACGGCGCGCCAGTGGCGGCCCGACTCGCCGTCAAACAGGGCACTGTCACGCGGTCTGAGCAGCAGGTACTCGAGCATCGCGAAGTTCGTGAGCAGGATCGACGGTGGCTGATCCTGCATTTCCTGGCGCGAGAGGAGCTCGTGGCGGAGCTTGGGTTCGCGCGGGAACCGCTGCCGGAAGGCATCCAGCGCTTCCTTGGGATCGGCCTTCGTATCGCCCACGTACCGACCGAACGTGACCTCCGGGAACGGTGCCAGCAATTTGCGTAGCCGACGTAGCTGGTCGTTGGCCAGTGCGTTCATGGGGTACAGCAGGAGAGCGCGCACGCCGGCCTGGCCTACCGTGCCGGCATCGATTTCCCGGAAGAGCCCGTCGAGGACCGGGATCAGGAAGCACTCGGTCTTCCCGGAGCCGGTGCCCGTGGCGACGACTAGGTTGCGGCCTCCGCCGACCGCCTTGAGGATGGCTGTCTCCTGGTGGAGGTGCAGGGGTCGATCAAGGGGAAGCGCATCGCTTCCCTCGAGCCTCAGGAATGCGGAGTTCAGCTCGCCGGCCTCGACGAGCTGGCGGACCGTCCTTCCGCGAGCGTATGGGGCTGCGGCTTGCAGGTAGGGCCCGCGCGTCAGCTGGAACTCTCTTACGAGCGCCTGCTGGTAGGCCTCCCGGAGCCAAGGCTCGCTCGGGCTGAAGGTCGTCGCGAGGTAGCGGCGATAGGACTCCTCGATCCGCTCGCTCGCGCGGAGCGGGTTCACGACGGACCCTTGCCCGCGAACCCCTTGAGTCGGTTGGCCAGGTTCGTGGGACCGATGAATACGAGCTGGGTGGTGGCTCGTGAGCAGCCGACATAGAGGAGCTCGTCGAACCTCGTCGGATCGTCAGCCACGGCCTTTCCAGCGAGCTCCAGCTCAACCAGGATGACGATGCGGCTGTCCTGGCCCTTGAAGCTGTGGATCGTGTCGTAGAAGACGTTGCCGTCCTCCTCGGACCGCGAGTACAGGCGCCACTCCTCGAAATCCCGACGCTGCCAGATCGGGCCGTCGCGGCGCGGGCCGAGGACGACGATGTCCTCGGGTCGGGCCCCGGCCTTCCGGAGGTTGCGCAGCATGTCGTTGAGGCGCGGCACCGCTTGGCTCGGGCCGTCATCGCCATAGGTGCCGTAGACGACTTCTCGGCCCTGCACGCTGCTCAGCGTCATCTCGCCGCCCTGGTACAGGCCCTTCACCAGTTGCCCGATACGCTCCGTGTTCCGACAGTTCACCGTCAGCTCGTATGGCTCGCCGAACCACGCCGGGATGCTCGCCTGTGAGTAGAGGCGCTGGTTGTCGTCGTAGAAGACGTAGAAGAGGCCCTCAGCCCCCTCGATCAGGGCGGCTTGCAGCGTCTCGAACCAGCCAGACTCGAAGTCCTGCCCCTCGTCAACGATCACCGCGTCGAGCGATCCGCCGGTTGTCGCCACCACTTGCCCCGCCGTCGCCGCGAGCCATGTCGCATGCTCCCCGGTCCCCGGCGCGATCTCCGCTGGCGGGGTCAGCCCTGCGCTGCGGACGAGGTCGGAGCAATACGCGTGGTAGTGCTGGATCTGGAGACCCTGCGGCACATCCATGGTTTCGCGCAGGTAGCCGGCCAAGCTGCGGTTGAAGCACGTGAACAGCACGTCGCGACCGCTGAGGGCGAGTTGACGCGCCTTCTCGAACGCGATGAGCGTCTTGCCCGATCCCGCGCATCCGGCAATCGCGACACGCCAGCGCCGCCCGAGCAAACCGAGCAGGCCGTATTGCTGGTTCGTCAGCTCGATGATCTTGCGCTCGTCCTCCTCGAGCAGCTGGGAGAGCGGCACCCTGTACAGGCGGGGCGCGCCATACATCTCGACGAGGCTGTTGATGCCGTTGGCGCCGGGACTACGCCGGTTGTCGACTTCCTTCCAGTACGTGAGGCATTCGACGATCCGCTCCCCAAGGCGCAGAAGGTCGCGCCTGTCGAACGTGATCTCCGGCTTTGCCCTGGGAAGACGATCGTCGCCAATGACCGTGTCGGTGAGAGCAACGGCGTAGCCCATCAGGACATCGCGGCCGGACTGCCACCGCCGGTCGTCTGCGATCTCCTTGATCAGCGTGTGCTTCGCGGTGAGCGCCTGGTCGTAGGGGTCCTTGATGTCGTGGATCTCGCCTTGGGCGTCCTTGGACAGCCACGTGCCACGTCTCGGATCGATGCCGATCTGGCCGCCCTTGACCTCGATCACCAGCAGGCCAAGGTCCGCGTGGGCAACGAGGAAGTCGACCTCGCCGTCGGGCTTGCGGTTTCGTCCGTGCCAGCTCACCGAGTGGAAGACAACGAACGAATCGTCGAGCCCGGTCGGGAGGGCTTCGTGGACACGCCGCTCCGATGTCGGAGCATCCGCCGTCAGCCGTTCCGGGAACATCCTCGCCATGCGCGACCCCCAGGAAGAGTGGCGCATCCGCAACGCACCTCCACGGAGGATAGCCTCGGGCAGGTGCCTGGGCACGACGCGAGTGCCACCCGAGCTGACATCGCGAGCGGCTAGAGTGCAAGGAGGCTAGCGGCTCTCATGAACGGGTGGGGACTGGGTGGACGACGCCAACTTCTCGGGCCTGGAGCGCGACCTGAAGCGACGGCTCCGGGGGGTCCGGCTCGTCCTGGAAATCGGCCTGGACGAGACAACGGTGTCCCAGGTCACGGCGGCAGTGGCGGATCTCGTCCCTCGGCTGAACACGCCGGTCCCGACGCTCGAAACGAAGCGGCCGGCGATCCTGGCCGTCTATCTCGTGAACGTCGGGATCGAGCACTACGACGGGAGCCTGTGGCCGCACCAGCCGATGCGCCAGTTGTCCGGGAACGACCTTGGGCCGGCATTCGAGCGTGTGCTGCACAAGCTGGATCTCGAGACCTTCGACGACCTCGGCAGCGACCTCGGGCACAGGTACCTCACCCGGATTCTCGGGCACGGCGGCATTCCCAAGTTCTCGACGCGGGACTTCCTGCGATTGGTGATCGACACGCTTCGGCGCAATCCCGGGGCCCGTGCGGACGATCTCGTCACGCTGTGGAGGACCCAGAAGACAGCCTTCTTCGGAATCGACGAGCCTGTGCGACGGTTCCTCCTCTACGGCGGACCGGTCGCGCTCGACTTCCTCGACCGCACGATCGACCTGGTCGCACTGTCTCCTTCGGAGGTCGGCGCGGATCCGGTCGGCGCCTATGGGCTGCCGAACCACATCGTTGCCGCCTACGCGACGTGGGCCTTCGGGTCAGCCGCAACCGCGGGCGCGCGGGGAGCCGTCCGCCTTCCGCGACCCACCGTTCGGTTCGACCCGTGGTCTGGGTCAGGTCCGGTGGCCGAGTTGCCCGCGATCGGATCCCGGTTCCGCAGCGCCTCGTGGCGCGTCGCGGCAGGCCCGTCGGCTCGGCTCGTGGCCGCATCGCTTCTCGATGTGCAGCAGGTCCCGCTGGCGCCTGCCCCGACCTGGGAGATCGAGTTCGACAACGGCGGGGAGCGCAGGACGTACGCCTACGAGGTTCTGCGGGACTCGGCGGTCGTGTGCTTTGACCCGGCCACGGGGTCATACGTGCCCGACACGCAGCCAATCGCGCTGACAGACGTCTGGATGCTGCTGCCGCCAGATGCGACAGTCCTCGTGAGGGACGGGGCCGCGGCGGATCAGGCAGCGACGGTGCTTGCCGAGTTACCGGCGCCGACAGGCGCTTGGCACGGGTTTGTCGCGAGACACGTTTCGCTCGACGGCGTTCGATCCCTTGTGATTCGTACCGGCGGCGCCGGCGTGGCTCCTGCTGAGGCCTGGCTGCGCGTCATCCGTCCCGGTGATCGGCCGATGCTGATCGGCGAGGCGGTCGCCGACGTCGTCGGCGAGGCTGGCGAGCGCATCTTCGCCACGCCGCCCGGATTGCGGCTTCCGTTCATCCCGGGGTTTGGCGACGATCGCTGGATGGTCCGCCTCGTCGGAGACGCCCTCGACCTGACCACCACGGCGGCCGACCTCACGCGAGACGGCGATACCGTTGAACTGCCGTTTGGCAGCCACGACTGGGCGGGGACCATCGACCTCACGCTCCGCGGTCCTCTCGGGTCGGACCTCCGGGAGCGGTTCTGCGTGGTGCCGGGGCTTCGCGTGGTGACGCCAGATCGAGTGCTGCTGCCGGGCGACGCGCGGCCTTCGTTCGTCGAGGTGGAGGTCAGCCCGCCCGCGAAGCTTGCTGACGATGGCACGGCGTTCCTACGGCTGCCCGTGGGCAGGGAAGGCACGGAACTCCCGGTCAACGTGACAACGGAGGCCGCAAGTGTCGCGCTGCGAGTCCAGCTGCCACGCCTCCAGTGGGGTCTGCGGAGGCGCGACGCTGCCCCCTCGCTCCAATCGAGCGTGGTCCGCATCGACAGGGATGCAATCGAGTCCGGTGAGGTCGAGTCGGTGCTCGTCGCGACGCATCGGGGTGGCGTGCCGCTGGTTGTCCAGGTTTGGGCAGACGGCCTGATCCAGGCAACGCCGGTCGTGTTCAGCTCAGGGACAGGCGGCCGGTGGGCATTCGCGCTCTCGGAGTTCCGCGAAGCGGTTCGCCTGCAGGAGGCACCCTCGCTCACGCTGCGGCTCGTGGTCGCGGGCCAGTCAACGCCCATCGCTGACATCACCGCCAATGTTGGAGCGACCGACTTCCGAGCGGAACAAGTCGACGAGGACCCGGCGATCACGCGGATTGCGTTCCTCCAGGGCCGCGCGCTGCGAAACCGCGTGGTTCGCTTCTGGTCCCTGCAGCGCCCATGGGCAGAACCGATCGAGGTGCGCCTCGCCGATGGCGCCGAGCCGACGGTCCAGGTGTCGGATGGAGCAATTCCTCCGGGCGAGTACCGGATCCAGGCGGCCATCGACGATGGATGGACATCAGCCCGACGACCGCGGGCGGGTGCGGTCAGCACCGCCGATCTGTTCATCGGAACGCAGGGTCATGCACTTGAGCGACAGCTGCGCTTCGACCTCCGCTCGGGCAGTGACGTGCTCGAGTTGGCGGTGGTCGGGCAAGTCGAGCCGGACTCGCTGCTCGAGCAGGTGCCGGACGATGTCGCGGAGCTCGCGTTCGACGGTCTTGTTGCGCGCCTCGACGATGAACGGAGCGATGCGTCCCGTGTGACCCGCATGCTCCTTCGGGTTGCCTCCCGGAATGAGCCTGTCTTCGTTCGGCGCTTCGCTCGACGTATTGAAGACGAGACCCTCGATCCGGTCGGCGCGCTTCGCTTGTTCATCCACGCACTGGCGGAGGGCGTCACGTGGAGTGGTCTTGGACACGACACGCAGAGTCTTCGGGCGCTGTGGCAGGTCTGCCCGCCAGCGGCCGCCTATCTCGAGATCGCCTCGGCCGCAGCGGGACAACAGGACGCAGCTGACCGGTGCGAGCAGCACCTTGGGTGGCGACCGGGCGCTGCGCTCAGCCCGCGCGTCGGTGTTGCCCAGAACATGCTCGGTATGCCCGCCATGCAGCTCAGCATGGTCCGAGTGGCGATGGGCCTTATCCCGCGCGAGGTCTTCTCGGAGGATGCTTGGCCGGTCGCCATGTTCGACTGGCTGATCGCCGAGAAGCAGAGCGGGGAGATCAGCGGGACATGGTGGCGCCGCTACTCCTGGATCGCCGACTCGGCGCTGGAACCGGACGTGCAGGCCTGTGTCAGTCCGTATCTGGTGGCTCGGGACGCGCCGGACCGCCACCCGGATAAGTGGGCCGCGTTCCCGCGGGCAATCCTCGCGGCAACTGTCCATCTTGTCCGAGCGGACGCCGACCGAAGGTCGGCGGCCGCGGCCCTCCTCGCCGCACTGGATGTTGGGGGTCGAGCGATCGTTGTCCACGACCTCTGCCTAGCGCGCGCCCTCGTCGAGCCCGGCGAGGTGGCCCCCGATCTCGCCAGGATCGCCAGTGAGGCGCATGAGGCGACGGCCGGGGCCGGGCTGGGCGACGTTCGCATGGGCCGCGTGCGGAAGGTCACGGAGGACGGCGCATTCGTGGATATCGAGGCACACGCCGATGCGTTCCTCCATCGGGTGGAGTACTTGCGGGATGCGGACGGAGAGGTCCTCGAGCCGATGGTCGGCAGCTCACTAGAGGTCCTGGTGACCTCGATGGACGAGCGGTTCGGAAGACTACGTGTCTCTGCTCGCGCCGTCATCGCACGCGACGTGCTCGCCAAGCTTGGCGTGGGCGACCGTGTGGTCGGCCGTGTCACCGGTCACGCTGCGGGCGGGACCTTCATCGACCTTGGGTTCGTCGGGTCGTATCTCCCGGCTTCCCACGATCCGGACCACCTTGCCCTCGAGCGCGAGGTAGGTGGCGAGCTCGAGGCATATGTACTCGCCGTGGATCCGGAGCTCGCGCTCCTTCGCCTTACCCGCAAGGATGCCCGCGCCATCGCCCACCTGCTATCCGCGCTGGTGGTCGGGCAGCGGGTGGAGTGCATCGTGACTGACATTGCGGACTTCGGGCTATTCGCCGCAGTCGGGCCAGTTGAGGGGTTGATCCGCTCGAGTCACCTAGATCGGCCGCCGACAGCCGACGAATACCAAGTCGGAGAGCGGCTCGAGGCGGAGATCATCGAGATCCGTCCAGAGCGCGGACAACTCACTCTGTCCAGGCGGTTCGTCGCTCACGCGGCCCTGGACAGCGCCCTCTCCGAACTGTCCGTCGGCGATGTCGTAGACACCGTCGTGACGTCCATCGCTCCGATGGGTGTCTTTGTGGAGCTCCGAGGAATCACAGGGCTCGTGCATCGCAGTGAGCTCTCGTGGCTGCACGAACAGGACGCAGACGCCTTCGTGGTCGGATCGCGCTATCCGGCCAAGATCATCAAAATCGACCCAGAGCTGCGCCGAGTGAATCTGTCGTTCAAGCAACTGACGGTCGATCCGGCCATCGTTCTCCTCAAGGGACTCGCCATCGGCGACCGCGTGCCGGGGCACGTTACGAACGTCCTCAAGTTCGGAGCCTTCGTGGTGCTGGAGACAGGGCTCGAGGGCCTGATCCACTACACGGAGCTCCCCCAGCCGGTTGAGCCTGGCTCCGACGAAGACGGAGTCCGAGCTCAGGCCGCGGAGGGAGACTCAGTCCTGGTCCGGGTGCTCACAATCGATCTCGAGAAGCGCCGCGTCTCGCTGACGATGCGGCAGCCCCATCCGTGGCTCGACGGAGTCGGCCTGCCACCTATCGGCGCTCGCGTGACGGGAACGGTTGTCAAGGTTGACGACGAGGGAGCGCGCGTCATCGTGCCAGACCGCTTGCTCGGCATTCGCCGCGCAACTGGGGCCGAGGACATCGTGGCACCGATGTTGGGCTCTGCCGTGGAGATGGTCGTCGCTGGTTACGATCGACAGGGGCGAAGGTTGGAACTCATCGCCGCCGATGCCGACGCCGTCAGGGCCTGATGAGTTCATGGCGCATCGCCCGCCGCCACCACGAGTCCTCACTCGGGCCCCGGGCGCCAACCCGGGGCCCTTCCACGTTCGGTCGAGTCCCTTTGCCACGCTCGTAGTCATCGAGGCATGTGGGCCAACGTAGGTGCACACGGGCGAACCTGGGCGGGGGCGCGGGGCGGGCTCGCGGCGCGCATGAGCCTCAGCTGCGGTGCGGCGGACACTCCGAGCCCTGTGGCGCCCTTGGGCGAAGACGCATTGGACGCGGATGGTGGGCATCGCACCACCGGCGCGGCCGGCCGGGCCCGCCGAGGTACGGGAGCTTGGCTCCGCAAGCCGGGCAGTGGCGCGGCGGTGCGAGGCTCGCGCGGAGGGTCATCGTCGCGGACGCAGCCATCTCCTCGAGGACGTCAGCGCTCACGGTCGCCCGGTGGCGAAACCCGACAAGAACCACGAAACCCGGCCGTGCGCACACAGTCGCCGGGCGCGGTCGAGGGCGAAAGCGCGTCGCCGTATGGGCTACCCCGCCCCGGTCGGTCGACGCGCCCTTGGTCGAGTTGCACGAGCGGCACAGCACCGCGGTGTTGCCGATGTCGAACGGCGCACCGCCCGCGGCGAGCGGGACGACGTGATCGACGGTCAGGTCGCTGGCGGGATGGGCGGGGCGCTGGTAGCCCGGGCACCAGTTGCCGTGCTCGCCACGCCAGGCGCGGAGCACGCGGGCGCTGAGACGTTGCCAGGCCCGCGTGCTGTACAGGGCGTTGTGCCGGCTGCGGTTGGACTGGCGGGCGTGCTCGGTGCAGCGGCTACCCGCGCGGCTGGTGACGACACCACAGACCGTGCACAGCTTCACCCGCAGATCGTCGGCGGGCGGGCTGACGCGGTCTATTCGCCTGCGGTGCTACGCCTGCGCGACCATGGCGGTCGGAACTCGCACAGGACCAGAGGCATGGACAGGTGGTCGATCCCAGCAGGGCAGCTCGAGACGAGCTTCCAGCGCGCGGCGGTGCTTCAGCGGGAGATCGAACGCAAGGAGCGCCTCCTCGGCCGCAGGATCCAGACGCTCGCCAAGGGCCTGGCCGATCTCATAGAGCCGGGCGAGATGCACCACCGACGAGGCGTCGGGCTCCATGCGTTCCTCGTCGAAGGCGCGACGTGCCTAGCGGCCGCTTACCTCGAGAAGGAGGGCGACGACTACCGGTATCGCTACGCTGTCCTCTGTGTGGCGGTGAGACAGCCAAACGGGCGCTCAAGACAGCTGACCTAGACCCCGGGGACTCAGATGAACCGGGGTCTCGTCGCGTCGCGCTGGCGACATACCCCGACTACGTCGCTTTCGTCGAGCGGCTCCCGGCCTACCTCGGGGACGTGACCCGTCACCTCGACGCGCGCATCAGCGAGGCGGACCGAGCCGACACTACGGTTCGGAAGCCTGGACGCGAGCTTGCGGCTCGCGCTCGCCGAACTCGGTCGGGCGTCAGGAGCGAGTCTTCGCTCAAGGGGTCGCTACGAGCGCAGCCTTGAGGTCCGCGAGCGACGGTACGGGTCCCGGAAGTCGATGGATCATCCGATGGCAGTTCGCACAGAGCCCGATGAGGCGCCCGCCACGAATGGCCGCCTGCACCCCAGTTTTCGTCGCGTCCGTCGTGTGCAGCGGCACCCGATGGTGCATTTCAATGTAGTCGCGGCCGAGGGGGCCATAGGTAGCCTCGAAGTCGAACGAGCACGCCTCACAGGCTAGTTGGCCGGTACGGGCGCGGAGGTCCGCGATTGCGCGGCCGCGGAGTAGGCGGGATCGCCGGCGCTGTTTGACCGTCCGCGACACCTCCGTTCCTTCCTCAACGATCACGTCGTGATAGCCGCGCCGACGCTCGCGCGTGATTGCCGTGCGGGAATGGCCCTCGGCGCGAAGAGCGGCGTCCGCCGGCTCGGCCTCCGCGAGGTAGCGTCGACCATCCGGAGTGATCGCGAACTTTCCTCCCGCTCCGCTGCTCGTGACGTAACCCAGGGCGGCGAGGCGTTTGTGTGAGCCGAGAAGGTTCCTCACCTGCTGGCTGAACCGACTGTCACGCCGGTTTCTGTGAGGAGCGAGATCCGGCCCGGACGGTCGCATGCGGACCGTGAGATCCGCGATCAGCTGCGACGTCGTCAGCCCGCCGGGGTTCTCAGCGAGCGCCCGAAGGGTCGGGAACCAGAGTTCGGGCTCGGAGTAGTAGGTCATCGAATTGGCTTCCGTTCCAGGAACCGTGGCAAGGCGCGTCGCTCAGTAGTTCGTAATCGTGAGGTGGGACGCCTCGCGGTCGTTGCGGGACTTGATGGTCCACATGTACGTCTTGTCCGCCGATGCGACCCGCCAGCGGTCGGACCGATAGAGGCGGCGGATCATCGGCGTGTCTTTGATCACCACCATGACGTTCGCCGAGAGTGCTTCCAAGGCCTGCTGCAGCCGCTCCTGGTCGCGACCCCCGAACGGCATGTTGTCGTAGTCGCTGAAATCGCTGTCGTAGGGCGGATCGACGAATAGGAAGTCGGCCGTGCCCGGGTCCGCCTCGGCGAGGAATGGTTCGAAGTCCTGGCAGCGCCACGTGGTGTTCCGCAGCCGCGCCAGCATGTCCGGGCCGAAGAGGGCGTTCACCTTGTCCGTGAGCGACTTCCGGTTGTAGGAAACGCCTCCGTACGGGACATTGAACTCGCCACGCGAGTTGAAGCGGAACATCGCCGCGTAGGTGAACTCCCGAAGGAAGAGGAAGTCCGCCAGACGGACTTCGCTCCAGGTTCCCGCCAGCCGCGCCCGGTTGTACCGCGCGCGGACCGCCATGTAGAAGGCCGATCGGACCGCGCCCTCGACGTTGTCAAGGAGGTCCACGTCGCTGAGTCGTCTGCCCAGCGCAAGCTGGATCTTCCGCATGCGCTCGAACTTCGCCGGAAGGTCCTTGGCGAGCCGAGCCGCGAACGCTGTGTCGAGTCCGGGTCCGGCGAGCGCCACGACGCTGTCCAGCCACCGAGCATGCTGTCCCGCGCGAACCGCAGCGAGCCCCGACGTGCCGGCGAGGAAGTCGTCCGCCAGGGCCCGATACAGATCATCGCGGGATCGGAGCGCATCCCAGGCATCGGCGACACCCTGCACGGAGACTCGGAAGCTCCAGCGCTCCTCAGCGGCCGCTCGATAGAGCTCCACGAGGTCCTCGGCGGCGTCGTTCGCCCACGCCTCGATCTGGTCGGGGACGGCGAGCAAGACTGACCCGCCGCCCACGAATGGGTCGATGAACCTGCCGGTCAAGGGAGGAGCCGCAGCGGCGATTGCCGCGAGCTCCTGCGACTTCCCGCCTGGCCACTTCAGGAATGGGGTCAGGGCGGGCGGGGCAGTAAGCCGGTCGATGGGGAGGTCGAGGACCCGCACCAGCGCGTTCACCCGGCTCCGCCTCCAGCTACTGGACTCGCCAAACCGGCGGCCGTGAGTGCGGGCGCCCTACCAGGACGATGGTGGGGCCCAGCCGAACGGACCGACAGTGGCTTACCCACCAAGTCCGTCCCCATTTCGTCCACACGCCGCGCTCGCCCGTGGATGACCCCCGAGGCGATGTGGACAGTCCGGCACGCGCTACCGGCGTTCATGACCACCGCCATCAGCGCTCCTCGTCTTGATTGCAGGGCGGCCGGCCCGCCCCAGGGACGTCTGTTCGTACCGAGCAACCTCCGCCGGTTCCAGGAGCCAGTCGCGACCGAGCTTGGTCCCGCGGAGACGTCCCCTCCGGATTTGCGCTCGAAGCGTGTCGGCGGTGATGCCCAGCTGCGCGGCCGCGTCTCGAAGGGTCAAGAGGCCCACCCGGCTACCTCGTTGGCGGATGTCGCTACAGCTACGCTAGCAGGTACATTTCACCAGCGCCAGCCCGGCCGAGAGAGTTCGTGGAGACGACGCTCGAGGCACGGCCCGGGCGATCGGATGTTCGGTTCTCGCTAGCCACCAGCTCGCCGGTGCTGCGGCTCGAGGTCTAGCACGACGAGCCAACCCTCGGCCCGCCCAGTGTAGATCAGCTGCTCGGTCGTAAGGCCCGCGCGCGCCCGCAGGTCCGCTAGGTGGCGCTTCGCGGTACTCGGCCGGACGCCGACTCGCGCCGCCGCCTCCGCCACCGAGCCGCCGGCCGCGACGAAGGCCGCGAGGACGTCGACCTGGCGGGCAGTCGGCGTCCGCGGGAGCGAGCCTCGCAGGTACCCGTCCCTCACGACGCCGGGCTCACCCGGCTGCGCGTGATGAGCCCCAGGATCACCGCGGTGACGGCGAGGATAGCGCCGATCTGGTCGGGTGCGAGGCTGAGACCGAACGCGACGACCAGGGCGATCACCGCCTGGACGAGGGCGAGGACCATCGCTGGTTCACGACCCCAGATCGTGCCCGGCTGGCTGTCCATGACTCCTCCCGTCACTTCACGCGGACGATGTCGCCCGGGTGGATGAGCCCCGGGTTGGCGCGGTACTTCGCGTTCTCCGGAAACGCGAGAAGCGCCGCGAGCGGTCAGCCCGTGCGCCGCGGCGATCTCCGCTCAGGCGTGTCGCCCGCCTTCACGATGACCGTCGTGATCGGCGGCCGCAGGATCGCGTTCGCCCGGGCGATGACATCCGCTTGACCCTGGCCTCACGGGTGGCCGGCGGCCAGGGGTCGCTGCGCCGGCTCACGCTGTTGATGTCGGCGTGGACGACCACCGTGCTGCGGTTGATCGGCAGACCCGTGGCCTTGTGCGCCGCGACCACGAGCCGGGCAACTGCCTCGAACTGGGCGTCGGTGTAGGGCTCCGTCCCGGCGCCCGAGCACTCGATCGACTCGTGCACCCACTCGTTCATGTTCACGCCCGACGCGACCGCGGCGGCGATCGTCGGGAGCTTGGTGTTGGGGTGCGCGACGTCGCCTTCGCTCCAGGCCGCGTACTTGGCGGGGTCGATGGCGCCACGATCGTGCCGTCGCGGTCGATGTAGGCCGTGGCGGACGGACCCCGGAGCCCGCGCGGTTGGCGTAGTTGCGCTCGTGCGTGCGCCTGTGCCGGTCGGGGTTCGCGGCGGTCGGCGGTGCGGTGGTGCAGGCAGGCGAGGATCGTCGGCTTGACCGGCGCCGCCGCGCGCCGCGGGTCGGGTAGCCGTAGGCCTTGTTCGTCAGGAGTGCCGTGACCGTGGTCACCTCACGCCCCTCCAGAACGCCGCGGCCTCGAGGCCCAGGAGCGCGCAGGATCGCGCCCAGGAGAGGCAGGAGGATGCCCGGCGTGATGTCGTAGTCGGGGACGGCGACGTCAAGGACGAGGAGGACGACCAAGACGATCGTGAGCGCGGCAGCCGCGCCGATCCGGGCCGAGGAGTAGTGGTCGGCCCGGCGCTGGTCCGCATCGTCACCCCGTTCATCGCCCATGCCGGCGCAGTCGATCGATCCATGCATCGACGAGGAGCGGCAGCACGAACCGGTCGAGGGCGCCGCCCATGACGACGCCGGCGAGGAACGCCAGAAGGAGCTCGAACCCGCTCATCCGGCCGACGCAAAGGGGTTGACGGCGCGGACGTACCCGGTGGGGGGAACCGGGAGTCGGTCTGGATCGGACCAGTGCGCCGTCATGGCCCTAAGGGTGCGGGCGGCCCGCTCCGGTTTCTAGTTGGCCGATTGGGCCATGCGTTCGGGACTGGTCCCTCGGTGCCTCGTCTCAGCCGGCTTCTCCAACTGCCGCACGCCGGAAGACGAGGGCCGTCAGAAGGCTTCCGACGATGAGCGTCAGCCAGACGACGGAGATGACGATGATCTCGTACACGGCGCCGCGATCGATGCCGTGCGTCGCGAACACGAACACGAGTGCTCCGATCGTCAGCGCAAAGCTCGCGATGAACAGCCAGCGGATCCCCCGCTCGAGCCGAGTGGGTGCCACGAACACCGCGGCCAGGCAGAAGAACGCGAGGCTCATCAGCAGGTAGCCGAGTTCCTCGAGAGCGAGGAACACCCCGTTCGGGTTGTACATCGTGAGCATCGCCCAGCCATCGAGCTGCCCCTTCTCGAGACTCGGCTGCATCACGGTCACCTGGATGTAGTAGGTGATGAGCAGGACAGCGCTGGCGACGACGCCGATGCACAGGGCGAGCAGGCTGTACGTCCGCCGCGCCGGCGCTGCGTACTGGTGGATCGCCACGAGCCATGCGACGAACGACACCATCAGGATCATCGCCGGGTACATCCAGAGGTAGTCGCCGGGCCACTGGTCGGCGATGACCTGACTCGTGAACGGGTACGGGACGTCGTCCGGCAGCGCCGTCATTGCCAGGGCGAAGGTTACGACGGTCAGCGCAGCGGTGACGAGGCTGATCCAGAAGCCGAAGCGGCTCACGGCGTCGGTCCTCGTCGGTTCGACGGAGGCCATCGGATCCAGTTGCATGCCATACACCTGCGCTCGTTGCCTGGGCGGGACTCCGTCAACGGGCGTCCGAATTCGCACGTCCATGGGTCGCCGGGACGATCATCGTGGGGTCGAGCGGCGCTCGCGCTGCCAGTGCCATGTGACTCGAATACGACGGTGGATGGAACCCCCCGCCAGGTTCGCTCGCCGTATGCCTCCCGGGCTCCTCGCTCAATCGTCCGACGGGCCATGGCGGCCGGGCTCCGGCAGCCGCTCGGCGAGAATCCACGCCAGCTGCGCCGTCGTCGTCGCCCCACCCTGGACCAGGCGTTCGCCAGGTGGTGCTTCACGGTCGAGTGCGACAAGGCCCGAGGCGACGGGCGGCCGCCTACGAGGCCGCCTCCGCCGTGGCGACCGGGTCACGGCCGTACCACGTCCCGCTGCTGCGGAGGGCGGTGAGGCGTGTGAACGAGGCCCGGTCGGCGTTGCCGGTCGTCCGGTAGCGGTCCATCTGGCGCTTGTGTGTCGCCTGTCGGTGCGCCCAGGTGGCGAGCGATGCCTCGTCGTCCCAGAACGAGAGGGTCGGCGGGTCGAGTGCGATGATCCCGGGGAAGAAGAACGTCTGCTGGGACCGGAGGCCCGGGACGGCTGTCATCGAGATCCTGACCGCGGCTACGCCAGTCCCGAAGTCCTGTACCCGTGCCATGTCGAGGCCGTCCCGGTTCCAGCCGGCGGTGGTGAACACGACCATCGGCTCGTCGCGGCCGGGCGCGCCGGCGAGCGGATCGAACAGCCGGGCCGGGGCCGTCGGGTGGACGAGGTTGGACTCACCCTTCGTTCGGAACGGCGCGAGCACGCCGCTCCATCGCTCAGCCGCGTCCGCGAACCACGGGGCGACGGTGGTGATCTCCTCGACCAGGCGGTCCGCTGACTCCCTGCGGTCGTGCAGCCCCACGACGAGGAACGTGAACGCCTCGCGGGAGGCCGGGTCCGTGCCCGCCGCCCGGCAGTCGGCGCCCACCTCGCAGAACAGGATTCCCGATCGCTCACCGGGATCGGCGGGCCCGGCCGCCCGCAGCTGATCGAACCGCGCCAGGTGGAGCGAGATGAACGAGGCAGTCGTCATGGCGCGAGCATAGAAGCGAGCTCGGCTGTCCGTCACGCGTCCGTCTCAGCTCCGCTCTCCGGCACCGGCAATCGCGGAGCCAGGATCCACACGAGCTGGGCCGTCGTCGTCGCTCCCACCTTGGACCGAGCGCTCGCCAGGTGGTGCTTCACGGTCGAGTGCGACAGGCCGAGGCGGTGGGCGGCCGCCTTCTCGGAGCCGGCGACCAGGACGGCGGCAACCACGCCGACCTCACGGTCGGTGGCGCGTGCAGCGGCGTGGCGGGGCCGCCGTGTCATGCGGAGCGGAGCCAGTCGAACGGCTCGGGCGGCTCGGCGAGCCGCATCGTGATCGGAAGGTCGGTGGTGGCGGGGCTATCCCTCTCGCCCCGACCAACGCACCGCACTGTCCCCGACTCTGCGCTGGTGTCGCTTCCTGCCCGCCCCGGGCGTGGAGCGGACGCGGTCACCGAGGGCCAAGACCGTGCCGGGGCGCGGGGTCGGGCGTGCGACGTCCGCCGATCAGCTCGGGACGCCGGTTCAGGGCTGGGGCCGGACCTCGACGAAGCCCGCGGCGCTGAAGTCGCCGTCGAACGCCAGGGCCTCCCCGAGGCGCTCCCGCCGCATGACGGCGAAGCTCGTCGCGTCGACGAACGAGTGGACCCGCTCGTCGTGGCGCCGGAGCCAGGCCCGGGCCTCGCGCTCGATCGCCTCCTCGACATGCACGACGGTGAGCCAGTCCGCGGACTCGACCGCGTCGAGGTACGCGACGGCCGACGCGTGCCCGTCGCGGCGGCGCAGGAACGTCCACGTCTCGCCGACGACATGGTTCGTGGTCAGGAGCGCCTGGCCGGGCGACCACAGGCTGACCGCGGCGGCGTGGTTGGCGTCGCGCCGGAGCCGGAGCGCCACCCAGTACGAGGTGTCGACGAACCTCACGGGCCGTACACGACGTCGTCGACGGGCGCCGGCGCGGCGTCGCTGCCGCCGATCCAGTCGCGGAACGGGTCGGCCGCGGGCTCCGGCTCCCCGATCGAGCGGCGCACGGCGTCCCGGATCAGGGCGGCCTTGGACGTGTGCGCGCGGCGCGCCCGGGAGGCCAGCGCGTCGTCCAGGTCCTCCTCGATGTAGATCTGCAGTCGTCTCATGGAGGGAGTATACATCTATCAACGACATATACACCATACCTGTGGCTCGGCTCGGCTTGCGACGGTCCCAAGGGGCGGACTCGACGGGTCAGGAGTCGTCATCGCCAGCGGCGTCGCTCCCGGGGCCAATCGAAATCGTCGTCGCCACTCCTCTCGCCCCGACCAATGCACCTTAATGTTGTTGGCGATGAGCTCGGCGTCGGGGTCGAGCGCGAGGTGGCCCTTGTACCCGTCGAAGCCGTGGGCCGCGGTCTTGTGGCCGTGGCGGGCCTCGGGGTCGACGGTGCTGATGATCCGGTCTCGGGCGACCCGTCGGGCGATCCGGAAGGTGCCATCGGCGTCCTCGTCGAGGTCCTGGCCGAGCACGGTCGCGAGCAGCGCCGCGGCCTCGCCGAGCGCCGGGTCGAGGCGCTCGCCGTCGAGCGCGGCGAGGAGCGCGTGGCCGTCGCGCGCGAGGGCATCGACGAGCGCCGCCCGGGCGGCCACATCGTCGTAGTCGCAGGCCGGCTTGCCGGCCGCGGCGTAGTCGTCGTCGCGCCGGAGCCGGGAGCGCAGCCCCTGCTCGCGCTCGTCGGCGGCCGCGAGCAGGCCCCGGATCGCGCTGCGCACCAGGGTGACCGTGTCCATCGTCGCGACCGCGTCGTACAGCGGGGTCGAGTCGAGCACTCGCCGGACGCCCACCAGCCCGGCCGCGCGGGCGATCTCGAGCGTGCGCTCGAAGATCCGCTCCGGGCGCTCCGAGCGGGCCAGTCGCGCGCGCAGGTCGACGAGCACGGTGTGGGCGAAGCCCGGATGGTCGAACGGCAACCCGCCCGCGGCGTACTTGTAGCGGGCGTCGTAGGTGAAGCGCTCGACCGCCTCGCGATCGGACAGGCCCTCGAGCGGTTCGCCTCGCTGCCGGCGCCCTGGCGCCTGTCCCACTTCGACTTCGACGCCCAGCCCGCGGTCGACAGGTGAGGAACTCCTCCAGCGATGCGAAATTCGTCGAACCGACGGCGCGGGAGCCAGTGCAGAGTCAAGAGGCAGGCTCGCAGCTCAGGACGCGACCGCCGCCCGATACTCATCGACAACACGAAAGTCCTCGCCGCCCAGTTCTTCAGACTCCGGTGTCAGGCGAAGACAGTGCGCGCGCGGACCAAGCGCTCACGTCCCGTGGTCACACCGCTCAGCCGGGCCGGTCTTGCCACTGTGCCTCTGGGGCAGGCCAGGCGGCGCGACCGAACCCGGCGACCTCCCGAGCCCTAGCGTGCCGTCCGGCCAGCGACAGGCTGCGAGGTAGTGCGCGCAGGCGGCTTCATTTGCGAACGTCCGCTGGAACTCGCGCAGGGTCTTGGGGAAGCCAGGCCGTCCCACGGGCTGACCCTACATCTTGTGGCCTGCTGAGACAACGGGATAAGCGTTAGGGGGCTAGCACGACGGGGACCGGGGTTCCCTGCTGGAGGTCGAGCACGACTCGGTCGCCAAGCGGCGCAGCCAGCGTGGCCGTAGCCGTGCGCCGTGCCCCGACGGCCGAGCACGCCTCGCCGAAGGGCGCGACATGGGGGTGCCGCGTGACGATGACGACGACCGCGAGATCGGTCTCGACGGCTT
This sequence comes from uncultured Chloroflexia bacterium, assembly GCA_963703575.1. Lineage (GTDB taxonomy): Bacteria > Chloroflexota > Limnocylindria > Limnocylindrales > CSP1-4 > CAIXZV01. Next base: position 22,748 of record CAVPEU010000008.1, read on the forward strand.
CCGCCGTGTAATCCTCGCCGCAGGGCATGTTCCCCGGATCTGGCGCGCCGACAAAAGCAACGGTGAGTTCGGTTCCGCCGACCGACCCAGTGGCCGAGTCGATCGCAAGCCCGAGCTGCGGATCGCCCTCCCCCGGAGATGCGACGATCACCGGGTTCGCGATGGCGACGCGCGTGACCTTGACGGCGGTGCCCTGCACCGCGAACTCCCAGATGGGCGCGGTCGCAGGTCCGCGCGTGGTCTGGATCGGCCCGGACGTCAGCTCTGCGGCCGTCACCAGGAGCATCGCGCAGTCGGGGCAGGGTGCTGCCGTGGTGTTCTCGATCGCCACGATGGCGTCCTGCGCCGAGAGCAGGGGCACCCTGGTCGTCGTGCCGTCCTGCCAGGTCACCTGGCCGTCCGCCGGCGCCTCTTCGGACACGGGCCTGTCGGACGCGACCATCCCGGCCATGAGCGCGCGCTTGTTGTTGTCGCCCACGGCCTCCTCCCAGTCGCCGATCTGGCCTGTTAGCTCGCCGACCGGGGTGACAGCAGCATGCTCACCGGCTGCGGCTAACGCCTCCGCCCACGCCGAGAGCACAGTCTGGGCGCGCTGATGGGCAGCGGCCGGGTCGGTCGCTCCGGGCGCCAAAGCGCACCCTGCCAGGGCCATCGCGGCCAAGACCGCGGATGCGTAGCGCCCCGCCGCTGCGATCAGGCCGAGAAGTCGACGCATGTGTGTGTCCCCAGCGCCCGGCGATGAAATGGCCCGACGGTGCGATCCCGTCTCGTGGACGCCAGGAGTGGCCAGCCGGTTTCATTCACAGTGCCCGCGCGTCGCTGACCCGATCCCGTCGGGGTCGAACGCTCCGCCGGCGCATGGGCGTGAGGCTATGCAGCCCTGCGCCGGTAGGTGACGCACAGCGTTCCGTCAGGCCTGATGATCGCCATGTAGGCGAGCAGGATGAGGCCGATCCCGAACAAGGAGAGGACCAACGCGAGGAGGAAGTAGCCACCATCCCACTGCCCGTCGCCCCAGCTCTGGCCCGCCGGCACGTAGCCGCGTTGGGCGAGCGTCCCCGCGTCTTTCACGTAGCTCGCGATCGCCTCGCTCTGCTCGTGCCCCCGGTATGTCCGAACGAGGAAGTCGCCCCACTCCTCGACTCCCGCGGCGACCTCGCCTGACCCCCTGCCGCCACTCCACCGGTAGAAGACGAACCAGATCACGACGACCGCGAGTCCCAGGACCGCGGCCAGCCCGAGAATGGCTTCCACGCTCGCATCTCCTCATTGCCAACGCCCTGAAGACTCGCCCGAGGCTCGCACGCGCCAGGCCAAGGGGCAGGAGCCATGCGGCCCAGATCCGCAGGACGGAGTACAACCTGACCTGCAGCCCGCACGATTACCCGATGGTGTTCACGGCGCGGGGCGAGGATCCATACGAGCTGCGCCGTGGTCGCCGCACCTACCTTGGGCCGGGCATTCGCCAGCACTGCGGACGGTCCCTGCAGCCGCCACGACCGCGTCAAGCAGACCGCTGCTCGTCGGTTTGGGCCATGCCCTCGGGTTCGGGCAGGCGCGGGGCGAGGATCCATACGAGCTGCGCCGTGGTCGCCGCACCTACCTTGGGCCGGGCATTCGCCGGGTGGTGCTTCACAGTCGAGTGCGACAGGCCGAGGCGGTGGGCGACCGCCTTCTCCGATCCGGTCACCAGCACGGCCGCAACCACGCCGACCTCACGGTCGGTGGCGCGTCCGGCGGGCTGGCGAGAGCGCCGGCGCGTCATGCGCTCCGGACCAGCTCGTGCGACGTCGGCGGCTCGGCGAGCCGCCTCGTGATCGGAAGGTCGCTGGTCGCGGGGCTATCCCTCTCGCCCAGACCAAACAGGTGTTCTATTTACGCGCCACAGCTGTCCACTGGCTTTGGCGCAGTCGCGCCCGGCCCGGCCGTAGCTTCGCGGCCGCCCGGAGCCATACGTTCGCCGCCATCGCTACCGCCATCGACCACGCATTCGCCGGCTGGGGTCGCGCCCACCTCCACGAGTTCCGCCTTGCCGACGGTACGAGGATGGGCCAGCGCCTTGGGCCGGCCCTCACGAAGGTACCGCCGGCTCTGATGACGCCCCGTCATGACACGGGCTCGCTTGGCCGCCAGATTCCGGTTGCACTTCTCGGGCGGCTCGCGATCTCCGGACGCGCGCCCATCCTCCCTCCAGACCTGCTCTTGGCGCGCCCCCTCAGCGCCGGGAGCAGGTCGTTCCGTATCCGGCGCATCGGCCTTGCCGGTAGAACACGGGAGGCACCCATGGTCATCGATCAAGTCGACCAGAAGATCGTCACCCCCCAGGAACCCACGATCTCGGGCCGGGAGACGGTGCAGACGGACAGCCGTCGCCTCACGAGGTCCGGTGCCGGCGGCGCCGAGACGGGTCGCCGCATCGCGGTCCTCGTCTTCGGGCTCATCCAGATCGTCATCGGGACGCGCATCGTCCTGCTCCTGCTCGACGTACGAGAGGCCAACGTCCTCGGGATCTTCCGGCGTCGTTCGGCCGCAGAGCCCGTCTGACCGCCCGATTGTCCCCGCCGCGGACGGGTGATCCTCCGCGATCCGTTCGCCCATCTCCACCCGGCCCGATGCGAAAGGAAGAGCTTCCATGGGAATCATCGCCTGGATCGTGCTCGGCGCGATCGCCGGCTTCATCGCCAACCTCATCACGGGCGGCGGCGAGGGCCTCATCATGATGGTCGTCCTCGGGATCGTCGGCGCCGTGGTCGGCGGCTTCATCGCGGGGACCGTGCTCGGCATCGCCGACATCACCGGCTTCAACCTGTCCAGCCTCCTGGTCGCCGTGTTCGGCGCCGTCATCGTCATCTTCGTCGCGCGGATGTTCACGTCGCGCGGAGCAAGGAGCACCGTCTCATGACCGACCAGCACGTCAAGGGTGCCGTCACCACCGTCAAGGGCACCGTCAACGAGGGCGTCGGCGGCCTGACCGGCGACACGAAGCTCGAGGCGAAGGGCAAGGTCCAGAAGGTCCAGGGGAAGGTCCAGGGCAAGCTGGGCGACGTCCAGGACGCCGTCCGCAAGGACGCCCACAACTGACCGCTGGCGCGTCACCGAGGCCCACACGGGGGTCACCGATACCGGCTCTTCTGGCAATGTGCACCCCGCCGCAAGACCGTCGCGGCAGGGTGCTTCTGCGCTCCTCGCTGGCGGAGCCACGGCCACCCGGTCCTGGGTCAGTGCTGTGCGGCGTCCGCTGACCCAGCGCACGCCATGCGGCGCGACTACAGTCGGGACCGACGGTAGCGACGGTTCCGACGATGGACCTCGCCCCGGGCTCCATCGTCGGCAGCGACGATGCTGATCGAGCCGTCCTCCTCAAGGGTGGCCAGCTTCATCTGCCCGACGCGCTCGAGGCCGTGCTGTCGGAGGGCGGCCTCGGCGTCGCCGAGGTCGATGCCCTGGCGGGCAAACTCGGCCTTGATCCATCTCCCGTCCCGGCCGATCGTCGTCGGCTTGAATTCGAGCACCCGCCGAACGCAGGGGACCCGGACACGCGCCTCCGAGACGAGGCGATTGAGGACGAAGATCGTGGCCAGGATGATCGCCCCACCCAGGACCGACTGGTCCGCGCCGGTCATGGCCGGCTGGAGCGCATTCGCAACGAGGAGCACGAGCGCGAGATCGAACACGGTGAACTGGCCGATCTCGCGCTTCCCGGACAGGCGCAGGGCGCCGAAGAAGAGCACGTAGATGACCGCGGTCCGCGCGACCAGCTCCAGGGGATTGACGCCGAGGTCCCACATCGCCTCTCTATGAAGAAGGGCCGTTGTCAAGGTCCGGTCTGAACCGGAGCGATCGGTCGGTGGGGTGAGTCGTGCTCATCTCTCTATCGCCTCATCGTTGGTGAGGACCAGGTTGGATCGGATGCTCCGGCGGTCCATCTCAGGCGAGGGTCGTCAAGCGACCAGAGGCGACACGTGGGACCTGCCGGGAGCGAACGGCTCACGCTTGGTGAGCATGTGCCAGATGGCGGTGGACAGCTCGCGGGCGATGTCGACCCGGGCCACCTTGCTCCCGCGCTGGCGGCCGAGGCGGCGCTTGTTCCGCTCGTACCGCTCCTTGTACGCCGGGTGCCGGGCGGCGTGGGTCGCCGCCTCGATGAGCGCCCAGCGCAGGTACTTGGGCCCGTTCTTGGCGAGCGGGCCGCGGTCGTCCCTCCCGCCCGACTGGCGGACGAAGGGGCACAGCCCGGTGTACCCCGCGAGCTTCTTCGCGCTGGCGAACCGGCCGATGTCCCCGATCTCGGCGGCGATCGTGTAGCCGAGCACCCAGCCGACGCCCGGGACCGTTCGCAACAGCTCGATGTCGGGATGGTCGGCGCCCATGGCCCGCAGCTCCCGCTCGCACTCGTCGATCTGGGCATCGAGCTCGTCGACGAACCGCAGACTCGTGGCGAGGGTGGTCGCCCAGGGCTCCGGGATCGCCAGCGAGGCGAGCAGCTCCCGCCCGGCGACCCCGAACAGGTCGCTCACCGGGACCGGGTGGCCGAAGGCGATGAGCGTCGCGTGGATCCGGTTCTTGAGCGCCGTCCGGTGGCGGACGAGGTGGAGCCGGAACCGCGCCCGCTCTCGCTCCGCCCGCGTGTCGGGATCGGGCAGCCAGATCGCCGGCACGAGCTCCCGCCGACCGAGCTCGGCGAGGACCCAGGCATCGATCTTGTCGGTCTTGGCGGCCAGCGGGGCGAGACCCTTGACCTTGAGCGCGTCGGCGATCTCCACGTCCCAGCCGAGCAGCTCGAGGGTGTCGTGCACGAAGCGGGCCCCGTTCATCGACTCGATGGTCGCGGTCACCTCCTGGCCGTGCCGGCCGACGATCGACACCAGCGTCCGCAGGGCGTCGGCATCGGGACGGACGGCGGTCACCTCGACCGTCCGGCCATCCTCGTTGAGCACGTGCACGTCAAGCCTCTGGCGCGACAGGTCCAATCCGGCGTACAACATCTCCGGGCCTCCAAGGTGCTGGTTGCGATGACAACCCAACGTTGCCACCGCGGAGGCCCTTCTTCATGACATTCAGGCTCCGGGTCGGTCACAGGGCAGGGGCGGGATCGTCACCGGTGCGCCCGATCGAATCATCCCGGGGACGAGGGTCGCCCGGGTGCGCGTCACGTCGACAGGCAGATCGGATTCCGGCTCGTGACTGACGTGAGTCGGTACACAGGAAGACGTGGCAGCGGCAGTCCACGTGGGCCATGGATCCGGCTCCCTGATCAGACGCCCGAGCGAAGGCGTCACCGACTCGCGCTCTGAGCCACGCCTATGCGCGGCGACCTCGCCCGAAGTAGCCCAGCACGAAGAGCACGATCAGCACGATGACGACGACGAGGATGATGGTTTCGATGCCCATGGCGGCTCCTGCCTCTTGGTGGAGGGGCCCGATACCGCGCCGATGCAAACCGGCACAGGATGCCGACGTGCGCGGAGACTCGAGGGCCTTCACTGTGCGGCGTTGAGCCGATCGGGTCATGACGGTCGGTCATCCGGGGACTGACCGGTGCCCATCGCTCGATCCGGGCATCGGCGTCGCGTCCCCGGCTCGATCTCGCGGCGTGTTGACGTCACGGCACTCAAGAGGCGGGAGTGAAGCCGGTCCTAGCCGGTGATCGTGGTCACGACCAGCGCGACCGCGGCGATGGCCATGACCGCCGTCGTGCCCCACCCCAGGACGTTGAGGCGCCGGCCGTTCGTGCGCTCGCCCATGACCTTGCGGTTGTTGGACACGAGCATCACCAGCACGGGCAGCGGCACCGCGAGGAGGCCGTTGATGACCGCCGTGATGACGAGGGCGGTGATCGGGTTGATCCCCAGGAAGTCGATGGCCATGCCCACGACGGTCGCGGCGATCACGACAGCGTAGAACTGCGGCGCCTTCGACACCTTTCGATCGAGACCGAACTTCCAGCCCGCGGCCTCCGAGACCCCATAGGCGGCCGAGGTCGTCAGGACGGGGACGGCCAGGACGCCCGCGCCGATGATGGCGACGGCGAGCAGGGCCGCCGACAGGTCGCCTGCGACCGGCCGGAGGGCGACCGCGGCGTCCGTGGCCGAGCCGATCGTGTGCTGCCCGGATGCGAACAGGGTGGCGCCCGACGCGAGGATGATGAAGTAGGCCACGACCCCCGAGAACACCATGCCCGACACGGTGTCGGCGAGGGCGTACCGCAGCTCAGTCTTCGAGGCCCCCTGCCGCTGCCACAGGCGCCTGCGCCCCATCAGGATCTGCTCATCGACCTCCTGGTTGGCCTGCCAGAAGAAGAGGTAGGGCGAAATCGTGGTGCCGAGGAGCGCCACCAGGATGCCGATGTACTGCGGGGTGAGCTGGATGGTGGGGACGAGCGTGCCGCGCAGGACCGCCGCCCAGTCGGGGCGAGCGAAGAGGGCGGCCGCGATGTACGCCAGGAGCGCCAGCGTCAGCCACTTGAACACCCGGGCGATCAGCCGGTACGAGCCGAACACCTGGAGGGCCAGGATGCCCGCGCTGACGGGGATGATGAAGGCCGTCGCCGGGATCGGCAGGAGGAGGTTGATGGCCGCGGCGATCGCGCCGATGTCCACGCCGGCGTTGATCGTGTTGGCGGCCACGAGGGCGAGGACCGCCGGGTACAGCACCCAACGCGGGTATTGCTCGCGCAGGACCCCGGCCAGGCCCCGCCCGCTGACGAGCCCGATCTTGGCGCAGATGTACTGCACCGAGATCATCATCGGCAGCATCACGACCGCGGTCCAGAGGGTCGCGTAGCCGTAGGCGGCGCCCGCCTGGGCGTAGGTCCCGATCCCCGACGGGTCGTCGTCGGACGCGCCGGTGACGAGGCCCGGCCCGAGGACTTTCAGGAACACCCTCAGCGGGTTGCGCTCGCCGCGCAGGGCCACGACCGTCGGGTCAGGGGGACGACGGCGGTCGACCGCAGGTTCGGCCGATGCTGCGGGCTGCTCGCCTGTCATCGACGCACCTCAGGCGCGCCGACCGGGGACCGTGAGGTCGTCGTCGAGCGACACGTTCTGGGGCATGAACCCGATGCGCTCCCGGGTCTCCGCTCGGAGCTGCGTCGGGTCCTCGATGATCCCGACAAGGGAGCCCAGGGCGACTGCGAAGGTCAACGTCGGGATCGGTATCGACCTGTCGACCAAGACGGGCTTCACGACCGAGGCGAAGCAGAAGTGGCACTTCAACTCGGCCGCGTCATTGTGCGGGACCAACGACTACGCGGAGACGGGGGCAAGGACGGTCGTTGGCTGGTAGACGAGTCCTGACCCTCGCCGCCATCGCGGTGGTGGCCATCCCGGCGGCGATCGCCATCGGGATGGCCATTCCGCGCCCACAGCAGGGCGGTCCGCTTACACCCCCAGTCAGCGTCCAGGTGAACGCCAAGCTGTCGCCTGGCGACAACGGGACCTGGGGTGTTGTGCTCGTCGCCCCTCCTGGGGAGCAGCCTGCGATCCTCGAGTCGGTCAAGCCCGCCAGAGAGCCCGTGGGACTCGAGATCATCGACATCTCGGTGCGGGAAATCTCGGGCTTCTATCTCAAGCATCGGCACGTTCCGGGACTACCCACCGCCTGGCGACCTAGTGCCGGTGCGCGATCGCCGCGGCCGCCGGCCGCTCGAGGTCGGGGTGCAGACGCCCGCTCGTGTAGTCTGACTATGGCGATTCGCCAGGTTGACCCTTACTCAGGACCAGTCTACAGTCGGCCGATGACGTCGATCGGCCGGACCCAGCTAGACACAGCGCTCGGTGCACTCGGGGAGCTTCTGGCGGCCCGCGGCCTCCATTACGAGGTCGTCCTCATCGGGGGCGGCAACCTGATCCTGAGCGGGCTGGTCACGCGACCAGCCACGAAGGATCTCGACCTGCTCGGCGCATGGACGGCCAACGGGGTCGCGCCCATGCGGCCCATGCCCGAACCGCTTCGCACGGCGGTGGCGGATGTCGCGCGCGCCTATGGGCTCGCGAGCGACTGGGTCAACCTCGGCCCCGAGTCGCTGCTCGATCTTGGCCTCCCTGCCGGCTTCCTTGGGCGCCTCGAGCGACGCGACCACGGCGGACTCGTCATCTGGCTGGCGGGCCGCTTCGACATGATCTGCTTCAAGCTCTACGCCGCCGTCGACCAGGGACCGCGGAGCCGGCATCTGCAGGATCTGCAGGAACTCGGTCCGGGTCGGGACGAGCTCCTGGCCGCTGCCCGCTGGAGCATCACCCACGACCCGTCGCCCGCGTACCGATCGCTGCTCGTCGAGACGCTCCGCCGCCTCGGAGTGGAGGACGTCGATGGCTGGCTCGGCTAGCTCGCTCCAGAGCGCTTTGCTCAACCGGGCGTGGATCCAATGGATCGCGCTCGGCGTCGATGCCATCGGCGAGCGCGACGATGCCGTGGTCGACCCGGAAGCGCTCATCGCGCTCACGGCCGAGCTGGGTGACGCCGACGCGCGGCTGCGCGATGCGAGCACCGATTGGTGCGTGGCGTACGGCCGGTACGTCAACGGATCGCGCCTCAAGCAGGTGGCCCACGAGCTCAGGACGCCGCCCGAGGCGATCGGTGAGTACGTGGCGACGGTCGCCGCCGCCGCCGGCCCCACCTGGCCGATGGCGACCCAGCCGCGCCCGGACTACGTGACGCGTGGCAAGGCTCGGCTCGACTCGGCCCCGGCGCCGCCGCTGCTACGGATTCGCCTGCGCGCGGCGTTCGGGGTGAACGCCCGGGCCGACATTCTCGCGGCCCTGTTGGCGGCACCCGCGATCGGCCTCAGCGTCGCCGACCTAGCCCGGACGACGCGCTTCACGAAGCCCAGTGTGGCGTTTGCCGTGGACGCGCTGGTGCTGGCGGGGTTGCTGGAGGCGCGGAAGGTGGGCAACGAGCGACGCCTCACCCTGGCCCGCGCCGCCGAGATCCTCCCGGGATTCCGACCACCCGTCGCCCAGCCAGATTGGGTCACCCGATTCGGCGTGGCGCTGGAAGTGCTCCGTTTCGCCAGGCAGGAAGGGATGTCACCGTCGGTGCGGGCGATCGAGGCACGTCGAGTCGTCGAAGGCTTGCGGACGAGGATCCTGAGCGAGGGGCTCCCACAGCCGAACGCCGCCGCACTTGGCGACCAATTCTCGGGCGCCTTCGACCGATGGGTCGTCCAACTCGTGGACAGCCTGAGGAGCCCGAGTCGAGCGTAGGGCGGATCGGCCGACCAACGCCCTAATGCCCCAGGTCAGGCAGTCGCGCTGCCGATCCACCGCTCCGCGCCCGCATCGTCCGAGAGGTCGCCCCCGCGGAGTCATGGATCCGGAGCGGCGGAACCGTGACCGTGTAGCTGTCGCCCCGCAGCAGGGCAACCGGAAGCTGACCCGGCCTGACCAACTGAACGCACGTCTCGTCCCCCAGGCGTCCTCTCGCTATCGCCGGCTCAGCGGCAGTCTCGCCCTCGCCCGGGCTCCATCAGCGGACCGTTGCCGCATCGCGATCGCCGTCGGCGCGTCGAGGTTCTATCCTTGACTCATGGCAGGACGAGTCAAGCACAGGCGACGGGGCTACACGCGCGTGAGCGCGAAGCACCAGGTCACCCTCCCGGTCGAGGCGCTCCAGCGTGCCGGCATCCGGACGGGGGACACGTTGCGCGCCGAGGTCCGCGGCCCCGGCGAGATCCTCCTTGTCCGTGACACCGACCCGGTGGCGCAGTACGCGGGTGCCCTCACGGGGGTCTATCCCCCGGGCGAGCTCGACGAGCTCCGGCGCGAGTGGGACTGACCGTCCTCGACGCGGGGGTCGTCGTCGCCCTCCTGGACGCCGCCGACGCCCACCACGCGGCCGCGGTCGCGTCGGTCCGCACCGCACGGGATCGCGGGGATGCCCTGGTGCTGCCGGCCTCGGCGTACGCGGAGTGTCTCGTCTCGCCGCACCGGCGCGGTGCCGACGCGGTCGCGGTCGTGAACGGGTTCCTGGATGCGCTACCGGCGCGGGTGGAGCCGGCTGACCGCTCGATCGCCGCCGCGGCGGCCGCGCTGCGGGCGGCGCACGGGACCGCGCTGCGGTTGCCCGACGCGCTGGTGATCGCCACGGCGCTGGTCCGCGATGCGGACCGCATCCTCACCACCGACGCCGGCTGGCCGCTCGTCCCGGTCCTGGTCGAGGTGCTCGCCACGGCGTAGCGTCCGCCCGGTCATCCGGATGCGCAGCGGCCAGCGATCCTCTGGGTCCGCATCCCGCCACCGCTCGGGCAGGTGCTCGAGGTACCCGCGCACCTCGGCGGCCGAGAGCGTTGGGCGGGCCGGTCGCCGCGGGCCGCCTGCTCCGCCGGGCGCGGCTGACTCTATCCGGGGCAAGTAGACTAGTCTCAGACCAGATGGAGGTGGCGAATGCGACGGATCGGCGCGTATGAGGCGAAGACCCACCTTCCCCGACTGTTGGACGAGGTGGCCGGCGGGGAGGCGATCACGATCACGAAGCACGGCGTCGCGGTCGCTGTGCTCGGGCCTGTGTCGGCGCGCCCGGCCCGGACCGCGCACGAGGCGATCGCCGGTCTGCGGGCCTTCCGCCGCGCCCACCCACTCGACGGGCTGTCGCTTCGTGAGCTCATCGACGAGGGCCGGCGCTGATGTTCGTCGTGGACGCCTCGGTTGCCCTCGCCTGGTGCTTCGCCGACGAGTCATCCGAGCTGGCGGGTCGGGCCCTCGATCGACTCGAACAGGACGAGGCGCTGGCCCCGGCGATCTGGCCGCTGGAGGTCGCCAACGGGCTTCGCACCGCGGAGCGGCGAGGACGACTCGATCTGGCCGACATGACGCACGTCCGCGAGTTGCTGGTCTCGCTTCCCATCTGGGTCGACGGCGTCCCGCTGGACGCGGCGCTCGGCGAGGTGACCGAGCTCGCGCGCCAGCTCGATCTGACCGCCTACGACGCGGCTTACCTCGCGCTGGCGGCGCGACGCGGGGTTGCCCTGGCCACGGTCGATGAGCGGCTCAGGCGCGCCTGCGAACGAGCCGGCGTCGAACTCGTGGAGTGAGCGGGTCCTCATGGACGGACCCTGCGTACCTGTCGCTCGACGGACTGGCCACGTTGGAGGCCCGACGGCTTCGGTGCCGCTCGGGAGCCGTCACGCCTGGGACGACCCAACCGAACGAGGGACCCCACCGCCCCGGTGGAGGTCGTTCGCTCGACCGCCACCGTCGAGGACGGGACGATTGTCGAATACCGCGCCGAGCTGAAGATCCACTCCGACCATGAGCCCTGAGCGGGCCCGGTCCGGCCGTTACGGGCCCGGGTCGCTCGCCCCGGTCGCGACAGCGTCGCTCGCCCCGGTCGCGACAGCGTCGCTCGCCAGGTAATCGCGCATGAGCCCAGCGAACGGGTCGAACGTCGCGCTCATGTCCACCCGGTCCGGCTGGAGCCGCCACTGGATCTGGAGCCCATCGAGGACGGCGAAGACCAGTGCTGCCGCTCGCTCGAGGTCGACATCCGGCCGGATGTCACCGCGGACCTGACCGGCGATCGTGTCCCGAGGCTGAACCACACCGATGTGCTACATTCATGTACATGGACCGGGCCGTCGGGATCGCCGAGCTGCGCCAGAACCTGAGCCGCTACCTGCGTCGCGTCGAGGCCGGCGAGCGACTGCTCGTCACGGACCGCAATCGACCGGTCGCCGAGCTCGGCCCCCCACCCAGCACGGGTGAAGCGCTGGATCGACTCATCGCGGAGGGGCGCGTCATGCGCCCGACGCGCCGCGGGCTGCCCCCGCCGCTGCGGATGGAGGGCGACCCCCATGCCCTCAGTCGCGCCCTCGACGAGATCCGCGGCGAGCGCTGAGAGGTGGCGCTCTTCTACGCGGATGCGTCGGCGCTCGTCAAGTTGGTGCGAGAGGAACCCGAGAGCGATGGGCTGCGGGCGTTCCTGGTGGATGCCGACCTCGTCTCGAGCGAGCTCGTGCTGGCCGAGGTGCCTCGTGCCATCCGGCGCGCCGCCGCACGGGACCCGCGCCTGGCCCTCGACCTGCTGACGGCCCGCGCCGGCGACCTCATCGATGCCGTCGCCCTGCTGCCGCTCGACCGCGCCCTGCTCCTGGCGGCCGGGGCCTTTGCCGAACCGGCGCTGCGGGCGCTGGACGCGATCCACATCGCCTCGGCCACGGACCTCTCGCCGCTCGACGGGTTCGTGACCTACGACGAGCGCCAGGCGGCTGCCGCCCGACTTGCCGGTCTCCGTACCCTGTCGCCGGGCGCCTGACGGGGAACACGCGCAGCTCGACCGCCTCGTGGGTCCCGGTCGAGGCTCCGGACGGTACGGCCGCTCGACCCATGGCGCCGCTCTCGAGGTGAAGGTCGACCTCGACGGTCGGGTTGCCCCGCGAGTCGAGAATCTCGCGAGCGTGGACGCGGGTGATCGTGGTCATTGTCGAACTCCTTCTCGATCATCAGTGACGTGCGTCGGCGGGGCCACCCGCCGGTCGGTCCCGTCCCCCGGCCGGCCGGCCGTCCTCGGCGGGCCCCAAGGATCGGGGTACCTGCGCTGGGCGCGGTCGTCGGGATGGGGACACGTTCGTCCGGCAGTCCAGGGTCGTGTCCCCGGATCGGACCGTCGTGACGTGAACGTCGCGGACCTCCAGCAGCGCCCGGCTCCAACGAGAAGCCGTCAGCGGCGGGACCGCGGTTCGTCGATCGGCGCATCATCGCGCGATCAACCGGCGAGCTTCATCGCCGCGATGATCGTAGCGCGATGGGGCGTCATGTCGTTTGCACGGTGCGTTTGCTCGGTGCTCCCCGGACGGCCTACACTGAATCCGACCGGCGATGGTGTCCGCCGAGACGCGTCGGATCGATGGCGTCTGAATCGCCCGGGACGGGCTGATGACCCTGGACTGCATGGCAGTCCAGGGGCTTTGGGCCTCCGGAGCCCGGGAGATGGTTGGTTGGACAACACCTACTTCATCGCCGGTGCGTGGAAGGGTCCGGCCCTCCTCGCCAGCCTGCACGACCCTGCTCATGTCGACCGGACTGACGTTCGGGACGATCTCGGCCTCGTTCGGGCTGACCAACGGGCTCATCGACCAGACCGCGTACACGGTCCTGGTCACGGTCGTGATCCTGTCCGCGGTCGTGCTCACGCTCATCGCGACGACGTTCTTCGAGCCGCGCGTCGGGGCCGAGATCGAGCTCGGGGAGATCGATGCGGCCGAGGAGATCGATGCGGCCGAGGAGATCGACGCCGGGCCGCCGCACCGCCCGCACCTGCGCGACCGTGGACAGGGATCGGGCAGCGCACTGCCGGCTCACCACGGTTCGCCCTTCAGCTCGCCGAGGTGCCGAGCCCCGCTGTCGTCGCTCGCCGGCATCGGATGGACGGGGAGCGATGAACGACGCCCCGGCGTCCCGGCCACTCGACGGCGAGCGCTTCTGGCGGCGCCTGCGCGACGCGGTCGCCGGATCGGTCGTCGGCGCCGAGGCAGCCCTCCGCCTCCTCGCGGTCGCGCTCCTCGCCGACGGTCACGCGCTCGTCGAGGACGTCCCCGGGACCGGGAAGACGACCCTCGCCCGGGCCTTCGCCCGGGCGCTCGGGCTGACGTTCGCCCGGGTCCAGGGGACGCCCGACCTCCTTCCCGGCGACGTCACCGGCAGCAGCGTCTACGAGGGTGGCGGGTTCCGGTTCGTGGCGGGACCGATCTTCGCCAACGTCCTGCTCGTCGACGAGATCAACCGCGCGACCCCGCGGACCCAGTCGTCGCTGCTCGAGGCGATGCAGGAGCGCCAGGTCTCGGTCGACGGTGAGAGTCACGCCCTGCCCGACCCGTTCCTCGTCCTCGCCACCGAGAACCCGATCGAGCTCGAGGGGACGTTCGAGCTGCCCGAGGCGCAGCTCGACCGTTTTCTCGTCCGGGTCTCGATCGGCTACCCGGATGAGGAGGGCGAGCGCCGCATCGCCGCCCTGTATCGTGACGGCGCGACGCCGATCGACCAGACGCCGGCCGTCTTCGGGCCGGCCGAGCTCATCGCGCTCCGGCGGGCCACCAGCGGGGTCCGGGTCAGCGATGACGTCGGCCGCTACGCCGTGGCGCTCGTCCGGGCCTCGCGCGACCACCCGGATCTGCGCCTGGGGGCCAGCCCGCGCGCGAGCGTCGCGCTGTACCGGGCGGCGCAGGCCTGGGCGCTCCTCGACGGCCGTGCCTTCGTCCGGCCCGACGACGTCGCTGCGGTCGCCCCCGCCGTCCTGCCCCACCGGATCCTGCTCGACATCGACCGCGAGCTGCGGGGCGCGACCGCCGAGCGGGTCGTCGCCGAAATCCTCGCCTCGACCCCCGTTCCGATGCCGGAGGTGTCGTGAGCGTCGCGTCGATCGTTGCGATCGGGCTGATCGTCGTCGGTGCCGTCGCCGGTGCGCCGGGGCTCGTCCTCCTCGGCCTGCTCACGCTCGTGACGGCCCGGCTGTCGGGCCTGTGGAGCCGGCGAGGCCTGGACGAGGTGTACTACGAGCGCCTGCTGGCGACCGACCGGGCGGTCTGGGGCGATCGGGTGGAGCTCTCGGTCACGATCGAGAACCGCAAGCTGCTGCCCCTCGCCTGGCTCCAGGCGGACGACTTCGCGACCGACGACCTCGAGCTCAGCGAGCGCCGCCTGATCCCGAGCGACCGGCCGGGTTACGCGATCCTCCGGAACCTCTGGTCGCTCGCCCCGTTCGAACAGGTCCGCCGGCGGTTCCACGTCGAGGCGGCGCATCGCGGGCGGTTCGGCTTCGCGTCCGTGCGCCTGTCTGTCGCCGACCTGTTCGGTCGTGACGTGGCGACGCGCGAGGCGGCGGATCGCGCGACGCTCCTGGTCCGGCCGAGGACGGTTCCCGTCCGCTCGGCGAGCGGCGCCGTGGTCCCGCTCGGCTCGCATCGAGCCCGCCACGGCCTCACCGAAGACCCCTCGCTCTTTGCGGGTGTCCGCCCCTTCCAGCCCGGTGATCCTCGGCGCCGGATCCACCAGCGAGCGACGGCGCGCGTGTGGCGGCCCGTCAGCAAGCGCTTCGAGCCCTCGACCGCACGCCAGGTCGTCGTCACGCTCGACATCCAGACCCACGACGGCCCGAGATGGCTGCTGGCGTTCGATGAAGACCTCGTCGAGGGCCTGGTGGTCGCCGCCGCCTCGCTCGCGCGCCGCCTGCTCGCCGACGGAGCGGCCTGCGGCCTGGCCGTCAACGGCTGGACCTACAGCCTCGCTCAGACGGGCTTCGTCCCACCCCGGGCCGGCGGCGATCAGCTGACCCGGATCGCCGACGTCCTCGCCCGAACGAGTTCCGTGGCCTCCGTGCCGTTCGAGCGGCTCCTCGCCGGGCTGCCCGGCCGCCTGCCGGCAGGGACGCTCGTCATCACCCTCGGCAGCCGTGACCCGGTCACGTTCGCCCCGGCACTCCGGCGGCTGCGCGCGAGCGGGTTCGAGGTCCGCCACATCACCTTCGGCCCGCGGTCGAGAGCCCTCGCCGCCCAGGGAAGACGAGCCGGGCTCGACACGGTCGCCGGCCAGCTCGATCCCGACTGGCGAACGAGCGATGCGCTCACGCTTGCCGGCTGAGGTCGGCCGCCGGCTCCTCGGGCTCCTGCCCGCGACCGCGACGGCCGTCACCGAGGGTGCCTGGGTCGCGATCGTCTACGCGGCCCTCCAGCTCGGTCTGGCGAACCGTCCGCAGGCGCTCGGCCTGTGGGCGTTCATCGTCGCTGCCGGAGCCGGGATGGTCGTCGGGCGGAGGGTTCGCGGCCGGCTCGCCCGGCCCGCCGTCGTGGCCTCGGTGGCGCTCGCGGCCGTCGCCGGCTGGGCGACCGACCCCACCGTCCGGGACTTCGTCGCCGGCGGAGCGTATGACCGGGCGCTCGCCGGCGACGTCGGGTGGCTCCTGGGAGTCGCGGCCTGGCGCGGCGTGCGCCACGCCGACCCGGCGAGCGACGACCTCGTCGTCGCGTCGCTCCTCGTCTGGGGCGTGCCGGGGCTGGCCGTCCCGTGGCTGGTCGGGACCGCGACCGCCGCCCGTCAGTCGTTCGTCGATGTCGCCCTTCCGGCGACGCTGATCTTCGTCGCCGGCGGACTCGTCGCGGTCGGGCTCACGCGGCTGGAGGCGCTCGGACGGGCGGTCGGCGTGGACTGGCGGGGTAACCGGACGTGGCTCGCCCTCCTGGTCGGGGTCGTCGGGCTCGTGGTCGTCATCGGGACCCCGGTCGCCTTCCTCCTGGGCGCGTCGGTCGAGGCGATGATGGGAGCGATCCTCGGGCCGCTCGGTGCGATCACCGCTGGCCTCGCGACCGTGCTCGCTCCGGTCGGCGAGGGGATCGGGCGCATCGCCGGGCCACTCGTCGGGCCCGGCGCGACGCCGCCATCCGGAACGTCTCCCGGCGGTGGACCGCCGCTCCCGTCGATCCCCGCGTGGGTCGGGACCATCCTCGCGGCTGCGGTCGGTGTCGGGCTCGTCGCCTTCGCGCTCGCCCTGCGTCGCCTTGCCGCCGGCGGCCGACGGGTGGCTCGATGGCGCCCGCCGCGGACCGAGGAGCGACGGATCGCCCTGCCGCCACTTGCCGTTCGCCTCCCAGGGGTCCACCTTCCACGCGTGAGGCTGGGGCACAGGCCGCGGCCGCGGACGGCCAGCGAGGCCTACCTCGCGCTCCTGCGCGAGCTCGAGGCTGACGAGCGTCTGGCTCGCCTGCCGGTCGAATCGCCGGCGGCCCATGCCAGGCGCCTCCGGGCGGCGGGCGCCGGGTCCCTCTCCTTTGACCTCCTCGCGGCCGACTTCGAGCTCGAGCGCTACGCCGGTGCCCGCCTCTCGCACGCGGAGGTCGGCCGGGCGATCCGGCGAGCCCGCCCCGGTCGCCGCCCGCGCCTCCGCACCGCGAGCAGGGCCGCGGGCTGAGCAACGTGGCCGCCACGGCGTCTCTCGACACGGACCCCGATCCGCCGAGGTTCGCGGCGTAGCGATGGCGAGCTTCCAGGTCGAGGTCGAGCAGGCCCTCGGGCCGGGCGTCGATTTCGAGCGCGATGCCCACGGGCAGCTCCTCGGGCGCCATGCCCGGCCCGGCCGGCTGTGGTTCGGCTTCGATCGGGCGGCTCTCGTCGACTCGGACGACGGACTCGGACGGCTGGTCGCCGTGCTCGTCGCGGTCCCGGCCTCGACGTACGCGGGCTGCCGTCTCGAGATCGAGCTGGCCGGTGGGTGGCAGACGCCGTCCGGGCCGATCCTCGTCGGGCGCGTGGCGGGAACCCCGCTGCCGCCGCCCCTGTCGGCCCGCATCGCGGCCAGCGTGGACGAGGGGACCTGGCTCGACACCGAGGCCGCGGAGCGCGTCGCCAGCCACGCTCGACACCGCTTCCGCGAGCGCCGGAGCCATGCCCGGATCAGCGGCGGCCGGGCGTGGTACGCGATCGGTGTCCTCCCGCCCGAGGTCGCACGGTTCGCGACGCCCCATTCCGCGGCCGAGTACAGCCTGGCCAAGCTGCCACCCCGCTTCGTGCGCGGTCTCGAACACATCCTTGACGCCGATGAGCGGATCCTGTACTGGGTCGAGCGGCCGATGGCCGGCGACCTGGGCGTCGTTGAACGGCTCCGCCGCCAGGTCGAGCGCCGCGCGGCGCTGCTGGTGCTGACCGACCGGCAGTTGCTGTGGCTTGTCGATCACGCGAAGCCCCCGGCGCGTACCTGTCCGACTGGGGCGTCGACATCGAGCTCGTTCCGCTGGAACGGTTGACCGACGCCCGCTGCACCGCCCGCGCCGGGATCGTGGAGCTGACGATCGTCACACCCGGAGGGACGCGGGGATACACGCTGCCCCACGAGCTCAGCGATGAGATCGGCGTGTTGCGCGGCCTGCTGACCCGGTTCACACCCTCGGCCGCGGGCGACCTGCCGCGCCGCTGCTATCCGCTGGAACCGATCGTGCCCGACTTCGAGCCGAGCGCGCGGTTCGGCCAGGAACGCGAGGCCCACCCGTCCCGGGGTGGCCATGACCTTGCCGGCCCCGCTCATGGACCAGGGTGCGGCATTCGTGCGGCTGGCCCGTCGTGCCCTCGCGATGATCCCGTGAGCGGCCCGGGGTGTCGAGACCCAGGACGGCCCCGGCCAGCGCCGGCTCGACCAGGTGGCGCTTGGGCATGCGCACCAGGCGCTTGAGGCGGTTTGACGTACGGCGTGCTGCAGGATCGGCCGTGGAACTCCGGCCCGCGGCCGTCGAGCCCTTCCTCCCGCCCCTCGTGCTCCGCGAGGGCGACCTCCCGGGGCGCCTGCTCGACAGGTTCGTGGTCGCCCAGTTGCGGGCCGAGCTCGGGGTGTCGGCCGCCCGGCAGCGCCTGTACCACGTCCGCCAGCGCCAAGGGAGGCTCGAGGTCGGCCTGCTCGCGGAGCTCGCCGGCGGCCGCCTCGTGGCGATCGAGGTCAAGGCCGGTGCGGCCCCGGGCCCCGACAGCGGCGGCCACCTGGTCGGGCTCCGCGACCGATACGACGAGTCCTTCGTTGCCGGGATCGTCCTCCACACCGGGCATGCCCTGCCGGCCCGCTCACCAGGATCCTCCGCGGCCACGTGACCGGGACAACGACGTCGGTCGCGGCGTGACTCCTCCCGCTTCGCCCTCCGCTCGGCCGACGGCCCTGGCTTCGGCCGGCCAGGGTCGGAGCCGGTTGTGGCCGGAAACGCCGGTCGCGATCCGGCGTGGACGAGACCCCCGCGGATCTGCCCGATCGGACAACGGGTACTGCCTCGGTAATGCTGTCGAGGGGCGCGTTGCCGCGCCATACTCCACCGCCTGGGAATGCAGCTGGGCGAGATGCATGGATGGTCGGCGGTGGGCAGAAGCACGCGAGGGCGAACCGGAACGGCGCGCGTCGTCCAGTGGCCACCATGTTCGGCTCACTGCCTCGGAGGGCCTGAGGCCGGTCCTGCGCCTCCAGGCCACCGCCGGCAACGCGGCCGTGACCGCGCTCCTGCGCGACACCCGCGGCCGGAGCGTGCAGCGCCTCTGGGACACCGAGGACGAGCCCGCCGACCGGGGGGCCGGCGAGGCCGCCGACACCGAGCCGGGCGAGAGCACGCCGGAAGACGGCGGGGCCGCCGACCACGAGGCCATCGATGCGGTCCGGTCCGAGGTCGAGGCCAAGCTTGATCCGGCGGCGATCGTGGACACGCTGGCGCCGTACACCGCATCGGGCGGGGGCCTCGGGGACTACGAGACGCCGGGTACCGGCGAGACCGCGCAGGCCCTGCGGATCCAGCGGGATCCGGCCGACCAGGAGGGCCCCCCTCCGCGGCCCGGCGGCCCCGGGGACGTCCTGAAGGCGCTGATGCCGTATCTCCAGCCGGCCCTCGACCGGCTCAAGGCCAACGTGCTCGACGCGCTGGCGCGCCTCAAGGCGGGCGAGAAGATCGCCACCATCGTGGTCGTCGCGCCGATCGTCATCGGGCCTCTCACCCAGCCCGGCCCCCGTCGGTTCGCCCTCGACCAGCTCAACGGCACGGACGTCACGTTCGGGGTCATCCCCAATCTCCAGATCAAGCCCAACATCGGCGACGGACAGCTCCGGGGCGGGACGCTCACGTACGACCTCGCGCCCGCGCTCCGCAAGCTGGGGGTGCCCTGGTAGGAAGCCGGGCTGTCGTGGTCCTGGGACGTCAGGCCTTGGTGGTCCTGGTCGATGCGGCAGGCGCCGTGCTGCCAGCGAGCCGCTCGGCGATCCGAACGAGCGCGAGGAGGTCCTCGCGCGGCACCTCCAGGAGCTCAGGCGGTGGCGTCGAAAAGCGCGACTCGAGGGTTTCGAATGTCCGACGCCCCGATTCGGTGGCCTCCAGGATCTTGATCCGCCGGTCAGCGGGCGACGGTCTCCTGACGATGTCCCCGCGGGCCTCCAGCCGGTCGACGATCTCGGTCACCCAGCCCGGATCGACCCCGAAGCGGGTCGCGAGCTGGTTCGTGGGTCCGGGCGGCAACTGGCAGACCGCGCCCAGGAACTGGGCCATTGCCTTGCTCAGGCCCATCCCCTCGATGTCCCGCGTGACCGACTCCATCTGCCGCTGACCGGCGGTCATGAACAGCCGCCAGGCCTGGGTTGCGAGTTCGGGACGATCATCCACTTGAGCCACCACAACAGTATAACAGGGCCCATAATGGACAATAGACAATCATTGCAGCTAGCCTACTATCGAACAGCAGCAAGGACCATGGGGCTGCAACCCCGGGATACGTACCCGCCGGTCGTCGACGGGATGACGCCGCGGCCACGATCCGGACCCGGCAGTCGCCCGGGAGAAAGAGCAAGCATGACTGGAACGGACGGTCTCGCGCTCGCGACTCGAGGGCTTCGCAAGAGCTACGGCTCCCAGGTCGCCCTGGCCGGGCTCGACCTGTCGGTGCCGAAGGGTACGGTGTACGGGTTCCTCGGCCCGAATGGCGCCGGCAAGACGACGACGATGCGCCTGCTCACCGGTCTCATCCACCCCGATGCCGGCACCATCGAGCTCCTCGGCCGGCCGCTGGGGCGCCGCGACCGCCATCGGCTGTTCGATGTGGGTGCGCTCATCGAATCCCCGGCCTTCTATCCATTCCTCTCCGGTCGCCAGAACCTGCGGGAGCTGGCCGCCACCGGCGCGCGGGTCGCGGACGGACGGATCGAGGAGCTTCTCGAGCTGACCGGCCTCCGCGATCGCGCCGGCGACAAGGTCGAGACCTACTCGCTCGGCATGAAGCAACGCCTGGGCATCGCGGCCGCGCTGCTGAGCGATCCCGCCCTGCTCCTGCTCGACGAGCCCGCGAACGGCCTGGATCCGGCCGGCATCGTGGCGATGCGCGAGACGCTCCGCCACCTCGCATCGCTCGGCACGACGGTCTTCGTGTCGAGTCACCTGCTCGCCGAGGTGCAGCTGATGGCCGACATCGTGGGCATCATCGCGGCCGGTCGCCTCGTCCGGGAAGGGCCGATCAGGGAGCTCCTCAACGCGGAGGGCATCGTGCGAGTCCGAGTCGCACCGGACGAGGTCGACGGGGCGATCGCCGCGCTCGGCGCGTTCGGTGGCCCTGACGTTGTGTCGTCGTCAGCCGCCGAACCGGGCTGGATCTCGGTCCGAGCGACGCCCGAGCAGACTGGCGAGATCAACCGCGCCCTGGCCGGGGCCGGCATCTGGGCGACGGGCCTCGAGACCGGAAATGACCTCGAGATGCTCTTCCTCGGCCTGACCGGCGGCGAGCCGGTCAGGGGTGGGGAGGGCACGTTCTTCGGGCTGGCGGGTTCCGGTCCGGGTTCGGCTCCGGCGTCGGGTTCCACTGGAACGGGCCCCACGGGAACGGGGTCCGCGGCATGAGGCTCTTCCCGTCCGGGCTCCGCAAGCTGGTCCGGCGCCAGGCGACCTGGCTGACGTTCGGCCTCCTCGCGGGCCTGCTCGCGCTGATCGTCATCGCAGTCGGCGCGACGGCCAACCGGGCCGGAGCCTCCGGGGCCGAGCGCGCCGCCGCCCTCTCCCTCGTCACGTTCCCGGGCGCCTACGACGCCATCCTCTCGTTCATCCTTGGCCTCGGGGGCCTGTTCGCCGTGATCTACGGCGCGGCCATCGCCGGGTCCGAGTGGACCTTCGGCACGCTGAAGAACGCCGTGGCAAGGGGCGAGAGCCGCAGCCGCTACATGCTGCTGTCCTTCGCCTCGATCGCGGTCGTCATCGCCGTCGCCCTCGCTGTCACGTTCGTCATCGGCGTGATCGCCGCTCTCGTCGGCGCGAACCTGGCGGGGACATCGACAAGCGGTCTCAACGACGCGGCGACCCTGGGCCGGCTGCCCGAGCAGTTCGCCCGCGGGTGGCTGGCGATCATCGAGGAAGGCGCGCTCGGCTTCACGGTCGCCACGCTTGCGCGCAGCCAGCTCGCCGGCATCGGCGCCGGGATCGGCCTCTATTTCGCCGAGACATTCGCGGGGATCTTCCTGCCCGACATCGTGAAGTACCTCCCCTTCAACGTCGCGACGGCGTCGGTCGCGACGGGGACGGCAACGGGCGGCGGGTTCGGCGGTGGGGCGCAGATCGCGTCGCTTGATGCGAACACCGCCCTCGTGCTCGTCGCGGTGTGGCTCATCGGGGCGCTGGTCGTGGCCGCGTCGTTCACCGAGCGGGCGGAGATCAGCGGGTAGCGCCGCTGCCACCAGCGGGTAGCGCCGCAGCCGGCAGGCGTTCGGGAGTCGGACCACTCCGTGCACCTGCTCATCAGCCGCAGGACCCGCCTGCCAGGGCCGTCCCATCCATCACCGGCGGACTTGCTTATCCGATTGCCTCAGCACACCACAACATCTTGTGGTGGCCGGCCCGGCCGTGTGCGGAACCAACCCCACTCTCGGTCAATCAGCCTGACCCGGCACGACGGCCCCAAGCTGTTCCGCATCTGCTCGTAGTGCCTCCGGCAGCGGCGGGTTGGGGAACCGCACCGAGGTCAGCCCTGTTGCCCGTCCGCGCCCAGCTGGTGCTCCTCGCGTCCGAGGGCCTCGACAACGACGACATCGCGGCGCGGCTCAACACCCAGCGGGAGGTGGTCAGCAAGTGGCGCAAGCGCTTCTTCGAGGAGGGCCTCGCCGGCCTCGAGGAGCGACCGCGCCGCGGGCGACCGGCGCGCTTTCCCCCCCAGCCTCGCGGTTGAGATCAAGGCCATCGCCTGCGAGCTGCCGGCGCTGCTCGGGCTGCCGCTCGCGCGGTTCCACGTGCCAGACATCCGGGCCGAGGTGCTCCGCCGCGGCCTGGTGGCCGAGATCAGCAACGCCACCATCTGGCGCTGGCTGTCGGCCGACGCGATCGCCCCCTGGCGCCACCGGAGCTGGATCTTCCCGCGCGACCCCGACTTCGAGGTCAAGGCCGGGCGCGTGCTCGACCTGTATGCCGGGCGCTTCGAGGGCCGTCGGCTACGGCGCGGCGAGTACGTCGTGTCGGCCGACGAGAAGACCTCGATCTAGGCGCGCTGCCGCTGTCATCCGAGCCTGCCGCCGGCGCCGGGGCAGGCCATGCGCGTCGAGTTCGAGTACGAGCGCGGCGGGGCGCTTCAATACCTGGCAGCCTGGGATGTCCACCGGGCCAGGCTGTTCGGGCGCTGCGAGGCCAAGACCGGGATCGAGCCGTTCGGGCGGCTGGTCGAGCCAGGTCATGGGCGTCGAGCCGTACCGCTCGGCGCGGCGCGTGTTCTGGATCGTCGACAACGGCTCCTCGCACCGTGGTCAGGCCTCGATCGAGCGGCTCGAGGGCGAGCATCCCAGACTGCGCCTCATCCACCTGCCGATCCATGCCAGCTGGCTCAACCAGGTCGAGATCTACTTCAGCATCCTCGAACGCAAGGTCCTCACCCCGGCCGATGCCAGGTCGCTCGACGAGCTCGCCGCCCGGATCCTCGCCTTCCAGGATCACTACGAGATCCTCGCCCAGCCGTTCGAGTGGAAGTTCACCCGGGCCGACCTCGCCAGGCTCCTTGGCAGACTGGCTGCTCGAGGCGTCGGCCCGGTTCAGCAGGCGGCATGAATACATCACCGAATATCCGTGCTACAGCACTTAGGCGTGGATCGCCAACCGCCGCCGGGCCGAAGCCCTGCTCGATGAACTCGAAACCCTCGCCGTCCAGGCTGCCGATCTCGTCCTCGCCGTGGAGACCGATCCGACCACTGGCACGTCACCTCGGCAGATGAAGCCAGGCTGATGCCGGCCACCGGCGAACAACCAGTGCACGCGTCCGGCGCGTCCGTTCAGCTCGACCCGAACATGCCGGCTCAACGGTCGACGTCGACGGGTTGCGCGAGCATTGAAGGGTACGCCTCACCAGCATCAGGAAGCCCGGCGACATCCGGCCTGTGCCTGAGTTGCGGCGTACCTCCGCGGCGGGAGGGTCATGCGCTCATCCGTGCATCATGCCGGGGGCGCGTCAGGCGAGATCGACCGCACAACGTCGTCGTCATAGGACATCGCCACGCGCTCGCCGGGCTGGAGCGTCAGGAAGTCGACATCGGCCCAGTCGCCCTCAAGCAGACGCCTGATCAGGCCGATCGAGCCAGCCATCGGCGCGAACGTCCAGTCACGTGACGCGGCCTCGGCCCGCGCACGCTCACGGGTGGGCGATGCGTCGGCGATACCGAGGTCGATGAACGCGGCGCGGTCGTAGTGGGTGCGCCATGCGCCCAAGATCTCCATCAGGTAGTCGGCGTTGTCCTGGCCATACTGGCGCACGTACTCCTCGTGCGTTGCGCGGGCGGCGGCGTCCGAGCTTGCCCCGAGCCCGGCGAACGGCCCGTCGGCATCACCACGCTCCAGGTAGTCCTGGACATACCAATAGGTGCCCGGGTGCGCGGTCGCCTCCTGCTGGTACCGGCGGCGGTCACCGAGGAACAGCGTGACGCAATCGTGGGCTCGGGGAACGACCAGCGGGACCTGCCCTGCTCGGAGACCGGCCGATGCGCCGCCGCACAACCCATACGCGAGGACGACCGCGTCGAACGGAGGGCCGACGGCGTCGATCTCATCCTGGAGCAGCGTGCGCAGATTCGGCGGCGTGTCATGCAACCCACGCGGGTTGAGTCGCACGTCAACGACGTGCGGCGAGGAGGCAGCCGAGAGGTAGACCGCACGGGCAAGCACCTCGCAGGTGAGTGCCACGATTCGCATCAGAGGGTCCCTGACGCGGCATGGCGGATGACATGGTCGGGGCGACGCCGGCGGCGATCCGACAGGAGGAGCATCCGTCGTGGCAGGACGCGTAGCGCCTGGAGGTTCGCCGCCGTCGCCTGGGCCAGACGGCTGACATCCGTTCCCGACTGTGCGGCACGAGCAGTCGAGGTCAGGATCTGGCGCGGCCGCCCGACCGACGCGAACTCGATCTCCACATCGGGGCGATCGATGCATGCCTGGCACTCATGCCTGAAGTCGGCCGCCGGGAAGGCCTCGCGGTCTGGTCGCTCCGAATGTTCCTCTTCGCTGGCGAGGATCTCCACGATGCACTCCCGACGCCGTCCTTCGTGATCGCATGACGGCGGGACGTCCATCGCCAGGTCGTCGACATGATGAAACACGGTCCGACCCGACACGGTCTTGTTGCGATGACCTTCGGCGATGAGGTCAGCCAAGGAACACCCTATCGCGGGCCCGCGCCGCTCGGCCGGACTCCTCCGGCAATAGACGCCTATCGACATCATGGAATAGGGTAACATTGGTCGACCGGTACGCCACATTCGCGATCGTCTCTCACTGCCGCCTCGGAGCCCCATCATGCGCGAGGACGCTTCTGGCCCGTTCATCGTCATCGGCGAGAACATCCACGCGACACGCGCTGTCCTTCGCAACGGTCCGCGTGTCCGCCAGGACCAGCGCGGCACACCCGTCGTTCCGTTCACGGACGAGAACGGCATCGAGCACCTATTGCCGATCTCGGACGCCGCACTTGACGGTGTCGGCGATCGGCAGAAGGTCAAACACGTCAAGGCGGCGATCATCGCGGGGCTCGCCGGCGGGTCCGGTGCGGCGCTTGGCCACGGCTACGTGCGATATCTGGCCCGCCGCCAACTGGAAGCCGGAGCCGCGTACCTCGATCTGAATGTCGATGATGTCTCGAGCGATTTGTCGATCCGCATCGATGCCATGCGCTGGCTGGTCACAGCCGTGCAGGATGTTCCAGGAGCGGTTCTCGCGCTCGACTCGTCGTCCCCGGACGTCCTGCTTGCCGGACTCCGGGCGACGACCCGCGTGGCTGGCGCGCCCCTCCTTAATTCCGCGTCACTCGAGCGCCTTGATGTGCTGGACGCGGCGGTGGACCAGGGTTGTGCCGTCGTGCTCGGCGCCGCGGGCGCGGCCGGTATGCCCGCCTCCGCCGAGGAGCGCGTCGCCAATTCCGAGCGGATCGTCGGCGAGGCCGTTCGACGCGACATCGGGCTGGCGATGATGTACGTCGATCTGCTCGTGCTGCCCGTCGCGGTCCAACCCGATGTCGGCCTGTCATATCTCGAGGCGGTTCGCGCGGTCCGTGCTCGCTACGGCAGTGAGATGCACATCACGGGGGGGCTGTCCAACGTCAGCTTCGGCCTGCCGATGAGGAACCTGCTCAACCAGGTGTTCATCGATCTCGCCATCGCCGCTGGCGCCGACTCGGGGATCATCGATCCCGTGGCGTCGGATCTAGCCCGGATCTTCTCCCAGGACCGGGCGGCGCGCGCCTATGCCGTGGCTGCCGACCTGCTCGAAGGTCGTGATCCGTACGGGATGACGTTCCTCGCGGCCTATCGAAATGGCGAGCTCGGCTGAGGCTCAGGCCTTGACGTCCAATCGCCTGGGGCGAGCAGGCGGAACCGAACGAAGGAGCACAAGAGATGGCGGAACCGAACGAAGGAGCACAAGAGATGGCGGACCTCGATGCCCTCAAGGCGGCGATCGAACGCGGCGACCGCGTGACTGCGACCCGGATCACGCAGGAGACTGTCGACGCGGGACTGGATCCGTCGGTGACCCTCGGCGCGATGACCGAGGCCATGGAGGTCATCGGCCAGAGGTTCTCGCGCGCGGAGATCTTCGTTCCCGAGATGCTGATCAGCGCCCGCGCGATGAAGGAGGCGACGGCGATCCTGGAACCGGTCCTGACCGTAGCTGGGATGCGACCGGAGCATACGGCCGTGATCGGCACGATCGAGGGGGACCTTCACGACATCGGCAAGAACCTGGTCGGCATGATGTGGAAAGGCGCGAACTTCGAGGTCGTGGACCTCGGAGTGAACGTCACCGCCGAGCGATTCGTTGAGGCGGCCAGGGAACATCGGGCGAGCCTCGTCGGGATCAGCGCGCTCCTGACGACGACGATGACCGGCATGCGCGGGGTCGTCGCGGCGATCCGGGCCGCGGATCTGCCAGAGGTCAAGGTCATCGTTGGAGGCGCCCCTGTCACACGTGAGTTCGCCGCGTCCATCGGCGCGGACGGGTACGCGGAAGATGCCGGATCCGCGGTCGATGTCGCCAAGCAGGCCGTGTCGGCGACATGACGCGTATGTGGATCCGGACCTTGGGACACCCGCAGCCACGGCGGCTGAGCGCGCGCGATCTTCCAGCGGACCCGCTGCGCCGGCCCGGACTCGACGCGGCTGCGCCTCGGACCCGGATCTGGTACGGGCATCGCGCGTGAACGCGCGATGCTGTCCATGGACCTGACATCGCCCGAGCGTGTCGCGCTCGTGACCGGCGCCGGCACCGGGATCGGCGCGGCCGCGGCGAAACAGCTTGCCCGCCAGGGCTGCGCTGTCGGGCTCGTCGGCCGGCGACGCGATCTCCTCGACACGACTGCGGCAATGATCGCCTCGATGGGCGGCAGCGTCCAGGTCGTACAGGCCGACCTCCGGGACCCTGCTGCACCGTCGGACATCGTCGCCGCCGTCGTCGGCCGGTGGGGTCGGCTGGACGTCGTGGTCAACAACGCGGGTGCTCTCGAGGTCGGTCCGCTCGCGAGCGTCACCCCTCACGCGTTCGACGAGCAATGGGCAGTCAACGTCAAGGCCCCGTATTTCGTCGTGCAAGCCGCGCTGCCATGGCTTCGGGAGGCGACCGCACCCGCCGTGGTGAACGTGTCCTCCTCGTCGGCGGCGATGGTCATCCCGGGGCAGTCCGTATACGGGATGACCAAGTCGGCAATCGAGTACCTGACGCGCTCGCTGGCGGCCGAGCTCGCCGGCGATGGCATCCGCGTGAACTGCATCGCACCGGGCCCGGTCGACACGCCGATCCATCTGACCTGGGCGGCGGATGACCTCGCGGGCGCCCACCGGCGCATGGCAGCGACGGTGCCGCTCGGCCGGATCGGGACCGCCAGGGAGATCGCCGTCTGGATCGGCTACTTGACCGGGACGGATGCCGGGTTCGTCACTGGCGCGGTGATCCCCATCGACGGCGGACAGACCCTCAACAGAGCGCTCTCGGGGTTCTGAGGCGGACCCGGCGCCGGCGCGGAGGCGACCCGATCAGCCGTAGGCGGCGAACTCGAGCGCGGCGTCGTACATGGCGATCACGTTGTCGGGCGGGACGTCCGGGAGGATCTGGTGCGCCGGCGCGAAGATGAAACCTCCGCCCGGCGCCATCGCATCGATCAGGCGCTTCGCGCCGTCACGGATCTGGGCCTTGGTCCCGAACGGCAAGAGCTCCTGAATGTCGAAGCCACCGATGAATGAGAGCGCGTCGCCGAAGTCCCGCTTGATGCCCTCGGCGTCCATGCCCGCGGCCTTGGGCTGGATCGGATTTAGGACGTCGACCCCGATCTCGATGAGGTCGGGGATGTAGTCGCGGATGGCCCCGCACGAGTGGAGGACGAGGCGCGCGTTGGGGGCGCAGCGCTTGGCGACGTCGATCCAGCGCCTTTGGTACGGCTTGCAGAACGTCCGGTAGTTCGCGAGGCTCATGAAGGGGGCGTCCTGGCCCCCGAGGTCCTCGCCCATGCAAATGAGGTCGATGTATGGCCCGATCGGCGTCAGAAATTCCTCGAGGAACTCCTTGTCGATCTCGGTGATCCGGTCGACCAGCGCGTGATAGAAGCGGGGGTCGTCGTACATGTCCATCAGCCGAGTGTCGAAGCCACGCAGGAAGTCGTAGACATGGAAGATGGACTGAGTGGTCGCTCCAGGTATGGCCACGACCGGGTAGCCCGCCTCCTGCGCCGCCTTTGCCTCTTCGGCCTTGCCGGCGGTGATCGCCGGCTCATGGATCAGGTCCGACCCCGGCCAATAGGGATACGCCTCAAGTTCCGCGATGTCGGTCGCGTCGCGAAGCGGGGCCTCCGTATTCACGACATCGACAAAGATCCCGGCCTGCGTGGTGATCAGTCCCAGCCACGGATCGCGCGCGCGTCCGCCCGGAAGCGGCTCGGACTCTCGCTCCGTGGCCGCGCAGACCCAACGGAGGTCGGCGCCGAAGCGGTCGAGCAGACGCTGATCGGCATTCTCGACGCTGTGCGAGTCGGGGAAGATTCGCGGCTCCTCGAAGTCGGTGATCCGCAGCGCCTCGCAGAGAGCCCGATACCCGTATGGTGGCGCATCCCAGATGCTGGAGTAGACGGGGACACCGAACGTGATCGGCACACGATCGGGCTCCCGATGGTTCAGGGCTGTAAGGACACGTTCTCGCGAGTTCACGATCCGACCCCTCTACTCTTCGATGCGGTAGCACCGTCGGGCGACTGCTCAACCAAGGTTGCCGAGTTGAGGCGGACCATCACGGTCCCGGATGGCCGATGTCGACGGACCGGCAAATGACGCTGCCGTGCAGGGACGTCATCATCGTGGCTCGAGGCGCGCGCGAACCTGGGTCAAGCCGCGGCGATCGCCGCGTGTCTTCCAGGAAGCGTCGCTGAGCACGCGGATTGAGCGGACCCGGGCGACGAAGGCTTCGAGCGTCAAGCTCATCTCCAGTCGAGCGACGGGCGCACCAAGGCACATGTGGACGCCGGCCCCGAAGCCGACATGCATGTTCGGGCTCCGGTCCAGCACGCAGCGGTCCGGCTCGACGAACTCGGCGGGATCGTGGTTCGCTGAGCCAAACGCGAGCGCGACGATCGAGCCTTCGGGGATCTTCACGCCATGTAGCTCGACGTCCCGGGTTGCATTCCGCCCGAAGATCTGGATCGGTGATGCGTACCGTATGAACTCCTCGACAGCACCGGGGATAAGGTTGGGGGCCGCGACGAGTTGCCGCCAGGCCGCGGGATCATGGGCCAGGTAGTCGAGCATGACCCCGAGCGCGTCGGCCGTCGTCTCGAACCCGGCCCCGAAGACGACCGTACAGAAGCTGTGGATCTCCTGGTTGGTGAGATGGTGGCCCTCGACCTCGGACTCCATGAGGAGGGTGATGAAGTCATCCGTGCCCTCCCCCCGGCCGAGGGCAGTGCGACGTTCCTGGATCAGGGCATCGATGTACAGGCCGAATTCGGCCCCGGCTCGAGCGCCGCCTTCCCGGTCGTGGACATTGAACATGCGCGTGATCCAAGACACCCACTTGGGGGATTCGACGGGCGGCAGACCTGTGAACGCCGCGAGCGTACGAACGGATAGTGGCACGGCGTAATCGGCAATGAGGTCCATCTCGTCACGCCGGAGCAGTTCGTCCACAAGCTCCGCGACGATCGCCGCGACGGTGGCGCGCAATTCCTCGATGCGCTCGCCGGTGAACACCGGTCTGACGAGTGCCCGGTACCTCGAATGCAGCGGGGGATCGATCTCGATCGGTAGCTGTGGCTCCGTGCGAGGGGTGATGACGGGGATCGCCGTCACCCCGACGACGCTCGACGTGTACGTCTTCCAGTCACGGGCGGCACTCCGGACATCCGCGGCTCGGGTCAGCAGCCAGGTCCCGCCGTACAGATCGCTGTGTTTCACCGGGCAGCGTTCGCGAAGCTCCGTGTACGTCGGGTAGGGATCCCGCGCGAACGCAGGGTCGTGAATGTCGAACGGCTCGCGATCGATGGGCTCGTGTCCATTGCCCATGCCTTCATCTCCTCCATGACGCAGCCTCCGCATGTCTCGCGTGCTGGAGGGAGGCGCCCTACGTCTGAGTGAATGTGGACCTGTGCCGGATACTGCCAAGCGGATGATACCATATTGGCCGACCGGTAGCCCACTATCAAAGCGCGAATCGACCCGGTCGTGGGAACCATCCGCGATCTGGGCCTCCGCCCGTCGCCGCAAGCCCACGAGGAGGCGCCCGATGAGCCGCCACAACCACGGCGCGAGGCTCCACGACTACGTGGACCGCGGTTACCGCACGCTCGTCCTGGAGAACGAGATCCTGCGTGTCGAGCTGCTGCTCGACAAGGGCACGGACATCGTCTCGTTCCTGCACAAGCCGACCGACACCGACTTCATGTGGCGAAGCTCGCTCGGCCTCCGACCGCCGTCATCCATCGCGGGGGAGGCCACGGAGGAGTTCGCGAACATCGGCGATGCCTACGAGGGCGGCTGGCAGGAGTGCCTGCCCAACGGCGGTCCGGGTTTGATCTACAAGGGCGCGCCCATCCCGTTCCACGGCGAGGTCTTCCGGCTGCCCTGGCAGGCCGAGATCGTCGAGGACACGCCCGATGGCGTCTCCGTCCGGCTCGTCGTCGAGACGGTCCGCACGCCGTACCGGCTCGAGAAGCTGCTCACCCTGCGGCGCGGCAGCGGTGCGCTCGAGATCGACGAGCGGCTCACGAACCAGGCCCGGGAGCCGATGGAGCTCATGTGGGGCCACCACCCGACCTTCGGTGCGCCGTTTCTCGGACCGGCCTGCCGCGTCGACCTTCCAGCGTGTCGCGCCTCGACGCACCGGGCCGAGCCGATGCCGAGCCACGAGCTGGCCTTCGATGCCGAGTTCGACTGGCCGAACGGTCCGCTGGCCGACGGCGGCACGCGCGACCTTCGGATGGTTCCGCCGCCCAACACTGGCACGGCCGAATGGGTCTGCCTGACGGGGTTCGAGGAGGGGTGGTACGGGATCACCAACCAGGAGCGTCGAGTGGGCTTCGGGATGCGCTGGGACGCCAGGCTGTTTCGCTATCTGTGGTTCTGGCAGGTGTGGGGCGGCCATCCCGGCTATCCGTGGTACGGCAGGCACTACAACTGCGCGCTCGAACCCTGGACGAGCTGGCCCGACAATGGGCTCGGTGAGGCGATCGCGAATGGTTCGGCACTGACGATCGGCGCTGGCGAAGCCATCGAGACACGACTGCTGGCCGTCGCGTACGACGGCCGTTCGGCGATCGCCCACATCAGTGCCGATGGCGACGTAACTTGATCCGAGATCGCCATGCCCGCTTGTCCACGGATCCTGATTGGCGGCGGACGTGCTCATGCTGATCGACTCGTCCGGGGCTGGCCGACGACACGTCCGGGGCCGTCCACCCTTGACACGAGTCGAGGCGTTCGGCTAGCGTGTAGTGGTTGACCGGTCCGCCAACACTGCGGAGATTCGCGTCCCTGCTCCACAGCATCGGGATGGACCGCCCGGGACGACGTGGCTGCCGAGGTGGAAGCTCCGTGCTAAGGATCGCCGCGATCCGCGTGCCTCTGGGTCGCCGGATCACCACGCGGACCGCTATCGAAGGCAGGTCGTCGCTCGGCGGGGCGGCACGATACCGGCTTTCGCTTCGCATGCGGTCGGCCGGTAATGGTTGACCGGGGCCGCCTCTCTGCCATCGAGGTCGCCGGCGCCCCAAGCATCGCCGGGGCGCCGAGCGCAGCGTCCCGGCTGGCGCTCAACGGGATCAGCAAGGTGTTCCCGGGCATCCACGCCCTCGTCGATGTCTCGCTCGAGGTGCAGCCCGGGGAGATCCATGCGCTTGTGGGCGAGAACGGGGCCGGCAAGTCGACGCTGATGCACATCGCCGCGGGCGTGTATGCGCCTGACGCGGGCACCGTGGAACTCGACGGCCGCCCGCTGGTCGACTTCGACGAGCGGGCGGCGGGCGATGCAGGCATCGCCATCGTCTTCCAGGATCGCAGCCTCGTCCCGAGTCTGAGCATCGCCGAGAACATCTTCGCAGCGCGACAGCCGATCAACCGGTTTGGCGTCATCAACCGCCGCCTGCTCGACGAGCGCGCGCGGCAGATTCTGGCCGAGCTGCATGTTCCCCTCGACCCACGGCGCCTCGTGGGCGATCTGGCGCCTGCGCGCCAGCAGATGGTCGAGATCGCGAAGGCGCTCTCGCATCGCCTTCAGCTGCTCATCCTCGACGAGCCGACGGCCGCGCTGACGCTGAACGAGAGCAAGGAGCTGTTCGACGTTCTGCGGCTGCTGAAGGAGCGGGGGGTCGGGATTGTCTATGTGTCCCATCGGATGGCTGAGATCTTCGAGCTGGCCGACCGGATCACCGTGCTGAAGGACGGCCGCCTCGTCGGCACGCGGATGGCCCGGGACGTGACGCCGGACGACCTCATCACCATGATGGTCGGCCGAGAGCTGTCCCTCGCGCCTGATCCGACACGCCATCCGCCCGACGCCCCGGTCGTGCTCGAGATCCAAGGCCTGACGGCCGATCCCGTCGCTGATTGCTCCCTCCGCATCCATGCAGGAGAGATCGTCTGCCTGGCTGGTCTGGTCGGCGCAGGTCGCACGGAGGTGTGCGAGGCCATCTTCGGCGTCCGGCCGGTCACGGCCGGACGGATCGTGCTCAACGGACGGGAGGTCTCGATCTCCGACCCCTCGGTGGCGATGCGCTCGGGCATCGGCATGGTGCCGGAAGATCGCAAGGAGGCCGGCCTGTTCCTCGAGATGAGCGTCTCCGCCAACATCGCGGCGACCAACCTTGAGACGCTCTCGGACGGTCCGTTGATCTCGGATCGACGCGCCGACGCCCTCGCCCGCGAATTGGTCAAGCAGCTTCGCGTCGCGACCCCCGACATTCGTCGTCCGGTGATGAACCTCAGCGGCGGCAACCAGCAGAAAGTACTGCTTGCCAAGTGGCTGGCCAGGAACCCCGCGGTGCTGATCGTCGATGAGCCGACTCGTGGGGTCGATGTCGGCGCCAAGGCGGACATCTACGAGATCCTGCGCGACCTGGCGTCGCGGGGCGTCGCATTGCTGTCGTCTCGTCCGATCTCCTTGAGGTCCTCGCCCTGGCTCACCGCATCGTGGTGATGGCGGACCGGAAGATCGTTGGGGAACTGGACGCCAAGGATGCCGACGAGATGATGATTCTCCGCATGGCTGCGCCCAAGCGGATCGTGGCCGAGACCGGAGCGGCCTGAGACGAGATGGCCGACGAGGCCCGAACATCCGCGAACACGGCGAGAGGTGACATGGTGACCGACAGTTCCGCGCCGACGATGAGGAGAACCCGTGACCGGATGTCGGCCCTCGGCTTGGCGCCGATCCGATCCCGCTCGCGATTGCTGGTCGTACTGATCGCGCTCCTGAGCGGGGTCATGTCGTTCGCCTACCCGACGTTCCCCACCGGCCCGAACATCGCCGCCGTCCTCCTCGACACGGCTCAGGCGGGCATCCTTGTCGTCGGGATGACCGTCCTGATGATCGGCGGCGTGTTCGACCTCTCGATCGGCGGGATCCTCGCGATGTCGGGGATCGTGGCCGGCATCCTCGCCAAGGACTGGTCGGTCGCGGCTCCGCTCGCCTTGCTGGCCGGAATCCTGATCGGTGCCGCGTGCGGCCTCTTCAACGGCGTCGTCGTGACCAGGCTACGTATCAACGCGCTGATCGCCACCTTGGCGACCGTCGGGATCTTCCGCGGAATCACGCAACTCATCTCCGCAAGCGGCGTCAATGAGATCGGCGACAGCTTCTCGGCGTTCGGCCAAGCCGTCATCCTCGGCCTCCAGTCACCCTTCTGGGTGATGCTGATCGTCGTCCTTGTCGGCGAGTTCGCGGTGAGCAGGATGCGTTTCTTCCGCCAGTTCTACTACATCGGCGGAAACGCCCGCGCGGCGACGCTCTCGGGCATCAAGGTCGACCGCGTCATGCTGCTGGCGTTCGTGTTCATGGGGCGCTCGCCGGCCTCGCCGGCGTGGTCGGCGCGTCACGCCTCAATGCGGCGGTCGTCAACGCCGGCACGGGCGTCGAGTCCAAGGTGATCACGGCCACCGTCCTTGGCGGCGCCAGCCTGAAGGGAGGGGAGGGCACCGTCATCGGTGGGCTGCTCGGTGTCTTGTTCATCGCGCTCGTCCAGAACGCATTGATCATTGCGCACGTGAACGTGTTCTGGCAGGGGATCGTCATCGGGGTCGTTCTGCTGGTGGCTGTGTCGTTCGACCAGTTCGCCGGGCGCCGACGGTGATGCCCGGCTCCCGCCCGTGGGGGCGTCCACAGAAGGAGGGTGAACTTCGAGGTTGAGTCATCAGCCGACCGAGATTAGGCCAACGTCAATTGGAGGAGACAATGCACCCCGGAACTGGTTACGGCAAGGTTCTCGCGTTGGTCGTGGCCGCTGTGCTGGCGGCCGGGGCCTGCGGGAAACTGGCACCCAACGCCCCATCCGGTGCGGCGGCACCCACGGCGGCGGCACCCACGGTGGCGCCCCCCTCATCGGACGAGGAGTACGTCTTGATCTCCCAGTTCTCGACGCTCCCGTTGTTCGTCGAGCGCGATCATCCGACCCTCGTCCTCGCGGGCAAGGAGCTCGCGTCAAGACGCGCATCGCGGGTCCGACCAATATCGATCTCGCGGCGTTCATCTCCACGGTCGAACAGGAATGCGCCGCCAAGCCCGCCGGCGTGATCGTGGTCGGCTGGGACCCGTCGCTCAGCGCGTCGGTCGACAAGTGCATCGATGCTCAGGTGCCGACCGTGACCGACGACGCTGATCTCCCGTCATCGAAGCGCCTTGCATTCGTGGGTACCGACTGGTATCAGATCGGTGTTCAGCAGGCGTTGACGCAGATCGCCGATCACGAGGCCCGGGGCCTGTCGTCGGGAAAGGTCGCAACGACCTCGATCTTCAATGCCGACAACATGACGGCTGCCCGGCAGGGCTTCAAGGAAACGCTTGAGGGATCGGGCATCGTCATCGTCGCCGACGAGGACGACGGCGGTGTCGCCGACCAGGCGGCGAGCAAGACGGCCGCCCTCCTGGCCGCCTATCCCGATCTGACGGGGATCGCCGGCTTCGACGCCGAGAGCGGCACGGGCATTGTGCGCGCGCTCGAAGAGGCAGGCAAGACGGGTCAGCTCACGGTGACCACCATGGAGGTATCACCGGAGTTCTACCAGAACGTCAAGGACGGCAAGGTCACCGGCATCGTGGTCCAGAAGCGCGAGCTGTTCACCTACTACGCCGTCAAGATGCTGTTCGACTTCAACCACAACAACTTCACCATCGCCGGCCTCGACAAGTGGCAGACATCGACCATCCCGCGATACCTCGACACGGGCCTCGTCATGGTCACCATATAATATCACCCGGTGCCCGCTGCGCAGAAGTAGCCAGTCGTCTGGGATGTGACCGGGTCCGGAAATAACGGTCCTGGCCTCGTTCATCCCCCAGGAGGGTCTGATGGCGGGTCGACTGATTGGAAAGCGGGCCGCGGTGACGGGAGCCGGAAGCGGCATCGGGCGGGCGATCGCGTTGCGTTACGCAAGGGAGGGAGCACGCGTGGCGGCGATCGGCGGCACGAAGGCGTCGCTCGATTCGCGGCGGCGGGAGGAGCAAGGCATCATCGCCATCCGCGCCGATGTCACGGATGAGGCAAGCGTCGCTACGCGTTGACGGGATTGTCGAGGCGTTCGAGGGTCTCGATGTCCTCGATGATGTCCACCCGCGGTGCAGTTGCACGGCCAGGACAGCCGGGCCCACGACCTGGACCTCGATGTCTGGCAGCGACGATCGCGACCAACCGCCACGGGCGTGTTCCTGTCGTGCAAGTACGCCTACCGCGCGGTCGCTCGCCGGCGGAGGCGGGCTTGATTTCTTCGGCGCACGTTGGGCCCCCGACCGGGTCTCCGGCTCGAGCAGCGGCTATACCGCCGACCGGGCGTCCAAGGCCGGCGTTCACTCGATCACGCGCGTCATCGCGGTCGGCTACGCGGGGGATGGCATCCGGGCGAACACGCTCGTGCCCGGGGCGACTGAGGGTCCGTCTATTGCGGTCTCCTCGCCGACCCGGACGCGCGGGCCGCCCTTGAGGCCACGATCCCCGCTTCGGCGAGTCGGCCGGCCCGAGGAGTACACGGGTCTCTGCGCTTCATGGCTTTGACCGTCGTCCTACTCGACCGGGGCATATTCGTGGCCGACGGCGGTCACACCATTCGCTGAGGGCGGACATGGACGTTCCAGGAGTTACGATCGATCGCGCCATCGACGCCTCCAGATGCGCGACCGGTGTCGGCTGGTCGCCGACGTCTATCGGCCGGTTGGGATCGATCGGCCGCTGCCAGTGCTCGTGCAGCGCACGCCGTACGGCCGCGGCTACCCGACTCAGGGAGCGCTGGCGCACGCCGCCTGGTACGCGCGGCAGGGGTTCATCGTGGTCGTCCAGGACATGCGGGGATGCCACGACTCGGATGGAACGTTCGAGCCGTTCGTCAACGAGGCCGCCGACGGCTATGACACGATCGAATGGGCAGCCCGGTTGCCGGGCTCGTCCGGACATGTCGGCACATACGGTGCGTCGTATGCCGGCTACGCGCAGCTGCTCGCTGCGGCAGCCACCCCGCCCTCGCTTCGAGCGATCTGCCCGGCCATCAGCCCCTTCGATGCGCGAGACGACATGCTGTTCAGCGACGGCGTGTTCTCGCTGGCGTTCGGCGCCTGGTGGGCCGCCGCATTGGCGCTTGAGACTGCCAGGCGGACCGGGAATGCGGACCTTGATCGAGCGCTGCGCCGCTGCCTGTCGGACATCCCCGCCTGGTATGCGAGCGCTGCGCCGTCGACCTCCTGCCGGTGGCGCCTGAGACTGCGTTCGACCGGGCCTGGCCTAGCGTCGGTCCGACGACGACTGGTGGGCCACAGTGAGTGCGCGCGCCGGATGCGACCGCATCACCGTGCCCGCCCTGCTGGTGACCGGCTCGTGCGACGCGTTCGTCGACGGAGCGCTGCAAGCGTATGGCGTTCCAGTAGGCGGACAGCGGACCCGCGGCGACCCTGGTCATCGGACGCTGGTCGCATG
Source organism: uncultured Chloroflexia bacterium (assembly GCA_963703575.1). Lineage (GTDB taxonomy): Bacteria > Chloroflexota > Limnocylindria > Limnocylindrales > CSP1-4 > CAIXZV01. The sequence continues at coordinate 60,328 of CAVPEU010000008.1, forward strand.
TCCCGTGGGGGAGCCGGACGTGACCTCGACTTCGGGGAGGTCGCTGACCGCAGCACCGTCGACGATGCGCAGATCGCTTTCCTGACGGCGCGTCTTGGCGCGCCGACGGCGATCCCCTCCCCAGGGACCCGTACTTCGTCCTTGGCGACGATGCCGGGCTCGACGCCGCCGACTGGCCGCCCCCCCGAGGCCGCCGATGGCGTCGACAGCGACGGAGACGCTGCACTCCCGGCGGGTGGGACGGCTGATTGCATGGGGGCGACGGGGGCTAGGGGACCACGGGTCGGCCGAACCGAACCGGAGTCTTGGACCACGCAGGTGCTGGTGCCGAGCCTTGGGGGTACCCGTCAGCCGGTATGCCTCGCCGATCGGGCCCGGCGACCAGGGGCCCGGTCGAGCAGCGGCACGATGTCCTCGTCTACACCAGCGATCCCCTCGACCTGGACCTGCTCTTAGCCGGCGCGGCGACGACCGACCTGTGGATGGCCTGGATGCTCCGGCCACTGAATATGTCCGCGACTCTGCGTTGTTGAGGGCCGAGATCGGTGAACACCTTAGGGGGTCTGCAGGATCCCGATCGGAGGATGGCCGAGATCGGGCTACCGGGCGGTTCGCGCGCGCTCGGCGTCACCGAGGCTTTCGGATCGGGCGGGGCGCGGATTTCACTGCAAGTGACGGCGGGGGCGTTCCCGAGGTACCAGATGAACCCGCAATCGGACTTCGCACCCAGCTCGCGTCGCCGGCCCGACGTCGTGCGGCCTCGTCGTCCTCGCCCACGATGCGGCGCATAGGTCGGTGCTCGAGCTGACGGCTCTCCAGCCGCAGCCACTCCGCCGACCTGATCGGCGTGGCACCATTGACGAGGGCCCGCGGGTTGCCCGGCCTCGCGATATCGGGACGATTCGGTCGCCGACTTCGGCGGCATCGCGGTCCGGCGAGCATGCCGGGTGACGGGTTGAAGGAGTAGCAGGGTGAAACCGGCAGGCCCGGATCCTGCGACTGATCGGCGGCACCCTTTCGCGTCGGCTCGGCGAAGGGCCGTTGAGCACGGCGTCGGCGACCCGGAACCGCAGGGCAGGAGCGTCCACTTCGGCGAGTTCACGGCGGTCCTTCTCGGATCGGAGCTGCGCTACGTGCGGCTGGGAGACCGGGAGGTCCTGCGGCGCGTGCATCTCGCCGTGCGGGACGTCGGATGGGGCACGGTCCTGCCCGACGTCCGAAGCATCGATGTCCGCCAGGGAGGGGATGACCTCGCGGTGTCGTCGGACCTCGGGCACACGGCGGGACGGGTGGTCGTCGACTGCGCGGTCGAGATCACGGGCTCCGACCAGCGTCTTGCGTATGCGATGGACGGCGTGTTCGGTGCCGACTTCGACTACAACCGCATCGGGTTGTGCGTATTGCTGCCGCCGGTCGAGTACGCGGGCGCCTCGTTCGCGGCATCCGGACCGGACGGCTCGATCAATGGGATCCTGCCGGTGCTGATCGGGCCACAGCGGATCGACGGCGACCTCATCCTGCCCCTGTTCCCCGCGTTCGATCGGTTGCGTGCCCAGATCGCCCCGGACCTCGCTGTCGAGCTCGACTTCTCGGGTGACCTGTTCGAGATGGAGGATCAGCCGTTGGGACTGGACGGAATCCCTCGTTCAAGCTCCACTCGACCCCGCTCGCGCAGCCGAGGCCGCGGCAGGCGAGATCGGGCGAACCCCTGCGGCAGACATTCTCGATGCGCGTTACGAGTCCCTTATCCTGATCGGTGTCAGGTGGACGACTGGCTGATCGTCGCGATGGCGAACGGGCCGAGGTCCAACGCCACGTGTCCATCGACCGTCGCCTCCTCGACCGACTTGGCCCGATACCGCTCCGTCTCCCGGCACGCGATGGATGCGGTCGCCGCGTCCAGCACGCGCCAAGCGACGTGTCCGGGTGCGAGACCCGAGATTGTCAAGCGCACGGTCCTTGTTGAGATGTTGCCGACCATCAGCATGATCCGCCGGTCGACCGCGATCCCGAGCACGGCGCTTGGCAGCACGCCGCTGGTTGCCGTTTCGAGCAGTCGACTCGATGGCGTTTGGGCGAGATCCGCGAGCACGTGATACATCGGGACCTCAAGAGGCTCGCCCGGTGGGGACTCGCGCGACCGCCGGACCCTCCTTCGTCGGATGAGCCCCCAGGCCCCGGCCGATCCCATGTACGTCACTGAGCTTGCGCCGGCCCAGGCGAGCGCCGCGAAGCTGCCAACCGTCCAGCACGCCCCTAACAGGGACGCCTGGCGCGGATCCGGCGGGTCGTCGGGGCCGCCGGATTCCAGGGCGACCGAGCTGACGGCGACCGGTAGGCCGCCACCCTTCGCGATCGCCGTCCAGACCGCGGCGGCCTGCCCGTCCAGGCTCTCGAGCACGGACAAGTCATCTGAGGCGTGAGCCTGGGCCTGATCGTGAACGACACGCCGTCAGCCTCACCGACCTCATCCCAGCCCCGGTCGAGGGTCACGAAGTGATCGCCGGCCGCGGCGAAGACCTCCGCGGTTGGGAGGCGCCGGCGCACGTGGTCGCGGACCAGGTGCAACTCCCGGAAGGTCGCCATCTTGTTGCCGGGCCCCAGGACGAGGAGGCGTCGCACGAGCCCGTCGTCCGGCAGACTGTCGCGAAGGGCACCGAGCTGCCCTTGATCGAGGCTCCCGGTCCAGCGTACGCCGAGCTCAAGGCGACAACCGATTCGCCGCACGAGCCCGGCCGCGGCTGACAGGGAGTCTCGCCAGCCCTCATCTTCGAGCCGAACGTCCACACGGACGTGGCCCAGCTGCAGCGACCGGATGCGGTCGAGCGACCGCTGTGTCAGCGATGGCAGGTCGCCGGCGTGGAGTCCGAGCTCCGGCACGGGTCTCGTGGTGGGCGAACCGACCTCGACGGCGAGGTGCGGCGTTTCGATCTCGGCCGCTGTCGCATACGCAGCCAGCGCCGCGATCCTGCCAACGGCGCCAACGACCGGGATCGCTGAGCTCATCGCTCCTCCGCTGATCCGCTGCGCCGACATGGCTGACTCCGTGGTGCCTCGACTGCGCCGGCCCGTGCTCAACTTCGCTCACTGTTCCGCCGCGCGACGCGCTGGCCCCGCTGGCGTCCGGCGCCACGAAGAGGGGCATGAGCTGTGACTGACCACCATCGACGCAGACGAGCTGTCCGGTCACCTGGCGTGCCTCATCGGAGGCAAACCATCCGACGAGCACCGCGTGGTCCGCCGGGACCGCAAAGCGGCCAGAGGGGATCATGCCCAGCATGTCGTCGAGGTTCAGCTCGCGCGCGGCAAACGAGTCGACCAGCATCTCGGTGTGGGTCATGCCCGGCAGCAGGGCGTTGACGGTGATTCCGTGCGGCGCAACCTCCACCGCGAGACACCGCGTGAAGTGGTTCACCGCGGCCTTCGCCGCGCAGTATCCGATCTGGCCGGTTCGCACGATCGGCCGAGGCGATCGACGAGATATTGACGATCCGGCCGCCGTTGCGCGGGATCATCCGTCGAATCGCGGCCTGCGAGCAGAGGAAGACGCCCTTGGCGTCGATGTTCATCGCCCGATCCCACTCGGATTCCGGCATGTCGACAGTTGGGGCCGTGGGAATGACCCCGGCGTTGTTGACGACGAGCCAGAGTGGTCCGAGCTCGGACTCGACGCGTTCGAACATCGCGTCGACGTCATCTTGCGGGTCACGTCACCCACGATGCCGAGGGTCGGTGGCCAGCTTCGGAGCCGGTCCGCCGCCCCATGGACCCCAGCGCTCAGATCGTTGAGGGCCACTGCCATCCCGAGCGAGGCGAGGTGCTCGGCGATGCCGAGACCGATCCCGCGAGCCGCTCCGGTGACCAGGGCCACGCGGCCGTCCAGGCCCATGTCGCTCCTTTCTGGACCGGCGTTCTGCGGCCCGAGGGTCCTGCAAGTTGGCGGAAGGTTATCCACCGGCTCGTCCATGGAATCGACGATGTACGCGATCGTCTCGCCGACCGGGATCGTGACGCCGGCGGCAACGCCCGGTCGGATGCCCTTGAGGAATCCGCTGGCCGGCGACTCGAGTTCGGCGACGGCCTTGTCGGTCTCGAGCTCGAGGAGCGGCTGGCCCTCCTCGACGGCCTCGCCCTCCTTGATGAGCCAGGACACGATGACGCCTTCTTCCATGAAGTCGGTCATCTTGGCCACGAACACTTCGACTGCCATGGGCGTCCCCTTTCTTGGGCCGACTGTTGTGACGACGATCAGTCGGGTCGCGAAGCGAATACGCGGCGGATCGCCGCGACGACATCATCGGTTCCGGGCCACACGCCGCGTTCGAGGCTGTTCGCGAAGGGGATCGGCGAGTCACGTCCGGCCACCCGAACGATCGGGGCCTTCAACTGGTCGTAGGCTTGCTCCATCGCGACCATCGCCCACTCGTTCGCCGGACCGTAGCTCTTGCAGGCTTCGGCGACGACGATGACCCGGCCGGTCTTGCGGGCGGATTCGCCGATCGTCTCGTGGTCGAGCGGCGAGATCGTGCGGACGTCGACGACCTCGACGCTGATTCCTTCGGCTCGAGGATCTGGGCCGCGAGCATCGCGTGCCAGACCATGTAGCCCGAGGCGATGACGGTGACGTCCGTGCCGCTGCGCTTGACGTCGCAGCGACTCAGCGGCAGGACGTACTCTTCCGTCGGAACGAGGCCGCGGAACGAATACAGCAACTTGTGCTCGAGGAACACGACGGGGTTCTCGTCGCGGATCGCCGCGGTCATGAGGCCCTTCGCGTCGTAGGGGGTCGACGGGAGCACGACCTTGAGGCCCGGGATGTGGGCGAACCAGACCTCGAGGCTCTGCGAATGCTGGGCCGCCGTACTCTTGCCGGCGCCGCCGCCCTGCGGCATGCGCAGCACCCACGGGACGGTGCCCTGTCCGCCGGTCATGAATCGGATCTTGGCAGCCTGGGTCGCGATCTGGTCCATCGCCAGGCCGGCGAAGTCGGCGAACATGATCTCGATCACCGGGCGCATCCCGACGAGGGCCGCGCCGGTCGCGGCCCCGACGATCGTGTTCTCCGAGATCGGCGTGTTGCGAACGCGCTCCCCACCGAACTGGTCGAACAGGGTCCGGGTCACCCCGAATGCGCCGCCGTGCTTCGCGATGTCCTCGCCCATGAGGAAGACGCGCTCGTCGCGCAGCATTTCCTCGCGAAGTGCCTCGCGGATCGCCTCCTGGTAGCTGAGCTCACGCGCCTCGACGCCGTCCGGCACCTGGCGGATGAGGTTCGGCGACATCACCGGGGCCGACGCGCCGAGCGAGGTCGCATCACGGGTCTGGGTCGTCATCGTCGACACCACCTATGCGTAAATGAAGTCGAGTGCCGTCGCCGGGTCCGGCTCCGAGCCCTGTCGGGCGAAGCTGAGGGCGTCTTCGATCGCGGCGGCGACCTCCGCGTCGATCGCGTCGAGGTCGGCGGGATCGACGAGCCCCTCCTCGGTGACCCGCGCGCGGAAACGAGCGATCGGATCCTTGGCCCGGTACTCGGCGACCTCCGCCTTGTCGCGGTAGACCTCGGGTTCGCCGGCGTAGTGGCCGTCGACCCGGTAACTCTCGGTGACCAGCAGGGTCGGTCCCTCGCCGGCCCGCGCGCGAGCGACCGCGGCGGTCGCCGCCTCGTGGACGGCCAGGACGTCGAAGCCGTCGACTCGCACGCCGGGGATCCCGTAGCCGGCCGCTCGCAGCGACAGGTCGTGGATCTTCGTCATGTCGTCGATCCGGGTCGACACGCCGTACTGGTTGTTCTCGAGGACGAAGACGACGGGCAGGTCCCACGCCGCGGCCATGTTGAGGCCCTCGTGCCAGTTGCCCGTGTTGCTGCCGGCGTCGCCGGTGAAGGGGACTGCGACGCGGTCCTCGCCGCGCATCTGGAAGGCGAGGGCCGCGCCGACCGCGAGCGGGATGCCGCTCGCGACGACCGCGAGCGCCCCGAGGCTGCCCGTCTCGAAGGCGGCGATGTGCATCGAACCGCCGCGGCCCTTGCAGTACCCCGTCTCCTTGCCGAGCAGCTCGGCCATCATGCGGTCGAGGTCGGCACCCTTCGCGATGTTGTGGCCGTGGCTGCGATGCGTACCGGCGATCAGGTCGTCCGTCCGCAGCGCCATGCAGACGCCGACGCCGGACGCTTCCATGCCGATGTAGGTGTGGACGGTGCCTTTCAGCTGGCCCCGCTTGAACAGGTTGGTGGCTGCGATCTCGAACTGACGGATCCGCACCATCCGTCGGTACATCTCGAGCAGGGTGTCGACACTCAGTTCCATGTGGCTCACCTCCGACGCCGGGGCTTTGTGCTCTGGGTTTCTATGATACTCTGTGGCGCACCGGTCGACCAGATAGGAGAAGGCGCACAGTGGAGTCTCATGGTGGTGAGCCTGAGGGGACCCTGGTGCTCGTCCACACCGTCGCCCCGCTAATCGACGAATTCACCAGGCTGTGCGACACGGTCCTGCCTCGCGTCAAGACGTTCCATATCCTTGACGAGCCACTGCTCGAGCGCATCACCCGACGCGGGGGTAGTGGGCCAACCGACATGCAGCGACTGACGGGCCATATCGCGGTGGCCGTGAGCATCGATGCGGACGCGGTGCTCGTGACGTGCTCCACAACCTCCATGCTTGTCGACGCCGTCCGCGGGGATTTCACCATCCCTGTGGTGAAGATCGACGAGGCCATGGCCGCGGAAGCCGTCATGGCCGGGCCGCGAGTCGCATTGATCGCCACGAACCACACCACCCTGCAGCCGTCAAAGGCGCTGATCCTTGCCGAGGCCGCTCGTGCCGGGCGCGAAGTCGACATCACAGCCGTCATCGTCGCAGATGCGCTCTCCGCCCTCCTTGGCGGCGATGACGAGGCCCATGATCGCCTGGTCGCCCAGGCGATTGCCGATGCAGCGGTGGGGGCCGACGTCGTCGTGCTCGCGCAGGCATCCATGGCACGCGCATGTGCCCTCGCCGCCGACGCGACGGTCAGAGTGCCGGTGCTCTCGAGCCCGGAGCTCGCACTCCGACAGGTGAGCCGGCTCCTGACGCCCCCGCTCGCCCGACCGGCTGCCGCGGCCGAGCCGGCCAGTCGATGAGAGTCGCCCTGGCGATAGCGCCGGCGGAGGCCGAACCTTCGGCGTTCGTCGTATTCCGGGATCGGCTCGAGGTCAGTATCGCCAAGGCGAGCGTCCTCGGGTACGACGCGGTCGAGCTCGCTTTGTCGGGCCCCCGCGACGTGAACCCCACCGCACTTCGCCGAGTGCTGGACGATGCGAACGTGGGTGTCGCGGCGATCTCGACGGGTCGAGTGTTTGCCGAGCGGCGAGTCTGGCTCACGAGTTCCAGCCATCGTGTGAGGCGACGTGCGATCTCGCTCCTGAAGGGCCTCATCGCGATCGCCGGTCCGCTCGGGGCACCCCGGGTGAACATCGGCCGCGTCCGGGGCTTCGTTGCGGCTGGGGAGTCGATCGAGGACGCCGCGTCGCAATTCGTCGACGGTATCGCCGACTGCGCCGAGTTCGCCGCCGTCCTTGGCATCGACATCGTGCTCGAACCTGTCAACCGATACGAGATCAACTTCATCAACAGCGTGGTGCCGGACGGGCTGGCCCTGGTGAGGCGGATCGGTCGGCCCAACGTCCGGCTCATGCCGGACACGTTCCACATGAACATCGAGGACGTCTCGATCGTGGCCAGCCTCGAGGCTGCGCACGACGCGATCGGATACATCCAGGTGGCGGACAGCAACCGGTGGGCGCCGGGACAGGGGCACCTCGACTTCGCTGCCGTGTTCGCGGCGCTCGACCGCATCGGATACCGGGGTGACGTCGGCGTCGAGATCCTCCCGATGCCCACGCCCGACATCGCCGCCCGGCAGGCGATCGAGCATCTCCGCCAGTTCATCCCGCGCACGTGACGAGATTCCGGCTGCCGCGGATCCGCGACGTGATATTGTGGTTGACCGGTGGACCTATAACGGTGGAGCCTCACTCGTGCACCAGCACACCGACGCACTGATAGAGATGGTGTCGAAGTCGGCCACCCGACTTCGGGTCGAGGTCCTCGAGATGGTGTACCGGGCCCAGTCGGGCCACCTCGGCGGCAGCTTCTCCGCCGCGGAGATCGTGGCGGCACTGTACTTCCATCACCTCCACCTGGATCCCTCACGACCCGACCTGCCGGAACGCGACCGTTTCCTGCTGTCGAAGGGTCACGCCGCCCCATTGCTCTACGCGGCGCTCGCCCACCGGGGCTACTTTCCACGTGCGGAGCTCGAGACCTTCCGGCATTTTCCGACGCGCCTCGAGGGTCATCCGGACCGCAAACTGCCCGGGATCGAGATGGTGGCCGGCCCCCTCGGGCACGGGGTCGCGGTGGGCGTCGGCATGGCCTGGGCGGTCGCGCGCATGGTTCCCAAGCCGTCGGCCCGCTCGGCCCCGTCGGCGCGGGCTTCGGCAGCGCGCGTCTACGTCCTGCTGGGGGATGGCGAGCTCGACGCGGGCCTCGTATGGGAGGGCGCCATGGCCGCGTCCAAGTATCGCCTTGGGAACCTGACGGTGGTCGTCGACGTGAACGGCATCCAGCAGACGGGGGCGACCGCCGACGTGATGCCGATGGGGCGGATCGAGGACACGTGGCGGGCGTTCGGCTGGCACGTCCAGGAGGTCCACGGCCACAACGTGCGCGAGATCCTCGACGCGCTCGATCGCGCGGACGACATTCACGCCGTGCCGTCGGTGATCCTGGCGCGCACGACGAAGGGTCGTGGAGTGAGCTTCATGGAGTACGACCATCGCTGGCACGGGACTGTCCCGAACCGTTCGCAGTACGAACAGGCATTGGCCGAACTCATGAGGGACACCGGGCCATGACGGTAAACCGTTCCATGCGGGCAGCCTACGGGGAGGCGCTCGTCGACCTCGGCCGGTCCCGCGACGACATCGTCGTGCTGAGCGCCGACGTGTCCAACTCCGACTTCAGTGCACTTTTCGGCGAAGTGTTCCCCGACCGGTTCCTCAATGTCGGGATCGCTGAGCCCTGCCTGGTCGACGTCGCCGTCGGCATCGCCAGCGAAGGACTCGTGCCGTTCGCGAACACGTTCGCGTTCCTCTTGGCCACCCGTGCCATCGAGGCGATCCGGACCCACTGCTGCTACGGCGGTGTGCCGGTCAAGCTGATGGGTGCCTACGCGGGTGTGTCGGATTCCTACGACGGCCCGACCCATCAGGCGATCAGCGACATCGCCATCATGCGTTCGTTGCCGGGGATGACGATCGTGTCACCTGCGGATGCGGTTGCCGTCCAGAAGCTGCTGCCGGCGATCGCGGATTGGCCGGGCCCGGTGTACGTGCGCCTGAACCGGAACGAGGTCCCCGTCCTGTTCGACGACAGCTACGCGCCTGAGATCGGCAAGGCGGTCCTCCACCGCCCCGGCACGGACGTCACCCTGATCGGGACGGGCATCATGCTCGGCCCCTGCCTCGAGGCTGCCGATCTCCTCGCGGCGCGCGGGATCGATGCCCGGGTTCTCGAAATCCACACGATCAAACCTCTCGATCTCGACGCGGTGCTGGTGGCCGCGAACGAGACCGGGGCGCTCGTGACGGCCGAGGAGCACTCCATCATCGGCGGGCTTGGCGGAGCCGTGGCCGAGGTCGTGAGCGGAGCACGGCCGGTCCCACTCGAGCGCGTCGGGATTCCGGACATCTTTGCGACATCGGGCCCGTATCTCGACCTCTTGGAGCGCCTCGGCCTCACGGCCGATGCGATCGCTCGGGCAGCGATCCGGGCCGCGACCAGGAAGGTTGGCGCCGTCCTCGCCGATGGCTAGGCCGGATGGCCTCCGGGCTGCAACCGGATCGGCGGCTCCGCTCGACTCGCCCGGCGCAACGGACGAGATCCGGCGGCTGTCGAGTGTGCGTCGCGTGGTCGCCAGGCGGATGACCGAGGCCTGGCAGACCATCCCGGCGGTCACGCTTCACCGGACCCTCCCGCTTGCTCGGCTCCTTGAGGTTCGAACCCACCACGAGGCGGCAAGCGACCACAAGCTGTCCATCGACGCGCTGCTGGCGGCGGCGGCGGGCCGGGCTCTCGCAGAGCACGGCCTCCTGAACGGCACCTGGCTTGCCGAGGATCAGGCGGTGGCCGTCCATCCCCGGTCCAACGTCGCGATCGCCGTCGATACCCCCTACGGGCTTATCGCGGTCGTCCTGCGCGACGCGGACACGCGGTCCCCCATCGACCTTGATGCCGCGCTCACCGAGATGGTATCGCGCGCTCGGGAGCGCCGGTCGGTGCCGTCCGATGTTGCCGAGGCCACGTTCACGATCACGAACCTCGGTGGGCTCGGGATCGACACCTTCACCCCGATCATCACGCCACCCCAGTCGGCGGTTCTCGGGATCGGCCGGATCGCGGGCCCGGATGTCGCCGGGCGCCCGGCCCACGTTTCGCTGACCTTCGACCATCGTGTGGCTGATGGCGCGGACGGAGCGAGGTTCCTGATCGCGTTGAGCGATCGGATCGCCGACCTGAGGGTGTGATCGGACGGGCCTCGGGCGCGTCTCAGGGGGCTGACCGACCGGCCCCCGGTCTTGCAGCAGGATGACGTCGGGCCGGCTGGGTTCCGGAGACGGGCCGAAGTGCCACGATGCGGCCGCCGAGCCGCCACTCGGCCACGATGATGGTCCCGTCCGACATCGTTGCCAGACCGTGGGGGCTGCCAAAGGCGCCTGGGGTCGATCGGCGCGCCACGATCGCATCCGCCGCAACGATGGCGTTCGGCCAGCCCGGTTCAGCGTGGCTGTCACCACCGTCACCTACGTGGGCGACAAGCCGGTCGTCAGCGTCGACGAGGGTCAGGCGCGCGTGTAGATCCCCGACCAGCAGCTTGTCGCCGATCGGCGCAAAGGCGCTCGGCGCCCGAAGGAACGAGGAACCGTAACTCCGGACGAAGGCACCGTCGAGGTCGAAGACCTGGATGCGGCGGTTCCCGCGATCCGCAACGTGCACGACCGGGTCGGTGGCGCGGCGGTCGACGAAGACCGAATGCGGGCAGTCGAATTCGACCGGCCCCCAAGGTGCCGTCGATCGTCGAGCGATAGGAACCGTCGGCGGTATAGCGGTGGACCAGGCTCTGTCCGTAGCCGTCCGCGACCCAGATCTCCCCGGTGCCCTGTGGGCCGTCGTCCACGGCCACGCCTGTCGGCATGTAGGATCCGCCCGCATATAGCTGCTCGGGGGGACGGTCCAGGGTCGCGAGCGGTCGCCCGCCGAGGTCGACAGCGATGACCTGCGGCGCGCTGATGCGCGTCTCGACCCGCCCGTCGACGACCTGCCGGAGCGCCCCGATGTCCGCGATCCAGAGGGCGGGTGCTCCCCGCCAGCGTGCCGCCGTGATGCCGTGGGCCAACACCGCGGGGACCGGGTGTCGAGCACATTCGACGCCGTCGGGGTCCGAGAGCACGAGCTCGCGCGTCGCCTGTGAGAACGTCGCCACAGAAGCATCGGCCAGGACGGCCAGCCCATGATGGCTCCACTCGGATCGCGGGTCAGCCGTGGGCCACTCGGTCCACGTGTACGCGACCCCGTCGATCGCGATCACGTGCGAATTGCCCGCGCTCGCCTCGGTGACGCCATCCACCACGCGCTACTCGGGGAGCGGCAGACGTTCATCGGATCCCAACGTCTCGGTCAGTCGAGCCCGCGCCGACTCCATGTGGGCGTGCATGGCGCCCGCGGCGGCTACCGGGTCAGACGCACGAATCGCCTCGAAGATCGGGACGTGTTCCTCGTACGACCGCTGCGTGCTCGGTGAAGCCGCCGTCACGCGCGTGATCCAGACCCGCAGCAATGTCCTGATGTTCGCCATGGCACCGAACAGCACCGTGTTCCCGGACGCCTGGGCGACGGCGAGGTGGAAGGCAAGATCTGCCTCATTGAACTCGGCTGCGGAGACCTTCGGCGTTGCCATCTGGCGCAAGTTCGTCTCCATCTGTTCGAGGTCCCTGTCGCTTCGCCGACGCGCTGCCAGCTCAGCCAATGCAACCTCGATATAGGTGCGCGCCTCGATGAGGTCGATGGTCGCGTGCTCTCCGAGCAGGAGGCCCCACTCGACCACTTGCGGCAGCAGGCTCGACTCGGGCTGTCGGAGGTACGTGCCGTCGCCCTGACGAGCCTCGACCACCCCGAGCAGGAGCAGCGGGCGAATGGCATCGCGGACCGCGGAGCGTCCGACCCCAAGTTGTGCCGCGAGCTGGCGCTCCGAAGGGATCTGCTGGCCGGCCTTTACATGGCCGGCCAGCAGATAATCGAGAAGGTGGCGGGTGACCTCCGTCGAAGGTGCCTCTCGCGGTGCGATCGGCTCAAGTCCCGGAGTCGTGACCCTTGGGCGCGCCATTCTCACCCTCCCAGTGCTGTGCGCTGATGGTATAGTGGTTGACCAGTAGACCAGCTTGGACGTGCGCCCCATCTTCCGTCGTGACGTCGTCCGCCGTGGATGCGCGATCGTGCCGAATGGGAGTCTAATCATGCGCCTCGTCGCCAATCTCTCGATGCTCTTCTCGCGTACGCCCTTTCTGGGTCGTTTCGATGATGCCGCGCAGGCGGGATTCGATCGCGTCGAGTTCTGGTGGCCCCGGTCCGAGTTCGCCGCGGGCCTGACAGAGGATCAGGTCGTCGAGGCTGTTCAGCGTGCCGGGGTCCGCGTCGCGATGCTCAACTTTGACGGGGGCGATCTTCCAGCGGGCGACCGCGGACTCGCGGGTGACCCGGTTCGAGCAGCGGAATTTCGGGCCAACGTGCCGCGTGCGCTCTCGCTTGCCGAACGACTCGGGTGCGCGAAACTCAACGCGTTGGCCGGCAAGGCGGACTCGGCAGCGGACGGAGCCAGCCAGCGAGCACTACTGCGGGAGTCGATCTCGTTCGCCGCGGACGCCTCCGCCGCGATGGGGGTCACCGTACTCGTGGAGCCGCTCAACGTCCACGAGACACCGGGGTATCTGCTGCCTGACGTCGAAACCGCGCTCGAGTTGATCGACGATGTCTCGCGCCCGAACGTCAAGATCCTGTTCGACGCGTACCACGTCGCTCGATCGGGAGACGATCCCGTAGCGGCTGTCCGGCAGGCCGCCGGCCGGATCGGGCATGTCCAGATCGCCGACCTGCCCGGTCGCCACGAACCAGGAACGGGTGAACTCGACTTCGCCGAGATCTTCCGCGCTCTGGACGCGGTCGGCTATGCGGACGACATCGGTCTCGAGTATGCCCCGACCAACCCTGGATCGCCGGTTTTTGCCTTTCGGCAGGGCCTTGGCGAGGTCCTTGACGAGATCGCGGCAAGGAACGGCAGATGACTGGCATGTCCGACTCTCGCCCTCGGCTCGGACTGGTCGGCCTCGGGATCATGGGCCGGCCGATGGCGCGCAACCTGCTCCGCGCGGGCTTCGAGCTCATCGTCCATGACGTCAATCGGGACGCGGTCGCAGACCTCGCGGCCGAGGGCGCTCGGCCAGCCGAGTCCTCGAACGAAGTCGCTGCCTGGTGTGACACGCTCATCACGATGCTCCCGGACTCACCCGAGGTTCAGGAGGCGTACCTGGGAGTCAACGGCGCGTTCGAGGCCCTGCGTCCAGGATGGCTGGCCATCGACATGAGCTCGATCGCGCCTCGGGTCGCACGGGAGCTGGCGACCCGGGCGGAGGCGGCCGGTGCCCACATGCTCGACGCGCCGGTAAGCGGCGGTGACCAGGGCGCGATCGCGGGCACGCTGTCGATCATGGTCGGCGGTACGGAGCAGGCGTTCCGTCGGGCGCAACCGATTTTCGAGGTGCTCGGCAGGACGATCGTGCACGTCGGGCCGGCCGGCGCCGGCCAGGTCGTCAAGGTCTGCAACCAGGTTGTCGTCGCGGTGGTGATCGAAGCGATCTCCGAGGCGTTGGTGCTCGGCTCCAAAGCCGGAGTCGAACCTGGCCGTATCCTGGACGTCCTCCAGGGTGGTCTGGCCGCGACGAAGGTCGCGGAACTGCGCCGCACGAACATGCTGGAGGGTCACTTCGAGCCCGGCTTCCGGACCAGGCTGCACCTCAAGGACCTGCGCAACGCCCTCGACCTCGCGCGCGAGACGGGCGTGGTCTTGCCGGCCACGGCCGAAGTCGAGCAGCTGATGGTCGCCATGAGAGTCGCCGGGCGCGGAGATCTCGATCACTCGGGGCTGATAACGATCATCGAGGACCTCGCCGGGCACCGGGTGGCCGAGCACGGAGCCTGAACCCGAACTGACGTCCCTGATGCGTCAAGTGCCAACCCCCTGGGCCTCGGACTTGGAGCCCAAGACAAGTGGGCCACCGGTCGACCACAATGCTATCCTCCGACGAGACCCCTCGGAGAGCGGCCGGACGATGCGATACGACGGTTCGATCCTTCGAGCGACGGAGCACTGACCAGCCATGGGCGACCTCGTCTTCGACGCCGCGCGGTATCCACTGCAGATCGGGCGCTCGCTGTTCGATGAGGCAACGGAACTCGCCGTCGGTGTTCCCTCATCGTGCCGACGAAGTGGGCGCTGCCGTGAGTGTATCGTCCACATCCGGGCCGGTGAGGCGTCGCTCGGTCCCCGGACGCCGCCCGAGGCGCTTCTCCCCCATGGCTTCCGGCTCGCCTGCCAAGCCGTCGTCCAGCGCACCGACGTGGACGTCGAGTTCGCGCTCCTGCAACGTCGACTCCGGATCCTGACCGGATCCGACTCGCACTCGCACTCGCTCCGCTCGGACCGGTTCGATCCCGCCGCGACGCGGGACGGTGACCTCGTGCGATATCTTGGCATGCCGTTTGATCGCTATGCGGGGGCCCTCCTCGGGCTCGCGCTCGATATCGGGACGACGACCGTCGTCGCCCAGCTCGTCGATCTCGAGCGCGGCGCCACCCTACGCACGTTCGCGTTCGAGAACCCGCAGCGCTTTGGCGGCAGCGACGTCATCGCCCGGATCGCCTACGAGGCGGAGCAGCCGGGCGAGCTCCGCCGGAGCCTGCGGCGGATGCTGAATCGAGAGCTCATCGACGCATACCGCGCCCTAGGGATCGATCGCCATGCGGTCGCGGAGGCGATCGTCGTCGGCAACCCGACGATGCGCGACCTGTTCTTCGGACTGCCGGTCGCACCGCTGGGCCACCTGCCGTTCCGATCGACGACCGAGGTCGAAGTGCGCGAGGGTCGGGCAGCAACCTCGGGGATAGAGCGGGCCGGCCACGAGCTCGGGCTGCTCATCCATCCTCACGGGCGGATCGTCGGGGTCCCGCTCGTCGGGAGCCACGTCGGTGCCGACCTCGCCGCCGATCTCGTGGCAACCGGGGTCGACACCCTCGCTCGTCCCTGGCTGCTCATTGACATCGGCACCAACACCGAGCTCGTCGCGAGCGATGGACGACGCATCGTCGCGGCGTCCAGTCCAGCCGGCCCTGCCTTCGAGGGTGGCGGCATCGGTTGCGGCATGGTCGCCGCCGATGGCGCGATCGAGGCGATCCGCTGGACCGGCAGCGGCTTCGCCTGGCAGACGATCGGAGGCGGGAGCCCCGAGGGAATCTGCGGTTCTGGACTCATCGATGTGCTCGCTGCCAGCCGGGCGGCAGGCTATCTTCGAGACGACGGCACGTTCGATGCTGGACGGACCAGGATCGATCTTGTCCCTGAGCCGCGGATCAGCCTGTCCGGCGCCGATGTCAGCGCGCTCGTCCAGGCCAAGGCAGCGACCACGGCCGGCATCGAGATCCTGGCGCGCAGGCTCGGCCTGCAGGTCGACGAGTTCGCGCAGGTCATCCTTGCGGGCGGGTTCGCCGCCTCGCTTGACGTCCACCACGGGACCGCGATCGGCCTGCTGCCGCCGGTCCCCCCGAACGGGTGACCCGGGTCGGCAACGCGGCGGCGCAGGGTGCCCGCGACCTACTGCTGTCCGTCACGAGGCGGACGGAAATTGCGGCGCTCGTGGCCCGGATCGAGCACGTCGAGCTCGAGGCCGAGATGGACTTCTTTGAGCGGTTCGTCGACGGGATGCGCCTCACGCCGATCGGCCAGCCGACCCCGGTATATGCCGTATGAGCACCAAGGACCCACGGCGCGACCTCCGCGCCCAGCTGTCGGACCCGACCGCGTTCACCGCGATCGTCGAGCTTGTGCCCTGGCGTGGCCCGCTTGGGGATCCGCACGGGGCGACGGCCCTCGCTTCGGCCCAGGAACTGGCAGCGGACCGACGGGTGGGCGCCATCAGCATCACTGACAACGCCGGTGGTCATCCGATGATCCCACCGGAAACGCTTGCGCAAGAGTTCGTCGCCCGGGGTCAGGAGGTGATCGTCCACGTCGCCTGCCGCGACCGGAGCCGGGGCGGTCTCCAGAGCCTCGCCTGGGCGCTCCTCAGCCACGGCTTGCGCAACGTGCTCGCAGTCTCAGGCGACTATCCGGTCGACGGTTACGAAGGGCTGTCGCGGCCGGTGTTCGACCTTGACTCGGTCGGTCTGCTCACGATGTACCGCGAGATTGGCGGGCCGTCCGAGACGGGTGGCTTTCACCTTGGCGCCGCGGTCAACCCGTTCAAGCGCGAGGAGCGCGAGCTTCTCCCCCAGTACCTCAAGCTCGAGGCGAAGGTCCGGGCGGGCGCCGAGATGGCAATCACCCAAGTCGGCTACGATGCGCGCAAGCTCGACGAGCTGCTCCGCTACCTGCGCCTCCGTGGTCTCGCGGTCCCGGTCGTCGCGAGCGCGTACATCCTCAACCGGACCGTCGCCCGGGCGTTTCACGCCGGGGCGGTGCCCGGCTGCGTCGTGTCCGACACGCTGCTGGCGCTCGTCGAGCGTCAGGCGGCGTCGCCCGACAAGGGCAGGGCGTTCTTCCTGGAGCTCGCCGCGAAGCAGGTCGCGATCGCCCGCGGCCTCGGGTTCACCGGCGTCTACCTGTCGGGCCACCGGGAGGCGACCGAGATCGCGCGGATCCTCGAGATCGCCCAGGGCTTCGCGCCCGATGACTGGCGCCTGTTCGCGCCGGAACTGCAGTTCGCGGAGGCGGCCACCTTCTATTACTTCGAGCCCGATGGTGCGACGGGACTCAACAGCGACGAGGTGAATCGCCGCTACCTGGCGTCGCGCAAACGGGGTGCTCGACGGCGGGCGCGGCGTCGTGTGCCGATCACGTACAAGGTCAACCGAGCCGTGCACGAGCCCGTGTTCGACCCCGCCGCGCCGCTCTTCGCCTCCCTCGCTCGACTCTACGGCGCCGCGGAGCGGGCGCATCTCGGTCGCCCGCTCCATGTGTTCGAACAGGCGGCCAAGGTGCCGCTGTACGACTGTCGAGACTGCGGCGATTGCTCGTTGCCCGACGTGGCGTACCTGTGCCCCGAGTCGAAATGCGTCAAGAACCAGCGCAACGGGCCATGCGGCGGGTCTCACGACGGCCAGTGCGAGGCGGCCGACCAGCCGTGCGTCTGGGGGCTTGCCTACGACCGGCTCAAGCCGTTCGGCGAAGAGCTGACGATGCTCATGCGGCCGCCGGTCATCACCGACAATCGCTTGCGCCGCACAAGCGCATGGGCGAACACGTTCATGGGCCGGGACCATTCCTCGCGTGGGGCGCCGAGGAAGGATTGACGACCGCGATGTGCGCCGCCGCGTGCGGGAGATTCATCGTGATCGGCCAGGAATATCCGAGCTCTCGATGCGCTCGATCTCGCCGTCGAGGCTGAGCTGCGCGGCCTCCCTCAGCGCCGCCGGCCGCACAACGACGCCCTGCTTGGCTGACGAGCGGGTGGAGAAGGGGAGAACGATCGTCAAAGCTGCCCGCGAACGCGGCGGAAGCATGGACAGATGAGATCGATGGCAGATATTATTGCAGTCTGCAATGAGATCTTCCGACGAGCCCCACGCGCAGCCTGGCGACAGCGAGATCGCCGGCCTGGTCCTTGCTGTGCTCACGCCGCTCACCCGCCATCTCGGACGCCGTCTCCGCGAACGTAGCGCGATCTCGGTCGACCAGTTCAAGGCGCTTCACGCACTCGAGGCGGGGCCGCTCAGGAGCAGCGAGCTCGCCTCGCGGATCCTGTTGTCGCCGGCGGCCGTGACCCGCCTCGCAGACGGCCTGGTGGCGGATCACCTCGTCGTTCGTGCGGCCGATGCCACCGATCGCCGCGCCGTGCGGCTCGTGCTCACCCAGGTCGGCCGGGCGGAGCTCGAACGCGGCGCCCAGGTCGTGACCGAGGCGCTGGAACAGATGCTGGGCCGACTGGAGCCCGATGAGCGGCGCCGGCTGGTGCTGGCCTTCGAGGACCTCCAGGGCATCCTCGAGGCCGAGCCGGCCTGCGGCCCGAGCCGGCCTGCGGCCGCGGACCGCACAACCTGACCCGATGAGCGCCCCCGCGACCGTTTCCGCCCCGAACGTCCGCCGCATCTTCGCCGGCCTGATGCTCGGCATGCTGCTCTCGTCGCTCAGCCAGACGATCGTCGCGCCGGCGATGCCGCGAATCGTGGCCGAGCTGGGCGGCTTCGAGCACTACAGCTGGATCGCGGTCTCCGCGCTGATCGCCTCGACGGTCGTGGTGCCGATCGCGGGCAAGCTGTCGGACCTCTACGGCCGGAAGCCCTTTTACGTCGGCGGCATCGTCGTGTTCCTGGTCGGCTCGGTGATGAGCGGGCTCGCCCCGTCGTTCGAGGCGCTCATCCTCGCGCGCGTGGTCCAGGGCGTCGGGATGGGCACCATGATGCCGCTGTCCCAGGCGATCATCGGCGACATCGTCTCGCCTCGCGAGCGGGGCCGGTACCAGGGACTCATCGGCGCCGTGTTCGGCCTGTCGTCGGTCATCGGGCCGTTCGTGGGCGGCTACCTGACCGACAACGCGACGTGGCGCTGGCTGTTCTTCGTCAACGTGCCAGTCGGCCTGCTGGCGCTCGCGTTCATCGTGCCGTTCATGCACATCCCGCACGTCCGGCGCCCGCACGCGATCGACTACCCGGGCATCATCTCGCTGTCGATCGGCCTGACGTCGGGTCTGCTGGCCACGGTCTGGGGCGGGTCGCAGTATCCGTGGGGATCGGCCGAGATCATCGGGCTGTACGCGGTCGCAGTCGTCGCGATCGGGGCGTTCGTCGTCATCGAGTCGCGCGCCGAGGAGCCGATCCTGCCGCTGCACCTGTGGCGGAACCCGACCTTCACCCTGTCCAACATCGCCGGTCTCTCGGTCGCGATGGGCATGTTCGGAGCGATCTACTTCATTCCCGTGTTCATCCAGGGCGTGACCGGCGACAGCGCAACGAACTCGGGCGCGCTGCTCATCCCGATGAGCCTGAGCCTCGTCGTCGCGAGCGTCATCAACGGCCAGCTCATCAGCCGGACCGGGCACTACAAGCTGGCGGTGGTCGCTGGCGTGGCGGTGCTGGGGATCGGCTTCCTGCTGCTCGCCCAGATGGACGCGACCACCACGACCGGCGTCGTCATCCGCAACATGATCCTCCTGGGCCTCGGCCTCGGGATGGTCCAGCAGACGTTCACCCTCATCGTCCAGAACAGCGTCGAGCACCGCGACATGGGCATCGCGACCGCCGCGACGCAGCTCTTCCGCTCGATCGGCAGCACGGTCGGGATCGCGCTGCTCGGGACGGTCATGACCCAGAGCCTGCGCGACGAGCTTCCCCGGCGGCTGCCGCCCGAGGCCATGGCGCAGCTGGCGACGGCGGGCGCCGGACAGGGCGCCGGTGCGCTGCTCGATCCGACGCAGCTCGCCCAGCTTCCCGCGCCGATCGTCGCCGTGGTTCGTGAGGCGCTCGCCGCGGCGATCCACAACGTCTTCGTCGCCGCGCTGCCGCTGGTCGTGATCGCCTTCGTGGCGGTCCTGTTCCTCCGGGAGGTCCCTCTCCGGCGGCACACGCGGTTCCAGGCCGAGGAGGCCGGACGGGACCTGCTGCTCGAGCTCGGCCAGTCCGATTCGGACCACGAACCGCTCGAGGACGACACGGACGTTCCGCCCCAGGCGAGCCCCCGGCTGGCGACGCCGCCGGCGACCAGCGACGGGGCTGGCTGACGGAGATGAGCCGGGCCACGGACGGTGCCGATCGCGCCGATCGCGCCCCCGTCGAGCAGGCCATCGACGACCTGTCGGCGATCCTTCGGCTGCGGACGTACCTTGCGCCGCCGGCCTGGGGCGAGATCAACCTGACGATCGCGCAGGTCCAGCTGCTCATGAAGCTCCGCCGGTTCGGGCCGGTGCCGATGCACCGGATCGCCGAGTGGATGGCCTCGCGGAACGCGTCCGCGACCGGCATCGTCGATCGGCTCGAGCACCACGGCCTGGTCCAGCGGGTCCACTCGCAGCTCGACCGGCGGATGGTCGAGGCAAGCCTGACCGCCGAGGGCACGCGCCTGATCGACGAGATCCTCGGCGTTCGGCGCGAGGGGTTCCGCGCGGTGCTCGACGACCTGACCGACGCCGAGCTGGCCGATCTCCATCGTCTGCTCGGCCGCGTCATCGTGGCCGGCGAGGCGATGGCGCGCACCGACTCGTCGTCGCGAGCGTCGAACGGCGAGGGTCCGACGATTGACCCGCCGGCCGGCCCGGTGCCGGCCGGGTCCGAACGCCCCCTCCACCGGTAGGGTTGGCGCTTCGGCGTCAAACCCGGGAGGGGTCGCCTGGTGGCGCCTCACGGGACGCGGCGGGTTTCGTGCTTCACAGGACGCGGCGCGCCCACCGACCGAGCGGATCGCCGGTCGCCACCATCCAGTCCGCGAGGCGACGACGGAGGGCCTCGGCGAGGGGCCGGCAGGCCTCGTCGTCGATGAGGTTCTGCCGCTCGTACGGGTCCTGCCGGAGGTCGTACAGCTCGTCCATCCCGTGCGGGCTGTAGACGTACTTCGCCGTCTCCGTCCTCACCATCCGCTGCGAGTAGAGGCCCCACTCCTCGCCGTGGTATTCGCCGAACACGGCGTCGCGCGCCACGCCCGGGCCGCCCGCCACCGCGGGTGACGGCGGCTCGGCGGGTGACGGCGGCTCGGCGGGTGACGGCGGCTCGGCGGGTGGCGGCGCCACGGCGAGCCACGGCGCCAGGCTCTCCCCGTGCAGGCCGGGCGGCACGGGGACACCGGCGAGATCGAGGATCGTCGGGCCGACATCGAGGGTGCTGACGAGCGATGAGACGACGCCCCGCCGGGCGCCCGGCCGCCCGTCGCGGATGATGAGCGGCACCCGGTACAGCTCGTCGTACATCAGCGGGCCCTTGTTGAACTGGCCGCCGTGCGAGCCGGTCATGTCGCCGTGGTCCGAGGTGTGGACGACGATCGTCGTGTCCTCCAGCCCCAGCGCCCGCAGCCGCTCGAGGAGGCGACCGATCTCCGCGTCGATGAACGTCATGAAGCCGAAATAGCGTGCGACGATCGGCTGCCAGTCCGCCCAGCCGAGCCCCTCGACTCCCCGCTGGGCCCGCAGGCGACGCTGCGCGGCGGGCTTGGTGGCCTCGGCCTCCGTGAAGTTGGGCCAGGGCGGGATCGAGCCCGGGTCGTACATCGAGGCGTACGGCTCCGGCGGCATGTACGGGTGGTGCGGGCCCTCGTAGTCGAGGCGCAGGAAGAACGGCTCACCCGCGTCCGCGTAGCGCTCGAGCAGGGCGATGGCCGCGCTCGTGTCGCGCCAGGTGTCCGTCTCCTCGATGGGCCGCGGGTCGATGCCGGCGATGGTCATGCGCTCGCCGGGGAAGGCGACGTCGATCGGCTCCAGGAGCGGCCGGTCGTCCTCCGCCTGGGCCACGCTGTAGGGGGCCGAGACGACGTCCGCAAAGCCCCGCTCGCCCGGACCGAGCTCCCGGTCGACGTGCCACTTGCCGACGAAGCCCGTCCGGTAGCCGGCCGCTGCGAGCGCCTCCGGGAAGGTCCAGGTGCCGGGCGGCAGCTCCGTCCGGAGCGCGTCGTCCCCGTGGGTGTTGTTGAGGATCCCGTGGCTGTGCGGATAGAGGGCCGTCAGCATCGAGGCCCGTGACGGGCTGCACAAGGCGGACGGCACGAAGGCGTGATCGAACCGGACACCCGTGCCGGCGAGCTCGTCCAGGCTGGGCGTCCGGCAGATGCCGCTGCCGTTGGCGCCCAGGATGTCGTAGCGCTCCTGGTCCGTCACGATCATCAGCACGTTGGGGCGGGCCGGTCTCATCGAAGCGCCGCCGCGGCGCCGGACCCGAGGGATCCGTGGGGGATGGGTGGAAGCCCGACCGGCTCGCCGGCGGTCCAGCCCGCCATGCAGCAGCGCTTGAACTTGCGACCGCTGCCGCACGGGCATTCATCGTTGCGACCGGCCGAACCGAAGGCGGCGCGATCGGCCGCGCGGACCTCGTCCATGATCAGCTGGGCCGGTCGGCCCTGGCGGAGCAGCGCCGCGAGCCGGCCCAGCCACGGGCGCACCTCGTTGAAGTAGCGGCGATAGCCCACGCACAGGTAGTTCAGGCCGGCATCACCCTCCGGCGTGAGGATGATCCGGTTCTTGGGGCACTCGCCGTGGCAGAAGCTCCGCACCTCGCAGCGACGGCAGTGGTCGGGCAGCGTCTCCCGCTTGGCGCGGCCGAAGGCCGCCTGCTCCGGCAGGGCGGCGAGGTCGATGATCGGCAGCTCGCGGATGTTGCCGAGGCGGTGGGCCGGGTCGACGAAGTGGTCGCAGCTGAACAGGTCGCCGTTGTGCTCCATGGCGAGCCCGCGGCCGCACTCCTCGTTGAAGATGCACAGCGAGGGTCGCAGGCCCAGCGCACTCGTGAGGGTCTCCTCGAACGTCTGGACGAACACCCGGCCGACGTCATGCCGGATCCAGGCCTCGAAGATCCCGAGCAGGAACGCCCCGAAGGCATCCGGCAGCACCGAGCGGCCGGAGACGCCGGCTCCCCCGCGGGCTGCCTCGAAGGTCGCCGGGTCGCCGCCGACCGGCTCGACGAGCGGGATGAACTGGAGGTGGCGGACGCCCAGCCCGATGAAGTACGCATAGACCTCGCGCGCCCGCAGGGCGTTGAGGCGATTGACGACACACAGGACGTTGACCTCGACGCCGGCCCCCAGGAGCAGGCGGAGGCCCGCCTCCACCGCGGACGACGTCGGCCGGCCGTGCTTGTCCACGCGGAACCCGTCGTGGATCTCGGGTGGCCCGTCGAGGCTCACGCCCACCAGGAACCCCTCGTCACGCAGGAAGGCCGCCCACTCATCGTCGATGAGCGTGGCATTCGTCTGGATGGCGTTGGTGACGCGGACTCCCGGCGGGGCCAGGCGCCGCTGGAGCTCGACCACGCGGCGGAAGAACGGCAGGCCCATCAGGGTCGGTTCGCCGCCCTGCCACGTGAACGCGACCTCCGCGCCCGCGCGGGCCTCGATGTACTGGCGCACGTAGGTCTCGAGCAGCTCGTCCGACATCCGGAAGCGCTCGCCGGGCGGGAACAGGCCCTCCTTGTCCAGGTAGTAGCAGTACGCGCAGTCGAGGTTGCAGATGGCCCCGATCGGCTTGGTCATGATGTTGACCGGCAACCGCCGCGACGATCCGGCGTTCGCCACCTGCGAGCCCGGCTCGGAGGCCCCGATCATGGCTCGAGGTCGGGACCGGCCGCGGGCGGCGCTCCGGGGCCTCGGTCGGCCGGGTCCGTGCGGTCGGTGGAGCCTGACGGGCCCGGGGCGAGTCCCAGGCGCTGGAGCTGCTCCGGCGGCCCGCCGACCTCGTCGAAGAAGGTCCTGATGGCGTCCTCGAGCCGGGCGGCCTCCGCGGGCTCCGACGAGAGCCGGTCGTCGAGCTGCCGCGGGTCGGCCTGCCGGTCGAAGAGCGCGCTCCGCATCGTTCCCCGTGCGGCGGCGGCGGGGAACCGGCCACCCGGCTCGGGCGCGCCCGTCGCCCGTGCCCCGATGAAGCGCGGAGCCTGGCTCGAGTACCAGTACAGCGGCTGGTTGTCCGCTGCGTCGGGCCAACGGAACAGGGTCCACCGCCCGTCGGTGATGTTGACCGACTCGCCGAACCGGCCGTAGAGGGCGTAGCGGCGCCATTCGGGGCTCTCGCCGGCCAGCAGGGGAAGCACGCTCCGGCCGTGCGTGCCCGGTTGGACCTCCAGGCCGAACCAGTCGAGGAGCGTGGCGTGGACGTCCACCGGCTGCACCAGCTGCGGGATCCGCCGCCCCGCGCCGAGCCCGTCCGGATGCGCGACGAGGAACGGGATCCGCGCCAGCTCGTCGTACAGGTTCGAGTCGGCCAGGCCGGCCCACGGCTTGCCCAGGAGCCCGTGCTCGCCGAACAGGTGGCCGTGGTCGGAGACGACGACGACCAGCGTGGACTCGGTGAGGCCCAGCCGGTCCACCGTCTCCATCACCCGTCCGAACCAGCGATCGACCATCGCGACCTCGCCGGCATAGAGCGCCCGGATCGTGGCCAGGTCCTCCGGCCGCTGGCCGTCCGTCGCGCCGTACGTCGGCCACGTGTTGCGTTCGCCGGACGCGGACCCCAGGTACGGGCGCTCGTAGCCGGGCGGCGGGTCGAACGGCTCATGGGGGTCGAACGAATCGACGACGAGGCAGAACGGTCCTTCGTCGTGGTGCTGCTCCAGCCAGTCCGTGGCCGACTGCATCACCCGGGGCGCGAAGTAGTCGCGCTCGAAGCGCCGGCCCTCGACGTTCCGCGAGTAGCGCTCGAAGGACTGGGGGTGACGGGCATGGCCGGCCACCTTCGCGGGGTCGGCCGGGTAGCGCTCCGGCAGCGCCCGCCCGGCCCGCCAGTGGTCGTTCTCCTGGCCGCGGATCAGCTCCGCGCCCGCGAACCCGAAATGGTAGTTGCCCGCCCCGCTCTCCCAGTAGTGATAGTGGTCGGTCACGAGCTGGGTCAGCACGCCGGCAACCGCGAGCCGGTCCGGGAACGGCTCATCGTCATCCTCCAGCGGACCCCAGCCACGCCACGGGAACTCGTAGCGGCCCGTCCAGAGCTCCCGGCGGGCCGGCATGCACGGGAAGGATCCGATGTACGCCTGGTCGAACACGGCCGCCCGCTCCGCCAGCCGATCGAATGCGGGTGTCGCGATCCAGTCGCCGTACGCACCCAGCGCATCGCGACGGAGGCTGTCGATGACGAACAGGATGGCGTTCCGCGGCCCGTCCTTGGGGGTCGATGTCGGGTCGCTCACGCCACTGCCGCCAGCCGCGACGGTCGTGAGGGGATCGGATCGATGCTGCGCTTCAAGGTGCCTCCCCAGGTTCGCATCCGGTTCGCAAGGATACACATTGACGCGGGTAGATTATACGTATAATCTCGCCCCGGCAAACCCGGGGACGGTTGCCAAACGGTTCCGGAAACAGCCAGGAGGATCGCGTGATGGTACGGCCCACATTGCGACACGGGAGGGCGGCCCTCGTGACCGCCCTGTCGATGGCGCTGGTCGTGGCCGCCTGCGGGCAGGCAACCACGAGTCCGAGCTCGGCCCCGGCGACGACGCCGGCTGGGGCCTCACCCACCACCCAGGGCTCGGCTTCGGCCGCCCCGGATGCCATTCCCAGCGTCGAGCCGATCACGATCCTGCAGCCGCAGGCACCGTGGCTCCCGTCGTTCCAGGCGCTGGTGGCGAGCTATGAGCAGCAGTCCGGCAACAAGGTGTCGCTCGCGGTCACGCCGTTCACCGGCATGGTCCAGAAGTCGCTCAACGCGGTCCAGTCGCGGGACAGCGAGTTCCAGATCCTGATGCTGAACACGCAGTGGTACGGCCAGTTCTACTCCCAGCGGCTGGTCTCCAAGCTGACCGACATCGATCCCTCGTACACTCTCGACCCGCAGATCATCGAGTATGGGTACTCCACCCGCTGGAATGCGGATCGCCGCACGTCCGATGCCCAGGGGGACCTGTACGGCCTGCCGATCAACGGCAATATCCAGCTGTTCTACTACCGCAAGGACCTGTACGACCAGAAGGGCCTGAGCTGTCCCGTGACGTGGGCGGACGTGGAGTCCAACGCCAAGGCGATCGGGGCACCGCCCGAGACGTACGGGTTTGCCGTCCGGACGAACCCGCCCGACTTCGACTTCCTGTCGTACCTGTACAGTCAGGGTGGGGCCCTCGTGTCGCTCGACCCGGCGACGGACGAGTGGAGCGTTGACATCGCCAACGACGTGGCACGCAAGGCGCTGGCCGATTGGATTCGGCTCGGCCGGACCTACGGACCGCCCAACTTCGCCGATCTCGGGCAGCCGGACCTCATCTCGCTGATGGGTGCCGGCCACCTCGCCCAGGTCGGCCTCGTCGCCGCCGCCGCGGCCGACTTCCAGGACCCGGCAAAATCGGCCGTGGCAGGCAAGATCGGCGCGTGCGCCGTTCCCGGAGCGGTCGCGGGCCAGCACGGAGCGATCGCGGGGATCTGGCTGATGGGCATTCCCTCGAACCTCAGCGACTCGCAGAAGGTCGCGGCCCTCACGTTCATGAAGTGGGCGGTCGGGCACGACGCCGAGCTGGACATGGGGCGCGCCGGTGGCATCCCCGTCCGGCGCGACGTGTACCAGGAGCTCGCGGGCGATTCCGAACGCGGCTGGTGGATGAAGGCGACGCTCGACAGCCTGGATTCGCTGGTCGTGCCGCCGGCTCTCACGCCCGGCTCCCAGCTGATCAACGCCGCGAGCGTCCGCATTCGCCAGGTGATCGCAGGTGAGACGGACCCGGACACCGCCCTGACCGAGGCGGCGAAGGAGATCCAGGCGATCCTCACGGCGGCCGATTACAAGGTGAAGCCACTCCCGTGACGATGCCCGGGCAGAGCCCGACCGAGCCCCGGGCCCGGCGCGCCACGATGGCTCCACGCCGGGCCCGATCTCGCCTGGGCGGGCTGTCGCTCGATTCGTCGTTCCCGGCCATCTCGCTGCTCCCGGCGGTCGTGGTCGTGACCGCCCTCACGGCCTATCCCACCCTGCAGCTCCTGTTGACGGCCGTCTTCGATCAGTCGGCCGGGCTGTCGCTCGCCCTCGGCGAACGGATCAGTGACATCACGAGGGATCCCCTCGTGATGCCCGCCATCCGCAACACCCTCGTGTTCACGACCGTGGTCGTGGCGGCCGAGACACTCCTCGGCCTGTCGCTCGCGCTGGCGGCATCGACGCTCCAGCGCGGCTCGGGGGTCTACCGGACGCTGCTCCTGCTGCCCCTCCTCCTGCCGGGCGTGGCCATCGGCACCATGTGGCGGCTGATGTTCGACTACAACGCGGGCGCCATCAACCAGGTCCTGCTCGCGCTCGGGATCGCCGGCCCGACCTGGCTCGCTGATCCCGGCCTGGCGCTCCCGTCGGTCATGGCCGTCGAGGTCTGGCACTCGACCAGCTTCCTGTTCATCATCTTCCTCGCCGCCCTGGCCAACATGCCGCGGGATGTCCTCGAGGCCGCCGAGATCGACGGCGCGGGTCGCCTCCAGGTCATCCGCTGGGTCGTCCTCCCGCTCCTGCGGCCGGTCCTCCTCATCGCGGTGATCCTGCGCGCGATCGACGCCTTCAAGATCTTCGACGTGCTGGTGGTGCTGACCGGCGGCGGGCCCGGAACCGCGACCGAGATGCTCAACCTGCGGGTGTTCGACCTGTACTTCCAGGAGTTCCGCTACGGCTACGCGGCGTTCCTGGCCGTGATCCTGGCCGCGATCATCGGCCTGTTCGTGGCGAGCTACGCGGCCATCAGCCGCCGTGTCCAGGCGGGTGCCGACCGATGACACCCGTCCGCCGGCGGCGTGATGCGCTGATCCTCCACGCGTTCCTGATGGTCGCCACCCTGATCACGGTCGTCCCGTTCGCGTTCACCGTGGCGACATCGCTCAAGCTGCAGCGGGACATCGCGGCCGGCGCGTGGGTCTTCAACCCGATCGCCGACAACTACGTTGCCCTGTTCTCGGGGGACTCGAGCCTGTCGAGGCTGATCCTCAACAGCGCCCTCGTCGCCGGGATCGCGACCCTCGTCGTGGTCGGTGTCGGCGGCCTCGCCGCACATGCGCTCGCGCGCTACCGGTGGCCCGCCTGGGTCACGCGCGGAGCGCTCGGCTGGCTGATCTTCGTCCAGATGATGCCGCCGGTCACGTTCATCTTCCCGCTCTACTCGATCGTGCGCGAGCTGGGCATCTACAACACGGTGTTCGGGGTGGCGCTCGGGCACATCGCCTTCCTCCTCCCGCTCGCGGTGTTCATCCTGCTCGACTTCTTCCGCGGCATCCCCGCCGAGATCGAGGACGCGGCCGCCGTCGACGGGGCGGACCGGTTCACGACCTTCCGGCGGGTCACCCTGCCGCTTGCCTGGTCCGGCGTCGCGGCGGCCGCCATCCTGACCTTCATCTTCTCGTGGCGTGAGTTCGCCTTCGCGTTGAGCGTGACGTCGACCAGCGAGGCGATGACCCTCCCCGTCGGCATCGCCGGGTTCGCGCAGGAGAACGCGGTGCTGTACGGCCAGATGGCCGCCGCGACGACGGTCGCGGCGATCCCGGCGATCATCGCGATCGTGTTCGCCCAGCGCCGGATCGTCGGCGGCCTCACCCTGGGGGCCGTGACCGGATGACGGCAGAGCCGGAAGCGGCGGGCGATGAGCCGGTGACCCGCCGCGAACGGTCGCCCCGGGCGCCACGTGACGGCGCCCGGCAGGTCGATCGCGGACCGACCAGCGCCGACGTGGCGAGGCTGGCCGGGGTCTCACGGGCCGTCGTGTCCGTGGCGCTCAGCGGCCGTGAGGGCAGCACGCGCCTGTCGGCACCCACCCGTGAACGGGTCCTGGCGGCCGCCGCGCAGCTCGGCTACACGCCGCACCCGATCGGCGCGGCGCTCCGGGGACGGACCAGCCGGATCATCCTGTTCGTGCCGCGATCGTTCCGCGAGAAGCCGTACGAGCAGGCGATCCCGTACGCGCTCACCGCCGCGGCGATGCGAGCTCTCGTCGCCCGCGGCTACTCGATGATCGTCGCCCAGCCGGAGGAGTTCGGAACGGCCGGGCCGGAGGGTCTCCTGAGGCTGGTGCGCCGCTATCGCATCGACGGCATGCTGACCGACAGCCCGGCCCGCGCCGCCGATGCGCAGGCCGTCATGGACCGGGGCATCCGGGTGGTCCAGCTGATGCGGCCGATCGAGGGGCTCGACGCTCCGGTGGTCACCGTGGATCCACGGTCCGGCATGACGGAGGCCATCGAACACCTCCGCCGGCTCGGGCACCGCCGGATCGCCTTCATCGGCCGGCGCGGTCCGCACCCGACCGACGCCGCCCGATCCGAGGCGTTCGTCGACGCGATCCGGAACGCCGGGCCGGAGGTCGGTCCGGGGGTGGTGCAGCTGGTGGACGATTACTCGATCGAAGCCGGCCGGGAGGGCACCGAGCGCACGCTGGCCCTGGATCCGGTCCCGACCGCCATCATCACGTCGTCCGACGGGCTGGCCCTGGGCGTCCTTCGCGTCCTGTACGAGCGGAGGCTCCGGGTGCCCGACGACATGAGCCTGGTGAGCTTCGACGACGCGGGCGTCGCCGACCTGTATCCCCCCGTGACGAGCATCTCGCAGCCCTTCTCCGAGGTCGCCGAGCAGGCGGTGAACCTCCTCCTGGCCACGCCCGGTGACCCCGGGGAGGCCGTGACCGTGGCGCCGCTTCCCACGCGCCTGGTCGTCCGCGCGTCGACCGGCCCGCCACGCGGGGAGGCACTTCCTTGAGCGCCCCGCGGCGTACCGGAACCGGCGGTCCCGAGGGGCTGCCGCCCGACGTGATCCGCGAGCTCGAGCGGCCGACACCCGGCCGGCGGCACGCGGTGCCGGTCGGCGGGCTCGAGATGTCGGTGCTCGAATGGGGTTCGCCTGGGGATCCGCCCACGTTGCTCGTCCACGGGGCGCGCGGGGCGGCCGGAATCTGGTGGCGCGTCGGGCCCGCCCTCGCCGCGAGCGGGCGGTACGTCGTGGCGCCGGACCTGCCGGGCCACGGTGAGACGCCCGCCGCCCTCGACGCGGCGCCATTCCCGGAGACCGCCGGGCTTCTGATCAGGCTGCTGGGGGCGTTGTCCATCCCGACGGACCGCCTGGCGGTCGTGGGCACGTCGTGGGGAGCGCTCGTCAGTGCGCGCCTGCCGGGTCTCGGCATTCGGCCCGTGCCGCTGGTGCTGATCGAGCCGCCGGTCATCGAAGGGCCGATCGCGCAGCGCCTGATCGCCGCGGTCCGTTCCGAGCCTGATGGGGCGCTCCCGGCCGGTATCGAGCTGCCGGGTGCGGCCACCGGCGAGGGCTGGCCGCCCGGCGAGCAGGAGGTCGCCGCCGCGGCGGCCTCGGCGTCGGATCCGGCGATGCTGCGGGCGCTGCTCGCCGCGAACCCCGTGTGGGACGGCGGCCTCTCCGCCCTCGAGGCGCCGGAGGCGAGCGGCCTCGACCTGTGGATCATCCGGGGCGATCCGCGGCTGGGCGGGCTGACCCCGGACCGCTATCTCGCCCGGCTGCGGGAACGCTGGCCCGCCGATCACCTCATCTCGATCGCCGGAGCGGGCCACGTCCCGCATCGGAGCCAGGCGGTCGATACGATGCGCGCCCTGCTTCGCGCCCTGGCAGCTGCCGAGCCGCCCGGCTGACACGCCGGCCGGGCGACCCCCGCCCAGCCGGAATCAGGAGGCCGGATGCCTCGGGACGAGGTCCTCGGGACGAGGTCCTCGCGGCGCCTCGCGGCGCCTGGCGCCGCCTTGTCGCCGTGTAATCGCCGCCTGTCGCCGCCTATCGCCGCCCAGCGGCGTGGCTCAGCCGGTCGATCGTGATGTGGAACGTCTCCCGCGGCGTCCGGCGCGGATAGTCCGTGCCGGTGTATCGGCGGGACATCCGGTCGATGAACGCGAGGCCCTCGTCTGGGCGGATCTCGGTCACCCGGCCGCTGATCGACAGCCAGCGCCACGGGTTGGTCGTGCTCACGATCGCGACGCTGACCTCGGGACGTGCCCGAAGGGCGCGTCCCTTGCGAGAGCCGACCGGGGAGCTCGTGATCAGCCGGCCGTCGGCGGGGTCCACGTCGACCCACATCGGCCAGGTCACGATCCGGTCATGACGGTCGTGGTACGAGACCAGTCCCAGGGCCGGCTCCTGGAACAGATCCATCAGCGCCTCGGGGACCCGGGCGCCATCGGCCGCCGGGACTTCGGCCCCCGAGTCGGGGGCCGGCAACGGCGAGGGTGCTTCCGATCGCTCCGCCTCGGTCATACGGGCAGCACGAAGGCCACGATCGCGACGACCGCGCCGGCGAGCACGGACAGGCCGATGATCTGGAGCGCCTTGCGCCGGTCCTGTGCCCGGGCCTCGGCGGCCGCGACGGACTCCGTGTCCCGCAGGCGGTCGGAGAAGTTGAACACCCCCCGCATGCCGAAGTTGGCGCAGAAGTGGAGCGCCGCCTGCAGGTAGCCGGTGGCGGCCCCCATCGCCGGCAGGAACAGCAGGAGGCGCCACGGCGCAGGTGCGCCGATGCCGACCAGCAGCACGAAGGCGATCACCGTCGCCAGCACGCCGATATGCCCGGTGCGCCGGCGTGCCGCGATCTCCGCAGGACCGATATTGCACACGCCCGGCTGGTAGCCGGATTGGGGAGTGCCCAGGAGGGATGCCATCAACATTGCCGAACCTTTCTACCTCGTTGTGCCCACCGGGGCGTCGACCGGCGGCGTACCGGCGGACGACAACCGTGGGTGCAGGGCACGCTTCATCGCCGCGTAGCGCGCGGCGAAGGCTCGCTGGGTCACGTCGGCCGTGGGGGCAGCAAGCTCCCAGCCGTGGAACACGCCCGGCCAGCAGTGGAATTCGACGGGGACGCCGGCCTGCAGCAGCCGCTGCGCGTACTCGATGTCCTCGTCCCGGAACACCTCGAGGTTCCCGCAGTCGATGTAGGCGGGCGGGAGGTTCGAGAGGGATTGCGCGCGTGCCGGCGCGGCGTACGGCGAAACATCCTCCCCATACGCGCCGTCGCCGAGCAGTGCCTGCCAGCCGAGCAGGTTCATCTCGCGCGGCCAGCCCGGCCATTCACCGACGAACTCCTTGCTGGAAGGAGTCACGTTGCGATTGTCGAGCATCGGGTAGATGAGGTACTGGAACGCGACCTTCGGGCCTCCACGGTCCCGTGCCAGCAGGACGGTCGCCGCCGACAGGCCGCCGCCCGCGCTTTCGCCACCGACGGCGATCCGGTCCGCGTCGATGCGCAGCTCCGCTGCGTGCTCGGCCATCCACCGCAGCCCCGCGTAGCAGTCCTCGACCGGCGCCGGGTGGCGGTGCTCGGGCGCCAGCCGGTACTCGACCGACACCGCGACGCAGCCCACCTGCTCGACGAAGGCCGCCATCGACGCATCCTCGCCGTCGATGCTCCCGATGATCATGCCGCCGCCGTGGATGTGGTAGAAGCCCGGCAACGTCCCGGCCTGGTCGACCGGCCGGTGGATCCTGACCCTGACGTCGGGCGCCCCGGCGGGCCCGGGGATCATCCGCTCCTCGACCCTGACATTCGGGTTCGAGGGCATCGCACTCGTCATCGACGCGAGCGCTGCATCCGCCTTCGCCCGAAAGGCCGGGATCGCGTCCGGGGTCAGGCCGCGGTAGTCCAGCAGGGCCTGCATCTGGGGGATGCCCGCAGCCACCTCGGGATCGAGACGCTTGTCCGTGGCCATGACTCGCCTCCTTGTGCTATCCGCCAAGCTACCCGCGTGTAGGGCTACCGGCGCGCTGCCTCCGCGGCCTCCGCTTCGATGCGGCCGACGACCTCGTGGAACGCCTCGATGGGCTGTGCCCCGACGATCGCGTAGCGGCCGTCGAGGACGTAGGTCGGGACCGCGCTCACCCCGATCTCACGGGCTTCCGCGATGGACTGGTCGAGGGCCGCCCGGAAGGCTCCCGCATCGACTTCGCGGCGCATGTCCGCGGCGTCGAGCCCGACCTCTTCCGCCGCCGATCCGAGGACCGCCCAGTCGTTGACGTCCAGCCCTTCGCCGTAGTAGCACCGGGCAACGGTCCGGTGAAACGCTTCCAGCTTGCCATTGACCCGCGCGTACTCGGTCGCCTCGAGGGCGCGACGCGTGTTCGGCAGGAAGTCGGAGAAGACCATCGGCAGGCCGGCCTCGCGCGCCATCGTCCGGAGTCGCTCGTGCGCGGGAGCCATCTGTGCCCGGACCTCGGGCGGCAGGACGAGACCCTCGGGGGGCGTGTCGGGACGCAGGAAGAACGGACGCCAGTCGACGACCGTCTCGCGCTCCGCCTTGAGCTTGTCGACGACGGCCTGGCCGACGTAGCACCATGGACAGACGTAGTCGCTGTAGACGACAAGGTCCAGCGGCCGGGGAGCGCCGTTCAGGGGGCCGCCGCTCATGAGACCGGATCCAGGGCGGGCCGAGGGCGACCGGTGACGTAGCAATAGGCGTCAAGGACGAGGCCCCACAGGACCTCGAGCTCCTCGAACGTCCGCGGCGTGTACACGAGGACCATGCCCTCGATGCCCATCTGGTGGGCGATCGGGTGCGGTTCCGCCCAGCCGGCCTCGATCGCCGCGCGGGCGCGCTCGGGAGGGAGCCCCAGGTGCATGCTGCCGTCCGGATGGATATGGGTGAACTCGCGTCCGGCCACGATGATCCCGGGCCGGATATCGGTCACGCTCTCGTCGAGCCACAGCGCCCGGGCGCCCGGGATGGAGACGACCGTCGGCCGGTTCACGACGCCCGGCAGCGAGAAGCAGCGTCGGAAGAGCTCGGCGTGGACCTCCGGGACGGGCTGGACCCCGATCTGGGTGTGGGGCATGCCGCGCATCGTGGGCGGCCTCGGGCCGGCCCGCTGGGGGATGGTGGAGCGCGGGCTCGTCTCAGTGTTCACGGCGTGCTCCCTTGCATCTCGCTCGCCCGATCGACGAGCCTCCCGCTCATCCGGCGCTCCCCGTCCCCGCCTTCGTCTCGGCAGGTCCGCGCGGCGGTCGCAGGAGCATCGAGCCCGCGGCTCCCGCGAGCGCGACGACGAAGATCACGGCCCGCCATTGGTCGGTGGCCGCCAGCCCTACGGCGTTGTCGATCGAGAGCTGCCCGGACCCGATCCCCAGGACCGCCACCGCACCCCCCAGGAGCACGAGCGGGAACTCGATCCCGCCGTTGCGGTTCCAGAACCCTTTCGCCCAGTGGCTGCGAAAGATGATGACGAGGGACTGCGCGACCAGCAGCGACGCGACCACCGGAGTCATCGCGCCCACCGCGAGGAGCAGCCCGCCTGCGAGCTCCGTGAGGCCCGACACGAGGGCCCAGAACCGGGCCGGTCGGAGGCCCATCCGGGTCATCGCCGCGGTCCAGCCCGCGAACCCCGGGCCGGCCCACCACCCGAACATCTTCTGCGCACCGTGGGCGGCGTACACGCCGCCCACGACCAGGCGCAGGACCAGGAGACCGAAATCCGAGGACGTCATCGCGGTCAACCGATTGTCACCCCGGTCGACGGCAGGAGGGCGAGCGAACCGGGGCCGATGACGAGCAGCATGATGTTCGCGGCGAGCAGGACGAAGTCGAACTCCCAGCCGGTCGTCTGCTGGGCCATGAACCCGGTCTTCATCGCCGTGTTCTTCAGGGCGATCGCACCGGCCATGAAGATGATGAACACGACGTTGACGACCTGGGTCCAGATCCCGAGGATGAGCAGCACGCCACCGGCGGCCTCGAGGAGGCCTTGGACGAACGTGAAGCCGGTCATCACGCTGGGTGACATGCCGGACATCTGGGCCATGCCCGTGCCCATCATGCGTGCCTGGGAAATCTTCGGCCACCCGTGCACGATGAAGATGATCCCGACCGCGATGCGCAGGGCGAGCACGCCCCAATTCGAGTAGTCGGCGAGTCCCTGGACGAGCATCTGTTTCCCTCTCCTCTGATTGCGCCTGCCGGCTCATCGACCTGGCTGGCGCACCCCAAGCCGCGACAGGCGCGGCTTACCTCCTGACAGTCACTAGCGGGACTATAGCAGGACGTCGCCGCGAGGGCCGCGGCCGGAGACCCCGTCTCACCGCGCGGGCCCGTCCGGGCTGCCAGTTGACGCGGCTTGACAAGCGTGGAAGATACTTCCTATCCGTAAGCGGCCGGGCGCCATCCCCGGGGTCCCAGGCAGAACCAGCCGAATCACTGGCAGAGCAGAGGCGTTCATGAAGGTCGACGGTCGTTTTGTCTTCGAGGGGTCGCGGGCCGAGGTCTGGAATCTGCTCATGGATCCCGACGTCCTCCGCGGCGCGATCCCCGGCGTCCAGGAGTGGCGCGAGACCGGCCAGGACGAGTACGAGGCGACGATGAAGATCGGGATCGCCGCGGTGTCCGGGACCTACCACGGGAGGGTCGCCGCGGTCGACCAGGTCCCGCCGGAGCGCTACACCCTTCGGATCGAGGGATCCGGCGGTCCGGGGTTCATCAAGGCCGAGGGGCACGTGCGGCTGACCGAGGAATCCGAATCCCGGACGGTCATGGACTACGACGGGGACGCACAGGTCGGCGGAACCCTGGCCGGCATCGGGCAGCGGATGCTCCCGGGCGTCGCCAAGCTGCTGATCGGCCAGGGCCTGAAGTCGATGTCCCGCCAGCTCGTGACGCGCAGGGCGCGGACGGCGGCCTGAGCCGCCACCGATCGACATGGAGCGCGTACAGGATCGAGGAGGCCATCGATGAAGCCGGCGCCGTTCGACTACCGTGCCCCCAGGACGGTCGATGAGGCCGCCGCCCTGCTCGCGGAGTTCGGCATGGATGCCAAGCTCCTCGCGGGAGGCCAGAGTCTCGTCCCGCTGCTCAACTTCCGGCTCGCGAAGCCGGAGGTCCTCATCGACCTGAACCCGGTGACCGAGTTGTCGTTCGTCCGGGAAGAGGACGGGGGCCTGGCGTTCGGTGCGATGACGCGACAACGCGTCCTGGAGCGAGACCCCCGGGTCCGTGACAGGCTGCCGATGCTTGCCGCGGCAGCCGAATGGATCGCCCATCCGCAGATCAGGAACCGCGGCACGATCGGTGGCAGTCTCGCCCACGCGGACCCGGCGAGCGAGCTGCCCGCCCTCGCGCTGGCCCACGACGCGACCATCACGGCGCGCAGCGCGTCCGGCGCCGAGCGCCGGATCCCGGCCGCCGACTTCTTCGTGACCTACCTGACGACGGCGCTCGAGCCCGACGAGCTGGTCACCGAGGTCATGATGCCGGCGCTCCCTGCCGGCAGCGGCTGGTCGATTCTCGAGGTCGCCCGCCGGCACGGCGACTTCGCCCTGGCCGGCGTCGCGTCCAGCCTTTCGCTGGACGAGGCCGGCGTCACCGTCGATGCCCGGATCGCCCTGTTCGGTGTCGACGCGACGGCGCGCCGCGCGACCGGCGCCGAGGCGGCGCTGCGCGGCCGGAAGCCGGACGAGGACGCGATCCGCGAGGCGGCCGCGCTGGCCCGGGAGGAGGTCGACCCTGCAAGCGATGTCCATGCCACCGCGGCCTACCGGAAGCAGGTGGTCGGAACCCTGATCGAGCGTGCGCTGCGCGAGTCGCTCGGTCGGACCGGGAGGGCGGCCTGAGGTCCTCGCCGGTGGCCGTGATCGGCCGTTGAGATTGATCCGCGACAGATGACAAGGAGAAGCGGCAGATGGCAACGGAACGGCAGCTCGTCTCGCTGGTCGTGAACGGGGAGACGCGGGAGGCGTACGCGGAGCCCCGACGCTCGCTGGCGGACTTCCTGCGCGAGGACCTGGAGCTGACGGGCACCCACATCGGCTGTGAGCAGGGGGTGTGCGGCGCCTGCACCGTGGTGATGGACGGGGTCGCGGTCCGGTCGTGCCTGACGTTCGCGGTCCAGGCCGCGGGCAGCGAGGTGCTGACGGTCGAGGGGCTGGCCTCGGGCGATCGCATGCACCCGATCCAGGAGGCCTTCTGGGAGAGCCACGGGATGCAGTGCGGGTTCTGCACGCCGGGCTTCGTGATGTCGACGTACGCGATGCTGGCGGACGACCCCAACCTGCCCGAGGAGGCCATCCGACCCGCCCTGTCCGGCAACATCTGCCGCTGCACCGGGTACCAGAGCATCGTCGAAGCGGTCAAGCTCGCGGGCGACAAGCTCCGCGCGGAGGGAGCGACAGCCGGTCCGGCAGGCGCCGCACCGGCCGGCGAGCGACCATCGGTCGCGGGCGCCGCCTGACGCACGAACCTTCCTGATCCTGTTGCCGAGGCAGAGCCAGCTGTGGCGGAGGTTGTGCACCAATGACCGAGATCGCGAATCGCCCCCCGAGCGGGAGCGTGATGGGCGGCCTCGTGGGCGCGAGCGTGAAGCGCGTCGAGGATCCCCGGTTTCTGACAGGCGGGGGCAGATACGTCGACGACATCAAGCTGCCCAGGATGACGCACGCGGCGTTCCTGCGCAGCCCGCACGCCCATGCGCGGATCACGCGCCTGGACACGGCCGCCGCCAAGGCGCTGCCGGGCGTGGTGGCGGTGCTGACCGCGGCCGACCTGGTTGGACGCCTGAACCCGGTGGTCGTTGAGGGCCACACGGAGGATCTCAAGGACACCCCGCCGTTCCCGGCCCTGGCCTCGGAGAAGGTCCGGTACGTGGGTGACCTGGTGGCCATGGTCGTCGCCGAGTCGCGCGCCCTGGCGGAGGACGCGGTTGACCTGATCGAGGCTGACTACGACCCCCTGCCGCCGGTTCCGAACATGGCGGTCGCGCTCGACCCGTCGAGCGCGCCGCTGTTCGACGAGCTCGGGACGAACCATACCTATCACCACGTGTTCGACTACGGCGACGTCGACGCGGCGTTCGCCCAGGCGGACCGCGTGGTCCGCCGCACGTACGAGCAGCAGCGCTACATGAACGTCCCGATGGAGACTCGGGGCGGGATCGCCGAGTACCGCGACGGCGAGCTGACGATGCAGGTGTCGACCCAGTCGCCGCACATGACTCGGTTCGTCCTGAGCGGCGAGCTGAACATCCCGCAGCACCGGATCCGGGTCGTCGCGCCCGACGTCGGCGGCGCCTTCGGGCTCAAGTTCGGCGCCTACCGGGAAGACCTGCTGATCGCGGCCGCGGCGATGATCGTCGGGCGGCCGGTGAAGTGGATCGAGGACCGGCGCGAGAACCTCAGCGCCGGTGGCCACGCTCGCGAGGAGACGCTCGAGGCGGAAGCCGCCGTGATGAACGACGGCCGAATCCTCGGGCTCAAGGTGAAGATGACGCTCGATGCCGGCGCCTACCCCGTGGCGCCCATCCCGCCATCCACGTTCACCTCGATCGTCCGGGTCATGCTGCCCGGCGCCTACCGCATCCCTGCCTACCGGTTCGATGCCAACGCCGTCGTCACCAACAAGGCGTCCTACGTCTCGTATCGCGGGCCATGGGCGGTCGAGACCTGGGTCCGGGAATCACTCGTGGACTCGATCGCCCGCGAGCTGGGCATGTCGCCGGAGCAGTTCCGGCTGGCCAACATCGTCAGCCTCAAGGACCAGCCGTACACCATGCCCACCGGGGTCACCCTCCGGGATGTCACCCCTCGTGAGACGCTGGTCCGGGCCCTGGAGCTTGCCGACCTGCCGGCATTCCGGGAGGAGCAGCGGCGCGCCCGCGAGGCGGGCCGCCTGCTCGGATTCGGCTTGGCGACGTTCATCGAGCCTGCGCCGGGGGGCCAGGACTTCGGGGCCGCCCTCGGCGCGTTCGGCGGGATGAAGGAGGTCTCGAGGGTCCGGATCGACCCGTCCGGGGGCGTGACGGTCGTGACCCCGCAGAGCCCCCACGGCCAGGGGCACGAGACGACGCTCGCCCAGGTGGCTGCCGAGGAGCTGGGCGTTCCGTTCGAGAGCGTCCGGGTCATCCACGGGGACACCAGCTTCTCGCCGTTCAGCTTCATCGGCACGGGCGGCAGTCGCGCCGCGACGAACGCGAGCAACTCGGTGATCGAGGCGACCCGGGACGTGAAGCAGCAGGTCCTGGAGATCGTCGCCAACATGTTCGAGGCGGCGCCGACGGACCTCCAGATCGTCGACGGAGTCATCTCGGTGGCGGGCGTGCCGCAGAAGGCCATACCGCTCGCCCAGGTGGCGATGATGGTGTACCTCGCTCCCGGCATGCTCCCGCCGGGCGCGCCGCCCGAGCTGCTCGGCACCTCGGCCTACGACGGTGAGGGAGGGTATCCCTCGGCCACGCACTGCTGCTGGGTCGAGGTCGATCCCGGGACCGGCAAGATCGAGATCAAGCGCTACCTGGTCGTCGAGGATGTCGGCGAGATGATCAATCCCGCGATCGTCGAGGGGCAGATCCGTGGTGGCGTGGCCCAGGGGATCGGTGGGGCGCTGCTCGAGCACGCCATCTACGGCGATGACGGGCAGTTCCAGACGGCGAGCTTCATGGACTACCTGGTCCCGACCGCGGTCGAGGTGCCTGAGATCGAGATCGAGCACTTGTCGATTCCGCGCGCCGTCCGCTTCCTCGGGGTCGGCGAAGGCGGTGCCATCTGCGCACCGCCCGCGGTGACGAACGCGATCGCTGATGCCCTCGGCACAGAGGTGACGCGAACGCCCGTGACCCCGACCCGGGTGCTGGAGCTCCTGGGAACGATCCAGGGCGAGAACTAGTCCAGTGACGGGACGCCGACGGTCGATGCGCCGGGTCACACCGGCCATCGCCGCCGCCGGAAGCGCAAGGTCCGGTCGTCCGTTGTGGCATCCGGACGGTCGTCGATGCTATCGTCTGGACGGGCGACGCACCGATGCCGGGACGGTTCCGCGGTCGCCATCACGATGGAATGAGACGTGACGGTGGGAGTCAGGGAACACCTCGAGCGCAGCTGCCCCGCGGCAGCGTGCTTCGAGCTGCTTGGCCAGAAGTGGACGGCCTACCTCGTCTGGGCGTTGCAGGACGGTCCGCGACGGTTCTCGGAGCTCGTCCTCGCCGCACCGGGCCTGAGCGACCGGATGCTGTCGGTCAGGCTCAAGTCCCTGGAGCGCGCCGGGATCGTGACTCGCCGGCAGTACGAGCAGATTCCGCCGCGCGTCGAGTACGAGCTGACCGCCCGCGGCCGCGATCTGGGGCCCGTGATCGCGGAGATGGAGCATTGGGGCCTCCGCTGGCCGATCGGGGAGTCATCGGAGATGGCCGCCACCGAGCTGTAGCGCCGCGGCCCGCCATCCCGACCGGCCGCCGCCGGATCGCGCAGATCCGGATGCGCGCCCGTCGTCGTACCATGGGGTGAGGCTCGCGCACGTCCAGGCGCCGGCTCACCGGCATCTCGGGGACGTGCGGCGATAGCCCCGGATCGGAGTTGGCCATGCGTCCCCGCCTCATCGCCGCAGCGATCATCCTTCTCGTCGGGCTCCTCTGGATCGGGCAGGGGATCGGCCTCATCGGTGGCAGCGCCATGAGCAACGTCGGCATCTTCGCCGTGATCGGTGCCGTCCTCGTCGTGCTGGCCGTCGCCATCGTGATCCGCGAGCGCCGGCAGCCGGTCAACAGGAGCTGAGGGCCCGATCGCCCGCGAGGCCCACAGGCGCGTTGGCCTGCGCACCGATGATCAACGCGTGCCGATGGCCTCGACGATCGCGTCGCCCATCTCGACGGTCCTCGCCGAGCCACCGATGTCGCGAGTCCGCGGCCCGTTCCGGGCGACGTGACGGATCGCGTCCATCAGCAGCTTCGCCCCATCAATCTCGCCCAGGTGGTCGAGCATCAGGGACGCCGCCCAGATTGCCGCCAGCGGGTTGGCGACACCCTGGCCCGCGCGCCCGGGCGCGGACCCGTGCACGGGTTCGAACATGCTGGGATGGCGGCGCTCCGGGTTCAGGTTCGCGGACGCCGGCAGGCCGAGTGATCCCTGCAGGGCCCCGCCGAGGTCGGTGAGGATGTCCCCGAACAGGTTGCTCGCGACCACGACATCGAGCGTGTCGGGAGCGATCACGAAGCGCGCCGCCAGGGCATCGACGTGGTAGCTGGTCACGGCGACGTCCGGGTACTCGGGGGCGACGGCCGCCACGACCTCGTCCCAGAAGACGGCGGTGTGGTTGAGGGCGTTCGACTTGGTCGCGCTCGCCAGCTTGCCGCGCCGCTCGCGAGCCCGATCGAACGCGTAGCGCACGATGCGCTCCACCCCGCGACGGGTGAACACCGTCGTCTGCATCGCGACCTCGGCCGGCGTCCCCTGGAACACGCGCCCGCCCACCCCGACGTACTCGCCCTCGGTGTTCTCCCGGATGCACAGGATGTCCACGTCGGCGGGCCCGCGGTCCCGGAGCGGCGACGGGATCCCCTCCAGGATCGCGATGGGGCGGAGGTTCACGTACTCGTCGAACTCCCTGCGGATCGGCAGCAGGAGCCCCCACAGGGAGACGTGATCCGGCACGCCGGGGTAGCCGACCGCGCCGAGGTAGATGGCATCGCTGTCGCTCAACCGGCTGATCCCGTCGTCGGGCATCATCGAGCCGTGCTCGAGGTACCACTCGCAGGACCAGGGATAGTCGGTCGTGTCGATGCGGAACGAGCCGGTCACCTCGGCGGCACGGCGGATGGCCCGCAGGCCCTCGGGCAGGACCTCCTTCCCGACGCCATCTCCCGGGATGAGCGCGATACGGTACGTGTTCATCGCACGCCAGACCCCATCTCAGCTACAGGCCGACGGAGACGTACTTCGTCTCCAGGAACTCGTCCACGCCCCACTTGCCGCCTTCGCGGCCGAGGCCCGACTCCTTCATGCCCCCGAACGGAGCCTGCGGCGTGGAGGGCAGGGCGTCGTTCGCGCCAACGATCCCGTAGTCGAGCGCCTCCGCGACGCGGATGAGGCGCGAGGCATCGCGCGTGTAGAAGTAGGCGGCGAGACCGTACGGCGTCGCATTGGCGGCCGCGATCGCGGATGCCTCGTCAGCGAAGCCGATGACGGGGGCGACCGGCCCGAACGTCTCCTCTCGCGAGACCAGCATCTCGGGTCCGACGCCGTCGAGGACCGTCGGGGCGTAGAACCGGTCCGCCAGCCCGTCGCCGAGCCGCAGGCGCCGTCCGCCGGTGATCACGGCGGCCCCGCGGCCGATGGCATCCGCGATATGGGCTTCCACCTTCTCGACCGCGCGGTCGTCGATCATCGGACCGATGTCCACGCCTTCCTCGGTGCCCGGCCCGACGCGCAGCGCGTCGACTGCCGCGGCCAGCCGGGCCACGAACTCCGCGCGGATCCCTTCCTGGACGTAGATGCGGTTGGCGCAGATGCAGGTCTGGCCGCCGTTGCGGAACTTGGAGGCGATCACGCCGGCGACGGCCGCCTCGAGGTCCGCGTCGTCGAACACGATGAACGGAGCGTGGCCGCCGAGCTCCAGCGAGATGTTGGTCACGTGGCGGGCGGCGAGGACCATGAGGTGCTTGCCGACCTCGGTGGATCCGGTGAACGAGACCTTGCGGACCCGGTCATCCTCGAGGATCGTGTCCGCGATCATCGCGGAGTCGCCCGTGACGATGTTCAGGACGCCCGGGGGAAGCCCCGCCTCCTGGCCGAGGGCACCCAGGGCGAGAGCGCTCAGCGGCGTCTGGCGGGCGGGCTTGACCACGATGGTGCAGCCCGCGGCGAGGGCCGGGCCGACCTTGCGGGTGATCATGGACGACGGGAAGTTCCAGGGCGTGATCGCCGCGGCGACGCCCACCGGCTGGCGCAGGACGAGGATGCGCTTCCCGACGGTCGAGGCCGGAATCGTCTCGCCGTAGACGCGCTTGGCCTCCTCCGCGCTCCATTCCAGGAATCCCGCCGCGTAGCGGATCTCGCCGCGCGCCTCGGGCACCGGCTTGCCCTGCTCCGCCGTCATGAGGCGGCCGAGGCGATCCTCGTCACGGATCATCAGGTCGAACAGGCGGCGGAGGGCCGCTGACCGCTCCGCGGCAGGGGCGGCCCGCCAGGCCGGCAGCGCCGCCGCCGCGGCGTCGATCGCGCGCTTCACGTCTGCCCGGGTCGCGCTGGGGACGGTGGCGATGACGGCGTCCGTCGCCGGGTCGCGCACGTCGATGGTCGACCCATCTGCGGCCGGGCTCCATGCCCCGTCGATCAGCAGCTGGTCGGCGGCCACGAGCGCGGTCCGCCCCGCGGTGGCGAGGTCGTGCATCTGATCCCTCCAGGGCTGCGGCGGCCGTCGGGCCTGCCCCGTGCTCGAAAAACAGGCCTTGCATGGCCGGTGTTGTTGTGGCATTGTGCCACAATCCTCGGCGGAAGAAGCGCAACCGCGGCGAAACCGAAACGGATCGCTCGCGGCATGGCGGCGCCGGAGTTCCTGTCCCGTACAGGCATGGAGGAGGAGTCGTGAGCATGGCGTCCGGAGCGGTCCCGGGACGGTTGCCGGGGCTGATCGTGGCGGCGAGCCTGTTGCTCGCCGCGTGTTCGTCATCGGCGTCACCCGCGCCGTCGGCCGGCGCCGGCGCGACCGCGCCGGGCCCCAGCGCCGCGGCATCGCAGTCGTTCGCATCCACGCCGGAGTTCGTCCTCGTCGCTGGCGGGACGGGCAACCTGGGTGGGCCGACGGATGAGATCTACACGGGGTTCGTCAACGCCGTGGCGGAGCTCTCCGGCGGACGCCTGAAGATCGAGTTCCACCCCGGCGGCGAGCTGGGCGGGGAGCGCGAGCTGCTGGAGCAGGTCCAGCAGGGCACGGTGGACATGAGCCTGGCGAGCGACTCGCCGTACAGCATCTTCGATCCCAAGTGGTCGATCATGAGCCTTCCCTACGTGTTCGCCTCGCGCGACGAGGTGTACGGGTTCCTGGACGGGTCCGGCGGCAAGTCACTGGCCGACTCGATGCTGGCCAAGGGGGTCCGGATCCTGGCCTACGGCGAGAACGGCTTCCGCCAGATGAGCAACTCCAAGCATCCGGTGTCCTCGATCGATGACCTCAAGGGACTCAAGATGCGGATCACCGAGTCCCCGCCGCTCAAGGCCTGGTTCGAGTCGATCGGCGCCATTCCCGCGGTCATCCCGTTCCCGGAGCTGTACCCGGCCCTCCAGCAGGGGATCGTGGACGGCCAGGACAACGGGATGATCAATGCGACCCTGCTCAAGTTCTACGAGGTCCAGAAGTACTGGACCGACACGAACCACGTCTACAGCTCGATCCCGATCGCGATCAACGAGAGCAAGTGGCAGCAGCTGCCGGCGGACCTCCAGCAGGCCCTGCTCCAGGCTGCCCAGCGGCAGGCCAAGGCCGAGCGCGAGGCGCTCGTGTCGCAGGAGGCGGCGGCGATCGACTCCATCAAGTCAAACGGCGGCGAGGTCGTGCTGCTGACCGACCAGGAGCGCTCCCGTTTCGTGGAGTCCGCCAAGACGATCTGGCAGCAGTTCGCGGACAAGGTGGGCACGGAC
Organism: uncultured Chloroflexia bacterium; assembly: GCA_963703575.1. Taxonomy (GTDB): domain Bacteria; phylum Chloroflexota; class Limnocylindria; order Limnocylindrales; family CSP1-4; genus CAIXZV01. The sequence goes on from CAVPEU010000008.1 coordinate 104,652, forward strand.
TTCATGGACCAGACGTTCGCGGCGCTCGGGCGTCCCTGGCGCTAGGAGGATTCGGAACCGCAACACAAGCCGAGTCTCCACCATGCGTCGGTTTCTCAACGGTCTCGCGGTGGTGCAGGAATGGCTCGCGGCGGCGGGCCTCCTGCTCATCACGGGGCTGGTCGTCATCGCCGTGATCTTCCGGTACTGGCTCCACTCGCCCCTTGCCTGGGCGGAGGAGGCATCCAAGCTCACCCTGATGCTGGTCGTGTACTTCGGCACGGGGGTCGTGGCGTTCCGCGGCCAGCACCTGCGGGCGGACGTGTTCGGAGAACTATTGCCTCCAGCGGTGCTCCGGGCACGCGAGATCGTGGTGGAAGGGCTGCTGGCCGGGATGCTCGGCGTCCTGGCCATCCAGATCGCCCTGTTCGCCGACCGGATCCGGCCGGTCGGGCAGGTGACCGCGGCCCTCGAGCTCCCGCAGTGGGCCATCGTGGGGTCGTTCTCGATCGGCGTGCTGCTGACGGTGGTGTCCCACCTGTACCGGCTGGTGGCGCACCTGCGCGGTGAGACCGCCGCCCCGCCTCCCTCCGCCGAGGAGCTCGGAGAGGTTCCGCTATGAGCGGCTTCGCGCTCCTCGCGGGCGTCTTCCTGGTCGCGATCCTGGCAGGGATGCCCATCGTCGGGGCGTTCCTGCTGACGGACCTCGTGTTCATCGCCGTGGACCCCCGCCTCACGATCGCGATGATCCCGCCGATCACCTATTCAGCGCTCGATTCGTTCCCGCTGCTCGCCATCCCGCTGTTCATCCTTGCCGGGGACCTGATGTCCGAGGGTCAGATCTCGGAGCGGCTGCTGCGGTTCGCGACCCCGCTCGTCCGGGGCATCCCGGGCCACGTCGGCGCGGCCACCGTGCTGGGCTCGATGTTCTTCGGGGCGGTGTCCGGGTCTGCTCCGGCGACCACGGCCGCGATCGGGGGGATGACGATGCCGGAGATGGCCAAGGATCCCGGTTACTCGAGGGGCTACCGGACCAGCCTCGCCGCGGCCAGCGGGTTCATCGGAGTCCTGATCCCGCCGAGCATCCCGTTCGTCATGTTCGGGTTCCTGACGGGGACCTCGATCGGCGACCTGTTCATCGCCGGCATCGGGCCGGGCGTCCTGATCGGCGTCCTGTACATCTGGTGGAACTCCCGCGTCGCCCGACGAACGGGCGTCCGGCCGCCGGAGGCCACCGGGAACAGCCGGCTCACCGACATTCGAAGAGGGTTCGTCTCGGCGATCTGGGCGCTGTTCATGCCGGTCATCATCTTCGGCGGGATCTACGGCGGCATCTTCACCCCGACCGAGGCCGCGGCGGTGAGCGTCGTCTACGCCGCCTTCGTGGGCGTGTTCATCTACCGGACCCTCAGCCCGCTGGGGGTCGCCCGCGTCGCGGCGAAGTCCGCCTACACGGCCCTCACGTTCATGCTGATCTTCGTGTTCGCGACGGTGTTCAGCCGGATCATGATCCTGAACGAGATGCCGGCCGCGATTCTCAGCACGATGACCGGCATCTCGGACAACCCGGTCGTGCTGCTGGTCCTGGTCAACATCGTCCTGGTCATCACCGGGATGCTCATTGACCCGATCACCGGGATCCTGGTCATGGCCCCGCTGTTCTTCCCGATCGCCACCGGGCCCATCGGCCTGAACCCGGTGCATTTCGGCGCCCTGATGGTGACGAACCTGGCCGTGGGCATGATCACGCCGCCCATGGCCGGCAACCTGTTCGTAGCGATGCGCATGAGTGGTGCGACCTTCCGGGAGGTCCTGCGGCCGATCATGCCCTTCGTCGGCCTGGGCTTCGCCGTTGCACTGGTCATCACGTATGTCCCGGATGCCTCCATGTTCCTCGTCCACTTGCTCCGGTAGGCAGCGACGAGGCAGATCCACCCACGAAGGAGGAGCGCCCCGGATGGCCGTTGCAGCGAGAACCCTGCCGTACACCCCGCCGGAAGCGAAAGCCTGGGCACGGGCGTCGGTTCGGGGCCACACCAACGCCATGCTGACGCCGTTCCGATCGGACTTCAGCCTGGACGAGGACGGGCTGCGCCGGACCATCGCGCTGTTGATCGACGAGACCCGGCTGGACGGCCTGATGGTCGGCGGCAACACGGCCGAGGCCTGGAACATGACGGAGGCGGAGTGGGTCCGCTACCACGAGATCGTGTCGGCGGAGGCGGCCGGTCGCGTGCTCGTGGTCATGGTCGTCATCGACCCCTCGCCGATCCGGGCCCTGGAGAAGGTGGAACGCGCCCGGGCGTGGGGGTTCGACGCCGTCGAGCTGATGACGCCGATCTTCCAGGTCGGGTCGGATGACGAGATCGTCGCCTACACCCGGTACATCGCCGACCGCTCGCCGATGGCCCTGTTCCTGTACAACACGCCGGTCGCGCGGCGGGTGCTGAGTCATGGCCTCATCGGGCGCCTCGCGGAGATCCGGACGGTCGTCGGCATCAAGCACGCGGTCATGAACTACGGCGACACGCTCAAGCTGCGCCGGGAGTACGGGGATCAGCTCCTGGTCCTCGAGCCGTCCGAGCGCTTCCGGGCCCAGGATCTCGCCCGGTCCGGCCCGCTTCCCCAGTTCGGGACGGCCGAGAAGATGCTGTTCGGGAAGCGCCGCTCCGCGCTGCTCGAGTACGAGCAGCTGGCCCTGGCCGGGGATGTGGGCGGGGCGATGCGCCTGTCGGCCACCCTGGACCCGGTCCGTGACCTGCTCGAGGACCTCCTCGTGTGGAACCTCGTCAACAAGGGCACGTACACGCTGGCCGGGCTGAAGTACTGGGCCGAGCTGCTCGGCCTTGCCGGCGGGCCGGTGCGACCGCCGTTCACCGCCTACCCCACGGACGCTGAGAAGGCGCAGATCGAGGAGGTGCTGACCGCGCAGGGTGTGATCTAGGGCCAGGTTCGGGCCGCGGCCGGGGCGGAGGGCTTTCCGTCTGGCTGTTCGGCAGTTGCATCTCCCAAGGAGGGATCCGGATCAATGATTACCGCCACCAAGCTCCCGTACACGAGGTCCGAGGCCAAGGCCTGGGCCAGGAAGACGGTCGTCGACTTCTACGAATGCCCGCTCACGCCGTTCACGCCGGACTACCAGGTGGACGCCGAGGGGATCCGGAAGAACGTCGACGCCTACGTCGAGATGGGCGTCACCGGCCTCGTCGTCGGCGGGTTCCTGGCGGAGGCATGGAACCTCACCCTGGCCGACTGGAAGCGCTACCACGAGATCTACGCCCAGGCGAACAGGGGCCGGCTGCCCCTGTGGACGATCATCCTCGATCCCAGCGTCCACGTGGCGCTCGAGAAGCTGGCCTTCGTCCAGGAGCTCGGCTACGTCGGCGCGGAGGTCATCAACCCGATCATCCAGTTCCGCGGCGACGACGAGGTCTACGACTGGTACAAGTACCTGACCGACCACACGGACATGGCGGTCGTCCTGTACCGGACCCCCGTCTCGGGCAAGGTCCTGAGCCTGGAGCTCATCGCCCGTCTCGCCGAGATCCCGACGATCGTGGGCGTGAAGCAGGGCTCCCTGCTCCATGACGACACCCTCCGGCTGCGCCGGATGGCCAATCCCGACTTCATCGTGAGCGACCCCAACGAGTACTGGTTCCTCGACGACCTGCGCAACGGCGGCCAGGTCCTGTGGGGAGGGTTCGAATACATCATCTACGGCAAGCAGCGGCACCTGCTCCGCGAGTACATCGACCTGGCCCGCGCGGGCCGCTGGGAGGAGGCACGGGTGCCCTGGCTGGCCCTGCGGCCGGTCTACGACCTCCTCCAGGTGACATTCATGGACGAGATCGCGAAGACGGCCAGCTACGCCCGTGCGACCGCTGTCATCAAGGCCTGGTACGAGGCCGTCGGGCTCCGGGCCGGCGACGGCCGGATGCTCGCCCCCGTCCACGAGCTGGCTCCCGAGCGCAAGGAGTGGCTCCTGGGCCAGCTCGCCGAGGTCGGCGTCATCTAGCGTCCCCAGCCCAGTCCAGGAGGACAGGAGCATCACCATGGCAACCGTCGTATCCCATCTCCCCTACACCCGCGGCGAGGCGAAGGCCTGGGGCCGCGAGACGATCCGCGGCTTCATCAACGTCTTCCCCACGCCGTTCACCGCGGACGACGCGGTCGACCACGGCGCCCTCCGGCGCAACCTCGAGAAGCTGAGCGGGATCGGCCTCAACGGCTTCCTCAGTGGCGGCAACATCGCCGAGGGCTGGAACATGACCCCGACCGAGTGGATGGCCTACTCGGACACGGTGGCCGACGTCCTGGCCGGCCAGACGCCCCACCTGTCGTCGGTCATCCTCGACCCCTCGCCGTACACCGCGATCGAGAAGATCAACCGCCTGGCCACCCTGGGCTTCAACGCGATGGAGGTCATCACCCCCATCTTCGCCCTGCGCAACGACGACCTCGTCTACGAGTACTTCAGGATGCTCTCCGAGGGGACCGACGTCGCCCTCCTCATCTACAACACCCCCGCCTCGGGCAAGGTCCTGAGCCACCAGCTCATCGAGCGGATCAGCGACCTCGACACCGTCGTGGGCATGAAGCACGGCATCGACAGCATCGCCGACACGGCGCGGCTGCGGGCCCGCCTCGGCGACCGCATGGTCGTCTCGAACCCCTTCCCGCGGTACTGGGTCCTGGACATCGCCGAGTACGGCGGCCAGGTCCAGTACGGCGGTCTCGAATACACGCTGTTCGGCAAGCAGCGCCCCGCGCTCCTGGAGTACACGAAGCTCGCCCAGGACGGCAAGGTGAGCGAGGCGCTGGCCCGCGAGCACCGGTTCCTGCCCCTGTTCGACCTGTACGAGAAGTACCTCGTCACCTCCGTCGTCCAGTTGGGCATCTACGACATGGCGGCGATGAAGTACGCCATGGGCCTCATCGGCTTCGACACCAGCGAGGTTCGCCGTCCGGCGCCCGGCATCGGGTCGGCCGAGAAGGAGGAGATCCGCAACACGCTTGCCGGCCTCGGCGTGATCTGACGCCGGTCGTCTGCCAATCGCGCACAGGACTCCCGGGGACGGCCGGCGAGGGCCGGCCGTCCCCGGGACACTTCGAACCCCGGGAGGATGCCATGGTCACGCAGCTCGGCCGGTTGCCCTACACGAAGTCGGAGGCCAAGGCCTGGGCCAGGGAAACGCTCGTCGACTGGTACGACTGCCCGGTGACGCCGTTCCTGCCGGGCGACGCGCTGGACGAGGAGGGGCTCCGGAACAACATCGAGGCCTACATCGACATGGGGGAGCGGGGCCTCGTCCTCGGCGGCTTCGTCGCCGAGTGCTGGAACACGACCGTCACGGAGTGGATGCGGTACCACGAGGTGATCGCGGATGCCGCCCGTGGCAGGATCCCGCTCCACACGATCATCGTCGACCCCAGCGTCCACCAGGCGATGGAGAAGCTCGACTACGTCGAGAAGCTGGGCTACGTCGCGGCCGAGGTGGTCACGCCCGTCGTCCAGCTCCGGGCCGACGACGAGATCTTCGACTACTTCAACTACCTCGCCACGCACTCCAACCTGGCCTTGATCTTCTACCGCTCCGCGGTCTCCGGGATCCTGATCAACATGGATCTCTGCCGGCGCCTGTCGGAGATTCCGACGATCGTGGGGATGAAGCAGGGCAGCATCAATCACGACGACACCGTCAAGCTGCGCAGGATCACGCGCGACGACTTCCTCGTGAGCGACCCCTTCGAGGGGCACTGGCTCAACGACCTGCGCCAGGGTGGCCAGGTCCAGTACGGGGCGTTCTTCCACATCGTCTACGGCAAGAAGCGGCACCTGCTCGAGGAGTACACGGCGCTTGCGCGCGCGGGTCAGTGGGATGCGGCCTACGCCAAGTGGAAGGAGCTCGAGCCCGTCCGGGACCTCCTGGACGAGCTGATGCTGGGGCCGCTGTCCAAGACGTTCACCTACGCCACGACGATCGGCAACGTCAAGGCCTGGTACGACGCGATGGGGCTCGCGGCGGGTCCGGTCCGCTCACCCATCCGCCAGGTGAGCCCCGGGAAGCGGGAGGAGATCAAGGGCCGGCTCCAGGACCTCGGCGTCATCTAGGCACCCTCGCCTGCCTACGCCAAACGAAGGGAGGAGGACCAGCGATGGCCATTGCGACCAGGCTCCCGTACACGAGGTCCGAGGCCAAGGCCTGGGCCAGGAAGACGGTCGTCGACTTCTACGAGACACCGCTCACGCCGTTCACGCCGGACTACCAGCCCGACGTGGACGGCATCCGGAAGAATCTCGACGCCTACGTCGAGATGGGCGTCACCGGCCTCGTCGTCGGCGGGTTCATCGCCGAGGGCTGGAGCCTGACCCTGGCGGACTGGAAGCGCTACCACGAGATCTACGCCCAGGCGAACAGGGGCCGGCTGCCGCTGTGGACGATCATCCTCGATCCCAGCGTTCACGTGGCGCTCGAGAAGCTGGCCTTCGTCCAGGAGCTCGGCTACGTCGGCGCGGAGATCATCAACCCGGTCGTCCAGTTCCGCGGCGACGACGAGGTCTATGACTGGTACAAGTACCTGACCGACCGCTCTGATCTCGCCGTGTTCCTGTACCGGACGCCGGTCTCGGGCAAGGTCCTGAGCCTGGAGCTCATCGCGAGGCTCGCCGAGATCCCGACGATCGTGGGCGTGAAGCAGGGCGCGCTGAACCACTCCGACACCCTCCGGCTGCGCCGGATGATCGCGGACGACTTCATCGTGAGCGACCCGATGGAGTACTGGTTCCTCGACGACCTGCGCAACGGAGGCCAGGTCCTGTGGGCCGGCTTCGAGTACATCGTCTACGGCAAGCAGCGGCACCTGCTCCGCGAGTACATCGACCTGGCCCGCGCGGGCCGCTGGGAGGAGGCCCGCGAGCGCTGGCTGGCCCTGCGGCCGGTCGACGACCTGGTCCAGGGGGTCACGGACGCGATCGCGAAGACGGCCAGCTATGCGGGAGTGGTGCCCTACATCAAGGCCTGGTACGACCTGATCGGGCTGGAAGCGGGTAACGGCCGGATGCTGGCCCCCGTCCGCGAGCTCGCGCCCGAGGACAGGGAATTGCTGGCCGGCCGCCTCGCGGCCGCCGGCGTCATCTAGGCGGATCCACAGCAACGAACAGGAGCATCACCATGGCAACCGTCGTGTCCCATCTGCCCTACACCCGCGGCGAGGCGAAGGCCTGGGGCCGCGAGACGATCCGCGGCTTCATCGAGGTGTTTCCCACGCCGTTCACCGCGGACGACGCGGTCGACCACGGCGCCCTCCGGCGCAACCTCGAGAAGCTGAGCGGGATCGGCCTCAACGGCTTCCTCAGTGGCGGCAACATCGCCGAGGGCTGGAACATGACCCCGACCGAGTGGATGGCCTACTCGGACACGGTGGCCGACGTCCTGGCCGGCCAGACGCCCCACCTGTCGTCGGTCATCCTCGACCCCTCGCCGTACACCGCGATCGAGAAGATCAACCGCCTGGCCACCCTGGGCTTCAACGCGATGGAGGTCATCACCCCCATCTTCGCCCTGCGCAACGACGACCTCGTCTACGAGTACTTCAGGATGCTCTCCGAGGGGACCGACGTCGCCCTCCTCATCTACAACACCCCCGCCTCGGGCAAGGTCCTCAGCCACCAGCTCATCGAGCGGATCAGCGACCTCGACACCGTCGTGGGCATGAAGCACGGCCTGGGCAGCCTGTCGGACACCATCCGCGTCCGCGAGCGCGTCGGGGACCGGCTCGTCGTCTCGGAGCCGCATCCGCGCTACTGGGCGATCGACGTGGCTCGCCACGGCGGCAAGGTCCACTACGGCGGGCTCATGTACACGCTGTTCGGCAAGCAGCGCCCGGCGCTCCTCGAGTACACGAAGCTGGCCCAGGAAGGGAAGGTGACCGAGGCGACGGAGATCGAGCAACGGTTCGCCCCGTTCCTGCGCCTGTTCGACGATGTCATCTTCCGCTCCATCGTGGAGAAGGGCGTCTACGACATGAGCGGGCCGAAGGTCTGGTACGGCCTGCTCGGCTTCGAGACGAGCCTCATGCGCAGGCCCCGGATCGTCCTCACGCCGGCCCAGGAAGCCGAGATCCGCGACACCCTTGCCAGCGTCGGCGTGATCTGAGCGTCCCCGCCGCCTCCAGGAGGAGAGGATCATCCCCCATGGCAACCGTTCCCCATTCGCGCCGGCCGCGCATCACCCTCGACCCGGCCGACCTGGACCGGATCCGGGCTGCGCTGGTCGAGACAGGCATCCTGTAGCATGAATCGCCGTGCCGTTCCGCGGCGGAGACCGCCGCGGGACGAGCCGGGCGGCCGCGCCGGGCGGCAGGAGGGACCGTCGTGGACGTAGCGCTCCTGGCGATCCTCGTGGTCGTGTTCGTGCTGCCCCTGCGGTCGCACCTGGTCGAGGAGAACCTCGAGGCGTTTCTCCTGGTGGCGGGGATCGTCGCCGCCCTGGTCGCCGGCGTCGTGCATGGCGAGCTCGTGGGCCATGCGCTGCGGGAGCCCATCGCCATCACCGCCGCCGTCGTGGTCGCCGGCCTGGTGTTCAAGTGGTTCCGCGATGAGACCGAGGCGCTGGTCCCGCGCGTCGCGCGGGTCGTGCCGCTGCCCGCCCTGGCTGCGGCCCTGATCATCGTCCTCGGTTTCGTTTCCAGCGTCATCACGGCGATCGTCGCGGCGCTGTTCCTCGCCTCCTTCGTCCATGCCATGCGGGTCCACCGATCCACACAGGCGTGGATCGCCGTGCCCGGCTGCTTCGCGATCGGGTTCGGCGCCGTCCTGACGCCGGTCGGGGAGCCGCTCGCGACGGTGGTGACATCCAAGCTGTCGGAGGACTTCTGGTACCTGGCCCGGACGCTCGGGATCTGGGTCGTGCCCGCGGTGCTCGTGGCGGGCGTGGTCGCGGCGATCGCCATGTGGCGGCGCGGCGCCCGGGTCGGGGAGGCGATCAGCGGGGAAGTGGCATCCGAAGGGCCGGAGGACCGCTACATGGACGTCGCGTTCCGCGCCCTGCGCGTGTACGGGTTCGTGGCCGGGCTCACGCTGCTGGGCGCCGCCTACCAGCCGCTCGTCGATCGGTACCTCGTGGGGTCGCCGGCCTGGGCGATGTACGCGGCCGGACTCGTGTCGGCCGTGCTGGACAATGCGACGCTCGCCGCCGCGGCCATCAGCCCGAGCATGGACCCGACCACGACGCTCATGTTCCTGCTCAGCCTCATGGCCAGCGGCGGCATGCTGATCCCGGGCAACATCCCCAACATCATCGCGGCCAACCGGCTCCACATCCGCAGCGCGGAATGGGCACGGATCGGCACGTCTCTCGGGGCGGCGTACCTTGTCGTGATGGGGATCCTGCTGGCGCTGGACCCGGCGTCGTCCGCGGCAGCCAACGACGCGTTCCGGCTGCTGGCCGGATCGCGATGAGCACCCCGCGACGAATCACCGTGGTGACGGCCGTGGACGCCGTCGCGGACGAGCTGCGGCGTCGCGTGCTCGACGGCGCGTACGCGCCCGGGGCACCGCTCCGCGAGGTTGTCCTGTGCGAGGAGTTCGGGGTGGGGCGCCACACCCTGCGGGCGGCGCTGGGCGCGCTGGCGCACGAGGGCCTGCTGGTCCACGAGTCCAATCGCGGGGTCTTCGTCCCTCGCCTGAGCAGCGACGACGTGCGCGACATGTACGTCGTCCGGACGGCCCTGGAGGTGGAGGCAGCGAGACTGATCGCCGTGCGCCGGATCGACCCGCAGAAGGCCTTCCGCCTCCTGGAGGAGATGGATGCCATGCGGGAGGATGTCCCGTGGTCCGCGGTGGTCGACGCCGACCAGGCATTGCACGAGGCGTTCGTCGATGCGGTCGGCAACGAGCGCCTGAACTCCGCGTACCGCACCATGACGGCCGAGATTCGACTCTGCCTCTCCCAGCTGCGTCCCTTCTACGGGTCGCCGGCCCAGCTGGCGGCCGAGCACCGCGTCCTCTTGGAGGCGATCATGAGCCACGACCCGGAGGTCGCCGTGGCCGAGGTGCGCGCCCACCTCGAGCGAGGCGTGGACGATCTCACGAGGAGCGCCTGACAGCTGCCTGGCGACCATGCTGGAACTGATCGCATTCGACAGTGCTGTCAGTTGGTACTAATGTCACTCCATTCCGCGCCGCTCGGCACTCCCCGCCGAGGCTCGCCCGCGGTGTACTGGGGACGGTCGACCGGAGAGCCCCGCGAGGCACCAGGAAGCCCGCTGAGCTCTCAGTTCGGTCGGTGCCCGCGGACCTGCCAGCGGCAGGCGGCAGGGAATGGAGGATTATCGTGACGCTCCTCGGATGGATTGTTCTCATCGTCGTATCGGTGGTCGTCGCCCTGGTCGCGCAGTACGCCATGAAGTCGGAGACCATGCCCTACCGCTGGATCGTGAGCGCGATCGGCATTTTCGTGGGCGCAGCCGTCTCGAGCGAGATGCTGTTCGCGGGCACGACACCGGAGTTCGAGGGGATCGCGGTGTGGCCGGCCGTCATCGGCGGCCTCATCGTCGGTGCGGTGGTCGACCTGATCGCCCAGTATTACGCTCGGCAGAACCGCGGCGGCCAGGGGCACGGAGCGCCCGTCCACTGACCTGACAGGCGTCCTGCCACGAGGCCCGCTGTCGGACGACGGCGGGCCTCGATTTGCAGGGCCGATGACGAATGGAGGGCACGATGCCCAGCGCCGGGTCGATCGTGGTTCCCGGACTCCGCGAACGGAAGAAGGCCCGGACGCGCACCGAGATCCGCGAGCACGCTCTCCGCCTGTTCCTCGAGCAGGGGTACGAAAGCACCACGGTCCAGCAGATCGCAGACGCGGCCGAGGTCTCGCTCAGCACCCTGTTCCGCTACTTCCCCACGAAGGCGCAACTCGTCCTGCCGTTCGACCTTGCGACGCTCGTCCGCGACGCGTTCCGAACCCAGGCACCCGGCGACACGGTCTTCGACGCGATCGGGTCCGCGCTTCGGGCGAGCTTCACCCAGCTGTCGGCCGTCGATGTGGAGCGCGGAGTCAAGGGCGAGGCGAACGCGTCGTACACGCTGGCGCGCGCGCGAGATGCGCTGCTCGGCGAGGCAACCGGGGCGGTCGGCCTGTTCGCGGAGCTGATCGGCGATCGCTGGAACCGCGATCCGCACGATCCCCTCGTCCAGGCTGCGTCCGGTGGCGTCGTGGGGATCAGCGTCGCGGCCTGGTCGGCCGATCGGGACCAGGGTCGCGCCAGGGCGTTGCGAATCCTCGAGGTGGGGCTGCAGGGTCTCGAAGACGGACTTCGACCGTGACCCTGCCCTACCACGCGCTGGCGGCCAGTGATGCCGCCGTCGAGCTGCGGGTCGATCCGGCGCAGGGGCTGACGTCGGGCGAAGCCGGGCGGCGGGCCGATTCGTCGGGGCCCAACGCCCTCGATGACGCGAAGCGCGAGCCGGCCTGGCGGATGGTCTTCGAGGCATTCACCGAGCCCTTCATCCTCATGCTCGCGGCGGCCGGCATCCTGGCGATCGTGGTCGGCGAGGTGCGTGACGGCATCCTCGTGCTCCTCGGGCTCCTGCCCATCGTCGGCGCGGACGTCGTCACCGAGTATCGCGGCGAGCGCGCGCTCGAGGCGCTGCGCGAGGCCACGGCCCCCGTCGCGCGCGTCCGCCGCGATGGCCTCGTCTCGGTCCTCCCGGCTGCGTCGCTGGTCCCGGGGGATGTCGTCCTCCTCCAGGGCGGCGATGTCGTGCCGGCCGACATCCGCGTTACCCGCGCCGACCGCCTCCTGCTGGATCGCAGCGTCCTGACGGGCGAGTCGATCCCCGAGGCGGGACGCGTGGAGCCCGACGCGACGGACGCGCCGCTCGCGGGTCGGCGGTCCATCGCCTACTCGGGAACGAGCGTGGTCGGCGGCCGGGGAGAGGGCATCGTGGTCGCCATCGGAGCGGCGACGGAGTTCGGGCGCATTGCCGGGAGCCTCACGTCCCGCGAGCGCCGGCGGAGCCCGCTCCAGCGGGAGCTGGACCGCCTGGTGCGGATCCTCCTCGTCGTCGCCATCGGGCTCATCGCGTTCACGACCGGCATGGGCTTCCTGCGAGGCCACCCGCTGGGCGAGAACATCCTGGCCGGGATCTCGTCCGCGATTGCGGCGATCCCGGAGGAGCCGCCGGTCCTGCTGGCGGTGATCCTCGGCCTCGGGGCATACCGGCTGCTCAAGCGCGGTGTCCTGGTGCGACGTCTCAACGCCGAGGAGACGCTCGGCGCGGTCGACCTGATCGTGACCGACAAGACGGGCACGATCACCCAGAACCGGCTCGAGGTGTCGTCGGTCCGGACACCCGGCGGGCCGGTGGAGGACCCGGCCGAGCGCCGGGGCCTGCTCGAGGAGGCGCTCCGGGCGGAGGAGGACGCCTGGCCGAGCGAGGAGATCGCCCCGGCGTCGTTCACCCGGGCGCTCCGGGCAGCGGTCGCCGAGGCGGGGGGGCAGACGCAGCTGGATTCGGGCGACCTGGTCGAGGCGACGCCGCCCTCCGACGCGCTTCCGGTGACGCTGACCCGGGCCCGGCGGGATGGCCGGATCGAGAGCCTTGGCCTCGGTGCGCCCGAGGTCGTGCTCGCCTACGTCGACGCCTCCGGCGGCGCGGACGGCGTCGAGCGCGAACGGTGGGCTGACCTGATCGAGGCGTCGGCCGCGGCGGGGGAGCGCCTCGTCGCGCTCGCCCGGCGGCTGGACGACGAGCCGTGGCGAATGCGGGCGCTGGTCGGCTTCGCTGACCCCATCCGGCCCGGCATCGCCGCCGCGATGACGATGGCCCGGGCTGCCGGCATCCAGGTTGTCGTCGTCACCGGCGACCATCCCCGGACGGCCGCCACGATCGCCCGCGAGGCGGGCCTCGACGCCGACCACATCGTCACCGGCGAGGACGTCGCGACCTGGGACGATGCCCGCCTCGCGACCGAGCTCCGCGACCTGAACGTGGTGGCCCGCTCGACGCCGGAGCAGAAGCAGCGCCTCGTGCGCGCCGCCCGGACGGAGCACAGGATCGTCGCCGTCACCGGCGACGGGGTGAACGACGCGCCCGCGCTCCACGGCGCCGACGTCGCCGTGGCGATGGGGAGCGGGACCGCGGTCGCCCGCGAGGCGTCAGACCTCGTGCTCGGCGACGATTCGTTCGCGACGCTGATGTACGGGCTCGCCGAAGGCCGGCGGATCGTCGACAACGTGCAGAAGGGCCTGACCTTCCTCGTGTCGACGCACGTGGCCTTCCTCGGCTTTATCCTCATCTCCACGATCTTCGTGGCCGAGCGGCAGGTCCTGCTGCCGCTCCAGATCCTGTGGATGGAGCTGTTCATCGACCTCTCGACCTCGATCGCGTTCGAGCGTGAGCCGGCCGAACCCGAGCTCATGACCCGCCCGCCGCGCCACGCCGAGCAGCCGCTGCTCACCAACGGGATCCTGGGCGGCATCGTCCTGGCCGGGGGGTTCACGGCGGCCGCCGCCCTCGTGGTCATGCTCACCCACGGCGGCGGCTTCGCGCACGCGGCCTGGCTCGCGTACACGACGCTGGTCGTGAGCCAGTGCGTGCGCGCGTACTGGAACCGGAGCGTCCGCGAGCCGATCCACCGGCTCGGGCGGAACGGGTTCCTGTTCGGCGCGTGCGTCGCGGCGGTCGCGATCCAGGCGCTGATCCCGTACGTGCCGGTGCTCGCCGACGCGTTCCGGGCGACCCAGCTCGACGTCTCGGACTGGCTGCTGGTCGCGATCGTGGCGGTCATCCCCGCCATCGTCGCGGAGCTCGCCCGGACGCTCAGGAGGGGCCGACTGGTGTGGGTCGCGTGACGGCGACCCGCGCCCGCGCCGGCCTCCTCCGCGGGATCACGCGGAACGTCGTCGTCCTGGGCCTCGTCAGCCTCCTGACCGACGTCTCGAGCGAGCTGCTCGTGTACGTGATCCCGCTGTTCCTCTCCAACGTCCTCGCCGCGACCCCGACCGTGATCGGCGTGATCGAGGGGATCGCGGAGGGCGTGGCGGCGTTCGTCAAACTCGGCTCCGGTGTCCTCTCGGACCGGTTCCGGCGGCGCAAGGTGCTCGTCGGGACGGGCTACGGCGCCTCGGTCGCGGCGAAGGCGCTCTACCTGTTCGCGACCGCCTGGCCGCTGGTCCTCGTCGCCCGCGTCGGCGACCGGATCGGCAAGGGGATCCGGACCGCGCCGCGCGACGCGCTGATCGCCGATTCGACCCCGGCGGATGCCCGCGGTCGTGCGTTCGGGCTCCACCGGGCGATGGACACCCTGGGCGCGGTGATCGGGGTCGCGCTGGCCGTGGTCATCATCGAGATCGCCCAGGGCGATGCGGCGACGCTTGCGAGCGGGACGTTCCACCTGCTCGCGCTCGCCGCGCTCATCCCGGGCGTCCTCGCGCTGATCGTCATCGCCGTGGGCGTGCATGACGTGGGGAGCGTCCGGGAGGCGACGGTCCCGCCGGCCCCCGGACCGGTGCCGGCGCTCGCGCTCCCGGTCGATCGTGGCCTGCGGCGCTTCCCGATGGCGTTCTGGGTGTACGTCGCCGCCACGGGGCTGTTCACGCTCGGCAACTCGTCGGATGCCTTCCTCGCGATTCGCTCCCAGGCGCTCGGCGTCACGGTCCGCGACCTGATGCTGATCGTGATCGCGTTCAACCTGGTGAACGCCGTCATCGCCTGGCCGATCGGCAGCCTGTCGGACCGGATCGGCCGGCGGCGGCTCATCGGGATCGGCTGGGGTCTGTACGCGGTGACGTACGCCGGGTTCGCCCTGGCCGGCGACCCGGGGGCCGTCCTCCCACTCTGGATCCTCTACGGCGCCTACTACGGCGTGAACGAGGGCGTCGGGCGGGCGCTCGTCGCCGATCTCGCCGCGCCGGAGCTGCGCGCGACGGCGTACGGGATCGTGAACGCGGTCGTCGGGCTGGCGATCCTGCCGGCGTCGGTGATCGCCGGCCTGCTCTGGGACCGTGTCGGCCAGCCGGCGCCGTTCTGGTTCGGGGCCGCCTGCGCGACGGGCGGCCTCCTGCTCCTCGCGTTCGTCCGCCCCGCCCGGCCTTCGGCGCCCTGACCCGCTCAGCGACCCGGGAGCCGTGGGTCGATGTGGACCTTCGGCCCGCTCAACCCGCGGATGTGCCCCAGCAGCACGTCCGGGGCCGCCTCCAGGCCGACCGTCGCGCCGATGACCGGCCGCGGATCGACCGCGCCGGATGCGAACTGCGTGATCGCCGGCTCCAGCCCGGGCGATCCGCTCAGCAGGCCGACGGCCGTGACATCCCGGAGGGCAAGGTCCCGCGTGTCGACCAGGCTCGGGGCTCCGGCCAGGCCGATGCACACGATCCGTCCGCCCGGCTCCACCCGGCGAAGCGCGGCGGCGGGCACCCCCGGGTCGCCCGTGGCATCGATCACGGAGTGGAACGGGAGGTCCGGGATGGCGTCCGGCGTCCACGCCCCGGTGACGCCGAACCGGCGGGCCAGGTCCAGGCTCGCCGGGCGCCTGGCGACGAGATGGACCTCGGCGCCGGCGGACGCCGCGAATGCGGCCGCCAGCATCCCGATCGTGCCGCCACCCCAGACCAGGACGCGGGATCCGGGTGCCGCGTGGGCCGCCGCGGCCGCGCGCCAGGCGTTGCCACCCGGCTCGACGAGCGCCCCCGCGGCGTCGCCCACGGCGTCCGGCAGACGGAGCAGGCTGCTCGACGGCACCCGGAGGCGCTCGGCCAGCGCGCCGGCGAAGCCCATGGAGATCCCGACCTCGACGAGGTTGCGGCACACGTGCCGGCGGCCCGTGGCGCACCGGTCGCAGGTGCCGCAGGCGAGCATCGTGTCGCCCGTCACCCGGGCGCCCAGCCAGGTCGGGTCCACCCGGTCACCGATCTCGAGCACGACTCCGCACCACTCGTGGCCCGGCCGCAGCGGGTACGCGGCGCGGCCGGACCGGAGGTACGCCATGGTCCCGTCGGCCAGCTCCAGGTCCGTGCCGCAGACACCGACCCGCCGCACCTCGACGACGACATCGTCCGGGCCCGGGTGCGGGATCTCGACGTCATGGACGGCCGCATGTCCCGGAGCCGTGAGGACGACCGCTCGCATGTGGTTCACCGGCGCCTGAGACCTCCTGCGACAGGGAAGCCTACCGCCATCGAGCCCCGCCGCTGCCACATCCCTGTAACGGAAGTGGCGGTCCGGTTGTCACCACCACCCGGCTCGTCGCGCTAGGTTCAGGCCGGCCGGGCACTCCCGGCGTGGGGTGCTCGGAGGTGCCGGCATGGCGTCGACAGGGAAGACCGGCTCGGCTCGGGGCAGTGGGGCGCGGGCGGCCCGGGAGCAGGCGGCTGCGAGCGTCACGGCCCGGCTGTTCGACGCGGACCGCACGGACAGCACGCTGGAGCTGGACGCCGCGCTCAGGCGCCGTCTCGGCGACCGACAGCTGCTGTGGGTCGACGTCGAGGGTGCGCTTGATCCCGGGGTTGCGGACGCGATCGCGCGGCGCATGGGCCTGGCACCGCGGACCCGCCGGGCGCTCGTGCAAGCCGCCGAGCGCCCGCACGTCTCCCTGCACGGGTCGTACTTCCACCTTCGGCTCGCGACCGCGGCGGACGGAGCTACGAGCACCAGCCCACGCTGGCTCGACCTGATCGCCTCCGAGGGCATCGTCGTCTCCTGCCACGCCGAGCCAATCGAGCCGCTCGTGCACCTCGACGATCGGATCGAGGCCGACACGACGGTCGGGGCGATCGATGGTGCCGCGTTCGTCCGGTCCGTGCTGGACGCCACGGTCACCGGCTACTTCCAGGCGGTCGACAGGATCGAGGACGCGGTCGACGAGATCGACGGACGCGCGCTGGGCCCCCGGTCCGGCGACGAGCTCCTGGAGCGCCTCGTGGCGCTTCGCCGGCGGGTCGCCCGGCTCCGCCGGACCCTGAGCGACCAGCGCGAGGTGTTCGCCACCCTGGGAGCGGCCGAGTTCAAGGCGGTCGTCTCGGACGATGACGCCGCCGACTTCCGCGTGATCGCCGATCGCTTCCAGGCGGCGCTGCAATCGGTCGAGGACAGCCGTGACCTGCTCATCGGCTCGTTCGACGTGTTCATGACGCGCACCGCCCAGCGGACGAACGAGACCATGAAGGCCCTGACCCTCGTGACCGTCCTGCTGCTGCCAGGTTCCCTCATCGCCGCGCTGCTCGGGATGAACGTCGAGGTCCCGCTCCCGAAGGACGGTCCGGAGAGCTTCTGGCTGGTGGTGATCGCGATCGCCCTCGTCGCCGTCGCCGTCCTGGTCGTCGCCCGACTCCGGCGCTGGATCTAGCCTCCCGTGCCCCGGCCGAACCGGGCACCCCTCCCGCCCTGCAACCCGACTGCAAGCACGGAGACCTTCCCCGACACGCGATCGAGGCCCGGTGGCGCCCACAGTGGGGCACCCGTACCAGTGAGGAGCAACATGATGGCCAGGATCGAACGCTCGATCGACGTCAACGTCCCCGTCCGGGATGCCTACGACCAGTGGACCCAGTTCGAGGACTTCCCGAAGTTCATGGACGGCGTCGAACGTGTCGTCCAGGAGGACGACAAGGTCCTCCGGTGGACCGCTACCGTGGGCGGCCAGCGCCGCGAGTGGACGGCGGAGATCGTCGACCAGACCCCGGACACGCGGGTCGCGTGGACGTCGGTGGAGGGCACGCAGAACGCCGGGGCCGTCCTGTTCACGCCACTCGATCCCCAGCGGACGCGGGTCGCCCTCACGATCGACGCCGAGCCGTCCGACCCGGTCGAGTCGGTCGGCGTCGCCCTCGGCATCCTGGATCGCCAGGTGCAGGGCGACCTCGAGCGGTTCAAGACCTTCATCGAGACCCGCGAGGCCCCCACCGGCGCCTGGCGTGGCGAGATCCACGGCGAGCGCGTCGAGGGCGAGCGCGTCGAGGGCGAGCGCGTCGAGAGGGAGCGCTGACCGCCCCGCCGGCCCGTCGCCGGCAGGCACCGAGGCACAGGCCCGGCTCCCCAGTTGCGGGAGCCGGGCCTCCTGTTACCCGGCGGGGGTTCGTGGCGAGGGCGAGTCGCGCGCGGCCTTACGGGAGGTCGGGGACCTGCCGCGGCTCCTGGATCGTTCCGGCGGCCGCGAGCGGAGGGATATCGGTCACGTCGCTCCCGCCGACCATGCCTTCGCCCGCCGCTCGATCGAGGGCCTCGCGGTCGAGGGTGGCGTCAGCGAGGGCGGCGTCCCGGGCCCTCGTCGCCGCCCGGCGGCGCGTCCACCAGGTCAGGACACCGATCCCCGCCGCGGCGCCCACCAGGAGCCCGATGACCGCGAACGGGCGTCGGCTGCGGCGACGGCGTTGCCCGGGGAGATGCTCTAAGGCTCCGCGAACGGCGGCCGTGGCCGCGCCGAGCCCGGCATCGACGTGATTCGCCACGTCCGCACGTCGAACGATCTCTGCCGGGTCCGGGATCGAGAGACCGGCCACCGGGCCCGCGGCGAACGGGTTGAACCGCGCGCCGGCGCTCGTGCCGGGTGAGGTGGAGATCATGATTCGGGCTCCTTTCGGGGCGTTCCTGCGCTCGCTCGGGATTGAGCCTGCGTGGCTCGTCGGATGGGTCGTCGTGGCCGGTCCGTCACGCCGGCCTGGTGGACTCGCGACGCATCGCGGTCAGCATGACGGCGATGGCCGGGAGCAGCGCCCCGCCGACGAGGAGGCGAGGGGCGCCGGCCATGCCCAGGCCCGCGCCCACGCCCACGGAGAAGGCCGCGACCAGGTGCCGCGTCGCCTCGGGCCACGCGTCGACGGTCCGTGCCCCCTCCGCTGCGCCGACGCGCACGCGGTCGAGGAGCTCGGGCATCCGGACGCCGACCTCGCCGGCCGCGGAGCGGATCGCCCCGACCGTCGCCGTGACGTCCTCCCGGGCGCTCGTGACGACGGTCGGGGCCGTGGGCGATTGGCCACGGTGGGGCCCGGAGTCGTTCCTGGTCGATGCGGACATGGGGTGCTCCTCTCGAGCTCGGATCGGGACACGGGTGGTCCCGAAGGGATGATCCAACAATCGGACCTTCGCGGTTGCGGACGTGGCGGCTGGGTCGGCGGGGGGCTTGCACGCGGGTTGCGACCGGGTCGTTGGCACGCGTTGCGATGCCGCCGCAAGGCCCAATGACCCGGCTCACCCGTGGGCGCGATTGTCCGATGCGCATCCTTGGCCGGATGTTCGACGCCGGCTCCACACCTCCCGATCAGTTCGTTGTCGTCTCGGCACGCTCCGAGGTGGCGACCTGGTTCGGCCGCGGCGTCGGGGCGGCGTCAGGGGCCCTGTTCGTCGTGATGCTGGCGACGGGATTCGTGGCGGCCGGGCGGGCTGCCCTCCTGGTGTTCGTGGCGCTCCTGCTCGGGGCGGCACTCGACCCCCCGTCGATGGACTTCGCGGCCGGCTGCCGATCCCCCGGGGAGCGGCGATCCTCGCCGTGTATCTCGTCTTCCTTGCGATCGCCGTGGTGCTTGCCGTGCTTGTGGAAACCCGTGACAGGGGGCCGCCGGACCAGCGCAAGCGGGCGCCGGCCTGCTGGCCGGCGCCCCTGGTCACCCCGGGGTCAGCGAGGGATCGTCGACCCCTCGTCGTGCCCGTACGGCGTGTCCGTGCCGCGGCGAACCGCCCGCCCGGCGTCATCCAGGCCTTCGCGGACGTCGTCGCCGGCGTTCCCGACGTCCTTCCGGATCTCGTCACCCGCGTTGCCGATGTCGTCCTTGACGTCGTGGCCATCGAGGTCGCGAAGCGTCTTCTTCGTTTCCACCTCGGCGTCCCGATACGTGTGCTTCAGGTCTTCCATGATGGCCTCCTGGCTGCCCCGAACAGGTGTCGGGGTCCTGGCTGGACCATGAGCCGGACTGCCTTGCAGACGGATGGCCACCCCTGTGCATCGCTCCTTGCAGCGGCGTGGCAGCCTTGGGGCTGTTCCTTCGCGGGGACGCCGCGGGACGCGCTTCCGGGGTGTGGCGCACGTCAACGTGGTGCCGAACGCAACACGAACGTAACCTCCGCGCACCTCCCGGCGGTGCCGCCGAAACGGGTGGGGATCGACCATGCCCCTCACGCCGCGAATCCCGCGGTCGCACATCCGCAGAGGGAGAAACCCATGAACCTGATCGCCTGGATCGTGCTCGGCGCCATTGCCGGGTACCTCGCCGGCCTGCTCGTCCGGGGTGACGAGGGGCTGGGCGTGATCGGCCACATCGTCCTGGGGATCGTCGGCGCCCTGCTCGGGGGGTTCCTTGCGGGGGCGCTGTTCAATGTGAAGGATCCGATCCAGGGAGCGCTCGACCTGAGCACGATCGTCATCGCCGTCATCGGCGCGGTTATCGTCGTGGTCGTGGCCGGCTTCGTCACGGGATCGCGCCGGGCGGGCCGCGGCCCGATCTGAGACCTGGCCGAACCGCAGCACCGGGGTCGGTCCACTTCCGCTGCTCCGGATGCTCGCCCGCCGCTCCACCCGACCACGGGACACCCGTGGTCGGGTTCCTTGTCGTTGTCTCACGGGCTGCCGATTTGCCTGCCGCCCGAGCGGATCCGGCTGATCCACATCCCGTTCGGGGAGGCCGGATGCGAGGTTCGCCGGTGCTGTCCGGGGTCCCAGGGCGTCGTCAGTGCGGGGCATGGCCTCGAAGTCGCGGGCTCGAAGTCGCGGCCGTCCGGCCGGCCCGCGCCGCCGGCGGGGACGCGTCGCCGGGCCAGCTCTCTCGCCGGCGCGGGCCGGAGACGCGGCGGACACGAAGAAGCCCCCCGACGACCGGGGCCCTTCGCGTGTTGTTGTCGCGGGATGGTCGGGACGTCAGACCGTGCTGGAGTCCTTGTCCGCCTCCCAGGGCCGGGCGTACTCCTCCGCGTGTCGCACCCGGTCCTCGGCCGCCGTCCGGGCCAGGGTGGCCAGCGTCTGGTCGACCGCCTGGTGGTTCTCGACGGCGATATCCCGGATGCTCTCGTAGGTCAGGTTGTTGCCCATCTTCTCGTGTGCGTCTCCGCAACCACAGGTCAGGCACATTGTCGTCACCTCCTTGGTCGTCTCACGGCCGAACGGGCTGCGCCGGACAGCCTTCGGCCCGGCGGTAGTGCATTGCCGCGTGCCGGCGACGCGGGCCGTGGATCGCCGGGCCGCGGATCGCCAGCCCGGCAGGCGGCCGCCCGGCTGGGGCGGTGTGCCCGTCCGGCGGCGCCAGCGGGTCGGCGGTTCCGGTCAGCGCACCAGCGACAGCAGGAGAGTCGCCAGCAGCGCGAGCCCGGAGACTCCCAGCTCCAGGACGAACATCGACCGCTCATCCCGGTCCGGGGACGCGAGATCCTGCACGGTGTCAGGGGTTGGTTCGGCGATCACGGGGTCCTCCACGTGTAGGGAATGGACACATGCTCGCCTGCGTCCCCAGCGCTGCCCATGCCACGTGCCTGCGGGCGCCTTGCAGCCCCCTCACAAGTGCGAGAGCCGACGGGCGCGAGGCCAGCGCGAGCTCGGCGGCTCCGCTCAGGCGTGGCGGGCCACCTCCGGCGAGGCCGTGTAGTGATCAGCCTCGTCGGCATCCGCGTCCGCCTTGGTCCGGTGGACCGTACCCGGAGCGTGCTGCGGCGGCGCGTAGACGGTGTACAGCCGCAGGTCGCCGGCCCCGCGATTGATGAAGTTGTGGCGCGCCCCGGCGGGGACGTGGACCATGCGGTTCGGTCCAACCGTGCTCTCGACCCCGTCGAGGATCGCGACGCCGTCGCCCTCGACGAACACGAGGACCTGGTCGAGGTGGGGATGGACCTCCTCCCCGATCTCACCACCCGGCGGGATGCTCATCACGACGACCTGGGCGTTGGGCCCTGTCGAGAGCACGCTGCGGAAGAAGCTGTTCGCCGTCGCGGCCGCGACGATGTCGACGTTGAATCCCATGGCTCACCTCTGTCAGTCGTGAGCGTGGCCCCTCGCCCTCGCGATGTCATGACGACAGGTCATGACGGCAGGTCATGACGGCAGCTCATGACCCCGGCCACCGCGCCCGCTCCGGCCACCCGCGCCCACCCATGCGCCGGCTATCGCAGGGCGTACACCCGGGCGGCGATCGGCGCGTAGTGCTCGTAGGCCTCGCTGATCTCGAGGCTGGCGCCGGCCGGGATCTCCAGCCGCGCCGCCGCCGCCTCCGTGACGAGGGCATACCCAGGGTGGCCCACGAGGTCCCTCGCGTGGTTCTTCAGCAGCCGGTGCGCCATGACGACCTCGGGCCCGATCAGCTCCCGGCTGCCGGCGATCGACTGCACGAAGTAGTCGCCGGCGTGGAGCACGAACTTGAGGTCGAGCGACTCGACGCGCGCGCAGGCGTCACACCGGCAGGTCCACACGTCCTCGGCCCGGCCCAACTGCGCCCGGAAGGCGGCGTAGCAGGACGCGAGACACTCGAGCGCCGCGGCACCGCGAGGGACGTCGTCCTCGTCCCGTGCGAACGCGAAGACGGCGTCGCCTTCGAGCTTGGACAGCTTGAACGGCGGGACGATCCGCTCGATGATCCCGTCCAGCAGGGAGGAGACGAGGCCGTACGCGTCCGGGATGTTCCCGTCCGCGAACGCGTCCTCGCGGTGGGCCCGGGCGACCGACTGCAGGAAGCCGGTGTAGCCCGAGATGTCCGCGAGCAGGAGCGGCCCCGACGCGGTGCCGGCTTCGATTGCGTGAGCCATCAGGTCCTCGCTGGGTGCTGCCGGGAAACGACAGGCAGCTGGGACGCGCGTGCCCGTGGCGGTTCCGTGGAGTCTCACGTATACGGCCTTCCGGCGGCCCTGTCCACCGGTCGCGAAGGAAACGGCCGTCCCGGCAGGGTGCCGGCCACGGCGGCCGGCCGGGACCCAGGGCACGGCGCCGTACAATCGGTTCGCGTCCCCACCTGCCAGCCCACGCCGCGGGAGTCACGCGTCGGGGGCGTTGATGTCCCGTGATCGGCATGGCGCCGACACGGTCCGGAGGGCGATCGATGACCGATCCCACGACGACCGACGCCGCGATGGCCGAGGTCGTGGCCGAAGCCGCACGCGACGGCCTGAGCCACTATCCCGTCGCGTTCCTGCAGAACCTGATCGACAACGGCGAGGGCTGGGCATCGGAGGGGGCCCTCGGGCAGGCCGTGGTCCAGGCCCTCGAGGACGGGGCGTGCGTCCTGGGGACCATCGCCCACCGCGACTACCACGGCCGGATCGTTCCCGCCCGCGGCGACGTCGGGCCCGGCGCCAAGGGCAGCCTTGAGTACGCGAACCGTCTGCGCGCGGAGCGCGGCGACCCGCTCCTGCTCGAGCGCCCCGACGGGACGGTGAGCGTCGCGCCCCGCGGGGAGTGACGCCCGGCGGGCCATCGCGCTCGCGGCCCGCCGTGGCGGAGCCAGCTACCTGGGGTCCTCGCGCTCCCCGGAGCCGATGTCCCCGAGTGCTTCGCGCAGCTCCGCGAAGGGGCCCAGGGCCAGGTCCGTCGCGTCCGCCGACCGCAACTGCACGCACACGTGGTCCGCTCCGGCATCGAGGTGCTCGCGCACGCGCCGCGCGATGGCGGCGGCGTCGCCCTGGGGGACCACGGCGTCCAGCAGCCGGTCGCTGCCGCCGGCGGCGAGGTCATCGTCAGACCAGCCCAGCCGGCGCAGGTTGTTCGCATAGTTCTCGAGCCCGAGGTAGCGGCCGGCGAAGGCGCGGGCGACGCCCCGGGCGCGGGTCCGGTCGGTGTCGAGCACCGCCGTGACCTCGACGGCGAGCACCGGGTCCGGGCCAAGCCGATCCCGGGCGAACCGCGTGTGCTGGACCGGGACGAAGTACGCGTGGGCGCCCTCCGTCCGCTCGGCGGCCAGGTCCAGCATCCGTGGACCGAGCGCCGCGAGGACGATGGGCGGATCCTCGACCGCCGGTCCGAGGTACTCGGCCGACCGCATGGCATCCAGGTAGGCCGCCATGGTCTCGATCGGTGGACCGTAGGTCCCCCCGCGGGCCGCGACCGATGGGGCGTGGCTGACGCCGATCCCGAGCAGGAACCGCCCCGGGTATGCGTCCGCGAGCGTCCGGGCGCCGTTGATCATCGCCGCCGCGTCCCGCGCGTAGATGCTGGCGATGCCGCTCGCCACGACGATCCGCGGGCTGCCCGCCAGGAGGATCGCGGCGTGCGAGAACGCCTCCTTGCTGCCGAGGCTCTCCGGGAACCAGGCGGCCGTGTAGCCGGATCTCTCGTACCCGGCCAGCGCCGACTGCGCCTCCGTGGCCGATCGTGTCTGCAGGGCGAAGCTCCAGGTCCCCACGCGGCCCAGCGCCGTCCGAAGCGCGTCTCGACGTCCGGTCATCGGATGAGTCTATCGGCTAACGTGCTGGCTCTCGCCGGGGGCGTAGCGTGCGCTCACCGGACGAGGGGCTTCGAGGGACACCAACGACGGGCAGGCCGCCGACCTAGTGGACGTGAGAGTGCGAGAGTCTATCTGGCCGCCCCTGCGACTTGACCGGTTGCGCCTCCTGAGCGCGGATCCGTAGGTGTCGTGTCGCCCGAGCTGGTGTCAGCTTCACGGAGGAGCAACGCCATGCGCTTCATCGGGCTCGACATCGGCCGCGACTTCGCCCACGTCGCGGTCGTCGACGGCAGCGGGACCGCCCGGCGGCTGCCGCGACTCGCGATGGGCGATGACTTCCGGGCGTTCGCGGCAACCCTGGGACCGGATGACACGGTCGCCCTCGAGGCGTCGACCAACACCTGGGCCCTGGCCGACCTGCTGGGCCGCCATGCCGGCCGGGTCGTCGTGTCCAACCCCCTGCGCACGAAGGCGATCGCCTCGGCCAAGCGCAAGACCGACGACATCGATGCGGCCACCCTGGCCGAGCTCCTCGCGGCCGACTACCTGCCGCCGGTGTGGCAGCCCGACGAGGCGACCCGCCGGCTGCGCCGGCTGTCGTCCCACCGCGCCGGCCTGGTCCATGACCGGACGGCCGTCCGGAACCGGGTCGCGGCGGTGCTCTCGCGACGGCTGGTCCGGGCCCCGATGACCGATGTCTTCGGCGTCCGCGGGCGCGCGTGGCTTGCCGCGCTGGAGCTGCCGCCTGACGAGCGGCTGACCCTCGACGCGGCGGTGCGGATCGACGCCGTCCTGTGCGAGCAGATCGCGGCCGCCGAGCGGGCGATCGCCACCGCCGTCGTCGACGACCGCCGGGCCCGCCGGCTGCTGACCATCCCGGGGATCGGCCTCGTCATCGCGGCGTCGATCCTCGCGGTCGTGGGCGACATCGACCGCTTCGACCGGCCGGCCAAGCTCGTGTCGTACCTGGGCCTCGACCCGCGGGTCCGCCAGTCGGGCGACCGGCCGGCGACGCGGGGGCACATCAGCCGGGCCGGCCAGGCCCATGCCCGGGGCCTGCTGTGCGAGGCGGCCCACTCCGCGGTCCGCTCCCCGGGACCGCTGGCGGGCTTCCATGCCCGCCTCAAGGCGCGGCGCGGTGCCGGGGTGGCGATCGTCGCCACGGCCCGCAAGCTCGCGGTGCTCGTGTGGCACCTGCTCACCAAGGACGAGGACTGCCGGTTCGCCCCGGTCGAGCGGACGGCCTTCAAGCACCGGGCCCTCGATCGGATGGCGGGACGGGCAGGGACGCGGCCGTCGCATCGGGGAGCGACTGGTTCCAGCCACGACCAGGGTCGGGCAAGGCTGCGCGGCGGGCATGATCCCCATGACCCCGCCCTTCGCCACGCGATCGACCGCGTCCTCCCGGACGGTACACCGCCGTCAGGGGCTTGACACTTTCATCCGTAGGCCCCGACCGCCGCCCCGGCGACCACCGCCGCCGCGACCGCCGTTGACGGCGCAGATCCCTCATCCGGTTCACATGGCGAACACACGATCGACAGGCAGGCTTCGGTGCAACGCGGCGCCGACCGCGTGCTCGGAGGTGCCCGTCGCCCACGCCGGGACGGGGCCACGCCGCCTCGTCGGGTTCGAGAACCACTCCGGGCGCACGACGCTCGGCGCGACGATGCGTCCGCTCGGGCGCGTGGTGGTCGGCCGGGGCAACGACGCCAGCAGCGGCGAGGAGGGGGCGATCGCGCTGCCCGGCGAGGGCGGGGTCGCGGGCCTGCGGATCGGCACCTACCTCCATGGGCCGCTCCTGCCCCGGAACCCGCACCTCGCGGACTTCGTGCTCGCCGCCGGCATGGGACGCGGGCTCGTGGTGGCCCTGTCCCCGCTCCCCGACGAGCACGAGTGGCTGGCGCACCGCACGTTCGAGGCGGACTGGACCGCCATCAGGCCCGGCGTCCGCCGCCGGTCGCGGATCGGCCGGACGGCCGAGCGGTTGAGCGGCCTGATCGGCTTCTAGCTGGTCTTGATCGACACGCCGATCGCGTCGTCGATGTAACGCGCCTGCGAGAAGCACATTCGGGTCTGCCCGCCGATCACGGCTCCCCCTGTGACGTACCCGGCGGCGGTCCCGCTGTTGTACACGGGCCCGCCGCTGTCGCCAGGTCCAGAGATGCTCTCGTTCGTGCAGGCCAGATGGCTGCGGCCGCCTGCGCTGTAGTTCGTCCATCCGAGGTGCCCGGTCCACTCGTGGAACGTCCCCCACCCGAACGTGAGGATGGTGTCTCCAACAGCGAAGGTGTTCTTGACTCCCGTGACGTCGCGAATAGCGCCGGCAGGCGTGTGGTAGAAGTCGTCGACCTCGGTGCCCGTAGTCGTAAACCACTCGAAGTCGCCGTAGATCCCGAGGTTGCCGTTCTTGTAGGTGAGTCCGCGCGTCTCACCGGTGAACCCATCGAAGTACGTGGTCTCTGACGAGCCGCAGTGCCCGGCCGTGGCGGTGCCGGTCGTCGAACCCGAGGAGACCGAGAACCCGCTCGTAGAGTCGAATCCGTTCGTCCCAAGCTCTGCCCCGCCCACGACAGTCCATGGCGTGAAGACCGGCCCGTCGATGACATCGACGACAACCGCGGCGCCGATGAGATCGGTGGAGAGCCTGGCCGCCACCGCCGCTTTCGTGATCGCCGTACCGGCGACGCGCCCGCCAGTGCTCACCGTTGCGATGACCCGGTTGTTGCGTCCGTCGACCCCCACAGAGTAGTCGGTGATACCGAGACTCTGAATGTAAGCCTCGAGTTCGGCCATCTGCCGGTCCAGATCGGCGGCCGAGAACCGGACAACCTCGGAGCGACCGTTCGCGCCGCCAGCCGCGATCAAGGCGTCGGCTCCCGCAGGCACCCAGTTCTTGAATTGGGCAACCGGACGGCCGTTGTCGTCCCAATACATCCCAGCAAAGCTGTCCGGGAAGCGAGCTTCCAGCTTCGCGTAGACCTCGTCGTTCTGCTGCTGCGCTCGCAGGTGCGCGAGCGTCTGCTTGTAGTCGGCACCGGTCTGCTCGCAGATCGTCGTCGCGTCGATCGCGAGCACGTCGCTTCGAAGCATTCCGGTCGACGGGTCGTACTCCATCCCGTCCGGCACGTTGCCTGTCCAATGACTCGAGGCGACAGCGGACGCGGACCTGAATTCGGTCGACGGATCGGAGGCGGTGGCAGGCTGCACCCCGATGGCTCCGACCAGCACGGTGGCGGTGACCAAGGTCACCATTCGATGCGTCTTCATTCGGCCCCCTTCATCCGCGAGCTTGCCGAGGCGACTCCTCGCCGGCACCTCGCACCCCAGAGCTTCTAGCGTGACTGGCCGGGCGCCCCGCAAACGAGGGCCATGCTATGGCACCCAAGATGACTGGCCAGTGCCGTCGGTCACTTGGCACGAGCCGCCGACGGCTTCGACCGCCACCACGCACTCTGGCGAAGCCTGCGGAAGGCGATCCCGAGCCGCGACGTGTGGCTGGTCTTCGAGCAGGAGGTCCAGGACGCGGGCGCTGCCCAGACGCTCGATTGGATCCGCGATACGCGGCCGCTCATGGATCATCAGTGGGCGATTCGTGAGGACGACCGCCCGCACTCGATCGGCGGTCTCGAGACCGTGTTCCAGGAGGTCCTCCGGCGGCTCGATGATCGCCGCTTCGTGTTCCGCAATCGGGCGCGGCTCGAGTTGGTCTTCGACCTCATGGCGCTCGATCTGGCGAAGGAGGCGAGCGACCTCCGATACCGCGAGATCATTCGCTCGCACCCACTGGCGAACGGCGGCCGGCCAAGGCGGAAGCGCCGCGCGCTCGACGACCGGAGTGGCTCGTCGCTTCACCGGGCCGTGCGAGAGGTCGAGGCTCGGCTCAAGCGCCGGAGCGAGCAGAACGCCCGGGCGCAGCGTGCCCACCTCGAGCGGCTCAAGCAAGCCGGGAAGTGACGGGCGAGAACGCCATCCCGACGGGCAAGGAACCCGCGTCAGTCCTCGAGTTGAGCGCGGGGTCCGCCCGCTTCCCACGGCGAGACCTTGGCCGACGCCAGCATCGCGCGCACCTTCGCTTCGGCATCGGCGAGATCCGGTCCGCGCAGGCAGGCGACGACGGCGATGTTGGGCCGTGGCTTCGGCTGTCCGATAGGCACGAGAACATCGAGCGTCTCGTCCGCAACGACGGCTGAACAGGACCCAGGCTTCTCGATCTGGAGCCGACCTGTCGCCCCGTTCACCTCGACCGCCTCGCCGGCGCTCGGCAGCGGGACCAGGATCCGCGTCGTGAGCCAGGTCACGAGCACCCCATTCGGCGCGAGTTCCCCGAGCGGCCAGTCGCAGGCGCGGCCGCGAGAATCCGCTGGGTTCGGCGTCGCCTGCGGTGTCGTCTGCGGTGTCGTCGCGCAGGTCGGAAGCAGCGGGTCCGTGCTCAGGTAGATCAGCGGTCCGTCGTTGATCGGGTTGTGTGCGTTGGGGAACCACCGCGTCCACGAAGACGGACGGGCGAAGGAGATCCCGTTGGCAGGCCGGCATCCCGCTCCGCGTTCCGGGCAGCCCACGGCCCCTGAGGTGACGGTTCCTTCCTCGTATGGATGCGCGTAGAGACTGCTTGTCCCAGGTGAAGGTCCGAAACCGTAGCGCTTCACCATTCGTCTCAGCGGCACGAGTGCTGGAACAGGCAATGGAAGGAATGGGCCATGAAACCTTGGATCCTGCTCGTCGCTCTGGCCATGGTCGCTGGCTGCGGACAGCCTCCGTCGACCCCGCAGTCGAGTCGGCTGGCCCTCAACCATCTGAGCCAACCCACTGAAGCCTGCATGGGCACCGGCCTCGCGGCGGTCGTACGAGGCAGCGCGTCCGATCCAGAAGTAGCGTGGGTCGAGAGCTTCGGCGGCGGCGACAGGTCCGACGTCGACTGGCCGGCCGGCTACGCCGCGCGCTTCGCTCCGGGCCTGGAGATCCTCGATGCCTCGGGCCGTGTTGTACTGCGGGACGGGGATTTCATCGACGGCACCTGCGGTTCCGATTCCGGTGGTCGCATCCGTCTCGCGCCTCCGTTCCTCGCCCTCCGGCTTGAGTGCGGCCCCATGAGTCTGTGGACCTGCCCCAGCCTGGCGCGCCGTGCCGCCGACGCCGCAGGCTGGCCCGGCCGAGACATCGCGTCGATCGAGTTCACGTCCCCGGATGGACAGTATCGTCTGACCTTCGAGGACGGCTCATCCGTGACCGGCAGCGAGTGACCTGGGGTTCCTGGTACATGCTTTTCCGGTTGTCTCCGCCCAGCGCAAGATGTAGTGTCGAGGGGCTATGGGGGGACGACGGAGCGGCGACTACCCGAGGACGCTGGCGGAGTTCTACCGCCGCTTTCCCGATGACGACGCCTGCCTGCGCTACCTCGCCGAGACCCGCTGGCCCGGCGGCTGTGGCAGTGCCGCGACCGTGCCTGTCGTCGCCAGACGAGCGCCACTGCCGGGAGACGCTCGAGGAAGCCGGCGCCGTCAGCCGCTGCAAGGTGCAGGCGCCCCATGCCCGGGCGGCAGGTTCGCTAGGACCCGGGCAGGCTCCATCCACGAGAACGCGCGCCTGCCGGCCACCCTTGCCGAGCTTGGCCGCTGCGGACTCCGACCGCGGGAGGTGGCGGTCGACGCGGGGTTCGGGATCCGGGCCACCCGCGAGGCCTTCGCGCCCTTCGGGGCCACGGTCCATGTGGTCGGCAGCGCCACCAACGCAGGGTCACGACGCACCCGGCGCCGGCTCGCCTGCTACAGGGTCGGGTGTGAAGGACGGATCAGCCACCTCAAACGCTCGTACGGCCTCCGGCGCTCGAGGCTCCGGGGCGCGACGGGCGCCGCGATCTGGACGAACTGGGCCATCCTCGCCTACGACCTCGCCATCGCAGCCGCTCTGCCGACCAGACGACCCCGCTCAGCCAGGGCCACGAGCCGAGCGGACTGACCGGAGGGCCGAGGGGCCGGGGGTCCGAACCGGGGCTGCCCCGGGGTTGCCCGGACCGCCGCCGTCAGCGACCCGTGGGGGCGTTTGTCCGGGGCAAGGAGATAGCCTCCCGGCGCCTGGTGCCCCCGCGTGCCGCGCCCCGGGACGGACGGGGGTACGGTGGTGGACGACAGCCTCACCCGCCGACCCGTCCCCGGCCCACGCTCCCGGAGCGCCGAACCGTGACCTACCTCCCCGCGCCCGATCGCTACGACGTGATGACCTATCGCCAGTGCGGGCACAGCGGCCTCCAGCTGCCGCTCCTGTCGCTCGGCCTGTGGCACAACCTTGGTGACGCGACGCCGGCGGACACCCAGCGCGCGATCGTCCACACGGCCTTCGACCTGGGGATCACCCACTTCGACCTGGCCAACAACTACGGCCCGCCCTACGGCAGCGCGGAGCGCAACTTCGGGCGCATCCTGCACGAGGACCTGGCGGCCCACCGGGATGAGCTGATCATCTCCAGCAAGGCCGGCTGGGACATGTGGCCGGGCCCCTACGGCCAGGGCGGCGGGTCGCGCAAGTACCTGCTGGCCAGCCTCGACCAGAGCCTGCGGCGCGTCGGGGTGGACTACTTCGACATCTTCTACTCGCACCGGTTCGACGTCGACACCCCTCTCGAGGAGACGATGGGGGCGCTCGCCACCGCCGTCAGGCAGGGCAAGGCGCTGTATGTCGGCATCTCGTCATACTCCGCCCGCAAGACGAGGGAGGCGGCGGCCCTCCTCCGGGCCGAGGGCGTCCCGCTGCTGATCCACCAGCCCAGCTACAACCTGTTCAACCGCTGGATCGAGGCCGAGCTGCTCGACGCGCTGGAGGACCTCGGTGTCGGCGCGATCGCGTTCACGGCTCTCGCCCAGGGGCTGCTGACCGAGAAGTACCTGGACGGCATCCCGGCCGACGCACGCGTGAACCGCCCGGGCGGCGAGTCGTTCCCCCGGGGCGTGCTGACCGAGGAGAACCTGGGTCGCGTGCGCGCGCTCGGCGAGATCGCGAAGCGGCGCGGCCAGACGCTGGCGCAGATGGCGTATGCGTGGGTCCTGCGCGATCCGCGGGTCACCACCACGCTGATCGGCGCAAGCTCCCCGGAGCAGGTCCGGGAGAACGTCGGCGCGCTGGCGAACCTCGCGTTCTCGCCCGAGGAGCTCGCCGAGATCGATCGGTACGCGGTCGAGGGAGGGGTCAACCTGTGGGAGAAGCCCAGCACCGACCAGCGCGTGTAGGTGCATACGATCTCACCGCCAGGAGACACGGCCGCACCTCGATGGATGTGAACGACGTCAGTGCCGGGACCGAGCCGCCCGCCGGACGGGCGCTCCTGTTCGACGAGGAGACGGGCCTTCTCGGCCCGGAGGCCTGGGCCCTGTTGCTGGCCGCGGAATCGGCACGCTGCAGGCGGTTCGGGCGGATCGCGACCGTGGTCGTCGTCGAGGTCGCGCGGCTCGAGGGCCTGTCGGCGGTCTGGGGCGAGGACGCGGGAGCCCACGCGTCGGCGCGCGTCGGGGCTGCCCTGCGGGCCCGGTCGCGGGCCAGCGACTACGCGGCGCGCATCGGACCCCGACGCTTCGCCATCCTGCTGCCCGAGACGGACGAGGTGGCCGCGGTGAACTTCGTGGAGCGCGTTCGCGCGTTCTGCGACCACGTCCTGCAGGCCGCCGAGTCCGGGGCGTACGCCAGGTTCGGCTGGGCCGACGCGACCGGTTCGCGGTCGCTCGTGGCCGCCGCCGATGCCGCCCTGGCGCGTCTCGCGGAGGATCGGGTGGCCGTGGACGGCGAGTAGGCGGCGGCCGGCACGTCGCCACGCCCGGCGCGTCACGACGCCCCCGAACAGGTGGTGCAAGACTGTTCCGATGCTGCCGGTTCCGTTCGGTTCCTTCCTGGCGGGGGACCAGGTCCTCGTCCTTGACGGGGGCCTCGCCACGCAGCTGGAGGCGCAGGGCGCCGACCTGTCCGATCGCCTGTGGTCCGCCCGGCTGCTGGTGGAGGACCCCGAGGCGATCGTCCGGGCGCACCTCGCGTACTACCGGGCCGGCGCCCGCGTGGCCACGACCGCCAGCTACCAGGCGACGTTCGAGGGCTTCGCGGCACGGGGGATCGGTCACGACGAGGGGGCCGCGCTGCTCCGCCGCAGCGTGGCGCTGGCGATCGCGGCGCGGGACCGGTTCCGGGACGAGCGCCGGGCAGCCGGCGAGCCGGATCCCGGACCGCTGTTCGTGGCGGCGTCCATCGGCCCGTACGGGGCGATGCTGGCGGGCGGTGGCGAGTACCGCGGACGGTACGGGCTGACCGTGGACGAGCTGGCGGGCTTCCACCGCGAGCGGCTCGCGGTGCTCGCCGCCACGAGCGCGGACGTGCTGGCGGCCGAGACGATCCCGGAGCTCGAGGAGGCGGTCGCGATCGCCCGGCTCCTGGACGAGACGCCGGGCGCGCGTGCCTGGATCAGCTTCTCGTGCGCCGACGGCGGGCACCTCCGGAGCGGGGTGCCGATCGAGACGGCGGTGGAGGCCGTCGAGGGGTCTCCTGGCGTGGTGGCCGTCGGGATCAACTGCACGGCGCCGGAGCACGTGGAGTCGCTGGTGCGACGGGCGCGGACCGTGACCGCCAGGCCGATCGTGGCCTATCCCAACTCGGGCGAGGGATGGGACGCGGCCGCGCGGCGATGGACGGGGTCCGAGGCCGGCCGCGTGGACGCGGCCGCCGCGCAGCGCTGGCACGACGCGGGGGCCTCGCTGATCGGCGGCTGCTGCCGGGTGACGCCGGACCAGGTCGCCCTGATCGCAGGGGCCTTCCCGGGCTGACGAGGCGCACGGCCACCCCGGTCGCCCGATGTCCGCCCGGCCCGATCAGGCTCGCGGGCCCTGATCCCCGCCCACCTCTTCGACGAAGGCCCCGCGGATCGCGCGCCGGGTCGCGACATCGACGCCCAGGCCGTCCGCGACGTAGCCCTCCACGCTGCCGTACTGGTCGCGCATCGCCGCCAGCGCGGCCTCGAGGTACGACACGCGCACGCTGACCAGCGGCCGAATGAGCTCCGGGTCGCCTCCGAGGGCGCGAAACGCCTCGAGCGATGTCGTGATCGTCGCCTCCATCTCGCTGTTGCTCCGCAGGTACTCGTCCATGACGACCTCGTCCGGGACGCCCAGGAACAGCAGCAGCGTCGCGACCGCCCAGCCGGTGCGGTCCTTGCCCGTCGTGCAGTGCACGAGCGCGGGGCGGCTGGCGGCCGCGGCGAGGTCGCGGAACAGCAGCCCGTACCCAAGACGCGCGCTGTCGAGCTCGACGAACTCCCGGTAGCGCGTCTCGAAGTACCGCGTGGCCCCTCCGTCGGCCAGGTCGGCGGTGACCGCCTCCGGGTCCTGCATGAGTGCCATGAGGCCGGCGGGCGAGGCCTCCGGCGGCACGCCGGCGAGGACGTCGGCGACGACGACGCGGGTGTCGTCAGGCAGGCGGTCCGGGCGGATCTGGCGCTCGTGATCGGTCCGGAGGTCGTACACGGTGCGGAGGCCCAGCCGTGCGACGGCCTGGAGCCCGTCGGTGTCGATGCTGCTCAGATCGGTCGAGCGGTACAGCAGGCGCTGGCGGACCCGGCCGCCGCCTCGGACGGGGTAGCCGCCGATATCGCGGAGGTTGACCACGGGCGGCGGGGCATCCGGCGCG
Organism: uncultured Chloroflexia bacterium; assembly: GCA_963703575.1. Lineage (GTDB taxonomy): Bacteria > Chloroflexota > Limnocylindria > Limnocylindrales > CSP1-4 > CAIXZV01. Next base: position 138,639 of record CAVPEU010000008.1, read on the forward strand.
AGCTCGTGCGGCAGGTCGGGGCGCAGGTTGGTCCAGGGCAGATGAGACATGTGCAGCATGTAGCATGAAGTGCCGGAGTCCTGCAACACCTGAAGCGGTGAGGGGCGACCGCGGGACGCGTCCCGGGGATACGATCGGGCCGATGGAGCGCATGACACCGGATGGCCGGAACGCCGTGACCCGGGCCCGGGGGCTGTTCCTCGACGATCGCAACCTCCATGGCTGCGCCGAAGCGACGTTCCTCGCCCTGAAGGCGGGATTCGGGCTCCCGGAGCCGGCCGATCCCTCGCCCGCCATGGCTCTCAACGGAGGCGTCGCGTACAGCGGCGGGACGTGCGGCGCCGTCACGGGCGCCGCGCTGGCCGTGGGCATGCTGGCCGGGAGCCGGATCGCTGACCACCCGCGGGCGAAGCTGGTGGCGCGCCAGCTGACGGCCGAGCTGATGGACGCGTTCCGCTCCGCGCACGGCGCGGTGGACTGCCGCGACCTCCTGGGGATCGACCTGCGGGCGCCGGGCGCCCACGACGCGTTCATCACGAGCGGCGCCTGGCGGAGCCGGTGCATGGCCCAGATCGAGTTTGCCGTCGGCCGGATGGCGCCGCTCGCGGACCCGGACACCTGGCGGGAGGCCGTGGCCCGCATCGAGGCCGCTCCGCCCCGATAGACTACGTGGCGCGTGCGACACGGCGCGCATCGCGTTCCGGCCAGCCGCGCCGGCGCGAGACGTCGCCCGCGCAGGAGCCACGATGCCCGGCGACACCACGATCTCGCGCAGCGTCCTCGCGGACCAGGTCAAGGATCACATCCTCCAGGGCATCCTGGCCGGCCGGTATCCGCCCCACTCCCGCATCGTGGAGACGCGGGTCGCACGCGAGCTCGGCACCAGCCAGGCACCCGTGAGGGAGGCCCTGCGCGGCCTCGAGGCCCTGGGGGTCGTGGAGATCCTGCCGTTCCGTGGTGCCCGCGTCCGCCGGCCGGGCAATGAAGAGCTCCTGGAGGCGTACGCGGTTCGCTTCGCGCTGGAGGCGCTCGGTGCGCGCCTCGCGGTGCCGGCGCTGACGGACGCGGACATCGCCGAGCTGGCCGGTTTCTGCGATGAGATGCGGCGTGCCGCCGCCGCCGGGGACCGGCACCGCGTGGCCATCGCGGACGCCGGCTTTCACGGCAAGCTGATCTCGGCGACCGGGAACACGACGCTGGAGCGGGTGTGGCGCTCGCTCGAGCCGTTCTCGCGCACGTACATCACCCTGGTCGCCCCGGGGGCGGACGCCACGTGGACGGCGAATCTCCACGGCCCTGTCCTCGACGCGGTGCAGAGACGCGATCCGGACATGGTCGTCGCCGCGCTGCGGCGCCACTTCGACGAGGTCCGGGAGCACCTCGGGCGGGGCCTCGGCGAGTCGGAGGTGCTGTCACCGGAGCCGGCGGCGCCGGGGTCCTGAGCTGCCGTCCCTGCCTGCCGCCCGACGGGCGACCGGGGATCGCTCAGCCCGATCCGGCCAGGAGCCCGCGGACCTGCTCGGCCACGCGCTCGGCGGACAGCCCGTAGATGTCCAGCAGGGCGTCGTTCGGTCCCGACTGGACGTAGACGTCCCGGAGGCCGATGCGGTCCACGCGCGTGGGTCGGTGCCCGGACAGCGTCTCCGCCACCATGCCGCCCAGGCCGCCGATCACGGTGTGCTCCTCGACGGTGACCACCCGGCCCGTTCGCTCGGCGGCCGCGACGATCGCCTCGACGTCCACCGGCTTGAGGGTCGGCACGTGCAGCACGTGGGCCTCGATGCCCACCGCGGCCAGCAGCTCCGCGGCGTCGACGGTGCGGGGCGTCTGGGCCCCGGTGCTGATGAGCGTCACGTCCCGGCCCTCGCGGACCACGACCGCCTTGCCGAGCTCGAACCGGTACGAGTCGTCGAACAGGCGCTGCGTCGGATCCCGCACCAGCCGGACGTAGGCCGGGCCTTCGTACGCGGCGCACCAGCGGAGCACCTGGGCGGCCTCCACGTCGTCCGCCGGCGAGACGGTGACCATGCCCGGCATCGCCCGCATGATCGACATGTCGTCCACGATGATGTGGCTCATCCCCGTCATGCCCGTGAACAGCCCTGCGTACCCCGGCGTGATCTTGACGTTCAGGCCCGGCTGGGCGATCAGCACCCGGATCTGGTCCAGCGGCCGCACGACCGCGAACGAGACGAACGTGCTGATGAACGGGATCAGGCCCATCGTGGCCAGCCCCGCCGCCACGCCCAGCATGTTCTGCTCGGCGATCCCCATCTGGAGGAAGCGGTCCGGATGCGCCTTCTCGAAGATGTCGCCGCGCGTCGAGCTCCCGACATCTCCGTCGAGCATCACGATCCGGGGGTCGTCGTTCGCGAGCTCGGCCACCGTCTCGCCGAAGATCTCCCGCATCGGGCGTCCCATCGGCAGCGTCATCGGGCTGCCCCCTCCGTCGTCGGGGCCGGTTCGCCCAGGTCGGCCATCGCGGTCGCGAACTCCTCGGGGCTGATCAGCCGGGTGTGCCAGAAGTAGTGGCCCTCCATGAACGAGACCCCCTTGCCCTTCACCGTATGGGCGATCACGGCGGTCGGGCGCCCGTCGCCCCGGACGGCCTCGCCCAGCACGGCGAGGATCGCGGCCATGTCGTGGCCGTCCACCTCCAGCACGCGCCAGCCGAACGCCGTCCATTTCGCGACCAGCTCGCCCGGCACCTGCGGTGGCAGCCGGCCATCCGGTCCGTCGCCCCGCCAGCCGAATTGCTGGAGCCTGTTGTGGTCGATGATCGCGATCAGGTTGTCCAGGCCGTACCGGCTCGCGGCCATCGCGGCCTCCCAGACCTCGCCCTCCTGGCACTCGCCGTCGCCCAGCATCACGAACGAGCGGATGTCGCGGCCGGTGAGCCGCCCGCCGAGCGCCATGCCCATGGCCGCCGAGATGCCCATGCCGAGCGAGCCCGTGGACATGTCCAGGCCCGGCAGGCGGGTCATGTCCGGGTGGCCCTGGAGGCGGGAGTGAGCGGCGTCGAACGTGAGCAGCTCCTCCACGGGGAAGTAGCCGCGCAGGGCCATGGCGGCATAGAGGCCGATGGACGAGTGGCCCTTGGACAGGACGAACCGGTCCCGGTCCGGCCACCGGGGCTCGTCCGGGCGGATGCGCAGGACGTGGAAGTACAGCGCCGACAGCATGTCCGCAGCCGACAGCGGGCCGCCCAGGTGGCCGCCTCGCGCGTGATTGACCGCCCTGACGATCTCGACGCGGATGCGGCGCGCCATTTCCTCGAGGTGGGCGATCTCCGCGGGATCGGCGACGACCGGGGCGCCGCGGCGGGCCTGTCGCTCACGACGCGCCTCGCTTCTCGTATGAGCCGGACACGACGGGCGGCGAGAACAGGCACACCAGCTCGAGCGGCTCGGGCCCGTCGGCCTCGGTGGCGTGGAACGTTCCGGGGGAGACGTGGACGACGACGCCGGGCTCAACCTCGGCCACGCCGTCGGGCGTCACGATGCGGCCGCGCCCGGCGGCGCAGTAGATCGTCTCCTCCTCGGCGGGATGCACGTGACCGTCCGGCCGCGAGCCGGGCGGGTACACGGAGACGCCCATCGAGACGTTGCGCGCGGCGCTGTTGTGGGGCCCGAAGTACGAGTGCCAGGTGCGGCCGGGGAGGGGAACGATCTCCGCATCGGTGCGCGCGACGCGCTTGATCATCGAAGCACCTCACCGTCGGTCGAACGGATCGTCTCCTGTATAATCGATTATCGAGAATAGTCGCCCGCCCCGCGAAGGTCAAGGCCCGGAGAGGAGCGACGGCCCCGGGACACCTGTGTCCCGGGGCCGTCGTGGCACGTCAGGCGCAGCCTGCGCGCGGCCGTTACTGCTCCCGCCCAGATGGGCTCTCGACCGTTACCACTGGCACTTGTTGGGCGGATTCTCGGGGGTGCACTTCGCGTAGGTCACGATCTGCTCGAGGAGTCCCAGCCCCTTCTGGGCATCGAGGAGCACGGGCTCGCCTGGCGTTCCGTCCGGCGTGAACGGGATGTACGCCGGGGTGACGGCGTTGACGCCGCCATCGGTGTACGTGCCGGGGCCGGTGACGCCCTCGTAGTCGATGTCCTTGCCTTCACGAATCAGCTTCACGCAGTCAGCGTACGTGTAGCACACCTCTCCCGGCGGGTCGCCGACCTTGAACATTGCCGGCGCCCAGACACTTGCCTTGTACGAACCTGCGGCCTCGACGGCCAGGGCCGTCTGGACCATGAGGTCATAGGTCGAGAACGCATACTGCCCCGTCGCGTCATAAGCCACGTCGGGAAGCTGTGCGTCCCACAACGGCTGGAAGAAGGCCCACGCCGGCGTTGACTTGTTCGGTGCGAACGAAGGGAAGCCGATCGCCTTCTGCGAGGCGATCGGAGCCGTGCCCAGCGTTCCGATGAACTGCGCCTCGCTCCACCCGGTCTCACCGATCCAGGTGAGCGACAGGCCTGCCTCGGCCGCCGCCTTGATCAGCGTGGCGGATTCCGTCGATCCCGCCTGGACGATGACGGCATCGGGTTTCAGGTCGGCGATCTTCTGGGCCTCGGCCCGGTAGGAGGGCTGTGAGGCCGGGACGTCCAGGCGGGTCATCACGTTGAGGCCCAGGATGCCGGCAGACTTCTCGGCCGCGTCGGCCGCCAGCTGGAAGCCCTCGACCTGGGTGGCGAAGATCACGATGTTCCTGGCGCCGACCGTAGCCGCGTACAGGCTCCCGTATGTTCCCAGGGCCTGGTCCAGGCCCTGGGCCCGGAAGATCGGCTCCGCGGCCTTGCCTCCGAGGTTGCCCGGGATGGCGCCGCCGTGGACCGACGGCCCGAGCGGCGAATCGTTCTCCTGCCAGTACTCCATCATGTAGTCGCGGTAGGTCCGGTACTGGTGGGCGATGCTCACCAGGATCTCGGCACCATACTGCTCGAGGCAGGTCTTCGCCGCCTGGGCTTCCTTGTCATCCCCGATGTCCTCGGAGCGCAGCTGCCAGGTCCGGCCGAGCGGCGGGTCGAGGTTGATGACCTCCTCGATCGGGAAGCGCACATCGTTGGTGAGCGACTTCCCGTAGTCCGAGAATGAGCCGGTGTAGTAGGCCAGCTCGCACACGACCACCGGCTTGCCCGCGGCGGAGCTCGGGGCACCCGACACGGCGGTCGTGGCTTCGGCCGACGTCCCGGGCGGCGTGGTGGCTCCGCCGCTGCTGCATGCGGCGATGAGCAGAGAGAGCACCGTGATCGCGATCACGGTGCGGCCCGACTTCATGCTACCGACCCTCATTACGCTGTCTCCTCACTGTGTCGGGACGCCGAAGGGTGGGCCTCTGGATCCGCTGTGTCGGGACGCCGAAGAAGGTCAGATCCTGTATCCCTCCTTGAGCTGCTGGGTCGTCAGGTCGGCGGCATCGACCACGGCGAAGGACTCGCCGAGGCTCAGCACCATCACCCGGTCGGCCACCTGGAGCGCCTTCGTGGCGTTCTGCTCGGCGAGGACGATGGCGACGCCCCTGGCCTCGTGGATCTCCTTGATCTTGTCGAAGAACATGTCGACGTAGAGCGGGGAGAGGCCGGCCGTGGGCTCGTCGAGGAGCAGGACCCTGGGGTCCTGCATCAGGGCCCGCCCGCAGGCCACCATGCGTGACTCGCCGCCACTGAGCGTTCCCGCCTTCTGCGTCCGGAGGGCCTTCAGAATCCGGGAACAGCTCGACCACCTCGGCCATCCGCTCGTCGCGCGAGCGTTTGCCGATCATCCCCCCGACCTGGAGGTTCTCGAGGACCGTGAGGTCGGCGAACGTGCCGCTCTCCTGGGGGACGTACCCGATCCCCCGGGCGGCGGTCTCGTACGGTGGCAACGCGGACACGTCCTCGCCCTGGAACCTGATCGTCCCGGCCATGAGGGGGATGAGGCGCGCGAGGGTCGCCAGCAGCGTGGTCTTGCCGGCACCGTTGGCTCCCAGCACGGCGAAGATCTCGTCTCCGACGGCAAAGTCGAGCCCCTTGAGGACGGTGACTCCGTGGTAGCCGCTGCGCAGGCCTTCGACCTCGAGGGCGACGGATCCGGCCGGCTCAGACATGGCCCTCTCCGAGGTACTTCTCGACCACCGTGCCGTTCGCGCGGATCGACTGCGGGTCGCCATTCAGGATGACGCTGCCCTCGGCCATGAAGTGGACCACGTCGCACAGGCTCCAGATGACGTTGAGGTCGTGCTCCACGATCACGACCGAGGTGCCGGCGGCGGCCAGATCCCTGATCACGGTCATGACCTTCTCGGTCAGCTTGTCGGGCAGTCCGGCAGCCGGCTCGTCCAGCAGGAGGAACGTCGGCCGCAGGAGCAGGCAGCGCACGATGTCGAGGAGCTTCTTCTCGCCGGCGGACAGCGCGAAGCCGGTCGGGTCGGCGAACCCGAAGTAGTCCAGGTAGTGTCGGATCTCGCCTTCGTGCTTTGCGAAGACCGTCCGCTCGCTGAAGATCCGGTGCGGCTGCTCGTACCTTGTCTCGGCCACCGCGAGCAGGAGCGAATCCCAGATGGTCAGCTTGTCGAAGTCCATGATCACCTGGTTGCTCTTCACCACGCCGTGGCCCGCCATGCGGTGCGCTGGCAGGCTCGACAGTGCCACCTCGCCTCCCCCGGGGGGCAGGAGGGAGATCCGGCCGCGGTCGAGCGGGATCGAGTGCATAATCATGCGCATCAACGTCGTCTTGCCGGCGCCGTTGGGTCCGATCAGGCCCTCGATCGGCTGCTCGCCCAGGACGAGGTCGTCGACGTTCACGACCACGCGGCCGGAGAAGTTCTTGACGACCCCCTGGAGATGGATCCGGGGACGGGTCACGGCCAGGGCGTCGACGACGTCAGCGACCATGGATCCTGCTCATCAACTTGTCGCGCCGCATGTCGCCGAGCAGCCCCAACGGCCGGAACAGCAGGACGATGATCAGTGTCAGGCCGAATGCGGCCTCTCTCAGCACTGGGAGCGCCTGGCTGTAGAACTCCCTGGGGAGCGGCAGGTAGGACTGGATCACGATGTCGAACAGACCCACGGTCAGGACCACGCCGACGACAGCTCCCCAGACCTGCGCGGTGCCGCCCAGCACCAGCCCCACCATCGCGGCGAGAGTGAGATTGATCCCGAGGCTGCCAACATCGAGGTAGCGCGCCATGACCCCGTTCATCGCACCGATCAATCCCATCCCTGCCGAACCGACAGTGAACAGCCAGAGCTTGGCCCGGAACGTCGACTTCCCCAGGCTGCGGGCCAGCGGCTCATTGCCGCCCACGGCGATCAGGAGGCGCCCGTAGGGCGAGCGGTGGACCCGCCAGACGTAGATGAGGATCGCGACGACGACGACGGCCATGACCACGAGCCACAGGAACTCGTTCTCCTTGACGCGGCCGATGTCGTAGGGGAAGCCGAGCCCTCCCATGCCGCGCGCGCCACCCGTGAGGTCGGCCTGGGTGGTCGCCAGGATCTGGACGGCGGTGGCGAACCCGAGCGTGCCCACGAGCACGCCGTCGGTGTCAAGGTCGCCGATCAGCCATCCGACGAGGAGCCCGGCCACGCCGGCGACGAGGGTTGCGGCGGCGGCGCAGACGAGGAACTGCCATGGCTCCCCGAACGGCCAGTCGACCTGGACGTACAGCACGCCGAAGGTGTACATCCCGATGCCCCAGAAGCCGACCACGCCGAAGTTCGGGATCCGGGCGAGCCCCAGCTGGAGGTGGAGCAGCAGCGCGAGGCCGATCACCATCGCGACCTGGAACAGCCCCGAGATCAGGAAGGCGTCGAGCCAGTCGAGGTTCATGTGACTACACCTTCGCCGTCTCGGTGAGCCGCGTGCCGCGCACCTTCAGGACGGCGACGAAGGCGACGATCAGCACCAGCTGCGCATACAGAGCCTGGTCGAACTGGAGCGCCATGGCGGTCAGCGCCACGCTCGTGCCCAGAGCGACGAGGATGACGCCGCCGAGCCCCCAGCTCCCTCCCACGAGGGCCACCATCAGGACGAGGAGGAACTGTCGCCAGCCGAGCAGCGGCGAGACGTTCGCCCCGACGCCATAGAACGCGCCGGCCAGCCCTCCGGCGACGCCGGCGATGAACCAGATCAGCGTCGTGACGGCGAGCGGCCGGATCCCGCTCACCTTCGCCAGGTTCTCGTCGTTGGCGAGCGCCCGGATCTGGAGGCCGTAGCTGGAGCGCTGGATGAAGATCCAGAGCAGCAGGGAGAGCACCGCGACGCCCACAAGGGCGAGCAGGCGGAACGACGTCACGCCGACGCCGAGGACGATGATCGTGTCGGGGGGCGGGACGTCGTAGAACCGTACCGGGTAGCCGAAGACGAACTGCAGGCCGTGCCGCAGGAAGATCGACAGGCCGAAGGACATGATGATCATCTCCAGCCCGCCGACATTGCGGCGCTTCGCCGGCCGGAAGAGGGCGAGATACGTGGCGACGCTGAGGACGCCCGCCAGCAGCCCGGCGGGGACCAGGACGGTGTAGAAGTCGAGCCCGTATGTGGTGTTCAGCCACATCCCGAAGTAGGCCCCGAGCGTGATGGTCTCCGAGTAGGCCACGTTCATGAGCCCGGTGAGCTTGTAGAGCAGGGCGAAGCCGATCGCGGCGAGGACCAGGGGCGCGTTCTCGGTGAGGCCGATGACGAGGGACTGGGTGAGGAAGTTCATCAGCCGTTGCCCGGGGCTCGGGCCGAAACACGATCCCGGAGCGCGACGGAGCCGAGCCCCTGGGGCCCGTCTCCAGCCAACCATGCCGCTCTGGTCATCGGCCGCCCTCGCGAAGGAGCCGGTGCGCGCCACCGCTCCTGGCTGTCCGCACGCGTGCGTGTGGATGATCGATTATCGAGGATGATAAGGCGATGGCCGCGGAATGCAAGCGATAATCGATGATCCTGGGGTGGGGGCAGGGATCCTGGGGTGGGGGCAGGGCCGGAGGTCACGGTGGCGGTAGACCCGGGCGCACATGGGGACCGGCAGCACGGCGGGCTGGTCAGGGTCCTCGCCGCCGCCTCGGCCCTCGGGACCCTCGGGCCGGTGGCAGGCCTGGCCTACGGGGTCGGCGTCGGACCGGCGACGTTCAGCGCGCTCCGCGCCGCCATCGGGGCGGCGATCCTGGGAGCCCTGGTCCTCTCGCGGCGCCAGCCGTCGGTGCCGCTCGGCCGCCTGGCGCGCCGGGAACGTGCGCTGCTGGCGCTGGCCATCGGCGTCAACGGGCTGATGAACCTCGTCCTGTTCTTCGCCTTCGGCGCGATGTCCGTGGGGCTCGTCATGGTCATCTTCTACAGCTACCCGGTGCTGGTGGCGCTCATGGCGGCGCTCCTGGGCCGCGAGCGGCTGACGCCGTACCGGGTGGCCGCCCTAGCCCTCGCGTGTGCCGGGCTGGCGCTGGTCCTCGGCAGCCAGCTGGGTCCCGGGGCACACGCGACCGCCGCGGGCATCGCGCTGGCTGGCCTGGCCGCGGCCTGCCAGGCGGTGTACCTGGTCGTGGTCCGCGGCGGGTTCGACCGGGTCCCGGCCGCCCAGGCGACGTCGCTCGTGCTGGCCGGCGGCACGGTGATCTCGGGGACGGCGGCGCTCGCGATCGAAGGGTCGAGCATTGCCGGTGCATGGCTCTCGTCCCCGGTCGCGTGGGGCGCCATCCTGTGCGCCGGGACGCTCGGGGCGGCGCTGCCCAAGGTCTGGGTGCTCGGTGGCGTGCGCCTGATCGGCAGCACGCGAGCGGCGGTCGCGATGCTCATGGAGCCCGTCGTGGCCGTCGTGGTGGCCGCCGTCGTCCTCGGCCAGCGGCTGACCGCGCTCGAGCTGGTCGGTGGTGCGGCGATCCTCGTCGCCGTCGTCCTCGTGCAGCGGGCGAGCGGCACCGGGTCGGCGCCCGGACGGGGCCTGCGGTCCCGCGTCTTTCCCCGGGGGACCGTCGGCTGACGACTCCCCGGCACGCCGTCGATCGGATCAGCTGTGCCGGAGGTCCGGGTCCGGCAGGATGAGGTCCCGGATCGCGCCCTGGAGATCGTGGTAGGACTTGATGAACGAGCGCAGGGTCCGTGCGCTCGACCCGAATCCCTCGAACTCCTCGGGCCGCATCCCGTCCGGGTCGTAGGCGCGCCGGAAGTCCGGGATCCGGTCGTACAGATCACCGACCAGGAACGGATCGACCGGGAGGTCCATCCGCGCCTCCGGGGCGATCCCGCTGGCGTTGAACCGGACCTGCCACGCGTGCGGCATCGTCATGCTGACCTCGCCACCGACGAGCTCCGTCCAGTGGAGCCGGTGCCGGTAGGCGGCGGCCAGCAGGCGCGACCGGTAGCCACGTTCGCGGAACATGCCGTACGCACGCTTGAAGACCGCGATGCCGGCCCAGTTGGGCGCGTCGGGATGGACGGCGAGGCCATCGCGCTCGATCAGGACCCGCATCCAGTCGTCGAGCCGGCCGATCATGATGGTGACGATCGGCGACATGGTGGCGATGTCCTCGCCGGCCGCCACGCGCCGCTCGAGCCCGCGCTCCACGGCCTCGGCAGCGGCGACCGCCTGGGGCACCGTGAAGCTCACGGTGGCATTGATGCTGACGCCGCGGGCGGTCGCTTCCTCGATCGCGGCGATCCCGGCGGCCGTTGCCGGGAACTTGACCTGCATGTTCGGGGCGAGGGCGTGGAACCGGAGCGCCTGCTCGAGCATGCGCGCCGGGTCGCGGTGGTTCGCCGGGTTCGTCTGGAGCGACAGCCGTCCCGCCCGGCCGTGCCGTTGCTCGAAGACGGGGAGCAGGACGGCGGCGCCCCGGGCGGCCATCTCCTCCACGATGGCCCAGGTCAGCTCGACCTCCGACCAGGACGGGTTGGCGGCCGCCGTCTCATGGACCCGCGGCACCCAGTGCGCCTGCTCCTTGTGGAGCACCTCGAGCACGATGCTGGGGTTGGACGTGGCACCCGTGGCACCCCGCTCGACCGCGTAGGCGAGCTCGTCGACGGCACAGGAGTCGTTCCAGTACTGGGTCGGTGTCTCCTGCGTCATGCGCAGGAGCGGGATGTCGATTGCGTTGAGCACCATCACGAGCACCTCAGCTGGCTGGCGAGCGGGCTTATCATCGATCATCGATTGTCGGAGGGCAAGCGCCCGGGCAACGACAGAGGCTGCGACCGGGGGGCCTGGCGCCCGGGGATGGGCGACGAGGATGCTTGACTCCGAACGTCAGTCGGGCCTAGTGTTCATCGACAATCGATTATCGATGTATTGCCGGTGCAGCCGGCGGACACCGACACTTCTTCCGCAGCGGGAGGCTCGAGCTCGCAGGTGGCGACCCGGAGGGCGACGGTCGTGCTCCTCGGCACCCTCGACACGAAGGGCGCCGAGTATGCCTTCCTGCGCGAGCGGGTCGGCTCGTTCGGCTGTGACGTGATCCTCGTCGACGGAGGCGTGATGAGCGCGTCGCCGCTGGCCGATGTCAGTGCGGACGAGGTGGCGGCGGCCGCCGGCGAGAGCCGGGGGGCGCTGGCCGCGACCGGCGACCGGGGTCCCGCCGTGGCGGCGATGACCCGCGGCGCCACCGCGGTCGTGCGCCGGCTCCACGCCGAGGGGCGCCTGGACGGCATCCTGGGCCTCGGCGGATCCGGTGGCTCGTCGCTGATCTCGGCGGCCATGCAGGCCCTGCCCGTGGGCGTGCCCAAGCTGATCGTGTCCACGATGGCCTCTGGCGACACGCGCCCGTACGTGGGCACGAGCGACATCGCGATGCTCTATTCGGTGGTCGATATCGCCGGCATCAACGGGATCTCCGAGAAGATCCTGACCAACGCCGCGGCGGCGGTGGCCGGGATGGCCCGCGCCACGGTCGCCTTCGTCTCGAGGATCGAACGCAGGCCGCTGATCGGCGCCACGATGTTCGGGGTCACCACGCCCTGCGTGACGGCAGCCCGCGAGGTCCTCGAGGCCAGGGGCTACGAGGTCCTGGTGTTCCACGCGACCGGCTCGGGCGGCCAGTCCATGGAGGCGCTGATGAAGGCGGGCTTCATCACGGGCTGCCTGGACATCACGACGACGGAGCTGGCCGACGAGCTGGTCGGCGGGGTGCTGTCCGCGGGACCCGACCGGCTCGAGGCGGCGGGCGCCCTGGGGATCCCCCAGGTCGTCTCGCTGGGTGCCCTGGACATGGTCAACTTCGGTCCGCTCGACACGGTCCCCGGACGGTTCCGGGCCCGCAACCTGTACCAGCACAACGCGACGGTGACCCTGATGCGGACGACCGAGGCGGAGTGCGCGGAGCTGGGCCGGATCATCGCCCGGAAGCTGAACGTCGCGACCGGCCCGCTGGCCGTGTTCATCCCCACCGGCGGCGTATCCATGATCGACGTCCCGGGCGCGCCGTTCCACGACCCGGCCGCCGACGCGGCCCTCATCCGCGAGCTGAAGGCCGGGCTCCGCCCCGACATCGAGGTGATCGAGATGGCAACGGACATCAACGATCCCGTGTTCGCGCACGCGATGGCCGAGCGTCTCGACGGGCTGTACCGGGCGTGGGCCGCCACGACGGGAACGGCGTCGGCCGGAGGCCGCGCATGAACGGCCAGGCGGCGCTGGCGCGCCTTCGCAGCACCCTCGCCCAGGGCGGCGTGATCATCGGGGCCGGCGCCGGGACCGGGCTGTCCGCCAAGTGCGCCGAGGCCGGCGGGGCCGACCTGATCATCATCTACAACTCCGGCCGGTACCGGATGGCGGGCCGTGGCTCGCTGGCCGGGATGATGCCCTACGGCGACGCGAATGCGATCGTCATGGAGATGGCCGGCGAGGTGCTGCCGATCGTCCGCGACACGCCGGTCCTGGCCGGGGTGTGCGGCACCGACCCGTTCCGCCTCATGCCGGTGTTCATCGACGAGCTCAGGCGCATCGGCTTCTCCGGCGTCCAGAACTTCCCCACCGTCGGGCTGTGCGACGGCCAGTTCCGGCAGAACCTGGAGGAGACCGGCATGGGCTACGGGCTCGAGGTCGACATGATCCGCGTCGCCCACGATGCGGGGATGCTGACCACCCCGTACGTGTTCGACACGGACCAGGCGGCGGCGATGGCCGGGGCCGGGGCCGATGTCGTCGTGGCCCACATGGGCCTCACCACCAAGGGCGCGATCGGCGCCACCACGGCCCTCACGCTCGAGGCGTCCGCCGAGCGCGTCCAGGCCATCCGCGACGCCGCCGCCGCGGTCAACCCCGACATCATCGTCCTGTGCCACGGCGGTCCGATCGCCGAGCCGGACGACGCCCGCTACGTCCTCGATCACACCACGGGCGTGGCCGGCTTCTTCGGAGCATCGAGCATGGAGCGGCTCCCGACGGAGGTGGCGATCACGGAGAACATGCGGCGCTTCAAGCGGATCACGCGCGCAGCGGCCCCCGCGCACTGAGCAACGGCTGGGATCTCGTCGCCCCGGCGACACGAGCCACGCACAGGAGGAAGCAACGGTGCCCCTGAAGGAGGAAGTCCTCGGCCAGTTCCTGGGGGATGACGCGTTCCCCGTCAACTGGACGTCGGAGACGGAGAAGCTGCTGTTCTGGGTCTACGACGACCTGCACTGCCCGCACCCGCTGAGCCCGATGTACGAGGACATCGGCGGCTGGTGGCTGAGCTGCGATCACATGTTCCGCCGGTTCGGCGCGCCGTTCGCGACCGACTGGATCTACAAGAACATCAACGGCTACCTGTACACGGCGGCGATCCCGGCCGAGGCCGGGCTCGAGGTCGCGACCCAGGAGTACAACTACCGGATCAGCGCGATCGTGCCGGAGGAGCCCGACTACGCGGCCAGGATCGGCACCTATCTCAACGCCGTGCTGCCGACCTACGGGCTCCAGTTCGTGGACTGGTGGCGCGATCGCCTGGTCCCCGAGATGGACCGCAACTTCCAGTACCTCGAGGGGATGCTGGACAAGCAGGACGAGCTCAACCTCATGGAGCTCGCCTGCCTGCTCGAGGACGCGATCGACATCCACGATCGCCACTGGAAGATCCACTGGATGCTCAACTTCGCCCAGCTGTCCGCGACCCTCAACCTGCGGGCGGTGATGGAGAAGACCCACGGCAGGATCGACGAGGTGCTCCTCGGCCGGCTCCAGAACTCGGCCCGGGACCGCAACTGGGACTCGATCCACGAGCTGTGGAAGATGAAGGAGGAGGCGAAGGCCGACCCGCAGCTGGCCGCGATCTTCAGGGCGGACACGGCCGGCGAGATCATCACGGCCCTCGAGGCAAGCGAGCGCGGCCGGCGGTTCATCGCCGAGCGGGTCCACCCGTACCAGAAGGAGTACGGCTGGCACGCCGTCTGGAGCCACGAGTTCATCTTCCCGAACGTGGTCGAGCAGATGGAGCCCGTCATCGAGCTCGTCCGCGGCTACATCGAGAACGACTACGACTATCCGGGGACGATCGGTGCCCTCGCGGCCGACATCGACGCCGCCGCGAAGGAGATCCTCGCCGGCCTCGAAGGCGAGGCGCTCGAGGAGATGCGGGCCGCCAACGAGATCAACCTGCGGATGGCCCCGCTCACGCCGGACCACCACTTCTACATCGACCAGGGCGCCAATGCCCATGTCCGCCAGGTCCTGCTGGCGATCGGCCGCAAGCTCGTGGCCGCGGGCCACCTCGACGCCCCGGACGACGTCGTGTACTTCCGCTACAACGAGCTCCGCGTGTTCATCGGCGACCCGACGGCCATGGACGGCCGGGCGATCGTCGCCCGGGCCAAGGCCGCACGCGAGAAGGCCTACACCCTCCGGCCCAGGGAGTGGGTCGGAACCGTGACCGCGACCCAGCTCGCCTTCCCGTACCTCAACCTGTGGGGCTTCCCCGACAAGTTCTACCGCAAGGAATCCCTGGTCGCCGGCCACATCAGCGGCATCGGCGCCTCGCCGGGCGTCGTCGAGGGCGTCGCCCGGGTCGTGCTCCGCGAGGAGCAGTTCGACGACGTCCGTGCCGGCGACATCCTCGTGTGCCAGATGACGAACCCCGCCTGGGTCGTCCTGTTCACCAAGATCGTCGGCCTCGTGACCGACGCGGGCGGCTCCGTGTCCCACCCGGCCGTCCTGTCCCGCGAGTTCGGCATCCCGGCCGTGGTCGGCACGTCCGTGGGGACCGAGCAGATCAGGAACGGCGACCGTATCCGCATCAACGGCACGACGGGCGAGGTCGAGATCCTCGTCAGCGCGCCGGCGGCGCCGGTCGTCGGCATGCAGGACTGACCCCGACGCCATGACCCGCCAGGCCGCGATCTCACGCAGCGTGCTCAGCGACCAGGTCAAGGATCGCATCCTCCAGGCGATCCTCGACGGCCGCTACCCCCCGGGCGCCCGGATCGTCGAGACCCGGGTTGCCCGGGAGCTCGGCACCAGCCAGGCACCCGTCCGGGAGGCGCTGCGGGACCTCGAAGCCCTGGGGGTCGTGGAGACGACAGCCTTCCGGGGAGCTCGCGTCCGTCGCCCGACGACGGCCGAGCTCCTCGAGGCGTTCGTCATCAGGTCCGAGCTGGAATCGCTGGCCGCGCAGCTGGCGATCCCCGGCATCACGGACGACGACCTGGCGAAGCTCGCCGGGTACGTCGCCGAGATGCAGCGCTCGGCCGATTCCGGCGACGCCCACGCGGAGGCCACGGCGGATGCCGCCTTCCACGCCCGGATCGTCGAGCTGGCCGGCAACGCCACCCTCCTGCGCGTCTGGCGGACGCTGGAGCCGTTCTCCCGCACGTACATCACGATCGAGGCGCCGGGCGCCGACCGGCGGCGCATCGCGGATCAGCACGCCCCGGTGCTCGACGCGCTCCGCCGCCGGGACCCGGAGCTGGCGGTGGCGGTGCTCCACAGGCACTTCGACGAGGCGGCCGCGAGCCTCGCCAGCCACTGGCCGGACGGCGCGGGCTCCCGGCCGCCGGAGCCCGGGGCACGTCCCGCTGCGACCGCCCGTGCCTTGCAGGCCCTCCCGGAGCTCACCCAACGCACCGCCTGACCCGCCCCAATCCAGCCCCGCGAAAGGAACCCATGGACGACCGGCTGCAACTCTCGGAGGAGTTCTCGGCGGCCTCGGCCCGCCTGCGAGTGGACGTGTACGGTGGCGAGCCTCGCCAGCACGTCCTCGACGACCTCAGCTTCCTCAACTACCGGCTCGCCGACGTCCGCATCTCCCCCGAGGTCACGCTGGCGGACGCCGACATCGTCTGGAACCAGGAGGGAGACAAGGAGGTCTCGTACGACGGACGCGTGGTCACGTTCCGCGGGGACTGGCCGGCCGGCCCGATCCAGAAGGTGATCGTCGCCGTGCTCGCGCTGCGCATGGAGGCCGTCGGGCTGCACCCGTCGCACAGCGCCGCCGTGCACTATCGCGGCCGGACCATGCTGTTCCTGGGCGGCGAGTCCAACCACGGCAAGAGCATGGGCCTCATCGAGGCCGGCGTCCGGGGCGCCCTCCAGGTCGCGTCCGAGACCACGGTCATCGACGAGGGCGGCCGGGCGGTCATGGGCTCCGTGGACACGTTCCTCCGCAAGCGGACGGAGGGCACCGAGCGGTCCGACAAGGCCGCGCCCAACAAGGGCGTCGAGAAGTTCTGGGGCACGATGCCCACCTGGGGCAGGTACCAGGGCACACCCGACATCGATCTCGTCATCGTGCCGGCGATCGACGGCAACTTCGACCCCGCGACGAACGAGCTGATCCCGTTCGAGCGCCAGTTCCAGTTCCTGCACTCGCTCCAGAACTACTTCCTCACCAACGAGCTGCTCGCACCCGGGCACGTCATGCCGATGCTCGACAACGACGAGCTGCGCCGCGAAGCGCGCCGCCTTCGTGGCCCGCTTCTGCGAGCGGCCGTTCTACTTCATCCGCGCGGCGACCCCCCAGGTGCTCCTGGACGAGGTCGACCGGATCCTCTAGCGGCGGGACGGCAACCATGCGGACCTTCACCTACGCACGACCGGGCACGCTGGCCGAGGCCGTCGCCCTCCTGGCGGCGCACGGGCCGGACGCCCGCGTCCTCGCCGGCGGCACGGACCTCGTGATCCGGCTGCGCGACGGGTCCGCGCGCCCGTCGGTCGTGGTGGACGTCAAGCGGATCGCGGAGCTGGATCCGGCGATCCGCGAGCTCGACGGACGGCTGGTCATCCCCGCCACGGCGGTCATGACGGACGTCGCGGCCGACGAGCGCGTGCGGCGCCGGTTCACCGCGCTGGCGGAGGCCGCC
Organism: uncultured Chloroflexia bacterium; assembly: GCA_963703575.1. Classification (GTDB taxonomy): domain Bacteria; phylum Chloroflexota; class Limnocylindria; order Limnocylindrales; family CSP1-4; genus CAIXZV01. Next base: position 155,868 of record CAVPEU010000008.1, read on the forward strand.
ACGGTGGTGGGCTCCGTGCAGATCCGCAACCGGGCCACCCTCGCCGGCAACATCTGCAATGCGTCGCCCGCCGCCGACACGGCGCCTTCGCTCCTCGCCTACGGAGCCGAGGTCGTCGCGCTCGGCCCGGACGGCACGCGCCGCGATCCCGATCGACGGCTTCTTCGTGCGCTCCGGCGTGACGACGCTGCGCCCCGGCGAGCTGGTGACGGCCGTCGAGCTGCCGCTCCCGGCCGGGCCGCTGGGCGCCACGCACGCCCGTCGCACCCGCCGGCGCGGCCACGACCTGGCCTCGGTCACCCTGGCCGTTGCCGTGGACCGGGCCGGCGTGACCCGGCTGGCCTACGGGAGCGTCGGCCCGCGCCCCGTGCTCGTCGTGGACGAGAGCGGCGTGCTCGCGGACGCGGCGGCGCCCGCCGACGCGAAGGCCGCGCTCCTGGACCGGATGTTCGTGGATGCCAGCCCATCGCCACGCTCGATGCGGGCGAGCCCCGAGTACCGGTTGGCCATGCTGCGAGTGCTGGGCGAGCGCGCGGTGCGCACGGCGATCGCCCGCCTCGAGGCGGCGGAGTGAAGCGATGACGAACCTCCTGCCCCTGAGCATGACCGTCAACGGCCGGCCGAGGTCGCTCGAGGTCCCGGCCCACCACACGCTGCTGGACGTGCTGCGCGACGACCTTGCGCTGACCGGCACCAAGGAGTGCTGCCTGGTGGGCGAGTGCGGAGCCTGCACCGTGCGCCTGGACGGGCGGATCGTGGACGCGTGCCTGGTGCTCGCGGTCGAGGCCGACGGCGGTGTGGTCGACACCGTGGAGGGGCTGGCCGGCGAGGGGCGGCTCAGCGCCCTCCAGCAGGCATTCCTCGATTACGGGGCCGCGCAATGCGGCTTCTGCATCCCGGGCCAGCTGATGGCGGCCCAGGACCTCCTTGACCGGACGCCGGACCCGACCGTCGCCGAGGTGCAGGAGGGACTGGCCGGCAACCTCTGCCGCTGCGGCGGGTACGGGCAGATCACCGAGGCGATCCGGGCCGTCGCCCGGGAGGCCGAGCGATGAGCGCGCGCATCGGCGCATCGCCCAACCGGGTCGGTGGGATCGGCCGTGTCACCGGGTCCCAGGAGTACGTCGCCGACATCCATCTCGCCGGCGAGCTGCACGCGAAGCTGGTGACGATCGACTGCGCCCGAGCCCGGATCATCGCCATCGACACCAGCGAGGCGCTGCGCGTCCCCGGTGTCCGCCTGGTGATGACGGCCGCGGACCTGCCGCAACCCGTGCCCCGCTTCGGGCCCCAGTTCCGCGATCGCCCGGTGCTGGCGGTCGACGAGGTGAAGTACCACGGGGAGCCCGTCGCGGCGGTGGCCGCGGACACGAAGGATGCGGCCGAGGAGGCCGCGCAGCTGGTCCGCGTGACGTTCGAGGCGCTGCCCGCGCTGACGACGATCGCGGCCGCCCTCGACCCGGCGGCGCCGCTGGTACAGGACCCGTCATTGCGGCCCGGCGATCCCCTGGCCGGCACGAACGTGCTGCGGGAGCACCGCGTCAGCTGGGGCGACCTGGCCGCGACGGCCCCCGACCTCGTCGTGGACCACAGCTACACCTTCCCGATGGTGACCCAGTTCGCGATCGAGCCGCATGCCTGCATCGCCGCGCCCGATGGCGACGGGATCGCCGTATGGAGCTCGATCCAGCATCCCAACTGGCTGCAGCGGATCCTGGCCGGGGTCACCGGCCTGCCGCTGGCCAGGGTGCGCGTCCACGCCCCCGACCCGGGCGGCGCGTTCGGCGGCAAGCAGCACGCGAAGGTCGAGCCCCTGGTCGCGCTGATGGCCCTGCGGGCCGGCCGGCCGGTCCGCCTCGTGCTGACCCTGGAGGAGACGTTCCAGGCCGTCCGGCGCGCCGCCGCCCAGGTGCGCGTCCGGACCGGTCTCCGGGCCGACGGCACGCTCTGCTTCCAGGACATCGAGGCGGACTACCTCATCGGCGCCTACGTGGACATCGCGGACCGCGTCGTGAGCAAGGGCAGCTACGTGGGCGCGGGGCCGTACCGGATGCCCGCCGCCCGCATCGTCGCCCGGCCCATCCTGTCCCACACCGTGCCGTCCACGGCGTTCCGCGGTTTCGGCAACCCGCAGGTCAACTGGGCGGTGGAGTCCAACCTGGACGAGGCGGCCCACCTCCTGGGGATCGACCGGCTGGAGATCCGGCTGCGCAACCTGGCTCGCCGCGGCGAGGCATTCATCCCCTGGGACACGCCCGCGGATGGAGCCTGGGAGCAGGCCGTCCGCCGGGCCGCCGAGCTGATCGGGTGGGGGACGCCGGTCGCGCCGGGGCGTGGCCGCGGGATCGCCCTGGGCATCAAGTCCGGTCCCACGACGGGGCTGTCCTACTCGACCGTCCGCCTGCTGGCCGACGGCAGCGTGATCGTCTACGCCGGCACCTCCGACATGGGCCAGGGCGCCCGGACCGTGCTCGCCCAGATCGCCGGCCAGGAGCTGGGCGCCCCGCTCGACTGGGTGACCGTGGTCATGGGCGACACCGCGGTCGTGCCCTACGACCAGCAGACGTCGGCAAGTCGGTCCACCGTGCTGATGGGCAACTCGGTGCTGTCCGCGTGCCGCGAGATCCAGGGCAAGGTGCGAGCGATGGCCGCCCGCACCCATGGCGTGGACGAGACCGCGATCAGCGTGGATCGCGGGGTGGTCCACCTGCCCGGCCGGGACGTGCCGATCCGCGACGTGCTGGGCCCGGGCCTCGGCCCCCTGGGCGGGGAGGTGGTCGGCAACGGCGAGATGCGCAAGGACCAGGACCCGGACCATCCGCTGGGTGGCGCGCCGGCCTTCTTCGAGTTCAACTGCACCGCGATCGAGGCGGAGGTGGACGAGTCCACCGGCGACGTGACGCTGGTCCGGCACGTGACCGTGTCCGACGTGGGCAAGGCCCTCAACCCGCTCCAGGTCCGGATGCAGGACGAAGGCGCGGCGATCCAGGGTCTCGGCCACACGCTGATGGAGCACTACATCTTCGACGACGAAGGCCGGATCCGGAACCTGGGCGCCATCGACTACCGCATCCCGACCAGCATGGACCTGCCGCTCGAGATCGTCAGCGACATGGTCGAGAACGGGGACGGGCCGGGGCCCTACGGTTCCAAGGGGATGAGCGAGGGGGCGCTGCTGTGCGTGGCGGCGGCCGTCGCGGGCGCCGTCCGGGACGCGACCGGCGTCGTGATCCGGGACCTGCCGCTGACACCGGAGCGCGTCTGGCGGGGGCTGCAGGACCGGCGGAGCGGAGAGCGCGAGGAGCACGAGGCATGACCACGCCCGACATCGGTCCGATCGCGGGGCTCCCGCCGGAGCAGGTCATCAGCGCCGCCGGCCTGGTCCGCCGGGGCCAGCTGATCTCGCTCGCCGCGGCGCGGTTCCCGGGCATGCCCCTGTTCCCGGGCCACCCGCCGTTCCAGGTGCTGAACTACCGGACCCCGCGTGGCATCCGCGTGACCGGTGCCCAGCCGTGGGGGCCGGTCAACGACGCGGGTCTCGGCTACATGGCCGACTACGTCATGGCCACCTCGCACTCCGGGGCGCACATGGACGCGCTGGCGCACATGACCGTGGGCGAGGACATGCACTGGTTCGGCGGAGGGCGCGCCGACGACCACCTCACGGACTTCGGCCCGTCGCACCTCGACGCGTCCGTGATGCCCCCGTTCTTCACGCGCGGCGTCCTGCTTGACGCTGCCGGCCACCGGGGTGTCGAGTGCCTGCCCAAGGGCTCGCCGATCGATGCCCCGGAGATGGACGCGATGTGCGCGGCGCAGGGCGTGGAGGTCCGGCCCTGGGACGTGGTCGTGATCCGGACGGGCTACATGGGCCTGTGGCCGGACGCGGACCGGATGGCTGCCCACAGGACGCCCGGCCCGGACGTCTCCGCCGCGCGCTGGCTCCTGCGCCGGGGCGTGGTCGCGACCGGGACCGACACCGAGACGTACGAGGTCCAGCCGGCCCCCGATCCGGGCCCCACCGGCAACCCGCAGCCGGTGCACACCCTGCTGCTGATCGACAACGGCATCTATCTCATGGAGAGCCTCGACCTGGAGGAGCTCGCCCGCCAGCGGGTGTACGAGTTCCTGTTCGTCGCCCTCCCCGTGAAGATCCGCGGCGCCACGGGATCGATGGTCGATCCCGTCGCCGTCATCTGACGCGTTCCAGGGAGCCCACCCGTGCCCCAAACCATGCAGGCGCTCGTCGTGCTCGAGCCCAACCGCCTCGAGATCCGGGAGGTCCCGGTTCCGGTGCCGGGACCCAACGAGGTCCTGGCGCGGGTCCGGGCGGTGTCGATCTGCGGTACCGACGCCCACCTCATCCGGGGCGACTACCCGGGCTTCTGGCCGCCCTCGTTCCCGTTCATCCCGGGCCACGAGTGGGCGGGCGAGATCGCGGCCCTGGGCCCGGGCGCGGAGCGCTTCGGCTGGCAGGTCGGCGACCGGGTCGCGGGCACCAGCCACGACGCCTGCGGCGTGTGCCAGAAGTGCGTCGAGGGCCGCTACAACCTGTGCGAGAACTACGGGAAGCCCGGCCTCCATCGCCAGTACGGGCACAACGCCCAGGGGGCCGACGCGACGTACGTCGTCCACGGCGTGAAGTGCGTCTTCCGGCTGCCCGACGCGCTGACGTTCGACGAGGGGGCCGTCATCGACCCGGCATCGATCGCCCTCCACGTGGCCAACCGCGGCCGCGTCGCCCCCGGCGACACGGTCGCCATCATCGGCGCCGGCGCCATCGGCCTGCTGGCCGGAGATGCCGCACGCATCCGGGGCGCGGGACGGGTCATCGTGGCCGGGCGGGGGTCCCGGCTGGCGAAGGCCGCCTCGCTGGGGTTCGAGGTGGTGGACACGCTGGCCGGAGATCCCGTGGGCGCGGTCCGGGAGCTCACCGACGGGCTGGGCGCCGACGTCGTGCTCGAGTGTGCCGGCGTGCCGGTGACCGTGCAGTGGGCACTGGGCATGCTTCGCCGGGGCGGCCGGTGCGCGGCGGTTGGCATCCCGACCGACGGCGTCGAGATCGCGATGCAGCGGCTCGTCCTCGACGAGCTGGAGCTGGTCGGCTCGCGCGCGTCGGCCGGAGAGATGCTGCGGGTCATGCCGCTGGTCGAACAGGGGCGGATGCGCATCCGGGAGATCATGACCCACCAGTTCGCGCTCGCTGACTACGCCCGGGCGATCGCCACCTTCAACGACCCCGGCAGCGGGGCCATCAAGATCATCATCCGGCCCTGAGCGGGACCGCGACGCTTCCCCCCGGCGTCGCGGTCCCACCCCGGGCCAAGGAGCCCGCACCCGTGACCTACGTGTTCGATTGCGACCAGGCCCACGACGATCTGTCCTTCGACGAGGTCAAGCGGCTGATCGGCGGCAAGGCCGCGAACCTGACGGTCATGGCCGTCGATCTCGGCCTGCCCGTGCCCCCCGCGTTCACCGTCTCGACCTTGGCCTGCAACGAGTACCTCGCCCATGGCTGGCCGGACGGGCTGGAGGACGAGCTGCGCACGCACATGGCGCGGATCGAGGCGCTGGTCGGGCAGCGCTTCGGCGATCCGTCCGACCCGCTGCTGGTGAGCGTCCGGTCCGGCGCCCCGGTGTCGATGCCCGGCATGATGGACACCATCCTCAACCTGGGGCTCAACGACGCGACGACGGCCGGCCTGGCCGCACGGTCCGGCAGCCCCGCGTTCGCGGCCAACTGTCGCCGCCGGTTCGAGACGATGTTCCGCGACATCGTGGGCAGCGAGGACGTCCCGGACGACCCGTGGGCCCAGCTGCGGGCCGCGATCGAGGCCGTGTTCCGCTCCTGGAACAGCGACCGGGCGCGCACGTACCGGGAGCGCGAGGGGATCCCCGATGACCTCGGGACCGCGGTCACCGTGCAGGCGATGGTGTTCGGCAACCGGAGCGTGGATTCGGGGACGGGCGTGCTGTTCACGCGGAACCCGGCGACCGGCGAGCCGGTGCTCTACGGCGACGTGATGTTCAACGCGCAGGGCGAGGACGTCGTCGCGGGCACCCATCACACCGAGCCGATCTCGGTGCTCGACGAGCGGATCCCGGCGGTGGGCCGGCTGCTGCGCGAGTACGCGACGCGACTCGAGCGCCACCACCGCGACCTGTGCGACATCGAGTTCACGATCGAGCACGGGCGCCTGTGGATGCTCCAGTGCCGCATCGGCAAGCGCAGCCCGCAGGCCGCGCTCAGGATCGCCCGGGACATGGCCGAGGACCCGGACTTCCCGCTGGACCGGGCGGACGCCGTCCGGCGGGTCGCGGACATCCTGGCCAGCCCGCCCACCCACGTGGTCGAGCGGGGCGACATGGGGCCGGCCCTGGCCACCGGGCTCGGGGCCTCGCCGGGGGTCGCCTGCGGGGCGATCGTCACCTCGCCGGAGGCCGCGGTGGCGGCCGCGGAGGCCGGCCGTACGGTCATCCTCGTCCGCGCCCAGACCTCACCCGACGATGTCCACGGGATGGCCCGCGCGGCCGGCATCCTGACCTCGACGGGTGGCCTCGCCAGTCACGCGGCCGTGGTCGCCCGGGGCTGGGGGATTCCGGCGGTGGTCGGCGCGGCATCCGTGCGCGTCGGCGAGGCCGAGGTCATGATCGGCGAACGGCTGCTGGCCGCGGGTGACACGATCACGATCGATGGCGGCACGGGCGAGGTCTTCGAGGGCACGGCCACGGGCACCACCGTCGTCGTGCCGGAGGCGAGCACGCTCCTGGCCTGGGCCCGCGAGGCGGGAATCCCGATCCCCGGGCCGCACGCGGTGCCGGAGGTGTCCGCCCCGGCCCGGGAGGCCGCTCCTCCGATTTCGCCGGCCGAGGCCGCCTCGTCAGCGGCTGCCGCCACGTCGGCCCCGGGCCCCTCGGCCGGTGCCGCGGGGCCGACCGCGGACGATGTCCTCCGGGCGTTCGCCGTCAAGGGCTACGCCACCCCCGAGGCGGTGGCGGCCGCCGTCGCCGGGTCGGCCGACGATGTCGTGGCCGTCATCGACCGGCTCGTCGCGGACGGGCTGGTGGAGATGAGCGCCGGCTCCTTCCGGCTCACCGCGGATGGAAAGGCCATCGCGCGGGAGCGGATCGCCGCGGATACCCAGGCATGGGGCATCGACAACGCGCGGGCCGCCCTCGACGCCTTCCTGGACCTCGACCGCCGCATGAAGGCCACGGTGACCGCGTGGCAGATGCGGGAGGTCGACGGAGCGCAGGTGTTCAACGACCACTCGGACGCCGGCTACGACGCCGCGGTCCTCGCCGACCTGGCCTCGCTCCATGCGGACGCGGACGCGTGGCTCCGACCGCTGACGCGCGGGCTGCCGCGCCTCGGGACCTACCTCGCGCGGCTGGAGCGGGCGAACGCCGCCGCCCAGAACGGCGACCAGCGGTACGTCGCCTCGCCGCGCGTGGACAGCTACCACAGCGTGTGGTTCGAGCTGCACGAGGACCTCATCGGGCTGGCCGGCCGGAGCCGGGCCGACGAGGCGGCGGCAGGCCGTGCCTAGGGAACGCCGCGCCCGGGAAGCGGGGTCCGCGGCTTGCCGGTAGCCTTCCGGCCGCGGTCACGCCGTGCCGGCGCGGGTCACGCCCCTTCGACGGCGCCCGTGAGCTTGTCGTACAGGGAGGCGGCGTTCAGGGTCTGGATGTGATCCATCATGTAGCCCTGGCCGACGTCGACCGGGCCGAAGCGGTCCCGGAAATGGACGCGCTCGATCGTCTCCTCGCGGGTCCAGCCCTTGGAGATCGCCACCGCGACGGCCGTCTTCCACTCCATGAGCACGGCACGCTGGACGTCGAGGTACTGCCTGGTGACCACCGGCCCGTGGCCGGGGATGACCCGGTCCACGTCCAGGGTCCGGATCCGCTCCAGGGAGTCGAGCCACTGGGCGACATCCGAGGTCATCAGCCACGTCTGGCAGCCGGAGAAGATCGTGTCGCCGGTGAACACGATCCGCTCTTCGGGCACGTGCACGGCGACCTGGCCGGGCGTATGACCGGGCGTGAACAGCAGGTGGAAGGTGTGGTCGCCCACCCGCAGCGTCAGGTCACCCGTGAACAGGATCGTGCCCTTGTTCGGGTCGCGATAGTACGTGTCCCGGTCGGGCACGAGCGGGGCGGCGTCCGGGTCGTCGGTGGGGATGGCCTCGAGCGCGTAGTCGTACGGATCGAGGTCCGGGGTGACCACCATGAAGTTGTCGTAGACACCCTGGTGCTCCACGACGGCCCCGGCGCCCTTGAACCAGTAGTTGCCGAAGATGTGGTCGACGTGGTGCTCGGTGTTGATGAGGTAGCGAATCGGGCCGTGTGACTCGGCCAGCCGCCGCATCGCGATCGCCTTCGTCGGCAGCTGTGGGGTATCGATGACCACCACCCCGTCGGACGTCGTCACGAAGCTCGGATTGCAGCCCCGCAGCTTCGTGGTCGTGAACACGTTGGGCGTGACCAATTCCATGCTGAACCCGGTCGTCTGGTCCATCACTGGGTCTGTCCTTCCGAGAGCCGAGGCGACGCTCCCGCGAGCCATCGGCGCGAGGATTACTGGGTCGCTGTCAGGCCGCCGTCGATCCCGAGGACCTGGCCGGTCACGAACGAGGCGGCATCGGAGCAGAAGAACACGGCCGCGCCCGTCAGGTCATCGGTGCCGCCGACGCGCCCGATCGGGATCCGATCGACCAGGCCGGCCTTGAACACCGGGTCGTCCAGCAGCATCGCGACCTGGGGCGTGTCCACGAAGGTCGGCGCGATCGCGTTGACGGTGATCCCGTGCTTCGCCCACTCGGTGGCCCACTGGCGGGTCAGGGAGCTGATCGCGCCCTTGGCCGCGACGTAGGCGGAATACCCGGCGTTGATGCCCAGCGACGCCCGCACGGACGAGATGTTCAGCACCCGCCCGCCGCGCCCGCCCGCGATCATCGCCCGGGCCGCGGCCTGCGTCGCGACCACGGTGCTGCGCACGTTGAGTTCGTAGATCCAGTCCCAGGCGTCGCGGGGATAGGTCTCTGCATCGAACAGGACCTTGCCTGCCCCGCCGCCGACCGCGTTCACGATGATGTCCAGGCGCCCGAACGCCTCGAGGGTCCTGGCGACGACCTGCTCCATGTCGGCTTCGCTGGTCGCATCGGCGGCCAGCCCGATGCACGTGCCACCCGGCTCGCACACCCGGTTGACGGTGGCCTCGGCACGCTCAGGGGTCCGATCGGTGACGACCACGCTGGCCCCGGCGCCCGACAGGGCGACCGCCATGGCGGAGCCGATGGCGCCTCCGCCCCCAGAGACCAGGGCGACCCGCCCATCAAGCCTGAACATGTCCAGCTGAGACACGGGACTCCTCCACTAATGATCGATTATCGAGGATAGGTGATATCCATCCCGGGGTCAACGAGCGGCCGGGACCGGGTCGCGCGATGCCGGCGCGCCGGGCAGAATGCACAGGCGTCCATCCGTCAACCATGCGAGGGGATTCGAGCGTGCGTGCAAGGCTCACGGTGGGCATCCTGGCGGTCCTGCTGGTCGCCGCGTGCGGCGGCGCCGGCACCACGGCCGCCCCGTCCCGACTCGCCGAATCCCCGCTGGCGGCCGGTACCCACACGTCCACGGTGTTCCAGCCTGCGGTGACGTTCACCGTCCCCGACGGCTGGGTGCTCGCCACAGATACCGCCGACTACCTCCAGCTCCGGCCGGCCGGCCAGGAGATCATCGGCATCCACCTGTTCCGGGGCGTCGCGGCCGCCTCACAGGATCCTACCTGCCCGATCGCGGCCGAGCCCGGCGTCGGCACCACCTCCACGGAGCTCGTGACCTGGATGCGCGGTCTCGCGGGGCTGACGGTCAGCAGCCCGGCGATGGCCACCGTCGGCGGCTTGCGCGGCGTCTCGATCGACATCGGCATCGCCCAGGCCCGGACCCAGTCGTGCCCGTTCGCGAACGGCCTGCCCACGGTGCCGTTGATCGTGGAACCGGGGACCGGCCTGCGCTGGGTCCTCGCCGGCGGCGAGCGGCTTCGGATGTACCTCCTGGACCTGCCCGACGGCGGCACGCTGATCGTGGACATCGACGACTTCGACGGCGCCCAGTTCGACGCCCTCATCTCCGCCGCGTCGCCGATCGTCAAGGGCCTCGAGTTTGCGGCTCCCTGACGGCCGTCCGTCCGCCGTCCGTCCGCGCCGTGCGCGCCGCGCTGCCGTGGCCATGGCACGGTCACCGGGCGGCCGGGGCAGCGACCCGTCCGGGCCCAGGATCCTGGCGCTGGTGCCCGGGTACCAGGAGGGGCCACGCATCGGCACGGTGGTCGAGGCGACCCGGCGCCACCTGCCCGTGCTCGTCGTGGACGACGGATCGAGCGACGACACGGCCGCCAACGCCGAGGCCGCGGGCGCCGAGGTGATCCGCCAGCGTCCCAACCAGGGCAAGGGGGCCGCCCTGCGGGCCGGCTTCCGGCAGGCCCTGGACGGTGGCTGGGACGCGGTCCTCACGCTCGATGCCGACGGGCAGCACGACCCGGACGAGATCCCGCGCTTCGTGACCGCGTTCGAGGCGCCGGGTGCCCACGGCCCGCGACCCGAGCTGATCATCGGTCGCCGCGACTTCGCCCGGATGCCGCCGGTCCGGCGCCTGTCGAACACGCTGGGCGGGGCGCTGTTCTCGTGGGCCGTCGGGCAGCATGTTCCCGACAACCAGTCCGGCTACCGGCTCCTCGGCCGGCGATTGATGGCGGCCACGCTCGACAGCCGCGAGACCGGCTTCGAGCTCGAGGTGGAGATGATCGCCGTCTGCCTGCGCAACGGCTGGACGCTCGATTGGGTGCCGATCTCCACGATCTACGCCGGCGAGCCGAGCCACGTGGAACCGCTGGCCCACCTCCGCAACTTCGTGCGCGCAACCCGTGCGGCGCGCCGGCTCGTGCGGGCAGGCGACGATCCGTAAGGCAACTTCACCGCGCGACCACCCGCGCTGAAGCCCGACGCGTCATGCTGGGACCCTGCCCGACCCTGCCTCGGCGCCCCTGCACCCGAAGAGCTCGATGACCGACCCAGACTTCCCGCCCACGCCCGCAGCCGGCCACGAGCCGGTCGCCGGGCTCCCCGCCGCTGCGGGCCCGTCCACCCCGCCTGGGCCCGGCACGCCGCCGGCTGGTGCCACCCCGCCGCCTGGTGCCACCCCGCCGCCTGGTGCCACGCCGCCGCCCGGCGCCGGCGCCGCCCGCCCCTGCCGCCCGCCGATACCGCGCGCCGCGGTGGCGGGGCCACCCGGTGGATCGTCGCCGCGCTGGCCCCGGTCCTCGCCATCGGCCTGTTCGTCGGCGGCGCGGCGGCCGACCGGTCGGGCGCCCTGGGGGGCGTGCCCGCGGTCTCCGCGACGCCGACGCCGTCCGGTGCGGACGCGGACCTGGCGCTGATCGAGGAGGCATGGCGGGCCATCCAGGATAACTACGTCGACGCGCGGGACCTCGACAACCGTGCGCTGGCGTACGGCGCGATCCGGGGCATGACCGATGCCGTCGGTGACTCGGGTCACACGTCGTTCCTGACCGCGGACGAGGCCAGGGCGGTGGACCAGTCGCTGTCCGGGACATTCGTGGGCATCGGCGTGCAGGTCAGCGGCCAGACCAACGACGTGGTAGTCGGCAACGTCATCCCCGGCACGCCCGCCGAGGAAGCGGGCCTCCGGCGCGGCGACAGGATCGTGGCCGTGGACGGCACGACCACGCAGGGCGAGACGATCGACGAGGTCGTCGCCCGCGTGCGCGGTCCCGAGGGGCAGCAGGTCACGCTCACGATCGCGCGCTCCGGCTCCGCCACCTTCGACGTCACGATCACCCGTCGCAAGTTCGACCTGCCGCTCATCAGCTGGACCATGGTGCCCGGCCGCCAGATCGCCCTGGTGAGGCTGGAGCAGTTTTCGACCGGCGCCACCAAGGCGCTCCAGGACGCGCTGACCCGGGCGAAGGCGGCGGGTGCCACCGCGGTCGTGCTCGACCTGCGCGGCAACCCGGGTGGCTACGTGAACGAGGCGGTCGGCGTGACCAGCCAGTTCGTCGGCAGCGGCACCGTCTACCGGAGCATCGACCGGAGCGGCGTCGAGAAGGACATCCCCGTCGAGACCGGCGGCCTGTGGACCGAGGGCCCGCTCGTCGTGCTGACCGACGGGGACACGGCGAGCTCCGCGGAGATCGTGACGGGCGCCATCCAGGACGCGAAGCGGGGCCAGGTCGTCGGGGAGAAGACCTTCGGCACCGGGACCGTGCTCGGGCGGTTCGATCTCGCGGACGGATCCTCGCTCCGGATCGGCGTGGAGCGGTGGCTGACGCGGGCCGGGCGCCCGATCTGGCACGAGGGGCTGCTGCCCGACGTGACCGTGGCGCTGCCCGTCAACGCGCAGCTCCTGCGGCCGGACGACCTGCGGGACATGACCGTGGCGCAGCTGGGCGCGTCCGGCGATGCGCAGCTGCTCCGGGCGCTCGACGTCCTGAGGGGCGAAGGCTGAGCGGGCGTGGGTCCGGGCACGGCACCGAACGGTGAGTGGGGGATGCTGCAGGAATCAAGACGGCCGCCGGGGTTCCGGCGGCCGTTGGCCCTGACGCAGGGCTGTCGGAGCGCGACTGACGGGTCAGGCGCGGTCCATGCGTGATGCCGCGACGTGGCGGCTCCACTCCGAGGTTCGCCCGTCCGGCATCGCCGAGCTCCCGATCCAGCCGCAGACGCAGGTGACTTCCTGGCTGCGGTGACGGTATTCGGCGATCACGTGCTTGCGCTCATCCACCGGCGGAGCCGGGCGGCGTGGCGGGAGGCCAGTGCCGGGACGCTTGGCCTCGGTCATGGGAGTCAGGCCCGGCGCTGGGCGAAGCACGCGCTGCAGTAGACCGGCTTGCCCGAGGTCGGCCGGAACGGCACCTCGGTCTCCTGCCCGCAGGACGAGCAGGTCGCGGCGAACATCTCGCGGGGACCGCGGCTGCTGCCGCCGCTCCGGGCGCCGTAGCCGCCGGAGCCGGAGCTGGAGCTGGAGCCGTAGCCGCCGGAGCTGTAGCCACCGCCGGCGCTGTAGCCGCCGCTGTCCGAGTTCCGGGCAGCCTTGCGGCTGGCGCGGCAGCTGGGGCAGCGACGCGGCTCCGTGAAGCCACGCTCTGCGTAGAAATCCTGCTCGCTGGCAGTGAAGGTGAAGGCCTGGCCGCAATCGGCACAGGTGAGCGTCTTGTCGACGTTCATGAGATCCCACTTCCTCGTGGTTGCGACGGTTTCCGCGATCTTCCTCTGCGGAAACCGGGAGGGAGTGGATCGAGTCGGCCGTACTAGGCTTCGCCCTGCCTTGGGGCGTATCGCGAGCATACGCCATCCGCAAGGTTGCGCCAAGGGGACGAATCGCACGTTGTCAACGGGGACGAAACGCACGTCCTTGTCGCCGGCGGTCCGCGGGATCGTCGAACCGGGTGACCGGCCCGGGATGCGCGTGGCCGAAGGGACGGTCCCGGGCGCCCGCGTCGGCTCAGGCCGGGCTCTCGTCCGCCAGGTTCTGGGCGAGCCAGCGGGCGGCCTCGTCCACGGGCATCCCGGCCCGGCGCGCATAGTCCTCCAGCTGGTCCCGCCCGATCCGTCCCAGCCCGAAGTAGTGGCTCTCCGGGTGCCACAGGTAGATCCCGGACACCGACGCGCCCGGCAGCATCGCGTATGACTCGGTCAGCTGGATGCCGGCCCGCGCCCCGGCATCGAGCAGCGAGAACAGCGTCCGCTTGGCCGTGTGGTCGGGTGTGGCGGGATAGCCGGGCGCCGGCCGGATCCCCTGGTAGCGCTCCGCCACGAGATCCTCGTTGCCCAGGCGCTCCTCGGCCGCGTAGCCCCACAGCTCGCGCCGGACGCGCTCGTGCAGGCGTTCGGCGAACGCCTCCGCGAGCCGGTCCGCCAGCGCCTTGGCCATGATCGCCGAGTAGTCGTCGTGGGCGGCCTCGAAGCGGTGGACGAGGTCGTCGAGGCCGTGGCCCGCGGTGACCGCGAACGCGCCGACGTGGTCGGCCACCCCCGCCGGACCGACGAAGTCCGCGACGGACAGGTTCGGACGACCGTCCGGCTTGGCCATCTGCTGCCGGAGCGCGTGGAGGCGGTCAAGCTCCGCCGTCCGCGTCTCGTCCGACCACAGGACGATGTCGTCGTCCGGGGTCGCGTTCGCCGGCCAGAACCCGACCACGGCCGACGCCGTGAGCAGCTCCTCGTCCACGATCCGCCGCAGGAGCGCGACGGCGTCCGCGTGGAGGTCGCGGGCCGTTGCGCCGACCCGCGGGTCGGCGAGGATCGCCGGGTACGCCCCGCGCAGCTCCCAGGTCGTGAACAACGGGGTCCAGTCGATGCGTTCCACGAGCTCCGCCAGGGGGTACCGCTGGAAGGTCCGGACGCCGAGGAAGGTCGGCCGGGGCGGGGCCGCGGGCCAGTCCACGCGCAGCCGGTTCTCGCGCGCGGCCGCGAGCGCCAGGCGGGTCTCCCGGGCTCGCCGGCCCTCGCGCTCACGGCGCACGGCCTGGTACTCCTCGCGCACGGTCGCGGCGAAGGCCTCGCGCCTCGCCGGGTCCAGCAGCGACCCCGCGACCCCCACCGCGCGCGACGCGTCGACGACATGGACCACCGGCGCGGAGTACACCGGATCGATCTTCACGGCGGTGTGGACGCGGGACGTGGTGGCACCGCCGATGAGCAGCGGTGTCCGCATCCCCTCGTGCTCCATGAGCGAGGCGACATGGACCATCTCGTCCAGCGAGGGGGTGATCAGGCCGGACAGCCCGATCAGGTCGGCGCCGACCTCGCGCGCCGTGTCGAGGATCCGGGTCGCCGGCACCATGACGCCGAGGTCGATCACCTCGTAGTCATTGCAGCCCAGCACGACCCCGACGATGCTCTTGCCGATGTCGTGGACGTCGCCCTTGACCGTGGCCATGACGATCGTGCCGGCCCGGCGTCCCGTGCCCTCGCGCTCCGCCTCCAGGTAGGGGATGAGCACCGCCACGGCCTTCTTCATGACCCGGGCGCTCTTCACGACCTGGGGGAGGAACATCCTTCCCGCCCCGAACCGGTCACCGACGACGTTCATGCCCGCCATGAGCGGTCCCTCGATGACGTCCAGCGGCCGCGCGGCGGCGAGGCGCGCCTGTTCGGTGTCCTCCACGATCCACGCGTCGATCCCCTCCACCAGGGCATGGGTCAGGCGCTCGCCGACGGGGAGCTCGCGCCAGGCGAGGTCCTCGGCCGCCCGGGCCACCGCGGCCCCGCCCGCGAACCGCGGCGCGATCTCCAGCAGCCGGTCCGTCGCGTCCGGCCGGCGGTTCAGCACCACGTCCTCGACCCGCTCCAGCAGGTCGGGGTCGATGTCGTCGTACTGCGGGATCACGCCCGCGTTCACGATCGCCATGTCCAGCCCGGCCCGGATCGCGTGATACAGGAACACCGCGTGGATCGCCTCCCGGACGCGGTCGTTGCCCCGGAACGCGAACGACACGTTGGACACGCCACCGCTGATCCGCGCGTGCGGGATCTCCGCCTTGAGGCGGCGCGTCGCCTCGAAGAACGAGACGGCGTACCCGGCGTGCTCCTCCATGCCGGTCGCGATGGCGAAGATGTTGGGGTCGAGGATGACGTCCCCGGGCGGGAAGCCGACGACCCCGGTCAGCAGCGCGTGGGCGCGCTTGAGGACGTCCACCCGGCGCTCGACCGTGTCGGCCTGGCCCTGCTCGTCGAACGCCATCACGACCACCGCGGCGCCGTAACGCCGGCACAGCCGGGCCTGGCGCAGGAACTCCTCCTCGCCCTCCTTGAGCGAGATCGAGTTGACGACGCCCCTGCCCTGGAGCTGCTGGAGCCCCGCCTCGATGACCGGCCAGCGGGAGCTGTCGACCATGACCGGGACCGCGGCGATGTCCGGCTCCGAGCCCAGGCGACGGAGGAAGCGCGTCATGGCGGCCACGCCGTCGAGCATCGCCTCGTCCATGTTCACGTCGAGCATCACCGCGCCGTTGGCGACCTGGTCGCGCGCGATCTCGACGGCCTCGTCCTCGCCGTCGCGGCCGGCGGCCATCAGGCGGGCGAACTTGCGCGAGCCGGTGACGTTGGTCCGCTCGCCGACGTTGACGAACGCCCCGCCGGGCATGGGGATCGTCAACGGCTCGAGGCCCGCCAGGCGCGTCTCGTGCGTCCTTTCCGGGATCACCCGGGGCGCCACGCCCGCGACCGCCTCGGCGATCTGCGCCACGTGGTCCGGGGTGCTTCCGCAGCAGCTGCCCGCCAGGTTGAGCAGCCCGGCCCGCGCCCACTCGCCCAGCGCGGCCGACATCTCCTCGGGCGTCTCGTCGTATCCGCCGAGCTCGTTGGGCAGGCCGGCGTTGGGGTAGGCGGACAGCGCGACGTCCGCGATCCGGCCGAGCTCCTCCACGTGCGGCCGGAGCTGCTTCGCGCCGAGCGCGCAGTTGAGCCCCACCAGCAGCGGGTTCGCGTGCCGGATGCTGTTCCAGAACGCCTCCACGGTCTGGCCGGACAGCGTACGGCCCGAGGCATCGACGATCGTCCCGGAGATCACCACGGGCAGCCGGATCCCCAGCGCCTCGAACGTGGCCTCGATCGCGAAGATCGCCGCCTTGGCGTTGAGGGTGTCGAACACGGTCTCGACGAGCAGCAGGTCGGCGCCGCCCGCGACCTGCCCCTCGGCGGCCTCCCGGTACGCCGCGGCCAGCTCCCCGAAGGTCACGTTGCGGGCCGCGGGGTCGTTGACGTCCGGCGACAGGGAGGCAGTCCGGTTGGTGGGGCCCAGCGAGCCGGCCACGAACCGGGGCCGGCCGTCGCGCGCCTCGGCCTCGTCCGCCGCCGCCCGCGCGATCCGCGCGGATGCCTCGTTCAGCTCGCGCGCGACCTCCGCCAGCCCGTAGTCCGCCTGGGCGATGCGGGTGGCCGTGAACGAGTTGGTGGTGACGATGTCGGCGCCCGCGGCGAGGTATCCCGCGTGGACCTCTCGCACGACGTCCGGTCGAGTCAGGCACAGGAGGTCGTTGTCGCCGCGGACATCGCGGGAGTGATCGGCGAACCGCGCCCCCCGGAAGTCCGCCTCGCTGAGGCGGTAGCCCTGGAGCATCGTGCCCATCGCCCCGTCCAGCACCAGGATCCGCTCCCGGAGGAGCGCGGGCAGGCGCTCAAGCCTGGTCGTGCGCGTGAACGGGGTTCGGAGGATGGTCGGCATCGTGCAGTCGACTCTACCCCAGCGCGACTGCGCACCTGTCGTCCGGGGCGTCCTGCCGGTCGAGACGCGGGACGAGGACCCACCGCGGCTGACATCATGGACGGAACGCGGGGAGTCCTCCGCGGGTCCCCCTCCGGCGCCCGCTCCCGCGCGTCCCGTCGAGCGCCCTCGTTGCGCAGAGGTGACTGAGTCATGCGGATCCTGGTGATCGGCGCCGGTGGCGTCGGCAGCGCGGCGGTCGCGGTGGCGGCACGGCGCGGATTCTTCGAGCACGTGGTGGTGGCCGACTACGATCCGGCCCGCGTCGAGCAGGCGCTCGGACAGGTCGCCGGAGACGCGCGGTTCTCGGGGGCAGGGGTGGACGCCTCCGACGTCGGCGCGATGGTCGCGCTGATCCGGGAGCAAGCCATCACGCACGTCCTCAACGCCGTCGATCCGCGGTTCGTGATGCCCATCTTCGACGCCTGCTTCGAGGCGCGGGTCGACTACCTGGACATGGCGATGTCGCTCTCCCACCCGCACCCCGAGCAGCCGTATGCGCTGAGCGGGGAGAAGCTGGGCGATGCGCAGTTCGCGATGGCGGTGGACTGGGAGCGGGCCGGACGGCTCGCGCTCGTGGGCATGGGCGTGGAGCCCGGCCTGTCCGACGTGTTCGCGCGCTACGCGCAGGACCACCTGTTCAGCGAGATCGACGAGATCGGCGTCCGAGATGGCGCCAACCTGACGGTCGACGGGTACGAGTTCGCACCCTCGTTCTCGATCTGGACCACGATCGAGGAATGCCTGAACCCGCCGGTCATCTGGGAGGCCGGCCGCGGCTGGTTCACGACGCCGCCGTTCAGCGAGCCGGAGACGTTCGAGTTCCCGGAGGGGATCGGGCCGGTCGAGTGCGTGAACGTGGAGCACGAGGAGGTGCTGCTCGTCCCGCGCTGGGTCAAGGCCCGGCGGGTCACGTTCAAGTACGGCCTGGGCGACGAGTTCATCGACGTGCTCAAGACCCTGCACAGGCTGGGGCTCGACCGCACCGCGCCGGTGAAGGTGAAGGGCGGCGAGGTGTCGCCGCGGGACGTGGTCGCCGCCTGCCTCCCGGACCCGGCGGGACTGGGCGACCGGATGCACGGCATGACGTGCGCCGGAACCTGGGTCACGGGGCGCGGCACGGACGGCGCGCCGCGGGCCGTCTACCTCTATCACGTGGTCGACAACGCGTGGTGCATGCGGGAGTACGGGTCGCAGGCCGTGGTCCTGCAGACCGCCGTCAACCCGATCGTCGCGCTGGAGCTGCTGGCACGCGGGACGTGGTCCGGGGTCGGGGTCCTTGGACCGGAGGCATTTGACGCGGTGCCGTTCCTGGACCTGCTCAACGAGTACGGGATGCCGTGGGGGATGCGCGAGGACGCGGTGCCTGCGGTCGCTGGCTGAGCTTGTGAGCCTGAGTCACCCGGCTGAACGCCTGACTCACCCGTGGTCGGGCCCACCGGCCGGGGTTCCGTTCGCGGCGCATCCCGGTCCTGGAACCCGCGTGCATGCGCGGCCGGTCCGGGGTGCATGCGTGGCCGAGCTGCGGTGCCGCAGGGTCACGGCACGCGCGGGGGGCGCGGCACGGGCGGGCTCGGGGGGCGCGGCACGGCACGCGCGGGGGGCGCGGCACGGGCGGGCTCGGGGGGCGCGGCACGGGCGCGGGGGGCGCGGGCGGGCTCGGCACGCACCGGCGATCCACAGGTGCATCAGCCCGCCCTCCGGACCTCCGGGACCGCACGGTCAATTCACGTGTGGATCAGGACGACGAGCTCCCCACGCGGATGGACCGGTCAACCCCGGGTTTGGCCCCCTGGCCACGCTCGCGGATCGCCCGGTTGATCCACACGTGAATGAGGGCCGGCGGAACGAGGCCCGGGGGAACGAGGCCCGGCGGAACGAGGCCCCGGGGGAACGAGGCCCGGGGGAACGAGGCCCGGGGGAACGAGGGCCGAGGCGGGGACCATGAGGCCCGACGCGCGGCGGACGCGGCCCGGGGCCCGGGGCGTCAGATCCCGTCGATCCGGCGGGGCGCCAGGCGCGGTCCGTGGCGCGGCGCGCGGACCCCGCTGAGCTCCAGCAGGCGGACGGCGCGGCCGCGCTGGCCGCGATACGGCTCCAGGAGCTCCAGCATCCGCTCGTCGGTGCCGCGTGGCTCGCCGGCCAGCGCCCACGCGATCAGGTTCGGCAGGTGGAAGTCCCCGACGCTGACCGCATCCGGATCGCCGAACGCCCGGATCCCGACCTCCGCCGCCGTCCACGGTCCGATGCCGGGGAAGGCCCGCAGCGCCTGGTACGCCGGGGCGGAGTCGGCATCGCGCCCCACCGCCTCCGCGAGCTGCTCCAGGCGCGGCGCCTCCCGGGCCACGGCGCGGATCAGCTCCGCGCGACGCCGCTCCAGCCCCAGCGGGTGGAACGCGTGGTAGGGCAGGGCCGCCAGCACCTCCGGCCCCGGCTGGAGCCGGAGACCCGCCGGCCCCGGTGCGGGCTCGCCGTGGACCCGGATCAGCGCCCGGTACGTGTGGCCGGCCTCGGTGCCCGTGACCTTCTGCTCGAGGATCGCCGGCACGAGCGCCTCCAGGACCGCGCCCGATCGCCCGATGCGCAGGCCGCGCAGCCAGCGGGCGGCATGTGCGATGGCTCGATGGCGTGGGACGAGGGCGGCCGGCTCGTCATCAAGACCGAGCAGCGCGTCCAGCCCGGCAAGGGCGGTCGCGGCGCCGGGACCCCACGCGAGGGCCATGACGCCTTCCGGCACGGGCCGCATGAGGAGCGTGGCGGGCCCGGTCGTGGTCCGCGTCGCGCGCCAGGCGCCACCCGACGGCTCGAACCGGAGCGTCGGGTCGCCCTGGCCGCGCTGGTGGATGCCCAGGGTCCGGCGCAGGTCCAGCGGCCCGTCCACCGCCACGAGCCGTTCGCCGTCGGGCGCGATCGGCCAGCGCTCGCTCATCACGACGGCGAGCCTAGTGTGCCGAGTCCAAGGTTCGCCGACAATATCGCGCCACGCTGGCGAGGATCTGGTCGGCACTCTTGGTCCAGATGAACGGCTTCGGGTTCTCGTTGTGGACGTCGAGGTAGGCACGGATCGCACGCTCGAGCTCGGCGGTGCTGCGATGGGCGCCGCGGCGGACCTGCTTCTCGGTGAGGAGCGCGAAGAACCGCTCGACCATGTTGAGCCACGACGCGCTCGTGGGCGTGAAGTGGAGCTGGTAGCGCGGGTGCATGGCCAGCCAGCGATGGATCAGCGGCGTCTTGTGGGTGCTGACGTTGTCGAGGATGACGTGGACGTCGAGGTCGGGCGGCACGGCCGTCTCGATCCGGTCGAGGAACGAGCGGAACTCGACTGCCCGGTGGCGCCGGTGGCATTCGCCGATCACGTGCCCCGTCGCCACGTCGAGGGCGGCGAACAGGCTCGTGGTGCCGTGGCGCTCGTAGTCGTGGGTGTGGCGCTCGACCTGTCCCGGGCGCAGCGGCAGCATGGGCTGCGTCCGGTCGAGCGCCTGGATCTGGGTCTTCTCGTCGACCGAGAGGACGAGCGCCCGCTCGGGCGGCGCGAGGTACAGCCCCACGACGTCGCGCACCTTCTCGATGAACAGCGGATCGGTGGACAGCTTGAACGTCTCGCTCCGGTGGGGTTGCAGCGCGAATGCCCGCCAGATCCGGCTGATCGAGCTCTGGCTGTAGCCGGTCGCGGCGGCCATCGAGCGGGTGCTCCAGTGGGTCGCGTCACGCGGCGTCGACTCCAGGGTGAGCGCGATCACCCGCTCCACGTCGGCGTCGCCGATCGTCCGCGGCGCGCCCGGCCGGGGCTCGTCGAGCAGACCGTCGAGACGCTGTGCGAGAAACCGACGGCGCCACTTGCCGACCGTGGGCTGGCTGATCCGCAGCATCGCCGCGAGGTCCTTGTTCGAGCGGCCCTCGGCGGCCCCGAGCACCATGCGCGCCCGCAGGGCCAGCGCCTGGGCCGTCGTCGGCCGGCGGGTCCAGCCCTCGAGCGTTGCCTGTTCCTCCGCCGTCACGGTGAGCTCCTCGAGGGGGCGTCCCCTGGGCATGGCATCCTCCTGGTACGTAGGGCCACGAGAGATGCCTCTATTATATCGTGTACTTCTGACTCGGGACACTAGCGCTCCGCGCAACATGACGCGGCGGGACGCGGGACCTGGGCCAGGTATCCCGTGACTTGACAACCCGGGGTACTCTGCCCTCCTGATCGTGCGCACCAGGCTCATCGCCGCGATCGCGGCCCTCATGGCCGTGTCCGCCCTGGTTGCCCTACCTGAACCCGCGGGCTCGAGTGCCCCGAACTCCGCCCGGACGGTCGATCCGGCGTCGTTGCGCGCCGTGTCGATCGCGCTGCCCGCCGGTTCGACGGCGACGGCGATTCCCGAACTCGACATCGCTTCACGCTCGGCCGGATGGCTCGGGCCTGATATGGCGCTGGTCGAGCCCGGTCGCGACGGGACAACCCCCACGCGTCCCGCGGTCGCGCAGCCGTCGTCAACGGTCGGTACGTTCCTCAAGAACTACTGGCGGTTCGACTCCAACATCAGCTGGTACGGCCCCGGCTTCTACGGGAAGCGGACGGCCTGCGGCTACGCGTACACGACGACGGTCAGGGGTGTCGCGCACCGGACGCTGCCCTGCGGCACGCTGGTGACGTTCCGGAACCCCGCCAACGGCCGCCAGGTCACGGTGCCGGTCATCGATCGTGGCCCATACGTGAGTGGCCGGCAGTGGGACATGTCCGCGGGCCTGTGCACGTATCTCGGCCATTGCTACACGGGCTCGATCGAGTGGCGCTGGGGGAACCGGCCGGGCGGCTGAGCGCTCGGGGCTGAGGCGCCGGTCCGCGCCAGCCCGGGACTCCGGCGGCACCGATGTGAAAACGCTCATCGAGGGCACAGAGGTCGTTCGGCCCCGGCCGGCTAGTGTCTCCTTCCAGGATCGCCGAATCCGGTCGGCGCCCTTCAGACAGAGAGCCACGTGACGCAAGCGCCTGCCAGGATCCGCCGTTGACGCGCCGTGATCGTGGCTCGCGCCGTGCCCGCAACCGTCCGCCCGGCAACGTGGAATTGGCGCCGTGGACGGGGACCCTCCGCGCTGACGACGCTCCCGAGTCCTCGCTCCGGGAGCGACTGGAGCGCGCGAGCGTCCCGGCTCGCGCGCTCCTTCCGATCCGCTTCTTCTTCGGGGCGACGTTCGTCTACGCGGGTCTCGACAAGCTCTGGGACGCGTCGTTCTTCGATGCCTCGAGCCCCGCGTCCATCTTCGGCCAGCTGGCGGCGTTCGCCCGCGTGTCCCCGCTCGCGCCGCTCGTCCGGCTGGCGGAGCCGTTCGCCTTCCCGATCGGGCTGCTGATCGCCCTGGCGGAGATCGCCATCGGGCTGGGCGCGATCACCGGGCTCGCCTTCCGGGCGGCGGCGCTCGGCGGGGCCGCCCTCTCCGTGCTGTTCTTCCTCACCGCGTCCTGGACGACGCACCCCTACTACTACGGTGCCGACCTCCCGTACGCGTTCGGCTGGCTGGCGCTCGCGCTCGCGGGCGACGGCGGGCTGCTGGTGCCGAAGGCCGTGCGCGAGATCGGCGCGGCCGCGGCCGAGGAGTGGCCGCTCGCGCTGCGCGGCGCGGGATACCGGCCGCGTGACCCGCGGTACGTGGCCGAGGAGGTCTCGCCGGCGCGCCGCCAGGTGCTCCAGGCGGGCGTGCTGGGGGCCGCGGCGCTGGTCGTCGCGTCGCTCTCCGTGCCGGTCCGGCTGTTCCGCGCGCGCTCACTGGACGACGCTCGCACGGCAGGCGCGGCAGGCGACGGCTCCGCTGGCCCGGGCGCCTCGGGCGGTCCGGGATCCGTTGCGACGCAGGCGCCCACGGACCCGGCCAGCCTCGCGCCCGATGCGACCGCCGCCCCGGGGACGGCCGCCCCGGCGACCGGCCTCACCATCGGCTATACCAGCGACCTGGACAGGGCCGGCGCGGCCCGGTTCCGCGTCCCATCCGATCCCGCGGGGACGCTCCCGGCGGGGGACCCCGGGATCATCGTCAAGCTCGCCAGCGGCGGCTATGCGGCCTATGACGCGACCTGCACCCACGAGGGCTGCCGGGTCGGCTGGGACGCGCAGGACGGTGTCCTGCTGTGCCCCTGCCACGGCGCCGCCTTCGACCCGACGAATCACGGCGAGGTGCTCGGCGGACCCACCAACCAGCCGCTCCTCGAGTTCCCGCTGGTCATCGACAAGCAGGCCGGGACGATCAGCATCAAGGCCTGAGCGCCCGCGGCGGCCCGACGGCGCTCGCCTGCCGGGCGTAGGCTCGGCCCGATGGAAGGCACGGGGCGGGACGCGCGGGACGGACCCGATGCGCGGGACGCGCGGGTCGCGCGGGACGGACCGGACGCGCCCCACATCACGCGGCGCGACCTGCTCCGCGGCGCCGTCGCGGGCGGCATCTCGCTGTTCCTCGCCGCATGCGCCCCGGGCCCGTCACCCACGCCGCCCCCGTCTCCGTCCGGCCCGTCGCCGAGCATCGCCTCGCCCCCGCCCACGCCCACGCCCATGGTGGAAGCGTCCGCCTCCCCCGAGACGTCCGCGGTCCCGTGGCCGCACCGTCCGCCTCCCCGCTGATCAGCCTGCGCCGAAAGATCGCCGGGCTGCTCGTCGTCGGCTTCCGCGGAGCGACGCTGGGCGGCGCGCCCTGGGTCCGCGCGGCGCTCGCCACGGCCGGCCTGGGCGGGGTCATCCTGTTCGACCGGGACCAGCTCACCGGGAAGGCGCGCAACGTCCTGTCGCCCGCGCAGGTGACACGCCTCACGGCGGACCTCCGGGCGGCCGCCGGGAAGCGGGCGATCCTGGTCGGCGTGGACCAGGAGGGCGGGATCGTGACGCGCCTGGGACCTGCCCACGGCTTTCCGGCCGTTGCGTCGGAGGCCGCGATCGGCGCCGGGACGGCCGCGAAGGCCCGGACCTGGGCGGCGGGGATGGCCCGGACCCTCGCCGGGGCCGGCATCGACCTCAACTTCGCACCCGTGGTGGATCTCGACGTCAACCCGTCCAGCCCGGCCATCGGCGCCCTCGGGCGCTCGTTCTCGGCCGATCCCGACGTGGTCGTCCGGATGGCGACGATCGAGGTGGACGCCCACCGCGCGGCGGGCGTGTTCACGACGCTCAAGCACTTCCCGGGCATCGGCAGCTCGACCGCGAACACCGATTTCGGCGTCGCAGACGTGACCCGGACGTGGACCCGGGCCGAGCTCGAGCCGTTCCGGCGGCTCGTGGCGGCCGGCAGGGCCGACCTCGTCATGGCCGGGCACGTGGTCAACGGACAACTCGACCGCGGGCACCCGGCATCGCTGTCGCGCGCGGTCGTCACGGACCTGCTCCGCGGCGAGCTGGGCTGGGACGGTGTCGTCGTGACGGACGACCTCCAGGCGAAGGCCATCGACGACGCGTTCGGGCGCGACGAGGCGGTGCTGCTGGCCCTCGAAGCCGGCAATGACCTGCTGCTGTTCGCGAACCAGGCGGTCTACGACCCGGACGTCGTGGAGCGCGTGACCGGCGTCGTGGCCGACGCGGTCGCGGCCGGCCGGCTGGACGAGGCGCGCATCGATGCGTCCCGGGCGCGGGTGCGGCGGCTGCTCGGCGGCGCCCCCGGCTGAGGCCTCGCCCGTCCGCGTCCGCCGCCAGCCGCGGCCGCGCGCCGCGCTACGCGAGGGGCTCGAACCTCGCCGTGAAGTGCCGGAGCTGGGCCGGCTGCTTCACGATCCGGTAGCCGCGCAGGCTCGCCGCGCGCGCGGCCACGTCCTTCGCGACCTCGATCACGTAGTCGATGTGGGACTGGGTATAGGTTCGTCGCGGGATCGCGAGGCGCACGAGGTCCATCGCGGACGGCGTCTCGGTCCCGTCCGGGTGCACCCCGAACATCACCGTCCCGATCTCGCAGCCGCGGATGCCGCCGGCCCGGTACAGCTCCACGGCCAGCGCGGGGCGCGGCCCACTTCCTGCGCGAGACGATCGGCCGGGTGCGGCACGCGGTGGATCCGGGCTTACACGTGGCAATTGACAGTCGTCGGTCCGCCCTGTCGTCGGTCACTCCGGCGCGCCGAACATCCGGCGCGCCGAGCGTTGACCCCGGGGGGACAATCACGATGGCACCGCCGCCACGATGGTTGTGCGGCGGGCAAGGGGAAAGAGTGAGGGGTGGCATGAACGCTCGCCGGGATTCGCACTGGCGGTCCTCCTGACCTTCGCCGCCGTCGCGCCCGCGGCGGCCGCGACGCCCGCGCGAGCGGGCGCGGTGCCGAAGGACTGCATCGTGGATGCGGAAGGCGCCAGCTGGGTCTGCAGCGAGGGCGGCACGCTCACCGGGGCCAAGCCCGCCGCAGGGCGGACCGTCGAGCCGCTGTCGTTCTCGGGAGGCACCGTCTTCGACAAGTGGACCTGGAAGTACAACGACATCATCTGGTACGGGCTCGGCCCGAATCCGACCCAGGGCACGTTGATCGGCAAGGTGCGCGTCGTCGCCAGCCTCAGCCTCAACGGCCGCAAGGCGCAGAGCTCGTGGGTTGTCACGGTCTTCACCGGGCCGAGCATCATCGCGAGGACGAAGACCCGCTGCCTCGACGACAACTCGCCGACCTGGCCGCCCGACACCGTCTGCGCCGAGAACTGGGTGTACCAGACGACCTACACGCGGTCGGCGATCAGCAACTTCGCCTCGCCGTACCTGTCCGAGGACGAGCGGTACTGGTTCGAGTGTTCGGTGTGGTTCAAGCCCAGCGGCTTCTCCAATCCCTCGACGTCCGACGGCTACTGGTATCTGCCGAACCAGCCCCTAATGTCCGCCGCCTTCTCGTGCAGCGCCACGCGGGCCGGGTCCCAAGTCCGAATCTTCGGGTGAGGGAAGGCGAGGCGGGCCGGGCGCCGCGTGGCGGGGTCGTGTACCTCGCGCACCGCAGCACCGGGTCCGTCGGCCCGCACGACGAGCCGTGGACCGGCTACTGGGAGCGGC
Source organism: uncultured Chloroflexia bacterium (assembly GCA_963703575.1). Lineage (GTDB taxonomy): Bacteria > Chloroflexota > Limnocylindria > Limnocylindrales > CSP1-4 > CAIXZV01. The sequence continues at coordinate 182,133 of CAVPEU010000008.1, forward strand.
AGGACCCTCCGGGGATGCTGGGCGAGGGCTCGTGGTGGTCGGCCGCCGAGGCCGTCGCGTGGGCCCGGGAGCGCTGCGACACGGTGATCGTGCGCGTCGGCGTCCCCGGGGCGGTCTACTCCGCCGGCGCCCGCCAAGACCCCCGCGAGGACCTGCCGGTCTGGCCGCCGGACGACGCGGACCGCTTCGACCCCTGACGGGACGGTTGAGGTCCCGCTTCTGGTGGGGTTTACCCGACGCACTGCTCGAGGCAGGTGGCATCGGGTCAGGGCTCGTGGAGGTTTCCGGCATCTGGCGGGCGGGTCGCGACGCGCGCCAGATGCCGTGGGCGACGACGGCCGTGCGCGTCTGGCCACCGACCTCGTAGGTCACGTCGATGGCCGGGCCACCGGCCGCCTTCGCCAGAGCGACGCGTGACCTGGACCGCGAGTTCGACGATCTGTGACATGACGATCGCCGGGGCGGTCGTCATGTCCTCCGGGCACGCGCCCGACACCGTTGCCGGCGCAGCCGGGTCGGTCGCGCTCTGGCGTCGTGACCGCTGTCGGCTTGACCGGCTCGACCGCCGGGACGACACTCGCCGAGGCATCGAGCGCAATCGGCCGTTGCGCGGCAACCCACTCGCGAGTGGGAGTCGACACCCAGACGGTCGAGCGGGCGATCGGCCGGCTGCCCTGATCACGCGGCTGCTGCTGGCTGGCGCCGCGTGGCCGCCGGCGAGACCGTGGAGATCACCGACCGGGGGCGTCCTGTCGCCGTCCTGTTGAAGACCATGCCCAGCGGTCTGGCGCGGCTGGAGCGCGAGGGACTCCTGCGTCGTGCGGAGGCCGACCTCGTGGACCTCGCGCTCGCCGCCTGCCACCGGGCGCCGTCGCGCCATCGAGACTCGTGGCGGACGGACGATCGGAATGTCCACCGTCTGCCTCGATAGCTCGGCGTTCGCCAAGCTGGTCGCCGAGGAGACGGAGCCCACAGCGCTGCGTACGTACCTCGCCAACCACGGAGCCCGCCGCGTGTCGTCAGCCCTGCTACGCGCTGAGTCCTTGCGCGCGGTCCGCCACCTCGGTCCCGATGCGCTGGCCACGGTCCGGGAAGGCCTGCGCCGGGTCGCGCTTAGGGCTTGTCAGCTAATTAGCACTGTGGTATGATGCATGGGTGATCGATGAGACGGCCATCGCAGCCCGGTACCAGGCGGTCTCCCCGCTGCTCGACGAACGGGCCCGGCGCCTGACGGCGGGAGCCGAGGCGCTGGCCATCGGGCGGGGTGGCGTGGCGGCGGTCTCCCGGGCGACCGGCCTCGCGCGCACGACGGTCGCGCGCGGGGTGGCCGATGTCCAGGCGGGCGAGACCGTCGAGCGGGGGCGGATCCGCCGGCCGGGTGCCGGGCGACCGCCCATCGAGCAGCGCGACCCCACCCTGCGCGCGGACCTGGAGGCGCTCATCGAGCCCACCACGCGGGGCGATCCCGAGTCCCCGCTGCGCTGGACGACCCGGAGCGTCCGCAACCTCGCCGACGAGCTCCGGCGACTGGGCCACACCGTCAGCCACCAGACGGTCTCGGAGCTGCTCCACGAGCATGGGCTACAGCCTCCAGGCCAACCGCAAGACGCTCGAGGGCACCAGCCACCCCGACCGCGACGCCCAGTTCCGGCACATCAGCGAGGCCGTCCAGCTCGAGCTCTCCCTGGGCGAGCCCGTGATCAGCGTCGACACCAAGAAGAAGGAGCTGGTCGGACCGTTCCGCAACGGGGGCAAGGAGCTGCGCCCGGCGGGCGATCCCGAGCGGGTGCTGATGCACGACTTCGTGATCAGTCCGGAGCACGGTCGGGTGAACCCCTACGGCGTCTACGACATCGGGCAGAACGAGGCCTGGGTGAGCGTCGGCACCGACCACGACACGGCGGCCTTCGCGGTCGAGAGCATCCGCCGCTGGTGGCAGACCATGGGCGCGCCGCTGTACCCCGACGCCACGCGGCTGCTGGTCACCGCCGACGCCGGCGGCAGCAACGGCTACGAGGCTCCGGCTGTGGAAGACCGGAGCTCCAGAAGCTCGCCGACGAGACCGGTCTCGAGATCGCGGTCTGCCACTTCCCGCCCGGCACCAGCAAGTGGAACAAGATCGAGCACCGGCTGTTCCCGCCATCACCATGAACTGGCGGGGCAAGCCGCTCGTCAGCCACGAAATCATCGTCAAGCTCATCGCGGCCACCACCACCCGCACCGGGCTCCGGGTCCGCAGTGCGCTCGATCGGAGCGCCTACCCCAGGGGCGTGACCGTCAGCGACGCCGACATGGCGACCCTCTACCTGCGCCCCGACGCCTTCCACGGGGAGTGGAACTACACCCTCATCCCGCGCGAGCGGCTACCACTGGAATGAGAGGGCTTATTTCGCGGCAGTCCCATAGCTCTCGTCGCCGTGCTGGATGGCCGCCCACTGGTCACGGCTCATGGCCCCCGTGCCGGAATCGGTCAGGAAGTCGATGAGCACGTCGTCCGCGTGGAGGTTGAACATGTTCCAGCCGGCGGCCTCGAGCGCCCGCTCGCGCTCTGCCTCGGTGGTCAGCCGGATCGGTTCGACGGCGTGGATGCGGAACGGCTCGATGATCGTGTGCCAGCTGTCCATGGCCGCGAGGATACGCCGCTGCCCCGGTCATCAGGGCCGCTCGCCGGGCGGTCACCGGGGCGGCTCGCCGCGCGGTCACCGGGGCGGCTCGCCGCCCGAGCGTACCGATGAGAAGGCCATCCTGCCGCTCGCCCATCGGGCACGATCGTGAAGGGGCGCCCGTTCCTCCGCGATCTCGCTCGCCCGGCGAGCCAGGACCACGGAACCTTCATCTGTTCGCCCGTCCGGCGAGCACCGAGCACCGGCGACAGGCTGGTCCGGGCGATCGTCGGGTCAGCCGTCCGGTCCCGGCCGGCGCGCACGCATCGCGCTCGAGCCCGCCGCGCGGACGGCGTCAGGGGATCGGCGCGACGTCCAGCAGCGTGCTCCGCATCGGCGGATCGGTGGCCGGGCGCCCGGCGTTGAAGGCGTCCGTGAACACGGAGCCGGAGACGGTCTTCGTCCCCGCCGAACCCACCAGCGTCACGCTGATCAGCCGGCCGGACACGCCTCGATCGTGGAGGTCCAGGCCCAGCAGCGTGCCGACGCTCGTCCGGGCATCGGCGCCGAAGATGACGGACAGCATGTCGGTCGAGTAGCCCGCGGTCTGCCATGTGGCGTACGGCGCGCCCGCGTCATAGGCGACACCCGCGGCGTCGCGGTCCGCGGAGCCGCGCAGGTACGAAACCGGTCCGGCGATCCTGGCGCCGATGGACGAGACGAACACGTTCTCGTTGTTCTCGGTCGCGCCGCCGCCAGTGGAATGGAACAGGGTGTTGGCCACCGCGCCGCCGCCGAGCAGGACCTTGCCGGCGGTATCGGCGACCACGGCATCGGCCTCGGCCGTCTCGCGCCGAACGCCCTCGTAGACCTGCGAACGGGTGTCGTCGTACAGGTCGAACGTGGACGTGCCCGGCCGCAGCCGGTACGCGGCGTACGAGCGGGCGGCGATGGTCTGCGCCGTCCGTGCCTCGACCGGCCAGGACGACGGCATCTCGGCGGGCACGACGCCCCGCAGGTAGTCCTCGATCGACAGCTCGTTCACGACGTCGGCGGCCGTGGAGGCGAGGACCAGGCGCAGCATGCCGCGGTAGAGGTCGTCGCTCGATGGCTTGGACAGCAGCTGGAGGGTGGTGCCCGCGGCCCGCGGCTCGAGCCGGAGGTCCGCCGGGGCGGCCGCGTCGAGCAGCACCTTGCCGGTCGCGTCGTCCACGGTCAGCCGCCAGCCGGTGGTGGTGCCTGCCGTGCCGGGCACGATCCGGATGCGGGCGTCTGCCGGGAACGGGGCTGCCTGGCCCCGGATGCCCCATTCGCCGCCCCGCCCGAGGATGGTGAGGGGTACGGCCTGCGTGGCGCTGAAGTCGTCGAGCACGAGGACCCGCACCTGCGTGGTCGCCGCGATCGTGCCGGGCGTCGTCCCCGGATAGTAGTGGGCGAGGATCCCGGCCGCCGCCTGGCCGGCGAGGGCGCGGCCGCGGGCGCCGTACTGGGACAGCCCGACGCCGTGCCCGTAGCCGCGGCCGTGGAACACGACCGTCGAGCCGAGCGTCGCCACGCTCCCGGTCGTGGCGCCGGTCGTGGACACCGGCGCCGCCTTGAGGACCCCGGTCGCCGCGTACAGGGAGCTGACCCCGTACAGGCTGCTCACGCTCCGCCCGTTGATCGCGCTGATCCGGTACCAGCTGCTGCCCGACTTCCAGGTCGGGCACGACGTGCCCCAGGCACCGCCGCTCACGGTGCCGACGACGGTCACCGTGGAGCTGGCGGTGAGCTGGGTCCTGACCGTCGCGCTGGTCGAGGTGCTGGTGCGGACGTTGACCCCGGCGCAGGCGGCCACCATGGCCGTCCCGGCCGGCGACGGGGCCGGCGTGGGCGTGACAACAGGCGCGGGCGTCGGCGTGGGCGAGGGCGTGGGCGAGGGGGACGGGGTCGTGGACACCGGCGCCGCCTTGAGGACCCCGGTCGCCGCGTACAGGGAGCTGACCCCGTACAGGCTGCTCACGCTCCGCCCGTTGATCGCGCTGATCCGGTACCAGCTGCTGCCCGACTTCCAGGTCGGGCACGACGTGCCCCAGGCACCGCCGCTCACGGTGCCGACGACGGTCACCGTGGAGCTGGCGGTGAGCTGGGTCCTGACCGTCGCGCTGGTCGAGGTGCTGGTGCGGACGTTGACCCCGGCGCAGGCGGCCACCATGGCCGTCCCGGCCGGCGACGGGGCCGGCGTGGGCGTGACAACAGGCGCGGGCGTCGGCGTGGGCGAGGGCGTGGGCGAGGGCGAGGGCGAGGCGGACGGGGTCGGGCCACCATTCGCGAACAGGCAGGTGAAGTACGTCTTGATCGTGCCCGGCACCGTCGCCGAGCCGCACCCGAACCGCTGGTAGGTGTTCAGCTCGGCTGCCCGATGGGCGGACGAGCTCATGAAGTCGCGCTGCGACAGGGCGACCGTGTAGGGCGTGGTCGTGGTCCCGCCGACGCAGTTCGCGCCGTTGATGTCGCAGCCCACCTTGTACGTGGACGCGGACGACCCGTAGGCGTTCCAGGCGATGATCTCGCTCTGCGCCCCGGTGTACCCGAACACGGTCCGGACGATCGTCAGCGAGGAGTACGGCGTCGTGGTCCCGGCCAGGTAGCAGCCAGGCACGGTATGCGAGAAGTACCCGCGATCCGCCATGTCCCGGGACCGGCCGCGGAGCTGGAGCGTCGGTTTCGTGGGGCAGCTGAACGCGGCGTCGCGGGCGATGTTCGCGAGGCCGCCGTCGACGAGGTAGGCGGGCTTGCCGAGCGCCACGCGGTCCAGGTTGACCAGCCGCATGAGCTCGGCGCCGAACGCGTCCGTGGCGCTGGTCGTGGACGCCGGGGCCGCCTTGAGGACGCCGGTCGCCGCGTAGACGTAGCTGACGCCGTACAGGCTGCTGACGCTCCTGCCGTTGATCGCGCTGACCTTGTACCAGCCCGAGCCGGACTTCGCCGTGGGGCAGGTCGTGCTCCAGGCACCGCCGCTCAGGGTGCCGACGACGGTCACCGTCGAGCTGGTGGTGAGCCGCGCCTTGACCGTCGCGCTGGTCGAGGCGCTCGAGCGCACGTTCACGCCGTCACAGGCGGGCACCATGGTCTGGGTCGCGGCGAGCGTCACCGCCGGCGCCGCGACCGCGAGGGCCGCGACGATGGCGACGAGCCACAGGGCGATCCCGGCCCGGCGGCGTGGGGGGAGCGAGGTGGTCCGGGGCGGCGAGTCGTGGTAGTGCATGACCCGGCCAGCGTCCCCTGGGCCACGGGTCTGCGCTACGGGTCGATCGGGCCACGGCGGATGGGTCGGGCATGGGACCATCGGCTCACACTCGGCCGGCGGGGAATCGGTCCCCGGGCCACCGGCGCGGTACGCTGCGCGCCATGTGTCGCAGCATTCGCCAGCTCCGCCGTGGCGACGACGCCGGTGCCGCCACCACCGGCGAGGCCCGGGCCGCCGCGCTCCAGTACGTGCGCAAGGTCAGCGGGTTCCGTGCTCCGTCGGCACGGAACGAGGCCGCGTTCCGGGCGGCGGTCGACGAGGTCGCCGCCGCCACGGAGCGGCTGCTCCAGGCGATCGGGACATCGGTCGTGGATGGCCCGGACCCGTTCGCGGACCCGGTCAGCCGGCGGGCGATCCTCGCCGCGGGGACGTCACGCCGGTGACCTCGGATGCCGGCTGGGCCGAGCTCACCCCTGCCGCCCCCGGCGTCACGACACCCGCGGCCGCGCCCACCTGGTGGCGCCGCCCCGGCCTGGACGTCCTCGGCGGGCGGCTGTCGCTCAATGGTGCCGACCTCGAGGCGCTCGTCCGCGAGCACGGCACCCCGCTGTTCGTGTACGACCTGGCGCGCCCCGTGGAGAACGTGCGCGCGCTGCAGGCGTCGCTCGCGCGGGCCGGCATCCAGCACGTCGTGCGGTACGCGCTCAAGGCGAACCCCGACCCGCGGATCCTCGCGGTGCTGCGCGGGCTCGGGGCCGCGGAGCCCGGCGATCCCGCGGAACCCGTCGGCGTGGGCATCGACGCCTGCTCGCCCGGCGAGGTCCTGCACGCTCTCGCCAACGGCTGGCGGGCCGAGGAGATCAGCCACACCGGCACCAACGTCTCGGAGCGCGATCTGGACGTCCTGCTGGCCCACCCGATCCACCTCAACCTCGACGGGGTCAGCCAGCTGGAGCGGGTCGGCCGCCGCGCGCCCGGCCGGACCGTCGGTATCCGCGTCAACCCGGGGGCCGGCGCCGGCTATACCGAGCACCTCGCCTATGCCGGCGAACGGCCGACCAAGTTCGGCGTGACGGAGGATCGCCTCGACGATGCGCTCGCCGTCGTCCGGCGCCACGGGCTGGTCGTGGATACGCTCCACTTCCACGCGGGATCGGGCTGGCTGGGCGACCAGGTGGACGGATTCGAGGCCGCCCTCGTCCGCGCTACCCGGTTCCTCGACCGCCTGCTCGCCGCCGGCCTGCCGATCCGGGAGGTCAACGTGGGCGGCGGCATCGGGCGCGTGGCCCGGGACGACGAGCGGCCGGTGGACCTCGACACCTACGCGCAGGTCGTGCGGCGGCACCTCGGCCCATACGGCGTCACGGTGGCCTTCGAGCCCGGCGACCTCGTGATGAAGGACGCGGGGGTGCTGCTGGGCGAGGTCGTGACCGTGGAGCGCCGCGGCGGGACGACCTTCGTGGGGCTGGACATCGGCTGGAACGTCAACTGCGCGTACTTCATCTACCGCTACGCCCAGGAGATCGTGCCGCTGCGCGACCCGCTCCGGGAGCGGACCCGGCTGGTCACGGTGGCCGGGCACATCAACGAGGCGGGCGATGTGTTCGCGGAGGATTACCCGTTCCCGGACGTGGCCGAGGGCGAGGTCGTGGCGATCCTCAACGCCGGCGGCTACCTCCAGGCGATGTCGATGACGCACTGCCTGCGGCCGACGGGCAGCGCGGTCTACCTCACCCGGGAGCCGGTGGTGTGAGCGACTTCCCGGGGCCGGCCGTGGATCCGGTCCCGCCGCCCGCCCTCGAGCGCCAGGCGACGCGCGTCCGCGTGAGGTCGTGGCGCATGGACCGTGTGGGTGCCCGCACGGGGGCCCGCATTGAGGCCCGCACGGAGGTCCGCGAGGACCGGCTCGCCGGCGAGGAGCCGCTGGCCATCCGCGCCCGCGGGCCGGGCCAGGACCCGGTGGACATCGCCGTGACGATGCGCACCCCCGGGTACGAGGCGGAGCTCGCCGCGGGCTTCCTCCGGACGGAGGGCCTGATCGACGACGCCGCGGAGATCGTCCGGATCACGATCGGCGATCCGGGCACGGACGCCCGGCCCGACGACGAGGTCACCGTCCACCTCGCCCGGCCCTTCGATGCCTCCCGCGTCGCCGAGCGGCACTTCGTGGCCACCGCGTCGTGCGGGATCTGCGGCAAGGCGTCCCTGGACGAGCTGGAGGTCCGCTGCGCGCCGATCCCCGCCGGACCGTCCGTGACCGCCGGCACGCTGCTCGCGCTCCCCGGCCGGCTGCGCGAGGCCCAGGCCGTGTTCGAGCACACGGGCGGTCTCCACGCCGCCGGCCTGTTCGACGCCCTCGGCGCGCTGATCGCCCTGCGCGAGGATGTCGGCCGGCACAACGCCCTGGACAAGCTGATCGGCGGACGGGTGCTGGCCGGCGACCTGCCGCTCCACGGCCGGATCGTCCTCGTGTCCGGCCGGGCAAGCTTCGAGCTGGTGCAGAAGGCTGCCGTCGCCGGGGTCCCGATCCTGGCCGCGATCTCGGCGCCCAGTGACCTGGCCGTGGAGGCCGCGGAGCGCCTCGGCGTCACGCTGGTCGGCTTCCTGCGCGGGGACGGGTTCAACGTCTACGCCCGCCCCGAGCGCGTGGTGGCCGGCGGCTGACCGGGCGCCGTCCTCAGGAGGGCGGGCGCCTTTCGAGCTCCCGGTCGAGCTGGCGCTTGATCAGCCCCAGGAACAGCACGCTGGCCATGATCAGCGCCACGACCACGACCATCGCCTCGCGCCGGAAGGTGCTCTCGTCCACCTTCGCCGTCGCCAGCGCCTGGGCCGCCTCCGCCTTGGTCTTCGCGTCCGCCGAGAGCTCCGCGACGAGCTTGAGTTTCGTGGTGTGGACGCCGGCCTGGGCCTGGATCAGGCTCGTCTTCGCGCCCGCCAGCCCCACCTCGGCGTCGGACGTGATCATGCCCAGCCGGGCGGCCTCCTCGATGCGCGCGCCGGCATCGTCGTAGGCGGTCTCGGCCGAGCGGACGGCGTTGGCGATCCCCTGGATCTGGGCGTAGATCTGCGAGTCCGGGTGGTGGCAGGTGTCGCATCGTCGATCCTGCTCCAGCGCGAAGCGGCTGAGCTCGAGGCGCAGCGTGTGCGTCGCCAGGTCATGACAGGTGGCGCAGTTGTAATCAGGCGGGGTCGGGTGGAAGAACAGCGTGGAGCCGGGCTGCGACACGTCGTGCGTCCCGTGGCAGGTCCAGCACTTCGGCGCCGCCGCCTGCAGCTGCGAGTGGCGGCTCTGCTGGTACAGCTCCTGCGTCGCGGTGTGGCACTTGCCGCACACCTCGACCACGGTCGTCGACGTCGGGGGCTGCGCATCGTGGGAGCCGTGGCAGGACGCACAGCTCGGAGCCCGCACGTCCTTGTTCTCGAGCAGCGCCACGCCGTGGACACTCCTGGAATAGACATCGAACTGGTCGGTCGGGATCCCGTACGGCTGCATTCGCTTCGCGTCCGCGTGGCAGCCGGCGCACAGCTCGGGAACATTGAGGACGTAGACCTTGGCGCTCGGGTCGGAGACCTGCTTGACATCGTGCGACCCGTGGCAGTCGGTGCAGATCGCGACGCGGGTGTCGTTCGCCGTCAGCAGCTGCTGGCCGTGGACGCTGGACCAGTACTTCGCGTACTGGTCGGTGGCCAGGCCGGACGCGCGCATCCGGTCGACGTTCCCGTGGCAGCTGCCGCACAGGCTGACGGTCGACAGGCGATCCGGGGCGCCCACGAAGCCGTTCCGGCGGTCCATCGCCACCGTGATCTGGTCGGAGCCGGGGTCGCCGCCGTGGCAATCGGCGCAGGTCACGCCCGCCTTCGCGTGGGCGCTGCCGGACCAGGCCGCGGCGATCGCGGACTGCTTGTCGTTGACGGCGCTGTGGCAGTCGACGCAGCCGTTGGCGCCACCGCCGTCCGGGTGGACGATCGGGGAGGGCAGCGGCGGGGCCGTGGCCGCGGGAACCTGCACGGTGGGGACCGGCGTCGCGAACAGCCAGTCGAAAGACGATGCGGCCGGCGAGGGCGACGGCGTTGCCGAGGCTGCCGCCGAGGCCGTCGGGACGGGTGCGGCGGACGCCGAGGGTTCGAGCGACGCATTCGGGCTCGGGCTCTGGGCGGCCACCGACCAGGCAACCACCAGGATCAAGAGCCCGGCGACGGCCAGGGCAAGAAGCAGGCGCGCGGCGCGGCGGGTGGCCGGCCGGCGTCGTGCCGGCGTGGCCCGGACGGCCCTAGCTGACATAGCCCAGCACCGTGAGCACGACCAGGGCGCCCACGACCAGCGTGGCACCGCCCACCACCAGCTTGCGACGCCGCACGAGCACCTCCTGGCTGCGGTCCAGGAACGGCCACACCACGAGCAGGCCGACGGCCACGATCGGGATCACGATGCCGATCAGGCGCGGCACCAGCTTGAGCAGCTCGTAGACGCCGAGGAAGTACCACTCCGGCTTGACGTGCGGTGTCTGGAGCGGGTTGGCCGGCTCCTCCAGTCCGGCCGGGTACACCGACGCCAGCACGACCAGGACGGCCAGCAGGACGTACCAGGCCACGAACTCGTCGATCATGTAGTTGGGGAAGAAGGGACGGAGGGGCTCGCGCTCGAACTCCGGCGTCACGACGCGCGGCTCCGGTCGCTTCGGGCTGGCCAGACCGAGCTGGTGGACGAGGAGGAGGTGGAGAGCCAGCATCGCGCCGAGCGCCAGCGGCAGGACGAGGACGTGGATGCCGAAGAATCGGTTCATCGTGTCCCCGGTCACGTCTGCCCCGCCCCGCAGCAGCTGCAGCAGGACATCGCCGACGAGCGGGACGCTGCCCGCGATATCCGTCCCGACCACCGTCGCCCAGTAGGCCCGCTGGTCCCAGGGCAGGAGATAGCCGGTGAAGCCGAAGCCCAGCGTGATCATGAACAGCAGCGTCCCGACGACCCAGGTGAGCTCGCGGGGCCACTTGTACGCCGCCTGGACGAACACCCGCGCCAGGTGCAGGAGCACGAACAGGATCATCAGGTTCGCGGCCCAGTGATGGAGGCTCCGGATGAGCCACCCGAAGCTGACGTCGCTGGTGATGAACTGGACGCTCTTGTACGCGGCGTCGGGCGTCGGCTTGTAGTACAGCGCCAGCAGGGTCCCCGTGACCACCTGGATTCCGAACAGGAACAGCGCGATCCCACCGAAGTAGAACGTGCGCGACGTCATCGGGATGCGGACATGCAGGGCGGCGTTGACCAGCGGCCCGAGCCGGGTGCGCTCCTCGATCCAGCCCGCGGCGCGGCCGGTCGCCGCGCGTCGAGGTTCGGTTCCCGCGCCTGCCGCCACCTCAGGCCTCCGTCAGGAAGATCTGGTCGCCCTCGACCGACACGGGGATCGGCGGCAGGGGCGCGGGAGGCGGACCGGAGACCACCGCGCCGGTGGCCGGGTCGAAGTGCCCGTCATGGCACGGGCACTGGATCACGCCGATCATGTCGTTCCAGGCCACCACGCAACCCAGGTGCGTGCAGATGGCGGAGTAGGCCTTGATGCCCTGTGGCGTGTTGATCACGATCGCGGGCTTGCTGCCCAGGGCGACGACCTTGCCCGCACCCGCCGGGATGTCCGCGGTGGTGCCGACGAGCGTCTTGCCTCCACCCGAGGCGCGACCATTCCGGGAGGGGACCAGGAAGGCCACCACGGGGGTCAGCACCATGGCGGCCGTCGAGACGACGGTCAGGCCTCCGAGCCAGCGCAGGAAACGCCGCCGTGTCTGCGGCAGCGCAGTGTCCGCGGGTCCCGTCTCCAGCTCCGGTTCCATCGCTCCTCCCGAGGGCGAGCGGCCCGCCGTCCCTCCCTCGGACGGTTGCGTGGATTGTGCGAGGCGCCTCGGCGAGGGCGGAAGGTATGGATCGATACAGAAAGGGCATATGCCGATATCGGGATGCCGCGATGTCCGCGCGCGGCCGTCCGCCGGGCCCGACCGCGGCGGCGGGATCAGGACGCCGGCGGCAGCGCCGTATCGGTCCCGGGCGCGGACCCGCCGAACGTGGCGTCCACGGCGGCACGCACCTCGACGGGGACGCTCCGCGTGGGCATCTGGGCTCCCTTCTCGTTCGCGGGACTCAGGTCTTCGGGGTCAGCGGCCATGCGGCGCCCTCCGGGACGTCGGGTACCCGGCTCGTCGGCAGGTGGAGGAACGGGGTCGTGACCGGCAGCACCTGCTGGGTGTGGCAGCGCGCGCAATAGACCGGCTGGTGGCAGTAGGCGCAGGCGGTGTTGCCCTGCGCGCGGATGACGGCCGCGTGGTTCGTGGCCATGGTGTCGTGGTCGACGGTGACCGCACCGGTGGAGTGGCAGTTCACGCAGTAGTCACGGGCGTGGCATTCGCCACACGTCGTGCCGCCCGGATCCAGGCTGGTGGCGACGCTCCGGTGGTTGAACACCCACAGCCTGTCCGAGGTGTGCGTGCTGGGCGGCTGTCCCAGCGGCAGGCTGGCGACCGCGGGTCCGAGCTGCGGGAACGTGTGGCAGGTGTTGCACGTGGAGGGAATCGTCTTGCCGGTCACCGCGCCGTTCTCGACCAGGAAATGGCCGCCGTCGTGGCAGCGGAAGCAGCCGGCGAAGTCCAGGTGCCCCAGGTTGTCCGGGTAGGTGCCGGCCGTGACCTTCATCTCCGGGGTCGCCGTGAGCCGGTACAGGACCTTGATCTGCGCGATGGCCGTGTTGATCTGCGCGGCCTTGGTCTCGTACACGTTCGGGTAGCTCGTCTGGTAGAAGTTGCGGAGGCGGTCGATCGCGCTGTCCGCGGCCGTGAAGTCCGGGTAGCTGTCCCACAGGATCCGCATCCCCTCGCGCTTGATGTACGGCAGGGTCGCGTCGATCGCGCCGGTGGACAGCTCATAGTCGAGACCCGTGCGCGGGTTCGGGATCCCGTGGCCCGCACGGTTGTGGCAGTCGTAGCAGCTCATCACGCGCATCGGCTCGGCGGCCTTGACGGCGTCGATGTCCGGCTGCACGTCCTCGGCCACGGTGATCCTGTCCTGGGAGATGAACTCGTCGATCCCGCCGTCGGTCCGGGTCGCCGCGACGTAGTCGATCGAGGCCGCGTCCTTGCTCGTGGTGGAGTAGCTCACCTCGCGCAGCACGTGCCAGTGGACACTGCGGCTCACGTCGAAGGCGTCGCCGCCGCCGGGCCGGATCATGAGGCCCACGAACTGGCGGGTGTTGGTCTCGTCCTCGGAGAACAGGGTCTGGGTCTTGAGGCCCGTCAGGGCGCGCCGGAGCGGATCGTGGCATTTCGCGCAGGTATCGGAGGCGGCCGGCAGGTCGGCGTGGTCGGGGGGCGGGATCGGCGTCGGATACGTGCCCAGCACCATCTCGACCAGCTGGCGGGTGCCGTTGAGCTTGGACTTGATCCAGCCGGTGATTCCCGGCTCGACGTGGCACTCGGCGCAGGAGACGTCCTTGTGGGGGCCGGCGGCGTACGCGGCGAGCTCGGGCGCCATGGAGTGGCAGCGGCCGCAGAAGTCGGCCGTCTCCGTCCAGTGGATCAGCGAGACGGCCGAGAACGCCGCCACGCCGCCCAGGCCGGCCAGGACGAGGAGCAGCGCGAACAGGCCGCCCCGCGAGCGGGGGAGCCGCGGCCGGCGCCCGCGCAGGTAGAACGGGGAACGATGGCCCGCGACGGGCGCCTCGGCCGGAGCCCCTTCGGCCGGAGCCCCTTCGACGGCGGTTGCGGCCGGCGCCGGGGCCGCCTCGCCGCCGGCGTCCGTCCCGCCGCCGGCGTCCATCGACGACGCGGGCCGGGGCGGCTCGGGGGCGGTCGCCGGGTCGTCCATCAAAGCCTCAGGGGATCAGGGCCGCGACCGCGCGGTCCATCTCGTCCCTGGGCAGCGCCCCGATCCGGATCTCGCGGATCCGGCCGTCGGCGCCGATGAAGAAGTGGGTCGGGATGCCCAGCGTCCGGTACGTGCCGGCGATCGCCGTGTTCTGGTCGACGACGATGGGGAACGTCAGGCTGGCCCGCCCCGCGTACCCGGCGACGTCCGATGCGGGCTCGTTGATGAACACGGCCAGCACGACCAGGCCCTGGTCCCTGTACCTCTGGTAGGTGGCCTCCACGTCGGGCGCCTCGGCCCGGCAGTCCGGGCACCAGGACGCCCCGAACGTCAGCCACATGGGCTTGCCCGCGTAGTCCGCGAGCGAGACCGTCCTGCCGTCGTAGGTCGTGCCGCTGAAGCCCGGGGGCAGGGCGCCGACCGCCGGGGCGGTGCCTGCCACGTCGCCGGCAAGGTCCACCTTGGTGAAGCCGCTGGTGTCGGGGCCGCTGACCAGGAAGGCCACGACCCCGATCACGACGGCCGTGACGGCGATCACCACGATCGTCTGCAGCCGCCCAGCCCTGCGGCCGGAGGGCGGGGCGACGATGCCCGCAGCGCTCATCCGGATCGCTCCCTTCGTCCCCGGGGGGTCAACCCAGGCCGGAGTAGCTGTGGAGCCCGCCGAAGAACAGGTTCCCGAAGTAGGTGAACAGCGTCGCCCCGAACCCGGCCACGAGCAGCCATGAGGCCCCCGACCCGCGCCAGCCGCGGACCACCCGCGCGTGGAGGTAGGCGCCGTAGATCAGCCACGTCACGAGCGAGGCGGTCTCCTTGGGGTCCCAGCTCCAGTAGCTGCCCCACGCGGTCTCGGCCCAGACCGCGCCGAGGATGATCGTGAGGGTCAGGAACGGGAACCCGACCACGACCGCGCGATAGCCGATCTCGTCGAGGATCTGCGGCTTGGGCAGGCCCCAGCGGCCACCGTCGGGCTGGGCCAGGTACAGCAGCGAGGCCGCGAAGGCGATCGAGAAGCTGCCGTAGGCGACGATCGCGACGGCAACGTGGACGGTGAGCAGCAGGTTGTTCTGCAGGGCGGGGACCAGGGGCTCGATGTCGGCCGGGATGGTCGCCGCGTAGAGCATCATCGCGAGCGCGACGGGCAGCGCCACCAGCGCCAGGAGCCGCTGGTGGTACGTGCGCTCGAACCACATGTAGGCGGTGAGGATCCCGAACCCGAACGCCATCGAGAACTCGTACATGTTGGCGAACGGGCCGTGGCCGGTGGCGACGGTGCGGAAGATCATGCTCGCGAGCAGCGCGAACACCGCCAGCCAGCCCAGGATCGTCGCGTAGCGCCCGATCGCGGCCGTGCGCGGGCCGGAGATGAAGCCCATCGTGCCGCCGGTGGCCGGCATGCCGGCCGTCTGCAGGCGGGCGGCCCGGAGGCCGGACAGCGCATAGAACAGGTAGGCGATCGTCGCCAGGCCGGTGCTCAGCATGGCCGCGACGAAGGCGTATTCGGACATCTTTGCCATGTCGTGGTTCTCCCTTAGGCCCGCGCGGGCGCCTGGAGCGCCGAGCGGATGTCGTTCACGAGGCTCTCGAACTCGGTGCCGAGCGCCGCGTCGCGGCGCCCGAGGCTTGCCACCGCCAGCACCGCCCCACCGTTGGGCCGCGCGGCGATCCGCGCCCAGACCCGGCGATGCGGCAGGAAGAAGGTGATGACGAAGCCGGTGAACAGGAGGAATGCGCCCAGCCAGACCAGCACCACGCCGGGATCGCGTGCGACGTTGAGGCCCGTGAACTTGCTCTCGCGGTCGAACGTGAACGTCAGGCCTGCGGCCGTGGCCGCCGTGCCCTGGTCCAGCACCTGGGTGGCGACCGGCGTGCTGCCGGTCGATCCGTACAGCTCCACTTGCACCTGGCCGGGCTTGATCTTGGCGTCGCCACTGCCCAGCGTCCCGACGACCCAGGCGACGTAGTCCGTGCCCGGGATGGCGATCGAGCCGACGGGCCGATCGTCACCGGTCGTGCGCCAGGCCAGCGGCACGCCGTCGGACAGGAGCGTGTTGCCCTTGGCGTCCTTGACCGTCATCACGGCCGCCGAGCCGAAGAAGGCCTGGTAGAAGCTCGTGTCGCCGTAGCGGAGCGGGTCGTTGACCCGGATCGTGTGGCGCGCGACCTCGCTGCCGTCCTTGTACAGGACGACCTGGCTCGCGTAGTCCTCGGGGGCGCCGGTGGCCGGGTAGTAGCTGTCCGTGAAGTCGATGAGCTGGAGGCTCAGCCCCTGCTCGGCCGCGACCGGAAGGGTGCTGCCCTCGGCGATCGTGAAGCTGCTGTCGCGGTAGCCGAAGGTGCTGCCGACGACCGCACCGGCGAGGATCACGACCAGCGCGAGGTGGCCGGCCAGCGAAGCGAACGGCGCCCATCGGAAGCGGTCCGCGTACAGGTGGATCGTGCCGTCGTCCAGGCTCGCCGGCCGGTACCGGCGACCGCGCAGGACGCCCTGGACGATCTCGAGCGTCTCGGCCGGCGTGTGCCGGACGACGATGGCCTCGTGCTGCGGCGCGTGCTCGAAGAAGGCCGGCCCGACGTCCACGCGGGGCTTCGTGGCCGTGCGCCACATGCCCGGCACGCGGTGGACGGAGCAGGCGACGAGGCTGATCGTCAGCGCCGCCACCAGCACCCGGAAGATCACCGAGTTGAAGATCTGGAACAGCTGGAGCGCGTCGAACAGGCCGCTCACGTTGCTGTACCGCAGGTCGGGCGTCACCGCTCCGATCACCGGCAGCGAGTGCAGCCAGCCCACGACCGGGACCGACATCGGCCCGATCTGCTTGAGCCAGCTCGACTTCGCGTCGGGATCGCTCATGACGCCCGGAGCCGCCTGGATGACCAGGGAGCCGACCAGCCCCAGCACCGCGAGGGCGAGGATGAGGACCATGGCGACCCGCATCGAGGTCAGGAGGTGCCACAGTCCTTCCAGCGCCCAGTCGACGCGGTCCATCAGGCCGTGGCCGGCCTCCACCGTCGCGGCCTGTGGGACCGTCGGCGGGAGCGGCCGGGTTCGAACTTCGTGGGCCATTCCGGCGACCTCCTACAGGCCGAACGGCGACCCGAGGGTCGCCAGCCGGCCGAGCGTGTTGGTGAGCATCAGCACGCCGACGGTCACGAGCAGCAGGCCCGTGACCATGGACACGGCATGGTTGTGGCGGCCGACCCAGGACAGCCGTCGGGAGACCCAGGAGGCGCCCAGGGCAACCGCCAGGAACGGGACCGCGAGACCGGCCGCGTAGGCGACCAGGAGGACCGTCCCCTGGAGGACGCTCGCGGTCGCGGTGGCCAGCCCGAGGATCCCGCCCAGGATCGGGCCGATGCATGGGCTCCAGCCCGCCGCGAACAGCGTCCCGAACGCGAGCGAGCGCCCGTAGCCCGGTCTGCCGTTGCCGCCCGCGAGGGTGGCGACCGCGGAGCCCCCGTTGCCGCCGGCCATCACGAGCCCGCCGGCCATGGTGGGCATCAGGCGGGTGTCGCGCCACAGCGCCCGGACGTTTATCAGGCCCGCGACCTGGAGGCCGAGGAACACGAGGAGCGCGCCGCCGGCCATGTTCATCGTGCGCCGGTCGAGCACCAGGCCGATCGCGCCGACGGCGGCGTAGAAGGCGACGAACACCAGCGAGAAGCCGAGCACGAACGCGAGCCCGTGGAAGAAGGCGGTGCGGCGGCCGGCGGTGCCCTCGCCGGTCGCGCCGACCATGTAGCTGATGTACGCCGGCACGAGCGGGAGGCAGCACGGGGACGCGAACGACACCACGCCGCCGGTGAAGGCGATCGCGAGGCCGAGCGCGCTGCCCAGGTCCGTCATGGCTGGGTGCTTGCCGCCGGGGAGGCCACGGGAGAGGGCGCCGGGCTGGCGGCGGGGGACGCGGCCGGCGAGGCTGCGCCCGACGGGGCACCCGACGCGTCCGGCAGCATCGAGGCGGCGGCCAGCGAGTCGAGGTGCGACTGTACGGTCTTCGCGAGCTGGGATGTCGGGTCGAGCGCGATGACCTTGTTCCACTCGCGCTGGACACCGGCCCAGTCGGGGGTCTGCTGGTTCAGGTACAGGAAGCCGAGATCGTAGTGCACCTCGACGTTCTTGGGCTCGATGGCGACGACCTGCTGCCAGGTCTTCTCGGCCGACGTCAGGTCGCCGAGATTGAAGCTCACGGCGCCCCGGGCGAGGAGCGCCTGGATGTTTTTCGGGTCGATCGCGAGCGCCTTGTCCAGCCACTGGCCGGCGACGTTGTACTGGGTGCCGGCGTAGTACTCGTCCGCGAGGGCGAGCAGGGTGGCGGTGTCGTTCGGGTTGGCCGCGAGCTTCTCCATCAGGCCCGCGACCTTGGCCTCGTCGATCGTCGGGGCAGAGGGTGACGCCTGGGCGGCGACGGCGTTCGTCCCCGTCGCACCGCCGCCGCCGAGCGTGAAGGCGGCGAAGGCGATCCCGAGCACGACCGCGATGGCCGCCCCGCCCAGGACGATCTTCTTCCACGGACCGCCGTCCCGCGCCCGGGAGGCGGGTTCCGGGGCGACGGCTCCGGCGAGCGGCTTCGCCCGGTGCGCCCGCTCCTTCGCGTCGGACCGCATGTCCCGGTGCGCGCTGGGGGTCACGGACGCGTAGAGCGCCTCCAGGTCGTCGTCATCGGGCTCGAGGGCTCGGCTCGGTCTCGGACTCGAGCTTGGTCTCGGGCTCGGCCCCCGTCTCGGGAGCGTCAGCCACGGCCGCGGCCGTGGCTGCGACGAGCTCGTTCGGGCGCGCAGGTGCCGCTGGAAGGATGTCCCGGCGGGCCGGAGGTGTCGCCGGCCCGCCGGGATCGACCCTCGGCGGCCTCGTCGGGCTCCTGAGGGCTGAGCCCCCGAGGCCGACTGGGTCGGTCAATTGGAGATACGCCGCATCGAGCGCCGCCGCCTGGGCGTGGGCCCAGCCGCGGATGCTCGAGGGCGCCGCCGCGAGGTACTCGCTCACGGCTTCGTGGGTGGTGTCGACGTCTTCGGGCGCGGCGCTGGGCGGCAGCCCGAGTCGCGCGAGCAGCTCGTTCTCCGCTGCGGCGCGGCCGCTGGGGGGCAGGGTGGGCGCGGTCATCCGCGGGATTCCCCGGGGACGCACGCGACGAGGTCGCGCACCGGCTGGCGTTTCATCGTGGAGCCCTCATTCCGTGCCGCGGGGGACCGCGGCGTGACACCTGAGGGCATTGTCCGGAACGGGCACCCCTGCGCCCATCCGTCGGGACGCACATTTCGGCCGGGACCGGGCAGGGCTGTTGGGGGGAGAGAATTGAGACCCCCTGTATCGGTCGGTACAGGGGGTGGTCCGGCGGGCCCGCAAGGATCAGGGCGTCACGGGGCGAGGACCGCCGCGCCGTCGTGGCCGACGCCGTGGCAGGTGAGCGTGCAGGTGCCGGTCGTGGCGTCGTAGGCGATCGGCAACCCGTTGTACTGCACCACGTCCGGCGCGAACTTCACCAGGCCGCGGGTGTCGCCGCTGGTCCCGTGGAGGTTGGAGTGGCACTCCGCGCACAGGGCGTTCCCCTCGCCGCCACCAGGAACGTCGATGTCGGTGCCGCCGCTGCCGTAGGCGCCGATGCTCTGCAGGTGGAAGCCGTGCTTCGGGAAGTTGGTCCCGGTCGAAGTCCCCGTCGTGTCCTCGATGGCGGCCTGCTGCGCACCCGAGTGGCAGCTGTAGCAGAGGCCGAAGTCGGCGGCGCGGTAGGCCTCCCCGCTGAGTCGCAGTGGGCTCGCCCGGTACACGCTGGACAGCAGGTACGGGTTCGACGCACGGTGCGAGGCGTGACATGAGGCGCAGACGTCGCTGGTCAGGCCGCTGACGATGTGCGGTGATGTCGGGTCCACGTTGGCGGACAGGCCGAGCAGCATCGGCCCTGCCAGGGCCTCGGGTGATGGTGATGCGCCCTGGGCGGCCGGAGCGACGCTCGACGATGGATCCGGGGATCCCGACGACGGCGCGGAGGACGGCTGGTCCACGATCGCGCCCGGGTCCGGCGAGGGCGACGGATCCACGACCGGCGAGGGCGACGGATCCACGACCGGCGACGGCGACGGATCCACGACCGGCGACGGCGACGGATCCACGACCGGCGACGGCGACGGATCCACGACCGGCGACGGCGACGGATCCACGACCGGCGACGGGGAGTCCGAAGCCGTCGGTTCGGGGGCCGGCGAGGGGGAGTCCGTCGGGCTCGCCACCGGCGACGTCGCCGAGGGATCCGGTGTCGGATCGGTGGCCGACACAGCCGGCACCGCAGGCGCGAACGTCGCGAGAGCGGCAGCCGCCACCAGCCACACTCCGAAGAGCGGGCCTGCGCGGCGGGTGATCCCTGCGTTCACGTTCGTGGGACGTCCTCTGGTGTGTGGGTTCGGACGGATCTCCCGGCTGGAGGCGTCCCCCACCCGGGGGCTCGCTCCTGGCGGTCCGGAGGTGAACCGGGACCGCCAGGAAGCCTGTTCTCAGTGGCTGGCTAGTTGCCGGGGGTCGGCAGGGGGCCGAGGTACGTGCCGGACGTCACGGTGCCCGTCGGGTCGTGGCAGAGCTGGCAGGTCCCACGGTTGTTGACCTTGAGCAGGCGGCTGTCGCTGGACACGACGCCGCTCGGGTCCTTGTACGTACTTGAGTTCGAGCCCGTCATCAGCGCGTTCGAGCCGTGCTGGACATGGCACTGCTCGCAGCCGACGCGGGTCGTCCCGTGCTTGATCATGAACGTCGTGTCCGCGGAGTTGGCCGCGAGCGACGACGCCGTGAGGCTCTGGGTCGGGGCGGTTCCGGTGACCGTGCTGACGCCGTCGTACCGGGTGTGGCACTGGACGCACCACGCGGTCATCAGGCCGCCCTTGTTGCTCAGGCTGGACTGGGCGACCGGCAGTGGCAGGGCCGCCCCGGAGATCGGGTCGGTCGTCTTGCCGGCCGTCGCCAGGTCAGCGTTGTACTGCGCGATCTCGGTGGTGTTGACCGGATACCGGAACGAGTACTGGAGGCCGTTGGCGTTGGTGTAGGTCTGGGTCTTGCTGATCCAGCCCGTGTTCATCGGGTCAGCGGGCGGGAGCGCGGCGCTGGTGGTCCAGGCCAGCGTGACCCCGGTCGGATCCCACTTGTAGCGCCAGTAGTCGCCATCGTGTTGCCCACGACGCCGGACGCCAGCCCGTCGGTGCTGGGCCGGATCGTGTAGTTGCGGAGGCCGGTGTACGCGGTGTCCTGGACCTGCACGCCACCGCTGTTGGTGACCTTGTAGGTCCCCGCCGTCGCCGTCAGGCTCGGAGCGGTCTGGAGGATCCGGTACTGCCCGTTCCCGTGCGGGTTGTGGCAGTTCGCGCACTCGAGGTCGACCGTCGCGCCGACGCCGCTGTTGACGGCGCCGTTGCCCCAGACCGTGCCGGTCCCGGCATGGGTCGAGGTCACCGGCTGACCCGGTGGGTGCCGGGGAGCGGCTGGACGTGGCCGATATTCCGGACGTGACCGCCGATCGTGTACGAGAGCCGCGCCGGGTTGGCGGAGTCGATCAGCGCGTAGCTGAAGCCGCCGCCCCGGAGTGCGCCCAGGACGGCGCCGGTGGCGCTCGCCGGGTCGTACTGCACGCCATGGACGACGTCGGCCGTCGCCTTGGTGCCGTTGTGGCAGTCCAGGCACAGGTTCGGCAGATCGTTCTTGAGCAGGCCCTCGGCCGTCGCCGTATGCGCTCTGTGGCATCCCGCACACGTGTCGGCGGTCAGCCCTGGGGTCCCGGTTCCGTTGTTGATGGCCATCTGGTGTGGACCACCGTCAGCGAGCACCGGCAGCGCGGCAACGAACAGCCAGAGGGCGCCGCCTGCAAAGAGGAGGGCGAATTTCCTCACTGTCATTACCTCAAGACGTGGCATGGATAGGATCGCCTGCGCTGCAGGCGTCATCGTTGTCCGCGGCTCCACCTCCCTCACTCCGTGCATGTCAGTAGCTCCAGACCTGGAGCCGGTCGTTGCCCCAGTCGGCGACGTAGACTCGGCCTCGGCCGTCGACGGCGATGCCGTTCGGAAATGCCATGAATCCGTCGTCGCTGCCCTTCAGGCCGAAGGCGTTGAGATACGTTGGACCCCGGTCGCCGGCGGCCATCGGGGCGTAGGCCTGAATCCGCGAGGCGCTCGAGTCAGCCACCAGGATGTGCCCGTGATCGTCGATCGCGACCCCCACCGGCAGGCCGAGATTGCCGGCTGCCTCGCCGCGCTCCACGATCCCGACCTTGGTCCCCGAGGCGTCGTACACCAGCAGCCGGCCGTTGGCCGTGTCGGTGACGTACACGTTCCCGCTGCCGTCCACGACGATCCCGTTGGGGTGGTCGAGGGAGTCACCGGCGCCGATGTCGCGGAGCAGCTTGCCGTCGGGCGAGAACTCGTGGATCCGCTGGCTGCCGCCCCCGACGTCCGCGATGTAGACGTCGCCCTGCTGGTCGAACCCGATCCCCAGCGGCTGCCAGCCGGCAAGGGCCGCACCCTGGTCGAAGACCCGCACGAAGGTGCCGTCGGCGGCGTAGATGAACACGCCGGAGTCGTAGCGGTCCGTCGTCCACACCTCGCCGGTGACCGGGTTCACCGCCAGGTACAGCTGGTGGGCCTGGGCGAGCTTCGTCGCAGGCGGCTTGAGCACGCCAAGCGTCGCACCCTGCCGGTCCAGCATCAGCGTGTCCAGGGACGAGCCGTTCTGGGTCACGTAGATCCGCGACCCGTCGGAGCTGACGGCCACGCCCTGTGGCTTCGAGAGGTCGTACAGCGCGTACTGGTAGGTGGGCATGGCCACCGGGCCGATCGGCACCGGCAGCTCGGTGATCGGCTTGCGGAACAGCAGGTACCAGATCGACAGGGACAGGAAGACCAGCAGCAGCAGGAACAGGAACAGCAGCAACCACTTTCGGCGCCGGGCGTCCTCGCGCTCCTCGGCCGGCGGGGCCGGCTGCCCGGGGGCGTCCGGCTGGTCCGCGCCCGGACTCGGCTCGCCCGGCAGAGCGCCCAGCGTCATGTCAGGGGAGTCCACCTCAGTTGCTCCCTTCCGCGCTCGGGGACGGGACCACCGAGGGCACGGACGAGGCCGCCGCGTCGATGGCGCTGAGGCCGATCTGCGCCGACGCGTTGGCCGGATCGATGGCGAGCACCTGGCGGAAGTAGCTCGTGGCCGAAGTGTTGTCACCCTGCTGGGCCGCGATGAACCCGAGGCCGAGGAGGGCCTCGGACTTCATGGCGCCGGCGGTCAGCGGCCTGAGTGCGGCTGCCGCCTCATTCAGCCGCCCCTCGCAGAAGGCGGCCATGCCGGTCGCCCACGTGACGCCGTCCGGTTCGTGGAGGGCCGTATATGCCTCGGCGAGCTTCTGATACGGATCAGGCCAGCCTGTGGGCACGTAGGCGATGGCCAGGCGGAGCGCCGCGACGGCCTTGGTCGGGTCGCCCACCTTGATCTGCGCCGCGCCGAGCGAGTACAGCGCGTCGGCGTCGCCGGCGTCGATGGCGAGGGCCTTCTCAAGGCTCGTGACGGCGCCTGCTGCCTTGTCCTGTTGCAGCAGAACGGTCCCGAGCCAGTAGTACGCCTGCTCCAGCTGCGGGTCCGTGTCCGCGAACTCCCCCTTGCTGGCGGCGTCGATGAACTTCTGGAGGTCCGGGACCGCCAGGTCGGCCTGTCCGGACTGGACGTAGGCGATCGCTCGCCCGAGCAGCGCGGCCCGATCCCCTGCGTCGATCTTGAGCACCTCGGTGAACTGCGCGATCCCATCCTCGAAGCGCTTCGCCGTGACGTAGGCCGCCGCGAGATGGTCGCGAGCCGCGATGTCGTTGGGGTTGGCCTGGACGGCCGCCTCCGCGGCGGTGACCGTGCGATCAGCGAAGGACGCGCCCGGATCGACGTGGCGGTCGTTCCAGTAGACGAGCACCATGGCCGGGATCCCGACGACGAGCGCGAGCCCGCAGATCAGGATCAGCCGGTTCAGTGTTCGGTTCGAGATGGTCGTGGGACGAGCGACTCTCATCATGTGCGCTTCCTTGAGGCGGACGCCAGCGGGCGCGAACGCAGGCCATCGGCGGACGCTGACGAACCTGAGCCCGGCTCCATGAGCAATCCTCGCCCGCGCAGGCGCGCGTTCCCATCCGTCAGGGGATAGAACTGCGATACAGGGCGGGGCGAGGACGCACCGGCGAGGCTGTATCGAGTGGCCCACGAAGGTCCCGTGGGACCGGGCCGGATGTCCTGTCGCGCTAGCTGCCCAGGCTCTGGCGAGGCGTCCGGAAGTCGCCGGGGACGTCCAGCTCGATCACGTGGCCCACTTCGCGCAGCGGGAAGCGGTCGAGGGGCCGGGGCGGCGGTCCGGCGAGGACGGTCCCGTCGAGCGCGAACGAGCCCTCGTGGCAGTAGCACCCGAAGCGGTGGTCGGCGGCCTCCCAACGGTAGGCGCACAGGGCGTGCGTGCAGCGCGGGTCGAAGGCGGTGACCTCGCCGCTGGCCTTCCTGACCAGCCAGGCCGAAGCATCCACGGAGCTGCCGCCCGACGCGAGCGTGAACTCGACCCTGGTCGGCGCGCCGACGACGAGCGTCGAGGGATCGAAGTCGACGGTGACGGTGACCGGCGGGGCGCTGCAGGCCTCGAGCAGCACGCCCAGGCCCCCGCCGCCGGCAAGCGCGCCGGCGCCCATCAGCAGCAGGACGCGGCGTCGCGGCAGCGGCGTCTCGCGGGGGTCAAAGGCCGGTTCGGGACAGTCGGGTCGGTGGTGGGCGTTTGCCATCGGGAAGAGCCTGGCAAAGGCGGGGGCTGTGGCCGCGGGGCCTGTGGGCTCCGGTTCGGTCTCCCCTCAGCCGGGCAGCACCGCCGGCTGCCGATCGGGATCGGAGGCGGAACGGTGATCCGCCTCGAGGCCACGATCCGCCTCGGGGCCGGAGCCCCGCGCGCCGCCTGCCACGACAGCCCTGATCTCGGCCAGGAAATCGTCGGGGCGACTGGACAGGCTCTCGCGTCGGAGCGCCCAGGCCCGGGTGGTGTTGATGTCCACGTCCAGGACCACCGCGCAGCTGGAGCGCCGCACGATGTCGGCGGCGTCCACCCGGCCGCCCTCCTCGACGACGATCACCGCCGGCTCGTCGGCCAGCGCCTGGTCCACGGCCGCCTGTTCCGCGATGTCAACCGCCTGTACGACGATGCCGCGCTCGGCGGCGAGCATCCGCTCCAGCCCTTCGCCCATCAGGGGATGGCTGTACAGGACGAGAACTCGCACCGGTTCGGGCGCCACCAGGGCTCCTCGTGGAATCGCGGGTCGCGGGTGCGGCCTGTACCGGCGATGCTAGGCGTGCCCTGCGCCGGCTCCAATCCCTCGCCCGGCACAGCCGGTTCCGGCGCCGCCTGTATCCGACGGGCTAGCGTTCTGCGCCCGACCCTGTGCCGACCGCGCCCGCGATGACCTGCCCTCGTGAGGACGCCCCGCGCATCACCACCTCGGCTGATGCGGCGAGCCTGATCGCAGATGGGGGTGGTCCGCCCCCGCCGGGCGCGCCCGAACGGCGGCAAGGGCGGGGGCGGTGAGGACGGGGCGGGGTGACCAGGGCGAGCCTCGACCGCCTCAGTCGCGGGGGCGCTCCTGGGTCGCGAAGCCCTGGCGGACGGCATAGGCGGCGGCCTGCACCCGGTTCGTCAGGTGCAGCTTCTCGAGGGCGTTGTGGACGTGGTTCTTGACGGTGCCCTCGGTGATGGTGAGCTGGTTCGCGATCTCCTTGTTGGACATGCCGTCGGCGACGAGCTGGAGGATCTCCGACTCGCGCCTCGTGAGCACGCTGTCCTGCGCCGGCGCCGGGTGACCGTGCGTCGGGATGCCGCCGGTCCGGAGCGCGTCGAGCAGCTTGCTGGCGACGGCCGGGGCGATCGGCGCCTCCCCGCGCATCACGCCACGAAGGTCGTCGAACAGCTGCTCGGGCCGGACGTTCTTGAGCAGGTAGCCGTTTGCGCCGGCCTTGATCGACTCGAACAGGTCGTCATCGTCCTCGGACACCGTGAGCATGACGATCGGCGTCGTGATCCCGGCCTGCCGGATCGCGTTGACACCGTCCACGCCCGAGGAGCCGGGCATGTTCACGTCCATCACGACGATGTCGGGGCGCAGGATCCGTACCTTGTCCAGCGCGTCCCGCCCGTTCTCGCCCTCGCCGATGACCGTCATGTCGAACTGCGCGCTGATCAGGGTCGCGAGGGCCCGCCTGAACAGCGGCTGGTCATCGACCAGCAGAACCCTCAGCCTGGGTGGAACGTGTGCCACGCGTGTCCTCTGCCTGGAGGTGGACGACGACACGTGTCCCCTCGTTCGGGGCAGTATGCACGTCGAGCGTTCCACCGATCTGTTCGACCCGTTCTCGCATGGAGGCGAGGCCGAAGCCGCCCTCCATCGAGCTCGCGACGGTCGCAGGGTCGAAGCCCACGCCATCGTCCTCGATCGTCAGCGTCGTCACCGGCCCGCCGCACTCGATCCGGACCGCGACCCGCTGCGCGCCGGAATGCTTGCGCGTGTTCGTCAGGGCCTCCTGCACGACGCGGAGCAGCTGGACCTCGCTCCGTGGCGTGAGGGATTGCCGGGTGTCGCCGTCGCACGCGAAGCTGGCCGCGATTCCCGTCTGGCGGCTGTACTTGCGCAGGTAGTCGCGCAGCGACCCCTCCAGGCCGGCGTCCTCGCGAACCGTCTCGCGGAGGCCGAGGATGGCCTCGCGAACGTCCCCGTACGCCTCGTCGGCGATCCCGGCGATGTCCGAGAGCTCTTCGGCCATCAGGTGGCTGGCCTCGTCCTTGGCGCGTCCCTCGAGGGCCCGGAGACGGAGGTGGATGACCCCCAGGACCTGGGCCAGGCTGTCGTGCAGCTCCCGGGCGATCCGGTCCCGCTCCGCGTGGATCGTCCACTGCTCCTCGGCCTCGTGGAGCCTGGCGGTCCGGACGGCGATGGTGGCCATGTCCGCGAGGGCCCCGAGCAGGGAGCGCTCCGTCTCGCTGAACGGGCGCCCGGTGCGCACGACGCACAGCTCGCCGAGGGTTCCGTCCGGGCCCCGGAGGGGGCGGGCGGCCCACGCGCGCTCGTGCTCGCGCTCGGCGATGAGCAGCGGGCAGAGCGGGTTGCGCGGGTGCTGGGCGCGGTCGGACTGGTGGGCCACGAGACACACGCTGCCGTCGTCGGCCACCGCGAGCCGGTCGCGAATCCCTGCGCTGGCGGCCTCCGCCGCGTCCGACAGGCAGACCACGGCCCGCTCCGCCCCGAGCAGCTCCCGGGCGTGGCGGGTGATCGTGTCGAGCACGTCCCCCAGGTCGGTGCGGCTGGTCAGCTGGAGCGCGACCTCGTACAGGGCCGCGTTCTCCCGCTCACGCCGGTGGAGGTCCGTGAGGGTGAGGCCCAGCTGGGCGGCCCCCGCGATCTCGCCGGAGATATCGGTGAGGGCGGCCACGGAGATGTCCGGCTCGACGGGCGGGTAGAAGGCCACGCGCAGGTGCCCGATCCGGCCGCCACCGCGGATCAACGGGAGGTCCAGGATGCCGGTGTCCACGGCGGGCCGGGTCGTGTATCGCGGGACGTCGAGGCCGGGGTCGGCCGGCTCGTCCAGGATCGCGGCGAGCCAGGCGAGGCCCGGAGCGAGCGGTGCAGGCCGTCGGACCGTCAGGGGCTCGCCGCCGGTGGTCCGGATGGTGACGATGCCGGCCAGGGCGCCCGTCTGGGTCACGACGCGGTCCAGCGCCTGTTCCAGGAGGTCCGGCAGCACGTGAGTGCCCCGGACGGCGGAGCTCACCTCGTGGGTGACGGTGAGATCCCTGTTCTGGGCAACGAGCTGCTTCTCGCTCCGGTCGAGGTAAACCGAGACGATCGTCGCGAACACCACGATGGCGCCGCCCATGATCATGGCCGACAGGAGGTGCGCGGCGTCGCCGGTGACCTGGGGATCGAGGAACAGGAACCGGACAAGCTCGAACACCCAGACGAAGACGACGGGCAGGATCATCGTCGCCCACTTCAGGCGATTCAGGTCGCGCGCACCCCTGGGCTCAGACATCCTCCGCACTGTGCCGTTCGATACATGCCCGGGCTAAGAGCCGTCCGGCCCGTGGGTGTTGGGGCCGTCCGGCCCGGAGCCGCGTGACAGGTCACGGGTGGGTGCACCGTCAGATCCGGTCCCGCACCACGTGCCGGCTATCCGCCCCGGCTTCGGCGCCTCGTCAGGGGCGCGGCCAGCCCTCGGCGTCGCCCTTCGGGCGCAGCTGCACGAACTCGAACCCGAAGCGGCCCTTCACGCACAGGTGGCCGCCGCCAGCCGACGAATCGAGTGGCGAGGTCACCTTGACGATCGAGTTGTCCTGGACGTGGAGGGAGAGCGTGCAGCCCACGCCGCAGTACGGGCAGATCGTGTCCGTCGTCGTCTGGGCGGCTGGATCCCAGGTGCCGGCGACGCGCATCTCGTGCTCGGAGCGGAACATCAGTGCGCCGGTCGGGCAGACGCCGATGCAGTTGCCGCAGTAGACGCACGCCGACTCCGGGAGCGGGACGTCGAACTCGCTCGAGATCCGGGCGTCGAAGCCACGCCCGGCGACCGAGATCGCGAACGTGTTCTGGGCGTCCTCGCCGCATGCCTCGACGCACTTGTAGCAGAGGATGCAGCGCGAGTAGTCGCGGACGTACAGGTCGTTGTCCACCTTGACCGGCTGGGACACGGTCCGGGCCTCGGCCATCGCGCCCGTGGGCGCATGGTGGTGCCCGGGCTCGCGCGCGTCGCGCTCGCCCGCCGCCGCAGGTGCCGTCGCGGGACCGAACCGCGAGGCATCCGCCCCGTATCGGGCGGCGTACCGCGCCAGGTCTCCGTCCGGTTGGGTGGGCCCCGCCAGCGACAGGTCCACGGACGAGCCCAGCAGCTCGAGGACCATCCGGCGCGAATGGCGCACGCGCTCGCTGTCGGTCTGGATCTCCATCCCGGGCTCCACGCGCCGCGAGCAGGCGGGGACCAGCACCCGTGACCCGGTGACCTCGACGACGCACACGCGGCACACGTTGACCGGGGTGAGGTTCTCGAGGTAGCACAGCGTGGGGGTGTCGATGCCGACGGACCGCGCGGCCTCGAGGATCGTGGAGCCGGCCGGGACGGTGACGGCCGCACCGTCGATGGTCAGCTCCACGTCCGGGACCTCGGGGGCGGGCGGCGGCTCGGGCACGCGTGTGGAGCGGGCCGGGGGCTGGACGAAGATGCGGCCGATGTCGAGCTCGGTCATGCGCTCGATCCCGCGCCGCCCGCCGACGCCGTGCCGCCCGCCGACGGCGTGCCGCCCGCCGACGGCGTGCCGCCCGCGGAACCCGCGCCACCCTCGGACGCCGTGCCGTCGAAGTGGACGAGGCCCGTGCGGATCGCGCTCTCGATCGCCGACGACGCGGTCTGGCCGAGGCCGCAGATCGATGCGTCGCGCATCGCACGCGAGAGGTCGGCGAACCGGGTCATCTCCGCCGACAGGGAGCCCAGCGGCCGCCCGGCGACCAGCCGGGCAAGCAGTTCCTCCTGGCGGACGGTTCCCACCCGGCAGGGCACGCACTGGCCGCACGACTCGTCGCGGAAGAAGGCGGCGATCCGGCGGAGCACACCCGGCAGATCCGCCGTCTGGTCGAACACCAGCACCACTCCCGAGCCGAGCGTGGCGCCGGCGGCCCTCGTTCCCTCGAACGTGAGCGGCGTGTCCAGCCGGTCCGGGCCCACGAACGCTCCGGCGGCGCCGCCGAGCAGCACGGCCTGGATCGCCCGGCCGCCCGGGACGCCCCCGGCCAGTTCGATGACCTCGCCCAGCGTTGCCCCGAACGGCAGCTCGTACACACCGGGCCGGGTCACGTCACCCGAGACGCAGAACAGCTTGGGCCCGGTGGAGCCCTCGGTGCCGATCCGCGCATACGCTTCGCCGCCCAGCCGCAGGATGAGCGGCACGTTAACCAGGGTCTCCACGTTGTTGATCGCCGTGGGCTGGCCGAACAGGCCGAACTCCACCGGGAACGGCGGCTTGTTGCGCGGCTCCGGGCGACCGCCTTCGATGGATTCGAACAGGGCGGTCTCCTCGCCGGCGATGTAGGCGCCGGCCCCGATGCGGAGCTCGATGTCGAACGACCAGCCGCTGCCGGCGACGTCGTCTCCCAGCAGGCCGGCCGCCCGCGCCTGGGCCAGCGCGCTCGCGAGGCGCTCCCGCGCCAGCGGGTACTCGCCGCGCAGGTACAGGTACCCGCGCGAGGCGCCGACGGCGAACCCCTCGATCGTCATCGCCTCGAGGAGCGCGAACGGGTCCTCCTCCAGGATCGCGCGGTCCTTGAACGTGCCCGGCTCGGACTCGTCCGCGTTGCACACGACGTAGCGGGGCGTCGCCGGCTGAGCGGCCACCGCGGCCCACTTGCGGCCGGTGGGGAAGGCGGCGCCACCCCGGCCGACCAGCCGCGAGGCCGTGACCTCGGCGATGACGGCATCCGCGCCGATCGCGATGGCGCGCGCGAGGGCCTGGTAGCCGCCGGCGGCGCGGTAGGCGGCCAGGGAGGTCGGGTCCACCCGGCCGACCCGGGCGAGGAGCCGCAGGTCCCCGGCACCGGCCTGGGGGGCGAGGCCCCGCACCCACTCGAGGGGCGCGGCGGCCGCGTCGCGCAGCTCGGCGCGGACCCGCTCCGGCCCGCCGTGCGCCACCTCCACGCACCAGCCGAGGGTGTCGGTCACGGCGTCCGCGCCGTCCAGCTCGCCGGCGACGAGAGCGCCCGCCTCCGGCCCGGCCACCGTCACCAGCATCGCGGGCGCACGCTCGCACTGGCCCAGGCACGGGCTCCGCTGCCACGTCCCGTCGCCGTCGTGGAGCGGCGTGCCGGGCGTCCCGACCGTCCGCTCCAGGTCCTCGCAGATCCGCTCCCCGCCGGCCAGCCGGCAGGCGATGTCGTCGCACACGTGGGCGACGACAGGCGGTCGCGGCGTCGTCGGCAGCAGCGTGTAGAAGGAGGCGACGCCATAGGCATCCGCGGGCGGCACCGACAGTCGGCGGGAGACGTGGTTGAGCGCCCCGCGACTCACCCAGCCGACCCGCGCGGCCGCCGCCTCCAGGGCCGGCAGCAGCAGGGTGCGTTGCGCCCGCGCCCCGTGTCCGCCCCGCGCGGCGCGCCCGTCCAGGGCGATGGCCCGGTCGCCGCCGTCCCAGCCGCCGCGCGCGGGCCCGATCTCCGGGTCGAGGACGGCGTCGATCGCCGCCCGCTCCTCGGGTGTCGCCGCGGGACCGACGACGTGGAGATCCATGGCTGCCGAGTGTAGACCGGCCGCGCGTCGCTCGTCCGGCGGCCCAACGGCACGCGGCCGGTGGTCCCGCGGCGCCGGCCCGCGCGGCGCGCCGGCCCGCGCGGGCGGGCTCAGAGCCTGATCGGCGGCCCGTACCAGACAGACGCGGCCAGGATCGCGTACAGCCCGAGCAGCATCAGGCCCTCGAGCCAGGTGGACTCGCCGTCGAACACGACGAGCGCACCCAGGATGGCGGCCAGGGCGAGGCCCACCAGGAGCGTCGGGGCCAGCACGAGCGTCATCGGCACGGGCGAGATGAGCAGGCTGGCCAGCATCAGCACCGGCGTCAGCGCGATCGCGACCTGGAGGCTCGAGTTCTGGATCAGGCTGATCGCGAGGTCGGTCCGGTTCCGGAGCGCCGCCTGGATGCCGACCACGTTCTCCACGGCGTTGCCGGCGATCGCGACGATCACGAGGCCGACGAACGCCTCCGACAGTCCGAGTGTCGCCATCGCCGGCCGCAGCGCCTCCACGAACCAGTCAGAGACCAGCGCCGCCCCGATGCCGGCGCCCGCCAGCAGGCCCAGGGCAAGCCCCATCGGCCACTGGTGCTCGGGGACCAGCTCCAGGCTCGAGGCGCCCTTGCCGCCGCCCAGCGAGAAGGGGATCGAGGCGGCGAACACGACCAGCAGGACGATGGAGACGAACACGGAGATCTCGACGGCGTGACCCTGGTCGGGGCCGCCCGGCGATGTGGAGATCGTCGGGATCGCGATCGAGGCAACCGCCAGCACCAGCACGATCGCGATGTTGCGCACCGGCGCGGCCTGGAACGTCTGGGCGCCGTGCCGGAGACCGCCGGCCACGAACGCGAGCCCCAGCACCAGCAGGCTGTTGCCGAGGATCGAGCCGATGAGCGCGGTCTGGACGAGGACCACGAGGCCCTCGCGCAGCGCGAACAGCGAGATGAACAGCTCCGGGAGGTTGCCCAGCGCGGACTGGAGGACGCCCGTGGTCCCGGGCCCGAACCGGCTGCCGAGCTGGTCCGTCCCCTCGCCGACGAGCGCCGCCAGGCCGGCCAGCGTGACCGCCGCGACCAGGAACACCGCGACCTCGGACGCGCCTGCGAGCCGGAGGACGAACGTGAGCCCGACACCGGCCACGGCGACCGCCAGCAGGACGAGCACCTTGCGGCCGAGGAGGGTGGCGAGCGGCGGCGCCGCGGTGGATGTCATGCCTGCGACTCTCCGGGCTGTCCGTCCCCCGCGTCAACTCCATCCGTGCGCCCGCCCGGCGAGCAGGCGGGTGGCGGACCGATGGTGCCCCGGTGGCGGGGCGGCTTGTGCTACCATGTGCTACATGAGCGAGACCGGCGATCGTCCCTCACGCGTGGGCGTGCGCGAGCTCCGCCAGAACCTGTCCGTCTACCTGGACCGGGTGAAGGCCGGCGAGACGCTGGAGGTGACGGAGCACGGGCAGCCCGTCGCGCGCCTCACGCCGAACCCGCCGCAGCGGCTGTCGCTCGTGGACCGGCTGATCGCGGAGGGGCGGATAACGCCGGCGAAGGGCGATCACCGGACGTTGCCGATGCCGCCGAAGATCCCAGGCCGTCCACTGAGTGAGATCCTGCGGGAGATGCGGGACGAGGAAGACCGGTGAGCGAGCTCACCTACGCCGACGCATCCGCGCTCGTCAAGCTCGTCGTCGAGGAGCCGGAATCCCGGGCGATGCACCGATGGTTCGTTGAGGCCGGGCGGATCACGACGAGCCGGATCGGCATCATCGAGACCGTGCGCGCATCGTCGCGGCGCGATCACGACCCGGACCACCGGGACCGCGTCCTCAACGACGTCGAGGTGTTCGAGCTCGACGCCGCGATCGCCGGCGTCGCCGCATCGCTGGAACCGTTCCTGCTCCGGACGCTGGACGCCATCCACCTGGCGACGGCGCTGGCGCTCGTGCCGGACCTCGATGCCTTCGTGACCTATGACGATCGCCTCGCGGAGGCGGCGCGCGCGATCGGGCTTCCGGTGGTCCGACCGGCCTGACACAGGGCCCCGCCGGATCAGTCCGGCGGCAGGTCCAGCCACCTCTCCCGGAGTTCCCCCGTCGCCAGCTCCGTCCGCGACGCGATCCCGAACCGCTCGAAAAGGCGAGCGAGATGCGTCTCCACGGTCCTGGCGCCGATCCCCAGCGCCGCGCCGATCTCGTCATTGCTGCGCCCCTCGGTCACGAGGCCGACCACCTCGAGCTCGCCGGGTTGGCGATCCGGCGCCGGCGCCCCGGCTGATCAGCCGGTCGCGGCCGGGGCGCCGAGCTTCTCGACCCGGATCGCCGTCGCCTTGAACTCGGCCGTGCCGGACTTCGGGTCCGCCGCGTCGATCGTGAGGTTGTTGACCGCGACGTCGTCCTGGAAGTGGAGCGTCATGAACGCGAGGCCGGGCCGGAGCCCCTCGTCCACCCGGACCGGCGCCTCCACCTCGCCCCGGCGCGAGACCACGCGCACGCGCTCGCCCTCGGCCAGGCCCAGGCGCGCCACGTCCTCCGGTGACAGATCCAGCGTCTCGCCGCGGCGCCGCGGATAGCGGTAGCCGCCGGACTGGACGCCCGTGTTGTAGGAGTCCAGGTGCCGGCCGGTGGTCAGGCGGATCGGGAAGTCCGCGTCCAGCCGGTCCACCGGCGGGTCGTGCTCCACCGGCACGAACGGCGCACGGTCGCCCGGGACCGGGTCCTCCCACAATCGGGAGTGGAGGAACAGCTCGCCCGGGTGCGTCTCGTCGTAGCACGGCCACTGGAGGCCGCCCTCCGCCTCCAGCCGCGCGTAGCTCATGCCCCGATGCACCGGGGAGAGGCTGCGGAGCTCGTTCCACACCGCCTCCGCGGACGGCTCACCCCAATCGTGGCCGAGGCCGCGCGCGATGTCGAAGATGATCGCCAGGTCGTCGCGTGCCTCGCCCGGCGGTGCCAGGGCGCGCCGCACCCGCTGGACGCGCCGCTCGGAGTTCGTGACCGTGCCCTCGCTCTCGGCCCACGCGGCGGCCGCCGGCAGTACGACGTCCGCCACCTCGGCAGTCGCGGTGAGGAAGATGTCCTGGACGACGAGGAAGTCGAGCCCGCGCAGCAGCAGCTCGGTCCGGTGGCGGTCCGCCTCGGACTGCATCGGGTTCTCGCCGATGACGTACAGGGCGGTCAGCTCGCCGCGCTCCATCGCGTCGAACATGCCGGTCAGGTGCCAGCCCTTCTTCGGCGGGACCTTGACCCCCCAGGCCGCGTCGAAGGGGGCCCGGAGCTCGTCCTGCTCCACGTGCTGGAAGCCCGGCAGCCGGTCCGGCAGGGCTCCCATGTCGCCGCCGCCCTGGACGTTGTTCTGGCCCCGCAGCGGGTTGATGCCGCTGCCGTACTTCCCGACGTGGCCGGTGAGCAGGGCGAGCGAGATCAGGGCGAGCACGTTGTCCACCGCGTTGTGGTGCTCGGTGATGCCCAGGGTCCAGCAGATCATCGCGCGGTCCGCCGTCGCGTAGGCGTGGGCGGCCTCGCGGATGGCCTCCGCGGGGACACCGGTCTCCCGCTCCGCGTATTCGAGGGTGTATGGCTCGACGCCCGCTCGATACGCGTCGAAGCCGGACGTGGCGCGGGCGATGAACTCCTCATTCGCGAGACCGGCCGCGATGATCTCGCGGCCCATCGCGTTGGCGAGCGCGATGTCGGAGCCCACGTCGAGGCCCAGCCACAGGTCGGCCCACTGGGCGCTCGACGTCCGCCGCGGGTCCACCGCGATCAGCCGGGCGCCACGGTGCACCCCCCGGAGGAGGTGGTGGAAGAAGATCGGGTGCGTCTCCCGGGCGTTGCTGCCCCACAGGAGGACGAGATCCGTCTCCTCAGCCTCTCGATATGAGCTGGTACCGCCGCCAGCGCCGAACACGGTCGCCAGACCGGCGACAGAGGGGGCGTGTCAGGTGCGGTTGCAGCTGTCGATGTTGTTGCTGCCCAGGACGACACGGGAGAGCTTCTGGGCCGCGAAGTTGACCTCGTTGGTCGACTTGCTGCAGCTGAAGATCCCGTACGTCCGGGAGCCGTGCGCCTCGCCAGCGGCCCGGAGCCCCGCGACCGTCCTCGCCAGCGCCTCGTCCCAGGTCGCGGGACGCAGGACGCCGGTGCTTCGGTCGCCGTCGCGGACGAGCGGCGTGGTCAGGCGGACATACTCCTTCGGCACTGGTCACCTCTTGGTGGAGGGTCCGACTTGGGGAGTGTACTGCGCCGGAAATGTGCGCCACGTTCGGCGCAACGGATGCGGTCCCGTCCGTTGTTCGGTCGCGCGCTGCCGTGTCTGCAGGACCCGCCATCCGGCTCCAGGCTCCCATCGGAGCTGCCCGGCGGGCGGTTCCGGGTCCGTGAGTCACGAGATCGCGCCGACCGCGGTCAGCTCGGCTGCCTCGCCCCGATTCGCGGGTCTCCCAGGCACGCGCCGGCCACCTGCCGGCACGCGCCGCCCGCCTGCCGGAGCGCGACCGCGCACGCCCTGCACACGCCGCCCGCCTACCGGAGCGCGCCGCCCGCCTACCGGAGCGCGACGGCCGCCTCGCCCGCCTCCACGTTGCCGACCCGCCACGCCGCGACGCCCGCCGCCGCCAGGTCCGCCTCCACCTCCGCGAGCCGGTCCGCCGTCACGGCGGCGAGGAGCCCCCCGGATGTCTGCGGATCGTGGGCGAGCGCCACGAGCTCGGGCGGGACCCCGATCGCGACGTCCAGTGCGGGTGCCGTGAACCGCCGGTTGTGCCCCGCGCCCCCGGTCTCCACGCCGGCCCGCGCGAGATCGAGCGCGCCGTCGAGGGCGGGCAACGCGCCGGCCTCGAACACCAGCCGGACCCCCGACGCGCGGGCCATCTCGAGCCCGTGACCCAGGAGCCCGAACCCGGTCACGTCAGTCGCGCCGCGGATGCCGTGACGCACGAGGACCTCGGAAGCGGCGCGGTTGAGCGCCCTCATCTGGTTCACGGCCGCGGCCAGGTCCGCGTCGCTCGTCCGGCCCTGCCGCCGTCCGCTGACCAGCAGACCCGTTCCCAGGGGCTTGGTGAGCAGGAGCGCGTCCCCGGGCCGCGCGCCGCCCTTGCGCAGCAGCCGGTCCGGGTGCGCCGCGCCGATCACGGCCAGCCCGTACTTCGGCTCAGGGTCCCGGATCGTGTGACCACCGGCCAGGATGCCGCCAGCCTCGCGCACCTTCGCCGCCGCCGCCTCGAGCACCGCGGTCAGCGCGTCGTTCGGGAAGTCCTCTGGGAACGCCGCGATCGAGAGCGCGAACAGCACCCGCCCGCCCATCGCGAACACGTCCGACAGCGCGTTCGCCGCAGCGATCTCCCCGTAGGCCGCCGGGTCGTCCACGAGCGGCGGGAAGAAGTCGAGCGTGCCGAGGATCGCGAGGTCGTCCGAGATGCGGTACGCGGCGGCGTCGTCGGGCGGATCGAGGCCGGCCAGGAGCGCGGGATCCGGGGCCGAACCCGCGCCCAGCCCGGCCAGCGCCTCGGCCAGCAGGTCCGCGCCCAGCTTCGCCGCGCAGCCGCCGCAGTCGGTGAGGTCGGTCAGGCGGATCGGGGCGAGGTCGGGACGCGCCGTCATGCGCGGATCATAGGCGGGTCGGCCCGGGCGATCATCGGCGGGTCGGCCCGGGCGCTACCATCGCGGGCGGGAGCGGAGGGGTCCCGGTGGGCTCCCCGGTCTTCAAAACCGGTGGCGCGGCGCCCGGCGTCGCGCGGTGGGTTCGACTCCCATGCGCTCCCGCCATCCTCTTGAGGCGTCAGGCGGACGGCGTTCCGAAGCGGCCGGGATCGAGCTCGGCCGCGATCTCCGGTCCACGTCCCAGCACCAGGTCCGCGATCAGCCGCGCCGACGCCGGGCCGGTGGAGATGCCCCACGGCCCGTGCCCCGCGCACACGAACAGGTTGCGCCGGCCGGGGACGGCCCCGATCAACGGCCGCCCGTCCGCGCTCTGGGGCCGGGCGCAGGCGCGGACCCCGCGGATCGGCGCCTCGGCGATACCCGGCACGAAGCGGCTCGCGCGCACCAGGATCCGTTCCATCCAGGCCGCCGGGTCCGGCTCACGCGGCAGGAACGTGGACCCGACGGCCGCCGCGCCCGGCAGGGGAACGAGGCTGGACTCGACCTCGTCGGGCTCGCCGGCATCGGTGTCGCCGCCCGGCGTGGGCTCGCCGCCGGCGTCGAGCACGGCCTCGATCCCTGCCTCCTCCAGGGCGTGGCGCGGTGGCGCCGCCAGCTCGGCCTCCACCACGACCCCCCAGCGCGGGGCGATCGGCGCCCACAGCCCCGAGGGATCGAGCAGCGCCGGGGTCCAGGGGCCGGCGGCAACCACGACGGCGCCGGCCGGGATCACCTGGCCGTTCACGCGCACGCCGACCACCGCGTCGCCCTCGACCTCGAGCGTCGCCCCATGCCCCAGGCGGATCACCGCGCCCCGCGACTCGGCCAGCGTGGCGTACGCGTAGGTGGAGGCGCCGGGCATCACCGGATAGCCGATGTCGACGCGGCAGGCCCACAGGTCCTCGCCGACCGCCGGTTCCAGCCGCCGCAGCGCCTCGCCACCGACCACGTCGAGTGCCAGCTCCGGGAAGGGACCCTCGATCAGCGTCCTCTGGCGTCGCGCCGCCGCCTCCGAGGTCGAGATGTAGAGCATCCCGACCGGATGCTCCGCGAACGGGAAGGCGTTCGAGATCGTCGCCAGCTCGCGGTACAGGCCGACGGTCTCGCGATAGAGGGCGGCCAGCACGGGGTCGAACGGATGCTGCACGACGCCCGAGTTGGCGCCCGACGCCCCCGACGCCAGGCCCTCTCGCTCGACCAGCACGACACGCGCCCCCGCCGCGCCCAGGAAGGCGGCCGTCGCGGTGCCCACGATCCCGCCGCCGACCACCACCACGTCCGGTGCCGCGCCCGTCCGCATCGCGCCTCCTCCAACCAACGCCCGGGCCATCGTAGTCTCGCCGGGCCTGCGATGATCGCGCGGTGAGCGTCGCCCATCGGCCCAGCCATAGCCCGGGCCACCCGCCCGGCCACCCGCCCGGCCACCCGCCCAGCCATCCGCCCAGCGTCGAACGGCTGCTTGGGCTCGTCCGCGAGCAGGTCGAGCCATCCGAGCCCGCGGCCCTGACCGCGCTTGCCCGGGCGGTGCTCGACGAGGAGCGCCGGCGGCTGGCCGCCGGCGCGCCGCCGACCCCGGAGCCCGAGCTGGCCGACGCGCTCCTGGCGCGCCTCGCCGATCTCGACGATCCACGGTCCACGATTCCGCCCCGCGTGATCAACGCGACGGGCGTGATCCTGCACACGAACCTCGGCCGCGCGCCCTGGCCGCGGGCGGCCCGCACCGCCGCGACGCTGGCCGCCGGCTCCTACGGCTACCTGGAGCTGGACGAGGCGACCGGCCGCCGGGGCGCCAGGTTCCGGGTCGCCGAGGAGCACCTGGTCGCCTTGACCGGCGCCGGGGACGCGATGGTCGTCACCAACAACGCGGCCGCGCTGCTGCTCGCCGTGGGGCTCGCCGGGCGACGGGGGTCGGTCGTCGTGTCGCGCGGCGAGCTGGTCGAGATCGGCGGCGGGGTGCGGATCCCGGAGGTCGTGGCGCGGGCCGGCGCGCGGCTGGTCGAGGTCGGCACGACGAACCGGACGCGCGCCGCGGACTTCGAGCCGCCGCTCGCCGACGGCCGGGCACGGGCGGTGCTGCGGGTACATCCGTCCAACTTCTCCATGCAGGGCTTCACCGAGACGGCGGACCTCGCGGAGGTCGCCGCGATCGCCCACCGCCACGGCGCGCTCGTGATCGACGACCTGGGCTCCGGGGCGCTGCTGGACACGGCGACATTCGGCCTCGTCCACGAGCCGATGCCGGCGGAGCGTCTCGCCGCCGGCGCGGACGCCGTCCTGTTCAGCGGCGACAAGCTCGTCGGCGGGCCGCAGGCGGGGCTGATCGTCGGTCGCGCCGACCTGGTGGCGAAGCTCCGGCGGGACCCGCTGGCCCGGGCGATCCGCCCGGACAAGGCGATCCTCGCCGGGGTTGCCGCCACGCTCGCGATCTACCGAGCCGGGCGGGCGGCGAGCGACATCCCCGTGTGGCGGCTGATCGCCCGGGAGCCGGAGGAGCTCCGGGAGCGTGCCGAGTGGATCCGGGGGCTGGCGGCCGCGGCCGGACGGGCGGACGTCACGGTGGTGGAGCTCGAGTCGCCGGTCGGGGGCGGCTCACTGCCCGGCCAGACGCTGAGGTCCTTCGGCGTCTCCGTGCCGGCCGCCTCGCCCACGCGCGCGCTCGCCATCCTGCGCCGGGGCCCGGACCGGATCCTGGCCCGGATCGTGGATGATGCGATCGCGTTCGACCTGAGAACTGTCGAACCGTTCGAGGACGGTACGATCGCCCGGCGGATCGCGGACGTGCCGCCGCCCCGGCGATGAGCGGCCCGATGAGTGGTCCCCTGAGCAGCCCGATGGGCGACCCGATGAGCGGTCCCGTGGGGTCGTCGCCGGCCAGCGTCGTCGTGGGCACGGCCGGGCACATCGACCACGGCAAGACAGCGCTCCTGCGCGCCCTCACCGGCATCGACGCGGACCGGCTGCCGGAGGAGCGGCGCCGCGGCATCACGGTCGACGTGGGGTACGCCCACCTCGCGCTCCCGGACGGGTCGGTCGTGGATTTCGTGGACGTGCCGGGCCACGACCGGCTGGTGGGGAACATGCTCGTGGGCGCCGGCGAGATCGACGCCGCGATGCTCGTCGTGGCGGCGGACGACGGGCCGAACGCCCAGACCCTGGAGCACCTGGAGCTGCTGGATGCACTGGGGATCCGCGACGGGCTGGCCGTGGTGACGAAGGCCGACCTGGCGCCGGACGACGGGCGCCGCGCGGAGCTGGTGGCGGAGGTTCGCGCGCTGCTGGACCGGACCGCCCTCGCCGGCGCGCCGGTGCTGGTGGCGTCGGCGGTGACGGGCGAAGGGGTCGAAGCCGTGCGGGCGACGATCGGGGAGGTGGCGCGGGACGTGGCGGCACGGTTGCCTGCCGGCGGTCCGCCGCGGCTCGCGATCGACCGCGTGTTCGCGGTCCGGGGCCGCGGGACGGTGGTCACCGGCAGCCTGCGGGGCGGACAGGTGACGGCCGGCATGACGCTCCGGCTGGTGCCCGACGATCACGGGGTCCGCGTGCGCGAGGTGCAGGTCCGCGGGGCGACCGTGAGCGACGCCCACGGCGGACGGACGGCGCTGCTGCTGGGCGGGATCGAAGCGGATGTCCTGCGGCGGGGCCAGGTCCTGACGGCGGACCCCGTGGTCGCCGCGACGTCCCGGGTGCTGGTCGCGGTCCGGCCGGTGGCCGCGCTGGAACCCGGCCGCCCGTCGCCGCCCGCGCCCGCCGATCGCGAGCGGCTGCGGCTCCATGCCGGTACCGCGCAGGCCGAGGCGCTCGTGGTGCGCGGGCCGCGCGAGGCGATCGAGCTGGCCGATGGGTCGTCTGTCGCGCTGCTCCGCCTGGACCAGGCGATCGCCGTGGCGCCCGGCGACGCGTTCGCCCTGCGCCGTCCGTCGCCGGGCTCCACGGCCGGCGGCGGCGTCATCCTCGATCCGGACCCGCCCCGCGGCGTCTCCCGGCGACGCCTGAGCCCGTCCCGGGCGATGGCCCTCGCGGCATCGCCGGTGGGTGGCGCGCCAGCGAGGCTGGACCTCCACGGCGCGTTGCGCGGACCCGCTGGCTGGGCGCTGGCCGCGGACGTCGCCGACGCGCTGGAGTCCCGCGCCCGCGACCTCGTCACCGCCCACCACGACGCCGAGCCCGCGTCGCCGGGCATGCCGGCGCCCGCGTTGCGGCAGGACCTCGCGCTCGCGGCCCGTCGCCTGGTGACGCTCGGTCGGGCGGCCGCCGACGAGGTGGCGCGAGGCGTCGTGGACGCGCTCGTGGCCCGCGGCGCGCTCGCCCGGGACGGCGATCGGCTGCGGGATGCGGCGCGCGCGCCGGGGTTGCCCCGGGACACGCTCGCCGCGATGGACCGCCTGGAGCAGGCGCTCGCGGTCGCGGCGCCGCCGGGTCTCGCGAACGCCGCACGAGCGGCGGGGTGCCCGCCCGAGGGGATCCGCGCCCTGGAGGCTGCCGGCCGGATCGTCCGGCTGGAGGACGACCTCGCCTGGGCGGCGACGACGTATCGGGACCTCGTGACGCGTGCTCTCGCGATGGCCGCCACCGGGCCCCTCTCGCCGGCCGCGTTCCGCGATGCGACCGGCAGCAGCCGCCGCTACGTGCTCGTGATCCTCGAGGACCTGGACCGGCGAGGGCTGTTGCGGCGCACGGACGCGGGCCACGTCCTCGGCCCCACGACGCTGGCCCGGACGCGCGAGCGGGCGGCCACGGCGGCCTCCGAGTGAACCGCCCGCCCGACGTCACGGCAATCGTGCTGGCGGGTGGTGCCTCGTCCCGCTTCGGCGGCGACAAGCTGGCCATCGACCTCGGCGGCCGGCCGCTGCTGCACCACGCGCTCGAGGCCGTCGCCCTGGTCGCCGACCGCATCGTCGTCGTCATCGCTCCCGGGGCCCCCGAGCCGGCGGCTCCGCCATCGCTGGTATCGCGCATCGCGATCGCCCATGACGCGGCGGCCTACGGGGGCCCGCTCGCGGGCCTGGCCGCGGGCCTGGCAGCCGTGGGTCTGGCGGCCGTGGGCCCCGCCGTCCGCGATGACCATCCGCGCATCGTGCTCGTCGTCGGGGGCGACATGCCCGGTCTCGTGCCGGCGGTGCTCCGGCTCCTCCTTGACCGCCTGGGCGCGGAGGATGGGCTCGCCGCGATGACCCTCGACGCATCGCCGCCGTCGCCGCTGCCGCTGGCGATCCGGCCAGGTGCCGCGCGGGACGGGCTCGCGGCCTGCCTGGCGAGCGGCCGGCGCAGTCTCCGCTCGCTCCTCGAGGCCGTTCCCTCGGCGATGGTTCCCGCCGCCGACTGGCGGGCCATCGATCCCTCGGCCGCCACCCTGCGGGACATCGACACGCGGGGCGATCTCGATACCCGGGGCGATCTCGACACCGGCGATCTCGACCGTCGTTGACGGGGCGTCACGCCGGCAGGTATGCCGGGGAAGCCGTGCAGCGGATGACCGTGCTCGAAGGCGCGGGACTGGAGGTGGCCGACCGCGGTGCGGCCGGCATCCGCATGGCGATGTCGTTGGCCGCCCGCCATCGACTGTCGGTGTACGACGCCACCTACCTGTGGCTGGCCATCGATACCGACGGGGAGCTCGCGACGATGGACAAGGCGCTGGTTCGGGCCGCCGGTGCTGAGGGCGTGCCGCTCGCGCTCGAGCCGTAGGGCGGCAGCCGCCAGGACGCCCGGTTCCTGGGAGGCAGCCGGGAGCTTCGCCGGCCGGGGACGCCTCCGGAGCCCCTTCGCCTGGCCGGCGATCTCCGGGGCCGGCTGACCGCTACCCGCCGAGCGCGGGCGCCTCGTACACGGCGTCGCCCCCGACGAAGGTCGCCAGCACGCGCGTCTCGCCGATCGGGCCGGCGCCGATGTCGAACAGGTCGCGGTCCAGGATCGCGAGGTCGGCGAGGCGGCCGACCGCCAGCGTCCCCGTCTCGTCGAGGTGGTTGGCGTACGCGGAACCGGCCGTGAACGCGGTCAGCGCGTCCACCAGCTCCAGGCGCTCCTCCGGCAGGAACGGTGGCTGCTCGCCGCGCGCCTCGTCGCTGATCCGGGTGACCGCCACCTCCACCTGGAGGAGCGGGTCCGGCGTGGAGACGCCCCAGTCGGAGCCCATGACGAGCGTCGCCCCGTGGCGGCGGAGCGAGCGCCAGGGGTACTGGCGGCGGGCGACCTCGGGTCCCAG
Organism: uncultured Chloroflexia bacterium; assembly: GCA_963703575.1. Taxonomy (GTDB): domain Bacteria; phylum Chloroflexota; class Limnocylindria; order Limnocylindrales; family CSP1-4; genus CAIXZV01. The sequence continues at coordinate 224,940 of CAVPEU010000008.1, forward strand.
GACGGGCAGCGTGAGCTCGTCCATCTGCGGCTCGTGGACGGCCCAGTAGGCCTGGACGTTGGCGAGGGTGCCGAGGCGCCGGAACCGCGGCAGGTCGTCGGGGTGGACGACCTGGAGGTGGGCAAGGTGGGGCCGCGTGTCGGACCAGCCGTTGGCACGCCGCGCGGCCTCGACCGCGTCCAGCGCCTCCCGGACCGCCCGGTCGCCGAGGGCGTGGAAGTGCGGCTGGAACCCGAGGGCATCGATGCGGACGACGGCCTGCTCGAGGGTCTCGGGGTCGATGAAGCTGAGGCCGGCGTTGCCGGTGACCAGGCCGTGGGCGTCGAAGTAGGGCTGCAGCATGGCGGCCGTGTGGTTCTCGACGATCCCGTCCACCATGAGCTTGACGCTGGTGGCGGCGTAGCGGCCCACGTGCCCGGCCGCCCGGCGCTCCACCAGCTCCTCGATCTGCTCGAGACCGCGCGTCCGGTCCCACCACAGGGCGCCCACGACCCGCGCCGTGAGCTCGCCCGAGCCGGCGAGGGCGAGATAGGCGGCCTGGTCCGCATCCGTGATCCAGGCGTCCTGCCACGCCGTGATGCCCAGCGAGTGCAGGTAGCGCTGGCTCGCGAGCAGGGCCTCGCGCATCTCGGCGGCCGTCGCCGGCGGGACGTGCCGCTCGACGAGGTCCATCGCGCCCTCGTGCAGCGTCCCCAGGGGCGTGCCGTCCGGGTCGCGGGCGATCCGCCCGTCCTCGGGGTCCGGGGTGTCCTTCGAGATGCCGGCGAGCTCGAGCGCCCGGCTGTTGACCCACGCGTCGTGGACGTCGCGGTTGGGGAGGAACACCGGCCGGTCCGGGACGATGCGGTCAAGGTCCTCGCGCCTCGGCAGGCCACCCGGGAAGTCCGCCAGCGACCAGCCGCCGCCGAGGATCCACTCGACCTCGGGGTGCGCGCGGGCATAGGCCGCCACGATGCCCAGGTAGGCGTCCAGCCCGCGGGCGCCGTGGAGCTCGCACCGGATCCGGGCCAGCCCCGCGTGGGTGGGGTGCACGTGGGCGTCCTGGAAGCCGGGCGTGACGGTGCGGCCCGCGAGCTCGATCACGCGCGTCCGCGGCCCGATCCGCCGCCTGACGTCCCGGTCGCCGCCGACCGCGACGATCCTCTCGCCCGCGACCGCCAGGGCCTCGGCCCAGGTCTTCGCGGGGTCGGCCGTGAAGATTCGTCCCCCGGTCAGGACGAGGTCGGCGTGCTCGGCGTGCTCGGCGTGCTCGGCGTGCTCGGCGTGCTCGGCGTCGGTCATGGCGGGAGGATGCCACCGCGGTCACCGGGCCGCTACCCTGCGCGCATGACGACCGTGCACCTGCTCCACGCCGGCTACGCGGGCGACCACGTGGGCTCGTCCGTCGTCCTCGTCCGTGACGCGGACGCCCTGATCGTGGTGGACCCCGGGATGGTCGCGCGACGCTCGCTGATCCTGGACCCGATTCGCGACCTCGGCCTGGCGCCGGAGGCCGTGACCCACGTGTTCCTCAGCCACCACCACCCGGACCACACCGTCAACATCGCCCTGTTCCCGAACGCCGAGGTCGTGGACTTCCGGGCCCGGTACAGGGACGACCTGTGGCTGGATCACGATGGCGACGGCTACCACCTCTCGCCCGGGGCGGAGCTGTGGCTCACGCCCGGGCACACCGAGGAGGACGCGACGCTCGTCGTCGAGGCCGACGACGCCGTCTACGCGATGACCCACCTGTGGTGGCGCGAGGACCGCACCCCCGAGAAGGATCCGCTCGCGTGGGACCAGTCCGCGATCGAGCGGAACCGCGCCCGGGTGCTGGGGGCCGTGGACATCGTGATCCCGGGGCACGGCGGCGCGTTCCGCGTGACCCGCTGAGTCAGCCGGTCGAGCACATCCGCACCCCAGCGGGCCATCGGGCCGGCGATCCGGTCGCAGGTCCCGGCGTCCCGGTCGCGCGAGCGGTCGTCAGGCAACGTCCGCCCCGGCCGCCTCGCTCGCGTCGGGCCGTTCCCGGAGCCCGACCCAGTTGGTCGCCGCACCGGCCGCGAACAGGGCGGCGCACACCATCGCGGCCAGGTGCAGGGCCGAGGTCGATGCCTCGCGGGCGGCGTCCACGATCTCGGCCGGCGTCCCGGGCCTGGGCGGGTTCAGCGGCTGGACCATCGCCCGGATATCGGCGCCGTTCGGGTCCAGCCCCGGGACGGCCCCCGCCAGCGCCGCGTAGAAGGAGCCGCTGACGACCACGAAGATCAGGGCCGACAGGATCGGCTGCCCGATCCGGCTGACGGCGTTGTTGATCGCGGATGCGACGCCCGCGTTGCGGACCGGCACCGACGACATGAGCGTGGACGTCAGGGGCGCCACCACCAGCGACAGCCCCACGCCGAGCAGCAGCACGAACGGCAGCACGTCGACCAGGACGGCCGCCGGTGGCATGAACGTGGCGGAGTCGGCGGGTGCCAGCCGCCACGGCTCGGACGAGGCGGGGATCCGGGCCAGCCACACGAGCCCGGCCGCCATCAGCAGCGGCCCCACCACCAGGAACGACCTCGCTCCATGCCGGCCGGCCAGCGCCCCGACGCGGGCGGACAGGACGGTGAGCAGGATCCCCGTCGGCAGGCTGACCAGGGCCGCCGCGGTGGCCGAGTACCCCAGCACGCCCTGGAGGAACAGGGCCTGGAACGTGGAGGTGGTGTACAGGGCGCCGTAGATCAGCAGCGTGGACAGGTTGATCGTCGAGAAGCGCCGGCGCCGGAACAGCTCCAGCGGCACCAGCGGGTTCCGGCGCCGGGCCATGAGCAGCGGGAAGGCGACCAGCGCGATCACACCGGCGCCGAGTGCAGCCCACGCCAGCGGATCCTCCCAGCGCCGGTCCTGGCCCCGGATGGTGCCGAACGCGAGCCCGCCGACGGCGACCACGGCCACACCGGCGCCCAGCCAGTCGAAGCGGCCGCTCGCGCCCTCGGCTCGCGTCTCCGGCATGTAGCGCACGGTCGCGTACAGCGCGACCACGACCAGTGGGACGTTGATCAGGAACGCCGCCCGCCAGCTGACCGCGTCGACCAGCAGCCCGCCGATGACGGGCCCGATGAGCGTCGTCGCCGACGTGGCCGCGGCCCAGATGCCGAAGGCGCGGGCGCGGGCAGGTCCGTCGAACAGGGCGGTCAGGATCGCCAGCGAGCCGGGGACGAGGAGCGCGCCGGCGGCCCCCTGGAGGATCCGGGCCACGACCAGCAGCTCGAGCGTGGGGGCAATGCCGCACAGTACGGACGTCGCCCCGAAGCCGACCAGCCCGATCGTGAACACCCGCCGCCGGCCGTGGTAGTCGGCGAGCGCGCCCGCGAGCACGAGCAGGGCGGCCAGCGTGGCCAGGTAGCCGCTGACGGCGTAGGTCTGTCCCTCGAGCGTGGACACGAGGGTGGCCGGCAGCGTCGTGCCGATCTTCGGCAGCGCGAGGTTCACGACCGTGCCGTCGAGGAACACCATCGACGATCCGAGGATGGCCGCCAGCATGGTCCAGCGCGTGGATGAGGTCACGGGATCTCGGGGGGCAGACATGTGCGGGCGAGTGTCTCAGGCCGGCGCGCGACCGTCCAGCGGTGGCGAGGCCGTGTCCGGTCACGGGTCGTCCAATTCCGGAGACGTGCTCTAGACTGCGGCCGATGTCCGGACCCGTGGCGCTGGTTGGCGCCGGTGAGTTCCTCGCCCCGATGGTCGAGCTGGATCGCAGCCTGCTCGAGGCGACCGGGCGCACCCGCCCGCGGGTGGTGATCCTGCCGACGGCGTCCGCGCCAGACGGCGAGGCGACATTCCGCACCTGGGCGGAGATGGGCGTCCAGCACTTCGCGGCGCTGGGTGCCGAGGTGGAGCCCGTCATGGTGCGGACCGCCGCGGAGGGTCGGGACGGGGCGGCCCTCCAGGCGATCGGCGAGGCGGACGTCATCTACCTTTCGGGCGGGCATCCGCGCCACCTGCTGCGGGTCCTGCAGGAGTCACCGCTGGGTGCCGCGATCCGGGCGGCCAACGCCCGCGGCGCCGTCGTGGCGGGATGCTCGGCGGGCGCGATGGCGATCGTCGGGCGGTCGATGGACTTCCGGTTCGTCCCGAAGCTGCGACTGCCCCTGCCGTTCCTGGTGCGCTGGCCGGCGGCCCTGGCGCTGGTGGACGGCGTTGCCGTCCTGCCGCACTACGATGCCTGGCCGGAGCCATTCTCCGCATTGGTCGCGCTCCAGGCGCCACGCGGCGGCGTGGTCCTGGGCATCGACGAGGATACGGCGGCGGTGGGTCGCAACGGCACGTGGCAGGTGCACGGCCGGGGCCGCGTCACGGTCTGGAGGGGACGCCACCGCGAACGGTTCCGTCGCGGGGATGCGTTCCGGCTGTGAGCTGAGGGCCTGACCCCGGATTGCTGGCGCGGGTTCGCGGCACGCGCGGGGGCGCGGCACGCGGGTGCGCGGCACGCGCGGAGGCAGGACACGCACGGGTGACGCACCAGTGGATGGGGTGGCCTGGATTGCCGCACGGTGATCCACGTGTGGATCAGGACGACGAGTTCGCCGCACGGTTCAGCGACCCAACCCGGGGTACGGCCCCCGGGCCACGCTCGGGGATCACCCGGTTGATCCACAGGTGAATGAGGACCCCGGGAGGATGGGGCCGGTGGAATGAGGGCCCCGGGGGATGGGGCCCTGGACCTGGGCCCGGGCTCAGTCCGGCTTGATCTGGCGGAAGCAGTCAGAGCAGTAGACCGGCTTGTCCATCCGGGGCTTGAACGGCACCTGCGCCTGGTTGCCGCACGACGAGCAGATCGCCACGAAGTACTCGCGCGGTCCGCGATCATCGCTGCGCTCGTAGCCGCGGGGGCCACCGAGCGCGTGCGCGTCCGAGCCGCCGTCGCGGGTGGCGCGGCGATAGGCCCGGCATGAGGCACACCGCTTGGGGTCGGAGGTGAACCCCTTCTGGGTGTAGTACTCCTGGTCCGCGGCGGAGTGGATGAACTCGACCCCGCAGTCCACGCAAGTGAGGGTTCGATCGACGTAGGTCACTTGAAGTGCTCCTCCCGGGCGCGCGCTCGGACAGTTCATGGTGCGAGCACCGAACGGGACCTCACCTGCGGAGGCGGCCACGGCGGGGAGTCAGCCGGGGCCGCGTGACCCAGGTGCCGGTTCTCGGAGTCCCTAGCTCGGGGCGCACCGGTTGGACGAGGGCCCCAGCCTACACCGGTGCGCCGATCCGGGCGTTACACGCGCCTTGCATCCGGAGCCGGTCCGCACGATCGTCGGCGGACCGCTGCGACTGTGACAGGCGACCTGTCACAATGCCCCCCGAGACTTGGCATGACGAGCCGGGAGCGATGGGGGCGCCCGACTCGCCACCGGGTTCCGGGGGCGACCGGCCAGGCCCTGAGATCGCGCGAGACTCGCCAGGTCCCGTGGCGAGGGGGGCGGGGAGCGGCCGCTCGCGGGACCCGGTCCGCATGCCGGTCCAACTGCGTCGACGAGGGAGGCAGGCCCACCGCATGCTCCGTTTGATCCATACCGCGGACGTTCACCTCGGTGCCCGCCACACGGACCTCGGCGACGCGGCGGCGTCCCAGCGGGGGCGCCAGTTCGCTGCCTTCCGCGCGAGCGTCGACCTCGCCCTTGCCGAGAAGGTGGACCTGTTCCTGGTGGCGGGCGACCTGTTCGACAGCAACGTCCAGCCTCGCAGGTCCGTGGAGGGCGTCGCGGCCGAGCTGGCCCGCCTTGCCCAGGCCAGGATCCGGTCGGTGCTGATCCCGGGCACGCATGACGTCTACGACCGCTCGTCCGTGTACCGCGCCTACGACCTGCCGGCGCTCGCGGGCACCCGGCCCGCCGAGGAGATGGTCACGGTGCTCACCCCGGAGCGGCCGTGGGTCCACTTCGCGGCCCTGGACGCCGTCGTGCACGGCCCGGTGTTCGCGACCAAGCGCGCGCCGCACAGCCCGCTGCTCGACCTCGCCGCCGTGGAGACGCCGAAAGCCAAGTGGAAGATCGGCCTGCTCCATGCCGCGATCGCGATCCCCGGCCGCACCGATCACGACGAGGTCGTGGTGACCGTGGACGAGATCGCCGCCAGTGGCCTGGACTATCTCGCGCTCGGGCACTGGCACTCCGCGCAGTCGTCGAAGGCCGGGGGTGTGACCTATGCCTACGCCGGCGCCCCGGAGCCTGTCGCGGTGGACCAGGACCGTGCCGGCAAGGTCCTGCTGGTCACGCTCGACGAGCAGGACGGCAGGCGCACGGTCGAGGTGGAGGAGCGGGTCGTCGGGCGGACGACGTTCCAGCGCCTGGACCTGGACGCGGCCTCGGTGGTGTCCCAGCCCGCCCTCGTCGAGCGGCTCCGGGCGATGGCGAGCCCCGACCTCGTGCTCGACGTGCGGTTGATCGGGGTCCGGCCGGACGAGCTCGATCTCGAGCCGCTCGAGGTGGAGGAGGCGTTGCGCGGCGCGTTCCTGCGGCTGCGCGTCCGGGACGCCAGCCAGTCCGCCCTGACGGAGGGCGCGCTGCCGCCCGCCGAGACGATCGCGGGCGCGTTCCTCCGCAACGTGGAGGGGCGGATCGCGGACCTCGAGGCGTCCGGCGACGAGCCCGCGGAGCGCGAGGCGGCCGAGCTGCGGGACGTGCTCCGCCTGGGCAGGCTGCTGCTGGCCGGGCACGAGGTGACGCTGTGAGGATCACGCAGATCACGATCCGCGACCTGCGCCAGTATCGAGATGCCCAGCTGGACCTCGCCCCGGGCCTCACGATCGTCCGCGGCCCCAACGAGGCCGGCAAGTCCACGCTCCAGCGTGCCATCGAGCTCGCCCTCACCCGGAAGGTGACGAGCGCCGCGACGGAGCTGGACGGCCTGGTGCCGTGGAACGCCGGGCCCGACGCCCGGACGTCGATCGACATGGCCTTCACCTGGGACGACGAGGACGGCGGGACGCACCTCGGCCGGCTCGAGAAGTCCTTCCGCGGCGCGAAGGGTCTCGTCCGGCTGGAGCTGGATGGCGAGGCCATCACGGATCCCGCGCGGGCGGACGAGGCCCTGGCGGCCCTCTCGGGTGTCCCGACCGAGGCCTTCTTCCGCTCGACGGCATCGGTCCGGCACCACGAGCTCGCGGGGCTCCAGCGCGACGAGGCCGCGCTGCGGGACCGCCTCCAGGCGTCGATCAGCGGTGCCGATCGCGGCACCAGCCGCGCGAAGAAGCAGCTGGACCGGGCGCTGCACGATCTCCAGGCCAGGGGCCCCAAGAACCCGGGCCGGCTCAAGGTCGCCGAAGACGCCGTCACCGACCTGACCGCCCGGCTCCAGGCAGGCGAGGAGAACCTCCAGCGGCTCGAGCGGGATCGGGACGCGCTCGCCGTGGCGAAGGAACGACGCGCCGAGGCCGAGACCGCCCTCCACGAGCGGCGGGCGATGCTGGACAAGGCGCGCCAGGCGGAGCGGCTCACCGCCGAGCGCGACGCCGCACGCGAGCGCTACGAGCGGTATCGCACGGCGGTCACCGTCCGCGACGAGATTGCGGCCCTGGATTCGTCGCATCCATCGCCGACGCCGCTGCCCGTCCTGCGCTCGACCGTGGAGCGGCTCCGGACGGTGAGCACGACCATCGCCACGCTCAGGTCGGCGCTCGAAGGCGAGGTCCAGGTCAGCTTCGAGGTGCCGCCCGAGGTCAGGTGGCGGCCGCTCTCGCGGTGGTCGATCGGTCTCGTGCTCCTGGGCATCGTCATCGCCGCCGTGGCCTTCGGCCTCGACGCGGGCGGCGTCCTGGCCGTTGGCACCCTCCCGATCGCCGCGGGCGGGATCGTCGCCGCCGTCGGCCTGGTGCTCGCGATCATCGGCTTCTGGCTCCGGCGGAGCGACCGGGTCGACAGGAGCCTCCGGGATGTCGAGGTGGCCCGGCGCCTCCGCGGTCGCTCGGAGATGCAGCAGGAGCTCCGTGACAACGAGGCCGAGCAGGCAGACCTGCTCCAGCGCCTGGGGTTGGACGACGTCGAGGCGGCCGAGGAGCGGTTGCGCCTCGAGGCCGCGCACGTCGACGAGATCGAGCACCGCAGGGCGCGGCTGGATGGGCTGATCGGCGAGGAGCCGCACGACGTGCTGCCGGCGCGCCGGGATGCGGCCGCGCTGGAGATCGAGCAGAAGACCGCGGCGCTCGAGGCGCTGGGACCCATCGCGAAGGAGCCGCGCGCGCGGGAGCGGCTCGAGGTGGAGGTCGCGGACACCGAGGGGACGGTGAACAGGATGCGCGACGACGAGGCGAACGCCCGGGCGCGCGTGGAGCAGAACCCCGTGGACGCGGAGGCGGTCGCCGCCCTCGCGGAGCGGCTCACCTCGGGCAGGGAGGATCTCGCCGCCCTCCGCCGGCGCGAGCGCGTCTACGGCCTCACGCTGCGGGAGATCAACGCCGCCGAGCAGGCGACGATGCAGCGCGCGACGCGGTACCTGGAGCGACGCATGGTCGGCGACGTGGCGCGGGTGACTGGCGGACGCTACCGCCGCGTGCGCGTGGACGACACGAACCTCGGGATCGAGGTGTTCTCCCCCGATCGCCACGACTGGGTCGCCGTGAGCGACCTGTCGCAGGGCACGCTGGACGTGGTGTACCTCGCGGCGCGCCTGGGGCTCGTGCGGCTGGTCACCGGTGACCGGCGGCCGCCGCTCGTGTTCGACGACCCGTTCGTGACCCTGGACGCCGAGCGTGCGCCGCGCGCGCTGGAGCTGCTGCGGGAGATCGCCTCGGACTTCCAGGTGATCTACCTCACCACGTCGGACCGGTACGACGACATCGCGGATCGCGTCCTCGTGCTGCCCGGACCGGAGACCGTGGACGACCACCAGCACGAGGCGGGAGCGGCTCCTGCCTGAGCTCCTCGGCCCGGGCACGGCGGTCATCGTCCTCGGCCTCGGGTCGGCCCTCGCCTGGGGTGCCGGCGACTTCGGCGGGGGGATGCTGAGCCGTCGGGCGCCGTTGTTCGGGGTCGTCGCCGGGACGCAGCTGGTCGGCATGATCGCGGCCGTCGCGCTGGCGATCCTCCGCGGCGAGCCCCTGCCGCAGGGCGCCGACGTCACCTGGGCGATCGGCGGCGGTCTCACCGGCATGATCGGCATCACCTCGCTGTACCGCGGGCTCGCGGTGGGCCGCATGGGCGTGGTCGCGCCGACGACGGGCGTGCTGGCCGCCGTGGTGCCCGTGGCCGTCGGGTTCGCGCTCGAGGGCGTGCCGCGTCCCGCGACCCTGGCCGGGATCGCGATCGCGCTGGTGGCAGTCGTGCTGGTGACCCGGGCGCCGGGTCACGCGGACGGCCGGCCGTCGGGCATCCGCTGGGCGTTGCTGGCCGGCCTCGCGATCGGGGGCTTCAACGTGTGCATCGGCCAGCTGTCCGACGCCGGGGCGTTCGCTCCGCTGGTGATCATCCGGCTGGTGCAGGCCGTGGTCATCGTGGTCCTTGTGGCGGCGTGGCGGCAGCCGTGGCGGCTCGAACGCGGCGTGGCCGGCCGCCTGGTCGTCGTCGGGCTCCTGGACATGACCGGCAACGCCGCCTTCATCCTCGCTGCCCAGGCGGGCCAGCTCGCGATCGCCGCCGTCCTGTCCTCCCTCTACCCGGTGACGACGGTCCTGCTCGCGATCGTCGTCCTCGGGGAGCGGCTCACCCGGAGCCATGTCGCCGGCGTGGTGCTCACCGGGGCGGCCATCGTGCTGATCACGGCCGGCACCGCTACGCTGTGAGCATGACCGACATGGCCCCGGCCCACTCGCTCGAGCCCGTCTGGTTCATCGAGGCGACCTACGCCCCGGACGCTGCCGAGACGCGCGTCCCGTTCCGCGCCCGGCACCTCGCCCGGATGGCGGAGCTCGTGGCCGAGGGCGTCGTGGTCTTCGCGGGCGCCTTCACGGACGTGTCCGCGTCTGTGATCGTGCTCCGTGCCGCCTCGGAGGCGGAGGCGCTCGACATCTGCCGCCAGGACGTCTACATGCACAACGGCGTGTGGGTGGAGCTGCGCGCCAGGCCGTTCGCGCGCCTGCGGCTCGACGCCGCGGGCTGACCCTCAGCCCGCGGCCGGCTCGTCCCCGCCCCGGCTGCCGGGGGCGGCTCGGCTCCCGCCCGCCGACCTGCCCGCTCGGCTCCCGCCCGCCGACCCGCCCGCTCGGCTCCCGCCCGCCGACCCGCCCGCACGTCGCCGCACGACTCGCACGGCGTCCAGGTCCTCGGGGCTCCCGAGGCGCACGACGGCCGCGAAGCCCTCGGCGTCCAGCCCGGCACGCAGCGAGCCCCGGAGAGCGGCCAGCTGCCGATGGACCACGTCCTCCGGCACCGTGCGGCCGGGGCGCGCGGCGTTGCGTGCCACGACGACCGGTGGCGGCAGGTCGAGGACCACGGCGACCACCGGGATGCCCGCCCGGGCCGCCCGGCCGAGCAGGGCCCGGCGTGCCGGTGCCGTCACGTTCGTCGCGTCCACGACGGTGAGCCGGCCGTCACGGAGCCGGCGGGCCAGCGCCCGGTGCAGGGCCGCGAACGCCGGCCCCGTCGCGCGCTGATCGTCCGCGTCCCCCGAGATCGCCTCCCGCAGGGCGTCCGACGACAGCACCTCGTCCGGCGCGAAGTGCCGGGCCGCGAAGGTGGTCTTGCCGGCGCCGGCCGCGCCCACCAGCACGACGAGCGCCGGGTCCGGGATCTCGAGGACGACGGGACGGGACAACGCAGGTGCCCGGAACCGGTGGCCGCGTTCAGCCCGGGACGGGCGGTTGCGAGGCCGGGCTCACCGAGGAGGGCGGGCCCGGCAGTCGATCCGGAGCCCCGGCAGCCTCCCGATCGCGGCGGCGGGCACGGACCGGCCATCCTTCGCGCCGGGGGGCCCACGGGGTAGTCGGCTGGGACATCGCCGCCAAGCATGCGGTGCGACCGCAGGCCCCGCAACCTGCGCCCTGTCGCCCTGCCGCCGCGCGGTCGCCGGGTCACCGCGCGGTCGCGTGTCGGGCGCGTCGGGCGCGTCGGGCGCGTCGTCCCGTGGCGTCCTGTACCGTCGCCGGGTGAGCAGCCAGGTTCGCCAGCCGCCGCAGGACTGGCGCGTCATCGTGGCCGTGTTCTGGGTCACCCAGCTCGTGGAGGGGCTCGGCGTGAGCCAGGTGTTCGCGCTGATGCCGGCGTACCTCCGGCAGCTCGGCGTGCCGGAGGCGGACCGGTTGGGGTTCATCGGCCTGTACAGCTCGCTCGTGTTCGTGCTCGGCCTGCCGCTGGTGCCCCTGTGGGGCGTGTGGGCGGACAAGATCAGCCGCAAGGCCGTCATCGTCCGGAGCGCGCTCGTCGAGGCGGTCGTGTTCGGCCTTGCCGCGTTGGCGCGGGAGCCGTGGCAGATGGCTGTGGCGGTGCTCCTGATCGGGTTCCAGCTGGGGAACACCGGCGTGATGCTGGCCGGCATCCGCGACGTGACGCCGCGCCGGCGGCTCGGGACGACGATCGCGCTGTTCGGTGCCGCCAGCCCGATCGGCAGCGCTCTCGGGCCGGCCCTTGCCGGCCTGCTCATCGACGGCGTCGGCTGGTCCATCTCCAACGTGTACGCGCTGTCGGCCGTGTTCTCGATCGGGACCGCCCTGCTCCTGGGGCTCGGCACGCGCGAGGTCAGACCCGAGGTCGTGCCGGTCGGGCCGGTGCTGAAGCTGGCGTTCGGGGCGGTCCGCGGCGTGCTCGCCGATCCGGCGGTGCGGCGGCTGTTCGCGGTGTACGGCGTGGTCTTCCTGGCCGGCCAGATGTCCCGGCCGTATACGCCCGTCCTGGTGGAGACGCTGGTCGGGACGGGGCCCGGCCTTGCCTCCGGGATCGCGCTGGTCGCGGGCGTCGCGGCCCTGATCGGCGCGATCGTGTCGCCCGGCGCCGGCTGGCTGGGTGACCGGATCGGCTTTCGGCCGGTGCTGGTGCTGTCGCTCGTCCTGGGCGGGGTCTCCAGCCTGCTGATGCCCGGGATGCCCGGCCTCGGCGCGCTCGCGGCGGTCGCCGTCCTCCTGGGGGCGGCCGTCGCCGCCATCGGGGCGATGGTGTTCTCGCTGCTCGCGACCGAGGTGCCCCCGGAACGACGTTCCGCGACGCTCAACCTGGTCTACCTGCCCCTGTACATCGCCGGGATTGCCGGACCGGCGATGGGCGGCGCGCTGGCGACGACCACCGGGGTGGGCGGACCGTTCGTCGCGGGTGGCGTCGTGTTCCTCGTTGGGGCGGCGGCGGTGGCCCTTCGCCGTCCGGCCGCGACGGCCGCAGCCACGGCGTCCGCGTCCATGCCCGGGTCTTCGCCGTCGTCGTCGGCCGCGGCGTCCGCGGCGTCGTCCGCGTCCGAGCCCGCGTCCACCTCGGGGCCCGACGGCGTGCGCTAGGAGCACCGGCGGCCGATCCTCGCGGCGCCATCACGTGGAGGTTCTGTCACCTGCCTCGGTGGCAGGTGGTATCGCGCTGCGGCACCGGACTTCCTGTCACCTGCCGGCCACGCGAGTGGTAGGCGTCTCCGAGCTCCGTGAGCGTCGCCGGGCCCGTTCGGGGTGCCCGTGGCACGCACGGTCGAGCCGTTCGTGGGGCCGCCACCGGCTGCACGGGGTGGCAGAACCCTGCCTTGCACTCGGCAGCGTGGTATGTGGCAGGGATTTCGCCGCGCCGATGGCCGGCCGACGAGCCGGCGACCCGAGTCGGTCCCGCGCCGCCGGTGCGGTCGGACACACCAGAAACGCCGAGCCCAACCCGGACCCCGCCCGACCCGAGCCGAGTCCGGACCGGCTGCCGAGTCCGGACCGGCTGCCGAGTCCGGACCGGCGTAGGGCCCGACGCTCAGGACGCCGGCAGTGACCGCTCCGCCGCGCCCGTGTACCGCACGTCCGGGCGGATCAGCCGGTTCGCGGCACCCTGCTCGATGGCGTGCGCCGTCCAGCCCGCGTGCCGTGCGAGGGCGAACGTCGCCGGGAACAGGTCCGGAGTCAGGCCCACGCCCATCAGCACCGGTGCCGCGTAGTACTCCACGTTCGTCTTGAGCGGCCGGTCCGGGTACTTCTCCGCGAGCACGCGCAGCGCGACGTCCTCCACGGCGATCGCAAGCTCCAGCCACTCCGGGCGGCGCTCCATGCCCTCCGCCACCTGGCGCAGCGCCGCCGCGCGGGGGTCGTAGGCGCGGTACACGCGGTGCCCGAAGCCCATCAGCCGGTCGCCGCGCGCGAGCGCCTCGCGCACCCACTCCTCGGCTCGTTCCGGCGTGCCGACCTCGTGGATCTGCTCCACGACCTCGGACGGGGCGCCGCCATGGAGCGGGCCCTTCATCGCGCCGATGGCGCCGCACACCGCGGACGCGAGGTCCGACCGGGTGGAGGTGATCACGCGGGCCGTGAACGTGGAGGCGTTGAAGCCGTGCTCCGCGCCGACGATGAAGTACGCGTCCAGGGCCCGGGCCGTCTCGTGGTCGGGGCGTTCGCCGTTGATCTGGTAGAGATACCCCGCGACGAGATCGAGGTCCGGGTCGGGCGGGACCGGCTCCAGGCCGCGACGGAGCCGCGCGAACGCGGCCAGCGCGGAGGGCGAGAACGCGGTCAGCGCGCGGGCCTGCTCGGGCGTGGGCGGCCAGGACGGGTCCGTCGTCGCTCCCCACACGGACACCGCGGTGCGCAGCGCGTCCATCGGCCGCGCGGTCCTGGGCAACGAACGCAGCGCGGACATCACCGGGTCCGGGACCGGGAGGCACGGCAGCGTGGCGTCGGGCCGCCACTCCCCGGTCCACAGCAGCTCGGCCACGGCGGCATACGACCCCGCACGCACGAGCTCCCCGATCGGGTAGCCGCGGTACAGCAGGCGGCCGGCCGCGCCGTCGATGAACGACAGGGTGGTCTCGCCGGCGATCACGCCTTCGAGGCCGGGGGAGTATGGACGGGTGTCGGCGGGGGCCGAAGCGGGCTCGATCATGGGTCGATGGTAGCCCCGGAGCCCGGTCAGCGGCTGCCTTCCACCGCCCGCAGGACCACGCGTACGAGAATCGCACCCGCGGTCGCCAGGACGAGCGCGCCGATGAAGCCCTGGACCTGGCCGAGGCCCATCTGCTCGCTCAGCCAGCCGCCGACGAGCCCGCCGACGATGCCCACGAGGATGGTCGGCAGGCAGCCCTGCGCGCTGCGCACGCCCACGAACCAGCCGGAGATGGAGCCGGCGAGGAAGCCGATGACCAGCCAGCCGATGACGCTCATGCTCATGACCCGAGTGTCGCACGCGACGGCAACCGCCGGCAGGGCCCGTCGCGCTACGCGTCGAGGAACGCCTCCACGGCTGTGATGAACGCCGCCGGGTGACTGTGGTGGGCCGCGTGCCGGGCGCCCTCGATGACGACGAGGCGGCCATCGGGCAGCCTGGCGTCGAGCGCCGCCGCGCCCTCGCGGAACGATGCCGGTGACTCCGACCCGACCAGCTGCAGCACGGGAACCCGGACCCCCGAGAGCGCGGGCAGGGAGATCGCCGGCGCCGCGTCCGCCGCCAGCAGCTCCCGGAGGATCGTGGGCGCGGCGGCCACGCGGAGCGGCCACACGGGGTCGGTGCGGAACCGGGCGAGGTCCTCGGCGGTCATCCCGGTGGCCTCGGTCATGAACGTGGCGAGCAGCGCCTCGAGCTCGCCCCGGTCCAGGTTCGCCTGGAGTCGATCGAGGAGGTCGTCGCGCGCGGGAGCACCGGTGCCGCCGTGGACCGGCCCGGCGGGGGCGGACGGCGCGCCCTCGTACGCCGCCACCCGCCGGACGTTCGGCGTCAGCAGGCTCGTGCCCAGCGCGATCCGGCCGCCCAGCGAGTGCCCGACGACGTCCACCGGGGCGCCGGTCTCCGCCGCGATCGCGTCCACGACGGCCGCCAGGTCCTCCAGCTCGCGCTCGATCGCGTACGCGGGCCCGTCGCCCGAGTCGCCCCGCCCGCGCCGGTCGATCGCATGGAGCGTGTGACGCCGCGCCAGCTCCGGCGCCACCACGCGCCACGTCCGGTGGTCGCCGGTGGTCCCGTGGACCAGCACCAGTGCGGGCCCCGTGCCCACGGAGAACACGGCGATCCGCGCCTCGTCGCGGGACGCGACGAGGCGCGACGGAACCTCCGGGAAGCGGGCGACCACCGCGCCGTCCCCGGCTACCCGCGCGGGAGCCCGGCGGCTGCGGCCTCGTCCAGCAGCCATGTCGCGTTGCCGGTGCGCGCCGCCCGCAGCGGCAGCTCCCGGGCGTCCTCA
The DNA here is from genome assembly GCA_963703575.1 of uncultured Chloroflexia bacterium. Classification (GTDB taxonomy): domain Bacteria; phylum Chloroflexota; class Limnocylindria; order Limnocylindrales; family CSP1-4; genus CAIXZV01. The sequence continues at coordinate 240,171 of CAVPEU010000008.1, forward strand.
CCCGTCCACGCCAGCGCGAGGACGTCCGCCTTCGACGCCCCCGTCGACACGACCAGCAGCCGCCGCGCGGCCGCCAGCACCCGCGGGTGCATGGTCACGCGCGGGACGTGCGGCTCCACGTGGGTCGGGGCGGGGACGCCGGCGCACAGACCCGGGTCGCCCCACACGGCCGAGCCCGGGAACACCGACATGATGTGCCCGTCCGGGCCGACGCCCAGCACCACCACGTCCAGCACCGGGACACCGGACGCGTCCGGGGCCGGACCCTCCGCGCGCAGCGCCTCCGCGTACCATTCGGCGGCCACGGCCGGACCGCCGCCGTGCGCGATCGCCGCGGCCGCCGGCACCGGGTGCAGATTCCCGGTGGGCATCCGCACCCCGGCGCCGGCGGCACGGACGTCGGAGCTCGTGGCCCCGGAGCCGGTTTCATCGCCGCCCGAGTCGAGCAGGATCTGGTTCAACGGCAGCACGTTGGACAGCGGGTGGTCCGCGGGCACGAACCGGTCGTCGCCCCACCAGACGTGGACCCGCTCCCAGGCGACGGTGTCGCGGAGCGGTGAGACCCGCAGGGCCCGGTAGATCCCCGGGGCAGCTGATCCGCCGGTCGTCGCCCAGTGCGCGACCCCGCGCTCCGCGATGGCGGCCGCCAGCAGGCGGGCGATCTCCCCGGCGGCGGCGGCGGCCACGGCCTCGGGTGTGTCGAGGACGCGCAGCTCCGGGAGGGTGGCGCGGGCGAGGGTGGGCATCTGGGCACCTCACGTGCGAAGGGGGGAGGACAGGCTCAGCCGGGCGGGGCCGGCGCGGACGGGTGGGCCGGCCCGGACGAGCGGACGGGCTCAGCCGGGCGGGTGTTCGTGGCGGGCGGGACCGATGAGCAGGGCGGCCATCCGGGTCGTGTCCACGGCGAGCTGGTCGTGCCCGCCGACCTCGAGCGCCTCGCCGAGCAGGTCCACGTCGTTACGGCGGGGCGCCCTGAACGTCCGGTCCATCGCCTGGACGCCGTCCAGCCAGGCGTGGACGTGGACGTTCTCGGCCTCGGCGGTGACGTCCGCGCGGAGCTCCGAGCCGCGCCGTGCGGCGAGGATCTCGACGCGCAACGTGGTCCCGGCCGGCATCCGGGACCCGAGGGGGCGGATGACGACGGCCACCTCGCCGGAGCCGCCCCGCAGCTTCGCCTGCAGACCGCGGTGCAGCGGGGGGTGCTCCCCGGGCCGGGGCCGCACCGGAGCGGTCGCGCGGCTCCTCGGCTCCACGGGCGCCAGCGGCGTGGCCACGGACATCCCCAGCCGCGAGGCCAGCCACGCGACGTGGTACAGCGGCTTGATGACGTTCGTCGTGCCGGGTGCGCCCATCTCGTCGTGGGTGGCGTAGGTGACCGCGATCCGCCGGATGTGCCACAGGAACGGCAGGAACTCCGGCATGTCGAACACGGCCGCGATCGCCTCCCGCCAGCGCGACTGGCGGACGAGGGCGAAGTCGCGGATCGACAGGCGGTCGAAGCGGTCGCACAACGCGGCCAGCTGGCGCAGCCGCTCCAGCCCGTCGCCGGACCACGATGCGCCGTCCACCACCAGGCGGTCCGTCCCGTCCAGCAGCTCGTCCGTCGGCCCGGACCCGAGCTGGGGCTCGCCCGGCCACCACACCGTCACCGGCAGGTCGTGGATGAGCAGCGGCGCGACCAGCGCGGACAGGTGGCGCCCGGTCTCCCCGCCGGCGGTCAGGAAGATCATCTCGGTGCAGGTCTCCGGCGCGTCGGCACGCGGGAGCACGCAGTGCGCCTCGATCCGCGCGTCCAGCCAGGGCGGCCCGTCCGGGTCCGCGGACAGGACGATCAGCGTCCGGCTGGGGTGCCGGCCCGTGAGCCGGCTGATCGTCTCCGCGGTGCGCTCGCCGACCTCGGGCTGGCGCGCGACGACGACCAGGTTCATCACGCTGGTGCGCGCGGCGATGTGGCGGCCGCCCGGCTTGCCGTCCCCATCGAGCATCAGGTTCGGCTGGGCCCAGATCCGGGACAGCTCCTTCTCGATGTCCTCGATGCTGTGGGCGCGCGACTGCCAGCGAAGAACGGGCTCGCCCGGCTTCGGCGGCTCCGCCACCGCGACCGGACCCCCGTTCGCGTTCAGATCCTTCGCCACCGGCGACCCTCGCGGGCGAGCAGGTCGTCCGCCGCCTCCGGGCCCCAGGTGCCCGCCTCGTAGCTCGGAAAGCCCGGTGACGGCATCTCCGCCCAGGTGTCGATGATGGGGTCCACGATCGACCACGCCTGCTCGACCTCGTCGGCGCGCGTGAACAGCGACGCGTCGCCCAGCAGCGCGTCGAGGATCAGCGTCTCGTAGGCGTCCGGGCTGTCGGTCTGGAACGCGGAGCCGTAGGTGAAGTCCATGGTCACGTTCCGGACGTCGATGCCGAGCCCCGGGACCTTGGCCCCGAAGCGGAGCATGATCCCCTCGTCCGGCTGGATCCGGATCGCCAGCAGGTTGGCCTCGGGCTCCGCCCCGCTGTCCTTGAACAGCTGGTGCGGGACCTCCTTGAACTGGATCGCGATCTCGGTCGCCCGCTTGGGCAGCCGCTTGCCCATCCGCAGGTAGAACGGGACGCCGGACCACCGCCAGTCGTCCACCGTGAGTCGAGCCGCGATGAACGTCTCGGTCTCGGACTGCGCGTCGACCGCCGGCTCCTGGCGGTAGCCGACGACCGGCTTGGCGGCCACCCAGCCGGGCCCGTACTGGCCCCGGACCACGTCCCGGCGGACCTGCTCCGGGCTCAGCTCGGTGATGGCGCGGATGACCTTGACCTTCTCGTCCCGCAGCGCGTCGGCCTCGAACGTCGCCGGTGGCTCCATCGCGACCAGGCTGAGCAGCTGGAGCAGGTGGTTCTGGAGGAAGTCGCGCGAGGCGCCGGTCTCCTCGTAGAACGCGCCGCGGTCCTCGATCCCGATCGACTCGGCCACGGTGATCTGCACGTGGTCGATGTGGCGGCGGTTCCAGATGGGCTCGAAGATGCCGTTGCCGAACCGGAACACGAGGAGGTTCCGGACGGTCTCCTTGCCCAGGTAATGGTCGATGCGGTAGACCTGCCGCTCCCGGAAGACCTTGCCGACCTCCCGGTTGAGCCGGATCGCGGAGTCCAGGTCGTGGCCGAACGGCTTCTCGATGACGACCCGCCGCCAGCCGCCGTCGTGGCGCTCGTGGTCCAGCCCGACCCGCCCGAGCTGCGCCACGATCTCCGCGAACTGCGACGGATGGGTGGCGAGGTAGTAGATCCGGTTGCCGCGCGTGCCGCGCTCCTGGTCCAGCCCGTCGAGGCGCTCCACGAGGGCGGCGTAGGTGGCCGGGTCGCCGAAGTCGCCGCGGTGGTAGACGATCCGCCCGGCGAGGTCGTCCCACTCCTCGCGATCCACCGGCAGGACCCGCGAGTACTTGTCCAGGGACGCCTTCAGCTCCTCGCGGAAGGCATCGTCCGTGTATGGGCGCCGGCCGATGGCGACGATCATGAACTCGTGGGGCAGGAGGCGGGTCCGCCACAGCTGGTAGAGCGCGGGGATCACCTTCCGATGGGCCAGGTCGCCGGTGGCGCCGAACAGCACGAAGGCGGCCGGGTCCGGGACGCGCTCCAGGCGGAGGCCCTCCCGGAGCGGGTTGTCGCTGGGCTTCGCCGGGGCCGAGCGCCGGCGGGATTCCGCGGCCAGCCGGAGGTCGCGCATCGTGCGCGGCGCGTCCTTCCTCGCGGGCGCGTCGGCGGGCGCGGCAGGGGCCGTCCCGAGCGCGGCCGACACCAGAGGCGCAGCAGCCGCGGGAGGCGAGGCGGACGCCGGGGGCGCCTTGGCCGCCGCGCTCGCGGCGCCGGAACGCGGAGCCATGCCTATTCCGTCTTCACGGCGTGGCCGCCGAACTCGTTGCGCAGCGCGGCCAGCACCTTGGCGCCGTAGGACTCGTCCTGCCGGGAGCGGAGCCGGTTGAGCAGTGACAGCGTGATCACGGGCGCCGGGACATCCCGGTCGATCGCCTCCTGGACCGTCCAGCGACCCTCGCCGGAGTCCGCGACCCAGCCCTTGAGGTGCTCGAGGTCGTTGCCCTGTGATTCGAACGCCCGGACGGCCAGCTCCAGCAGCCAGGAGCGAACGACCGACCCGTGGTTCCACATCTCGCCGATGCCGCGGAGATCCAGGTCGTAGTCGCTGGCGTGCATGATCTCGAAGCCTTCGGCGTAGGCCTGCATCAGCCCGTACTCGATGCCGTTGTGGACCATCTTCACGTAGTGACCGGCGCCCGGTCCGCCCACGTGGAGATATCCCCCCTCCGGCGCGAGCGACAGGAAGACCGGCTCCAGCGGCTTCACGACCCCGGGTTCGCCACCGACCATCAGGCAGTACCCGACCTGGAGGCCCCAGATCCCGCCCGACGTGCCGGCGTCCACGTAGTTGATGCCCTTCGCCTGGAGCGCGGCATGCCGCCGGACGTCGTCGTGGAAGTTCGTGTTGCCGCCGTCGATGATCGTGTCGCCGGGCTCCAGGTGCTCCAGCAGCTCGTCGATCTGTGCCTCGGTCGCGTCGCCGGCCGGGACCATGACCCACACCGCGCGCGGCTTGGCGAGTTTCGCGACCAGCTCCTCGATCGAGAAGGCCGCCTCGGCGCCCTCGCCGGCGATCTCCTTCGTCTTCTCGGGGGTCCGGTTGTACGCGACGATCTCGTGACCGTCGCGGAGCAGGCGGCGAACCATGTTCGCGCCCATCCGGCCGAGTCCGATGAATCCGATGCGCATGGAGCCCCTCCGTTGGGCTGGCGGGTCCAGGTCTGGTGGCTGCACCCTGGTGGCGGCAAGAGGATAGGCCCGGACGCCCGTCGGGTGCCGTCGACGCCGTCCGGTCAGCGGCCGCCCATGGACTCGGCCTCGATCGCGAGGACCTTGCCGAGGCGGCGGACGTGGCGCGGTTCGCCCGAGAACGTGGCGGCGAGGAACGCCAGCGAGCACTCGACCGCAGGCTCCACGCCGATGACCCGGGCGCCCATCACGAGCACGTTCATGTCGTCATGCTCCACGCCCTGGTGGGCCGAGTACGTGTCGTGGCAGATCGCCGCGCGGATGCCCCGCACCTTGTTGGCCGCGATGGAGGCGCCCACGCCGGACCCGCAGACGAGGATGCCGCGGTCGGCGCGGCCGTCGCGGACGGCCTGAGCCAGCGCCAGGGCGAAGTCCGGGTAGTCGTCCTGCGGGTCGGAGCCGTCGCCGCCCAGGTCGACGAGGTCGTGCTCGCCGCCCAGCCCGGCGGCCAGCTTCGCGATCAGCTCCCCCTTGAAGGCAGCCCCGGCGTGGTCGGCGGCGAAGGCGACTCGCATCGTGTGCTCCTCGAGCGCGCTCAGTGCGCGCCGTGGGCGGGCAGGGTCGCGCCCACCCGGCCGTGGAGGCCGTCATGGACCACGCGGCGGGCAATGTCCGTGACGTTGTCGACGGTGAAGCCGAACGCCTCGAAGATCGTGCCGGCCGGGGCGCTGGCCCCGAACCGGTCCAGGCCCAGGATCGCGCCCTCGTCGCCCGCCCAGCGCTCCCAGCCCAGGGACACGCCGGCCTCGACCGTGACCCGCCTGCGCACGGACGGCGGCAGCACGGCGTCGCGGTAGGCCTGGTCCTGGGCCTCGAAGCGCTCCCAGCAGGGCAGGCTCACGACGCGGGTCGGGATCCCGTCCGCCTCCAGGCGCTCCGCCGCCGCCGCGCACAGCTGCAGCTCCGAGCCCGTCCCGATGAGGATCAGCGCCGGCGCCCCACCCGCGGCCTCGCGCAGCACGTAGCCGCCGCGCCGCACGCCCTCGCGAGCGCCTTCCTTCGTGCCGGGGAGCGTGGGCAGCTTCTGGCGCGTGAACGCGAGCGCCACCGGGCCCGACCCGGCACCCTCGATCGTCGGGCGCTCCACGGCCAGCGCCCACGCCGCCGCGGCCTCGTTCGCGTCGCCGGGCCGGACGAACCAGAGGTTGGGGATCGCCCGCAGGGCCGCGTAATGCTCGACGGGCTGGTGGGTCGGGCCGTCCTCGCCCAGGCCCACGGAGTCGTGCGTCCAGACGTACGTCACGTGGAGATCGGACAGCGCGGCGAGCCGGACGGAGCCGCGCATGTAGTCGCTGAACGTCAGGAAGGTGGCTCCGTACGGCAGGAATCCGCCGTGGCAGGCGATCCCGTTGACGATCCCGCCCATGCCGTGCTCGCGGACGCCGAACCGCAGGTTGCGACCGGGGTGATCGGCGCCGAAGTGGTCGTGCCCGTTGACCTTGACGTCCGTCAGGTTGGACTCGGACAGGTCCGCCGAGCCGCCGAACAGCTCGGGGAGTGCCGCGGCCAGGGCCTGGATCGCGTCCTGGCTCGCGTTCCGGGTGGCGACCTCGGTGCCGGTCTCCCAGGCGGGGAGCCCCGCGTCCCAGCCGGCCGGGAGCGTGCCCGCGACGCGGCGCTGAAGCTCGGCGGCCTCGGCCGGGAAGGCGGCGGCATAGCGGTCCAGGCGGGCGTCCCACTCCGCGACGAGGTCCCTGCCGGCGCCCACGGCCCGCCGGAACAGCTCAGCCGCCTCCTCGGGCACGAAGAAGATCCTGTCCGGGTCCCAGCCGTAGGCCTCCTTGGTCAGCCGGACCTCGTCCGGGCCGAGCGGCGCCCCGTGGGCCTTCTGCGTGTCCTGCTTGTTCGGGCTGCCGAAGCCGATGTGGGTCCGGACCGCGATGATCGACGGGCGATCATCCGCCTGCGCGTTCTCGATGGCGGCGGAGATGGCGGCGAGGTCGTTGCCGTCCTCGACCCGCTGCGTGTGCCAGCCGTAGGCGTCGAAGCGCGAGAGGACGTCCTCGCTGAACGCCCAGGCGGTGGGCCCGTCCAGCTGGATCCGGTTGTCGTCGTACAGCGCGATGAGCTTGCCCAGCTCCAGGTGCCCGGCCAGCGAGCACGCCTCGGACGCGACGCCCTCCTGGAGGTCGCCGTCGGAGCAGATGACGTACGTCCGATGGTCGATGACGTCGTGGCCCGGGCGGTTGAACTCCGCGGCGAGGCGGCGCTCGGCAATGGCCATGCCGACGGCATTGGCCAGGCCCTGGCCCAGCGGACCCGTGGTCGCCTCGACGCCCGGCGTGAGGCCGCGCTCCGGGTGGCCCGGGGTGATCGAGCCCCACTGGCGGAACGACTTGAGGTCGTCCAGCGAGACGGCGTACCCGGTGAGGTGGAGCAGCGAGTAGAGGAGCATCGACGCGTGGCCTGCGGACAGCACGAAGCGGTCGCGATCCGGCCACGCCGGCTGGGTCGGGGAATGGCGCAGGTGGCGGGTCCACAGCGCGTACGCCATCGGGGCCATGCCCATCGGCGCCCCGGGGTGCCCGGAGTTCGCCTGCTGGACGCCGTCGATCGCGAGGGTGCGGATGGTGTCGACGGCAAGCTGATCGAGGCGGTCCGTGGCGAGGGTCATGGGTGTCTCCGAGTGCGCGGGACGGGGGTTGTGCCGCCCGGTCATCGTACCCCGCGTGGCTCGATCCCCCGACCTCCGGCGCCCCGCGCCTCGCAGCCGCGGGCGCCCGGCGCCGCGCACCCGCCGACGCCTCGCCCCGCCTCGCACCCGCCGACGCCTCGCCCCGCCTCGCACCCGACGACGCCTCGCCCCGCCTCGCACCCGCCGGCCCCTCGCCCCGCCTCGCACCCGCCGGCCCCTCGCCCCGCCTCGCACCCGCCGGCCCCTCGCCCCGCCTCGCACCCGCCGGCCCCTCGCCCCGCCTCGCACCCGCCGGCCCCTCGCCCCGCCTCGCACCCGCCGGCCCCTCGCCCCGCCTCGCACCCGCCGGCGCCTCCCGACGCGCCGGCCAGGCTGCCGGCGCGTCGGCTCACCCGCTGAGCGTCCCGATGAAGAACCCATCGTCGCGCCCACCTGACGAGCAGGACCATGAAGTTCGGCCCGCAACTCCATGGATCCGCTCCGTTGACGAGCGGACATCGCCGCATCTCCATCCATGCGCTCGTCAGGCGAGCGCAGCGACGCCCGGTCAGGCGAGCGCAGCGACGCCCGGTCAGGCGATCGCAGCGACGCCCCGGTCAGGCGATCGCAGCGACGCCCGGTCGGCGGGCTATCCTCGGTCCGTGGCCAAGTCTGCGCAACCGCCGCACGTCGTGGTCCTGGGCGACCTCGTCCTCGACGTCGTCCTGGCGCCCGCACGCCCGCTCGAGCGGGACACGGACGTGCCGGGCCGGGCGCTCCTCCGCCAGGGCGGATCGGCCGCGTCGACCGCTCGCTGGCTCGGGCGCCTCGGCGCGCGGACGACGTTCATCTGCGCCGTCGGGCGCGACGCGCCGGGCCGCGCGCTCGTCGCGGCCGTCGAGGGCGACGGCGTCAAGGTCCGCGCCCACCGTATCGCTGGCGCGCGGACGGGGCGGATCGGCGTGCTCGTGGAGCCGGGCGGGGAGCGCTCCTTCGTCGCCGACCGTGCCGCCGCCGACCGCCTGCGCCCGGAGGACCTGGACCCGGCATGGTTCGCCGGCGCAGACGCCCTCCACCTGCCGGCCTACTCGCTGCTCGGCAAGCCCCTCGGCGATGCCGGCCTTGCGGCCGCCCGGCTTGCGCACGCGGCCGGCGCGCTCGTGACCGTGGACCTCGCCTCGGTCGGGCCACTGCTCGTGGGCGGCCGGCGCGCCGCACGCGCCCTCGTTCGCGGAGCCGCGCCGGACCTCGTCTTCGCCACCGCCGCGGAGGCCGAGGCCGTCGTGGGTCCGCGCCCCGACGCCCTCCTCGATCTCGCCCCGATCGCCGTCGTCAAGCGCGGCCGCAAAGGCGCCACGATCCTCGCGCGCGTCGGATCGGAGGTGCTCCGCCTCGAGGTCGCGACGACTCCGGTTGCCGCCATCGACACGACCGGGGCGGGTGACGCGTTCGATGCCGGCTTCCTGTTCGCCTGGCTTGCCGCGCGCGGCCGTGGCCTGTCCCACCCGGCGGCCCTCCGCCGCGGAGCCGACGCGGCCAACCGCACGGCACTGCGCCACCTGTCCAACCCGCCCGGCGAGCTCAGCCTGGGATGAGGTGAGGTCCCGGGGCGCGACCCTGCGCCTCCGCGCCCCGACGAACGGTCCCGCCCCGACGAACGGTCCCGCCCTGACCCTTGAGTCACGTGTGGTTCAGATCGGCCAACCCGGTGCGTGGCCCGGGCACCGAACCCCCTCCTGGACGGCCGAGCCGTGCAGCCGCATCCCGGATCTGAACCACTGGTGCATCAGCACGACACCCGCGAGCGTGGCCTGATCCGCCCATGCATCAAGCGGCCCGCAGACCCGCCCGCGAACCGCGCGAAACCACCGTGCGCGGTCAGCGCGGGATGTGCCGGTCGAACCAGTCGAGGACGCGGGTCATCCGGTCGATCCGGCGGTCCGGCCGGCCGGTCGCCTGGTACACGTGGAACTCCTCGGGGTAGAGCACGTACTCCACCTCGCGGCCCAGCCACCGCAGCGCCACGAAGTACTGCTCGTTGTCCGCGGGCGGGCAGCGCCGGTCGGCCTCTGCCTGGAGCATCAGCAGCGGCGTGTGGACGTTCGCCACGTTGCGCAGGGGCGACTGGCGCCACAGTTGCTCGACGCCCTCCGGCGTCGTCGGGTCGCCCATCCGCGCCGCGCGGCAGTATTCCGGGCCCTCGTCGCTGTGCGCCCAGGCGGAGACCTGGTTGGTCACGCCGTTCTCGGACACGGCGGCCCGGAAGCGGTCCGTCGTCCCGACGAGCCAGTTGACCATGAAGCCGCCGTAGGACAGGCCGAGCACGCCGAGCCGTTCCGCGTCCGCCAGCCCGAGGCCGATGACGTGGTCCAGCGCCGAATGCACGTCCTGCGCATCCACGCCGCCCCAGTCGCCCAGCTGCGGCCGGATCCACTCGCCGCCGTACGTCGTGGACCCGCGGATGTTGGGGAGCACTACGCGATAGCCACGGGCGCACAGCAGCACGACCTCGAGCGACGGGGCCGGCGACCACGCTCCGAGGGGTCCGCCGTGGACATCCACGATCGTGGGCAGGGGTCCGTCTCCGGCACCCTCGGGCGATGCGATCCAGGTCTCGATCGGGCCGCCGGCGCCGGGCGCCTCGACGACGCGCATCTCCGGCCAGGCAAGGCCATCGGCCCACGAGGAGCCCATCGTGGTCAGCGGGCGCAGCTCCCCGTCTTCCCCGACCAGGCACAGCTCCGGCGGCCGCGCCCCCACCGTCGCGGTGACGGTCACGCGCCCACCACCCAGCGCGAGGGTGTTGGCCATGACGTCGCCGCGCGCCAGCCGGACCGGGTCACCGACGGGCCGGCCGGTCTGCGGGTCCAGCTCGAAGCGCCAGGGGTGCGTGCGTCCGCGGTCGGACACGAGCGCGACGACGGCGCCGGTCGCGTCCCAGGCCGGACCCGGCCGCGACTCCGCCTGCCAGCCCGCCTGGTCGGTGTCGGCCCAGTTGCCGACCGGCCGGTCGAGGTCCGGCGCCAGCGGAAGGGCGGGTGCCGATCCATCGGCCGGGCCGACGAACAGGGTCGGGGACAGGTCGTCGAAGTGGTCCGCGTCGTCCACGCCGATGCCGGCGATCCAGCGGCCGTCCGGGGAGTAGGCGGGCGAGCGGACGGGACCGGCCAGGGCGAGGATCTCGCGCGGCGCCGGAGCTGCGGCACGCCGGCGACCGTCGAACGGCACCTCCCAGATCGATGACCGCGGGTGCCGGTCCGCCTCCGCCCGGGGGTCGGCCACGAAGGCGATCGCCTGCCCATCGGGCCGCCACGCGATCCGTGACACGCCGCCATCGAGCCAGGTCAACCGCCGGGTGCCCCAGTCTCCGGCCGCGGCGACGACGTGCAGCTGGCTGCGACGATCGAGATAGCCCGCCTCGTCGTACCGCCAGTCCAGCTCCTTCACGTGCCGGGCGAGCGGCTGCTCGCCCTTGGCGACCGACCCGACGATGAACCGCTGCGGATCCACCTCCGCCGTGAACGCGATCCACCGGCCATCCGGCGACCACGCGAGCTCGCCCACCGACAGGCCGGTCGGGCGCCGGTCCGCCTCGCCACCGTCGAGGTCGATGACCAGCAGGGAGGCCTCGTCCGAGCCGGGCTCGCGCCGCGTGAACGCGACTCGCCGGCCATCCGGGGAGATCGCCGGGCGCATGTCGCGGGCGGTGCCCCGGGTCAGCTGCCTGGGTCCCGGATGGCGGCTGCCGGTTCCCCCGATCCGCACCAGGTACAGGTTCGAGGCGTACGCGTTCCCCGCCACGAACCGCCGGCTGACGACCGCGAACGAGCCGTCGGGCGCGAGGTCGTGCTCCTCGAGGACCACCTGGCGGCGGACGATGTCGGGGTCTGGACGGCGGAGCGGGCGGCGTGGCTGGTCTCGCATGTCGGGCAGCGTACTCATGCATCCGCCCGCGCGTGGGCCGTGGCGCGCGCGGCGCACCTGGCGGCGTACCCTCCGGAGCATGACCCTCCTCGACCGCCTCGCCATCGATGCCGAGGTCGCCGACGCGCTCCGCGGTGGCCGCCCGGTCGTCGCCCTCGAATCGACCCTCATCAGCCACGGCCTGCCGTACCCCCGGAATCTCGAGGTCGCCGTGGCCTCCGAGCTCGCCGTCCGAGAGTCGGGCGCCGTCCCGGCGACGATCGCCCTCAACGATGGCCGGCTGCTGGTCGGCCTCTCGCCCGCGGCCCTCGAGGCGCTCGCGACGGCCCCCCACGGCACGGTCCGCAAGGTCGCCAGGCCAAGCCTGGGGGCGGCGATCGCCGGCGGCGGCCGGGGTGCCACGACGGTCTCGGCGACGATGATCGCCGCCCACGCGGCCGGCATCCGGGTCTTTGCGACCGGCGGCATCGGTGGCGTCCACCGCGGCGCCGTGGGCGGAGATCGCCCCTCGCTCGATATCTCCGCCGACCTCGAAGAGCTGGCTCGGACGTCGGTCAACGTGGTGTGCGCGGGCCCGAAGGCGATCCTCGACGTGCCGCTCACGCTCGAGTACCTGGAGACGCACGGCGTGCCGGTCGTGGCCGTGGGGACGGACGAGATGCCGGGCTTCTACTCGCGCGGCAGCGGGATCCCGGCGCCGCTGAGCGTCCCGGACATCGCGGGGGCGGCCGCGCTCGTGCGCGCGCACACCGATCTCGCCCTGGGCTCCGGGGTGCTGCTGTGCGTCCCCGTGCCCGAGGCGGACGCGCTGCCGGACGACGTCACTCGCGACGCGGTCGAGCAGGCCATCCGCGAGGCGCAGCACACCGGGGTCGCGGGCCCGGCGCTGACGCCCTGGCTGCTGGCCCGGATCGCGGACCTGACGGACGGCGCCTCGGTCGCGGCGAACACCGCGCTGATCGTCAACAACGCGCGGGTCGCCGGCCGGCTCGCGGTGGCGCTCCGGGGCTGACCGGCGGGACCACCTCGTCCCCCCGCCGTCGCTCCGGATGCCACCGCGATGGTCATCGCCTTGTTTGCGACCGGGGCGCTCAGTACACTCGGGGCGACCGCCGTCTTCCGGGCGAGCGAGCGACGCGCCAGGGATCTCGGAGTGCTCGACCGGACCACCGGCTCGTAACCGCCGGGCACCGTCATTGGGCGGGCGCCGACACGAGGGAGCAGCCATGCGGATCTACGACGGCAGCCCGCGGCAGGACTTCGAGGAGGTCTTCCGCTCGATCGGGGCCTTCCTCGACGCGCGTGGCACCCGGGACATCCTCCTGCTCGAGGTGCCGGACGGTTTCATCGTCCAGGGGCTGGTCGCGGCGGGTGCCGGCGGCGGAGCCTGGTCGGAGTCGGTCGGGTCGATCGACAAGGAGACCCTGACCTTCCTCGACGAGGACATCGCGAAGTTCATGGAGGAAGCTGCGGCCCGGCGGGGATCCGCAGCCGCGCTGGACGCCGCGCGCGGCGGTCCGTACGAGCAGGGGCTGCGGGTCATCGGTCGCTGGATCGACGAGCAGAAGCCCAAGGACGTGTTCCTGTTCGAGCAGGACGGCGCGTACGTGATCCGGCTCCTCGAGGGTGGCCAGGGCGGCTCGCACCACCAGATCGCGGAGTTCACGCGCGACGAGATCGCGGAGCTCGTCGCCAGGGGACCCACGCTGCGCGCCGGTCCCGTGTCGGCCGGGTCGTGACACCGGCCGGGTCCGGTGACACCGGCCGGGTCGCCACGGCAGCCGGGTCGCCACGGCAGCCGGGTCGTGACAGCCCGCCCCGTACCCGGCACAATCTCGCAAGTACGTCGTAACGAAGGAGGTCCCACCCGATGAAGGCTCTGCGGACCGTTGCCATTGCGCTCGGGGTGACCCTGGGCGCGCTGATCGTCATCCCGCTGGTGGTGCTGGCCGGGTTGTTCGTCTGGCTGAAGCTGACCGAGGAGGACGACGAGGAGGCGCTCGATCTCGAGCAGGAAGGCGCCTGATCGACACGCCTCCGCCGGCGGATCGCCCGTCCGCCGGTCCCGGAAGCCCGTGTCCGACGCCCGCCGGCCCGGCGGGCGTCTCCGTGTCCGCGCCCGCTCGCCGTCACCCGCCGGCCGGCCCTGCATCGATGGCGCCGGGCGGTGCCTCGATATCCCCCGGCGGTGCGTCGGGCGGCGCCCAGGTTCGCCCGGCCGTCACGCCCCGGGCGCGCCGGCTCGCGGAGCTGGGCGTCCTCGTGGCGGTCGCCGTGTGGTCGGCCAACTTCGTCGTGGTCAAGGCGTCCATCGGGGTCCTCGGGCCGCTGACCTTCACCGGTGCGCGGTATGTCGTCGCCTCGCTGACGCTGCTGGCGATCCTCCACCACCGCCAGGGGACGATCCGGCCGCCCGCCGGCCAGACCCGCGTCCTGCTGGGGCTGGGCGTGCTGGGCTTCGGCATCTACCAGGTCCTGTGGACGATCGGGCTCACGCGGATCAGCGCCGGCGATTCCGCGCTGATCATCGCCGCGTCGCCGGTCCTCACGGCGCTGCTCGCCGGAGCCGTCGGCATGGATCGCCTCACGCCGCCGAAGCTCGCCGGGGGGCTCATCGCCTTCGCGGGCGTGGCAGCAGTGATCACGGCCGGCCACGAGCTGTCGCTGGGGTCGTCCCTGCTGGGGGACGGGCTGACGCTCGCGGCGGCCCTGCTGTGGGCCGTGTACACGGTCGGCGGGACACGTGTCCTGCGCTGGGTGGACCCGCTCGCCGCCACGACGTGGACCGTCGTGGCGGGCACCATCGTCCTGGTCCCGCTGGGGATCGGGGAGGCCGTCCTCCAGCCGCCATCCGGCATCACGCCCCTGACCCTCGTCGCGATCCTGTATTCGGGTGCGCTGGCGGCCGGCATCTCGAACGTGCTGGTGTTCAATGCCATCCGCTTCGTGGGTCCCACGCGGGCCTCGTCGATCCAGTTCCTGACCCCGGCGGGCGCGGTGGCGCTCGGGGCGCTGTTCCTGCAGGAGCCGGTCGGTATCGCGCAGATCGCCGGCGGCGCGGTGATCGTCCTGGGCGTGTGGCTCACCCGGCGGCCGACCGTCGTGCCGGCGGCCGTGCGATCGCGACTGCCCACGACCCGATGACGCGGCCCCTGCCCCTGCCCCTGCCTGATCCCCCGCGCGCGGGCGGGGAGCGTCCGCTGCCGGTGCCGCCGCTCCTTGCCGGGCAGCCGCCGATCGCGATCCTCGTCGACTACGACGGGACGATCGCGCGAACGGACGTCTCGGACACGCTGCTGGCCGAGTTCGCGACCGAGGAATGGGAGGCGCTCGTGGCGGACTCCTACACCAGCCGGGTGGGTTCGCGGCGACTCATGGCCTGGGAGGTGGGACGCATCTCCGCCGATGAGGCCGCCCTGCTCGCCGTCGCGGCCGCGCAGCCCCACGACCCCTCGTTTCGCCCGTTCGCCGAGCGGGCGAAGGCGGCCGGGATCCCGGTCGAGGTGGTGTCGGACGGGTTCGGCTTCTTCATCGAGCCCGCGCTCCGCGCGCTCGGGGTGGGGGACATCTCGGTGGTCACCGCATCGACCACGTTCGGTCCGGAGGGTGCGCGGATCGCGTTCCCCAACGGCGCCCCGGACTGCTTCGTGTGCGGCACCTGCAAGCGCAACCGGGTGCTGGCCCACCAGGCGGCGGGTCGGGCGGTCGTGTTCATCGGGGATGGCGAGTCGGACCGCTACGCCGCCGGCTACGCGGACGTGGTGTTCGCGAAGCATTCGCTGGTGCGGATCTGCCTGGAGAACGGCTGGGCGTTCGAGCGGTTCGCCGCGTTCGCCGAGATCCACGCCTGGCTGGAGGAGCAGCTGGCCACGTTCGCGGCTGATCCCTCGTCGCTGCCGGGGCCGCGCAGGCGGCCGCTGTTCTGCGGCGCCGAGGTGTGGGGCCCCGGCCGCTTCGATCCGGTGCCGCCCGGGGGCTGAGGCCCGGTTGCGCTGGCCCTGCCTCGGCCGGGCGCGTGCCTGTGAGACCCGCGAAACGACGTCAAACCTGGCTCGCATCTCGGGGCGTGCCCACCCCCAGCCAGGCGCGTGCCTGTGAGACCCGCGAAACGACGTCAAACTCGCCGCTGCGCCCCGCACCCCGTGACCCAGCGCCCGCCAAGCCCTCTCGCGTGTCCGTGAGTCACGCAGGCGGGCCGAAGCGAGCGGGCGCACGCCATGGCCGAGGCTTGGGCTCGGCTTCGTTGACCCGGAGACACGCTCGTCTCAACGCCCCAGGCGCACCCCCGCGTGGTGGGCCGTCCAGCAGCCTCGCCCGTCCACGCTCCACGATCATCCACACGATCGCCGCACCGGGCCACGGGACGAGCGATCCGGTGAGCGCCGCGACCGCGTCCCGACAGCGCGCCGGATACGCTGACTGCAGCGTCCCTTCGAACCGCTGCGCCAGCTCCCGGAGGGATCGAGTGGAGCGAAGCACGAGGAGCCTCGAGGTCATCGGCGCCTCCTCCGCCGGCGCGAAGCGCCACAGGTCGGCCGACGGCAGCGACGCCTCCTTCTCGCGGTGCCAGCGGATCTGCTGCTCCAGGCGTCGAAGCTCCGAGTTGAACTCCGACGCGACGATCACGGGCTCCTGCCTGCCGGACAGGACGAGGTCGATCACGCCGCGGGCCGGGCGGTAGACGGGTACCTCCGGCGAGCCGATCCACCGCCGGTCGAGCTCGGACAGCAGCGCCTCGACCATCACCGCCTGGATCCTGTCGCGGATCAGGGGGCCCGTGGTCGGGTAGAGGCGGATCGACAGGTCGGCGCCGAGCACGGTCGCGATGGCCGAGAGCGACGCCAGGCTCGCCGCGCGCTGACCGGATTCGATGCGACCCAGGTGCGACCGATCGATGCCGGCCGCCTCGGCGACCGCCGTGCGCGTCAGGGCCTCGTCCTCACGCAGGTCGCGGATCGACCTGGCCACCGTCTCGCGGACCTTGCGGTCCTGCGCCCGGATCTGCCGCTGCAATCGCGTCTCGCCCACGGCCACGCTCCCTGTTCGTCGACGGGGTTCGCCCGGGCGGGGCGAGCGTGCCTGCCAGTCAACCAGAAGGGCCTCAACGGTGGCTTATCGGCGCCGCGACCGGTCCCCGACCAACATTCGGGTCTCACAGGCACGGCCGGCGGTCGGGCGACGGCAGCACGGCCGCTACGGCCCACCGGCGCTGCCTCACGGACACGCTCGACGACCTCCTCGCGTTCACCGCCGCCGACCACCGCCGCCCACCACCGCCGCCGACCACACCACGACCAGCCGATGTCCCTGGCTGAACCCCGCCGAGGGCGTCCGCTGGGCGAGCCGCGCGATCCGCTCGATGACCTCGCGATCGGCGCCGCCCTCCTCGAACCGGCGGACGGCGCGGCGCTTCATGACGACGTCGACGAACTCCATGGCTGACCTCCGGAAAGGGTTTGGGGGCCCATGGTGGCAGGGCCCGGCAAGGGCCTGACCGCCGCCGGCGGGCAACCGTCGACCATCGATCCACCTTGTCGGTGGGCGGTCCGTCCGCTAGCATTGGAAAAACCCCCGGAGGACCGCGACCCATGGCGAAGTATGTCTTTGTGACCGGAGGCGTCACCTCCTCGCTCGGCAAGGGCATCACCGCCGCCAGCATCGGCCGCCTGCTCAAGGCGCGCGGGTTCAAGGTCTCCATCCTCAAGCTCGACCCGTACATCAACGTGGACCCGGGCACGATGTCGCCGTACCAGCACGGCGAGGTGTTCGTCACGGACGATGGCGCCGAGACGGACCTCGACCTGGGGCACTACGAGCGGTTCATCGACGAGAACCTCACCCAGGGCTCCAACGTCACGACCGGCCGCATCTACCAGGCCGTGATCGCGAAGGAGCGCCGCGGGGACTACCTGGGCGGCACGGTCCAGGTCATCCCGCACATCACCAACGAGATCAAGGAGCGGATCACGCGCGTCGCGCGGACGGGTGACCCGGACGTGGTGATCGTCGAGGTCGGCGGCACGGTCGGCGACATCGAGAGCCTGCCGTTCCTCGAGGCGATCCGCCAGATGCGCAAGGACGTCGGGCGCCACAACGTGCTGTACGTCCACGTGACGCTGCTGCCGGAGCTGGCCGCGACCGGCGAGCTGAAGACCAAGCCCACCCAGCACTCGGTCAAGGAGCTGCGCGGGATCGGCATCCAGCCGGACGTCATCGTGCTCCGCTCGGACAGCGAGGTCCCCCACGAGATCCGGGAGAAGATCGCGCTGTTCACGGACGTGGACGTGGACGCGGTGATCCCGGCCGCGACGGCCGACACGATCTACGAGGTCCCGCTCCAGTTCGAGGAGTTCGGCCTCGGCCGGCTCGTCGTCCGTGAGCTCGGGCTGGGCGATCCCGACGTCGCGCCGGACCTGGCCTCGTGGACGGCGCTGGTCGAGCGGATCAAGACCCCCAAACCCACCCTGGAGATCGCGCTCGTCGGCAAGTACATCGAGCTGCCGGACGCGTATCTGTCCGTGACCGAGTCGCTCAAGCACGCGGCCTGGGCCAACGGCGTGGACGCGAAGGTCCGCTGGGTGAATTCCGAGACGCTCACGCCCGGGAACGTGGGCGAGGAGCTGCACGGCGCCGCCGGCGTGCTGGTGCCGGGCGGCTTCGGCCATCGCGGCATCGAGGGCAAGGTCCTCGCCGCCCGCTGGGCGCGCAAGCATGGGCTCCCGTACCTCGGGCTGTGCCTCGGCCTGCAGTGCGCGGTGATCGAGTTCGCGCGTGAGGCCCTCGGCTCGGAGGACGTCAACTCGACCGAGTTCGACATGTTCACCGCGAACCCGGTCATCGATTTCATGCCCGACCAGCGGGACCTGGAGGACAAGGGCGGCACGATGCGCCTGGGCCTGTACCCGGCGAAGCTGCTGCCGGGGTCGAAGGCGCGCGCGGTCTACGGCCAGGAGGTCGTGTACGAACGCCATCGCCACCGGTTCGAGGTCAACAACCGGTACCGCCAGACGCTCGAGGCGGCGGGCATGCTGCTCAGCGGCATGTCGCCCGACAGCCGCCTGGTGGAGATCGTGGAGCTCCGGGACCACCCGTGGTTCGTGGCCAGCCAGTTCCACCCGGAGTTCAAGTCCCGGCCGGAGCGCCCGCACCCGCTGTTCCACGGGTTCGTCTCGACCGCGCTCGCGCTGCACGAGGGGCGGGAGCCGCGGCTGACGGCGGTGGGCCCGGGACCGGAGCTGGACGCCGGGGATGGCATCGGCGACGTCTCGACCGAGGCCGCGTCCGCTTCCTGATCCGACCCCGGACGTAGACTGGGCACCCAAGACGAACGACACGCCCAGGAGCTGTGGTCCCATGAAGCTGTTTCTCGACACCGCCGACATCGAGGAGATCCGCACCGGCGTCCGGTGGGGCGTCATCGACGGCGTCACCACCAACCCGTCCCTGTACGCCAGGGTCGAGGGGCGGACCTACGACGACGTCCTGCGGGAGATCTGCACCCTCACCCCCGGCCCGGTCTCCGCGGAGGTCATCGCGGACGACGTCGAGGGCATGCTCACCGAGGGCCGTCACTTCGCGAAGCTAGCCGACAACATCATCGTCAAGGTCGCGATGACCGAGAACGGCCTGGAGGCGATCAAGCGCTTCAGGGCCGAGGGCATCAGGACCAACTGCACCCTGATCTTCACGGCCAACCAGGGGCTGCTCGCGGCCAAGGCGGGCGCGTCCCTGCTGTCGCCGTTCGTGGGCCGGCTGGACGACATCAACGAGGAGGGGATGATCGTCATCCGCGAACTCGCGGAGATCGTCAACTTCTATGACCTCGACGCGGAGGTGCTGTCCGCGTCGGTCCGCCATCCGCGTCACGTCACGGAGTCGGCGCTGGCCGGGGCGCACATCGCCACGGTCCCGTTCAAGGTCCTGCAGCAGATGATCCACCATCCGCTCACGGACGCCGGGATCGTTCGCTTCAAGAAGGACTGGGAGGCCGCCCGCGCCGCGATGGCCGCAACGGCCGGGTAGCCCGGTCGCCCACGCGCCGGTCGCGCCCCGGTCGCGCCCCTCGACCGGCCGCCCAGCCTCGACCTGGCCGCCCAGCCTCGACCTGGCCGCCCAGCCTCGACCTGGCCGCCCAACCTCGACCTGGCCGCCCAACCTCGACCTGGCCGCCCAACCTCGACCTGGCCGCCCAACCTCGACCTGGCCGCCCAACGATGGGGCGCGTCGTAACCGGCTGCCTCGCACGTCCGGTTGGCCAGCCACCGACAGGGTGCGTTCACCGCGCCGCGAGAGGCCCCCGCTGCCGTCACCCAACGATGGTGTACGTGTTCGGCCAGCTGCATCCGGTCCAGCACGCACCGGATCTGTAGGCGGCCAGGTCGGGCCCGCGGTCCACGCTCCGCACGTCGGAACCGGACACGCCACCGGCACGGTCGCCCGCCGACGATTGCGACTGGTACGCACTGCATCGGTGGATGGCCAATCGGGCGCCCGCGCGCGCCCGACGCACGACCGACGCGCGGATGGACGCAGCGTACGAATCGTTGACGCGGCGCAGTGGCGCGCGATATGCTCCAAGCATCCCCACCGGCCGCGTGCGACAGCATCCCAATTCCGCGCGATGGACGGCCCCGTGGTGCGACCCATCGTTCCCCGCCGGATCCATCCGGTGCCGGACTCCACCCTTGGAGCTTGCCCAACCCCATGCCGAACGGTTCCGACCAGCGCCCGACCCGCAACCGTCGGCCCCGCCGTCGCCCCCAGACCAGCCGCCTGCCCGTCACCGAGCAGGACGAGGTTGCAGAGCTCGAGGCCGCGCGCGAGCGCAACGACCTGGACATCCGCGACCTGAGCGAGATGTCGGTCAAGGAGCTCCGTGACGTGGGCTCGCGCCTGGACATCACGCCCGCGTCGGGCGAGCGCCGCGAGGACCTGGTCGACCTCATCCTCCAGCGCCAGACCGAGCGGGCGGGTCTCGACTACGCCTTCGGCATCCTCGACATCGTGGAGGAAGGCTACGGGTTCATGCGCCGCCATGGCCTGCTCCCCAGCGCCGACGACGTGTACGTGTCGTCGAGCCAGGTGCGCCGGTTCGGGCTGCGTGTCGGTGACCGGGTCACCGGGGCCGTCCGCGCCCCGCGCGAGGGCGAGAAGTACTGGGGCCTGATCCGTGTCGACAGCGTCAACGGCGTGGACACCGAGGCCGCGCGCCGCCGCCCGTTCTTCAACGACCTGACGCCGATCCACCCGATCGAGCTGATCAACCTCGAGTCGGATCCCACGAACCTCAGCCAGCGGCTGGTCAACCTCGTCAACCCCCTGGGCAAGGGCCAGCGCGCGCTGATCGTGAGCCCGCCCAAGGCGGGCAAGACGATGCTGCTCAAGAACATCGCGAACGGCATCACGGCCAACTACCCGGACATCCTCCTGATGGTCGCCCTCATCGGGGAGCGGCCGGAAGAGGTCACGGACATGCGCCGCTCCGTCCACGGCGAGGTCATCAGCTCCACCTTCGACGAGCCGACCGAGAACCACACCCATGTCGCCGAGATGGCGCTCGAGATCGCCAAGCGGCAGGTGGAGACCGGGCGCGACGTCGTGATCCTGCTGGACTCGATCACGCGCCTCGCGCGCGCCTACAACCTCGCCCTCCCGCCCAGCGGCCGGACCCTGTCGGGCGGCATCGACCCGATCGCCCTGTATCCGCCCAAGCGGTTCTTCGGCGCCGCCCGGAAGATCGAGGAGGGCGGCTCGCTCACGATCATCGGGACCTGCCTCGTGGACACCGGCTCCCGCATGGACGACGTGATCTACGAGGAGTTCAAGGGGACCGGCAACTCGGAGCTGATCCTGGACCGGAAGCTGGCCGAGAAGCGGATCTTCCCCGCGATCGACGTCCAGCGTTCCGGCACCCGCCGGGAGGAGCTGCTCCTCGAGGAAGGGACCCTCAAGATGGTGTGGACGATGCGCAGGATGCTGTCCGCGGTCGGCACCAACGAGGGCATCGAGCTGCTCCTGAACCGGATCGCGAAGACCGAGAACAACGCCCAGTTCCTGGCGACCCTGACCAAGAGCCTCGAGTAGCACGTCGCCGGCGGGCGTCGGCCCGCCGGGCGCACCGGGCGCCGCGAGGACCGTCGGGCGAAATACCCTGATTCGATCCATTGGTCCCCCGAATCGGTGACCAACGGCCCCCAGAAATGCGGTCGTGACACGGTCCTGGCGTTTGCGCGACCCGCAGACGGTCTGGTAGGGTTCGGCCGAATTCACTGGTTGACCCGGATCGCCGGGATCGGCCGCGGGGAGTCCCAGCCTCGCATCGCGACCAAGGACGATCGGACATTCGCCCCCAGTGGGCCCGCTCCCAGCCCGTCTCGTCCCCGCCAGGAGACCGTATTGCAGAAGCCAACGGACGGCGCGGAGCGTCACCACGACCTCCTGCGACCCGACCGCCCTCGAGCATCGTCGACGTCCCGGATCAACGGCCGCAGCATCCGCGCCGCACGCGCGATCCGGTCCCGGTTCCGGAGCCACACCATCGCCCCGAGCTCCCTCGCCTCGGCCTTGGTCGCCGCCCTCCGCCCCTTCACCACCGCGGAGCGCGCCCTTCCGATCGCGGTCGCCGCGATCGTCGCCGTGGCCTCGCTGTTCGCCCTGCTGCCGACCACCCCACAGGGCGCCGTCGGCGGCACCCAGGGCAGTGGCAGTACCGTCCGTATCGCCATCGGCGGCGGTGTCGATCCCGCCGCGGCGGACGCGCGTGACGCCGCCCTTGCCGCCGGCTCGCGTGACGGGCCGAGCTTCCAGCCGTTCAGGGTCCCGGGTGACGAGATCACCGCCCCCGGCGCCGAGACCACGCCAGTCGACGCGGGAGCGTTCCTGGACGACGGCACGCTGCTCACCGGCTACGCGCCGGAGACCACCGTCGAGGACGGCGCCGACCTGATCCGCAGCTACAAGGTCAGGTCCGGCGACACCCTGGTGACGATCGCGCGCCAGTTCCGCGTCTCGACGATGACGCTGTGGTGGGCGAACAAGCTCAGCGCCAAGGACGCGCTCCACGTCGGGCAGGTCCTGCGGATCCCCCCGGTCAGCGGCATGGTGGTCACCGTGGGGCCATCCGACACGCTGGACTCGCTGGCCGCGAAGTACGGCCTGGACGCGTCCGACATCGTCGCCTTCAACGGGCTCGAGGATCCGACGCTCGTCGTCGGGCAGGTCCTCGTGCTGCCCGGCGCCAGGGGCGCGCCGATCCCGACCCCGAAGCCCACCCCGAAGCCGACGCCCAGGGCGGTGACGGCGGCGCGGGCGGCGACCAGCAGCCGGTCCTCGAGCACGACGCGCTACACGGGTGGTCCGCTGCGCTGGCCCGTGATCGGCGGCAACAACTACATCAGCCAGTACTTCCACTACGGCCACTACGGCCTCGACATCGCGGCGGACGCCGGCTCCACGGTCGTGGCCGCCGCCGGCGGGCGGGTCATCTTCGCCGGCTGGAAGTCGAACGGCGGCGGGTACCAGGTCTGGATCTCACACGGAAGCGGCCTGTCCACGACCTACAACCACATGTCGGCCGTCACGGTGGGCACCGGCCAGTCGGTCGCCCGCGGCCAGCAGGTCGGACGGGTCGGCATGTCCGGCAACGCCACGGGTCCACACCTGCACTTCGAGGTCTGGTCGGGCGGCGTCTGGAACGGGGGCACCCGCGTCAACCCGCTGCGCTACCTGTAGCCGGCACCGGACGCGTCCGGCGTCCTCCGTCGTCGTTCGGGTGTCGTCCGGCCTGACGCAGGGCCCATGCGACAATGCCCCCGATGTTCCTCGATGAGGTCCGCATCGTCGTGCGCGCCGGCGCGGGCGGCGATGGGGCGTCCACCTTCAGGCGCGAGGCCCACGTCCCCCGCGGTGGTCCCGATGGTGGCGACGGCGGGCGAGGCGGGTCCGTGTACCTGCGCGTGGACGCCGGCCAGACGACCCTGCGGGACTTCCGCTACAAGCACCAGTTCAGCGCCACGGCCGGCGGTCGCGGCGAGCGCGCGAAGCGTCACGGCAGGGCGGGCGACGACCTGTTCCTGGCCGTGCCTCCCGGCACGGCGGTCCTCGACGCGGAGACCGGGGCCCTGATCGCAGACCTGGTCGCGGTCGGCCAGGAGGTGATGGTCGGGAGGGGCGGGCGCGGGGGGCTGGGCAACGTCCACTTCGCGACCGCCACGCACCAGGCGCCGAAGCACGCCCAGAAGGGCGAGCCGGGCGAGGAGCGGACGCTGCGCCTGGAGCTGCGCCTGATCGCGGATGTCGGCCTGGTTGGCCTGCCCAACGCCGGCAAGTCCACGCTGCTCGCGGCGCTCACGGCGGCACGGCCGAAGATCGCGCCCTATCCGTTCACGACCCTCGAGCCGAACCTGGGCGTGATGGACCTCGGCGTGGACGACGGACGGCGCCCGACGATCGCGGACGTGCCGGGGTTGATCGAGGGCGCCTCCTCCGGCGCCGGCCTGGGTCACGCGTTCCTGCGGCACGTGGAGCGGACCCGGATCCTGCTGCACGTGGTGGACGGTTCGGCGCGCGATCCGCGCTGGGACCACGACGTCATCCGGGACGAGCTGGCGGCTCACGACCCCGCCCTCCTGGCCCGCCCGATCCTGGTCGTGTTCAACAAGGTGGACCTCGCGGGCGCGCGCGAGGCCTGGCCGGCGTTCCGCGACGCCATGCGGGAAGCCGCGGTCCCCGCGCTGGCGATCTCAGCCGAGACCGGCGCCGGCCTGGACGAGCTCCGGGCGGCCGTCGGAGCGCTGCTGCCGAACGCCGAGGCGATGGCGGAACCGCCGGAGCCCGGGGGCGTGGTCGTCCATCGGCTGGAGGCCGCCGGGGACGGGTTCTCGCTCGAGCGCGAGGACGGCGCGTTCCGGGTGCGCGGCAAGCGGATCGAGCGGCTGGTGGTCCAGACCAACTTCGACAACGAGGAGTCGGCCGAGCGGTTCCAGCGCGAGCTGGTGCGCCTGGGGATCGACGGGGCGCTGCGCAAGGCGGGCATCCGGCCGGGCGACAGCGTCAGGGTCGCCGGCCAGGAGCTCGAGTGGGACCCGCCAGGGGATGACGCGTGACGGGCGGATCCCCGCCCGGACCGGACGCCTCGGACGCAGCGGTCTCGCGCGCGTCGATCGGGTCGCCGGTCGTCGCGCCGCCCACCCCGGCGGTGCCCGGTTCCCTGGGCATCCTCGGCGGCACCTTCGACCCGATCCATCACGGGCACCTCGCCATCGCGGAGGAGGTGCGGGAGACCCTCGGGCTGGAACGGGTGCTGCTGGTTCCCGCCGCCAACCCGCCCCACAAGCCCGGACGCCCCGTCACGAGCGCGCGGCACCGCCTGGCGATGGTGGAGCTGGCGGTGGCGGGGAATGCGGCGTTCGCCGTGAGCCGCCTCGAGCTCGACCGCGGCGGTGCCTCGTACACCGTCGACACGCTGCTGGCACTGCGCGCGGACCGTGGGGGAGACGCCTCGGATCCGTGGCTCATCCTGTCGGCGGAGGCGCTGGCCGGGTTCCCGACCTGGCGCGAGCCGGACCGCATCCTGGAGCTCAGCCGCCTCGCGGTCGTGCCGCGCGCCGGGCACGAGCTGCTGGACGGCGGCTGGGTCGCCGGGCACCTTCCGGGTCGTGAGGACCGGATCCGGTTCCTGCCCGGGCCCCTGTTGCCCATCTCGGGTAGCGTGGTGCGGCGACGGGCGGCCGTCGGGCGCTCCGTCCGCTACCTCGTTCCCGACGCGGTCGCGCGCTACATCGCCGACCATCGCCTGTACACCGGACCTGAATGGAGGACCCCGACCCCGTGACCGATCCCGCCCCCTCTTCCGCTCCCCGCCCGGACGGTCTGCCGGCCCGCGACACCGCGGCGCCGTCATCCGATCGCGCGCCGCTCGACCTCGCCCGGAGGATCGTCGAGCTTGCGGAGGACAAGAAGGCGGCCGACATCGTGCTGCTGGACCTCGGCGAGCTGACGACGCTGGCCGACGCGTTCGTGATCTGCTCCGGCGGATCGGAGCGCCAGATCAGCGCGATCGCGGACGGGATCGTGGAGGGGCTGCGGGAGGAGCGCGTCAAGCCGATCGGGCGCGAGGGGACACCGGAGTCGCACTGGGTGCTGCTGGACTTCGGGTCCGTGATCGTCCACGTGTTCACGCCGCCGGAGCGGGACTACTACCAGCTCGAGCGCCACTGGTCGGGAGCCAGGATCGTCCTCCGGGTCCAGTAGCCGCGGCCGGCCGGCTCGCCCCGCGCTGGGTACCGGCCCGAGGGGTACCGCTGGGTCATGTCCCGGCCGCACCACCCTTCCTAGCATCTGTCGCAGGTGTTCGGCCGCTGGGGTCGATCCCATCCGGAGACGGACCCCGTGTCGTCGGGCCTTCGCGATCGCTGTCCCGGCTGCAGCCGGCGCCTCATCATCACCCGGTTCGACACGACCTTCCGGCTGGCCGATCGGACCGAGCGGCTGTGCTTCGGGATCCCGGGCGGGCTGTGCGAGGACTGCCACCAGCTGTACATCGATCCGGAGCTGATCGAGCTGCTCGACCTCGGCGAGGGACGGTGCGTGTTCGCGATCGAGAGCGACGTCGTCCTCCAGGAGGAGGCCTGGTCCTCGGCCGACTGACCGGCCTCCGTGGACTGACCGGCCTCAGGCGACCGACCGGCCACGACCCCACCCGCCCGGAGGACCCGCCCGGAGCACGGCCTCAGCGGGCCCGAGCTCCCGGTTCCACGCCGGTGT
The DNA here is from genome assembly GCA_963703575.1 of uncultured Chloroflexia bacterium. Classification (GTDB taxonomy): domain Bacteria; phylum Chloroflexota; class Limnocylindria; order Limnocylindrales; family CSP1-4; genus CAIXZV01. The sequence continues at coordinate 266,293 of CAVPEU010000008.1, forward strand.
GCACGAGGTCCCGCACCCAGAGGACGAACGCCAGCCGGCGCTGCTGGTTGGTGCGGAACGAGTCCGGCGCCCCCTTGACCATCGCATCGAGCTCCAGGACGCCGTCGAGCGCCACCTCGAGCTCGGCGGGCTTCCAGCGGCGAGCCTGCTCCGCGATCTTCTGGACCCGGTACGGATGCCCGCCGATGGCCTTCACCATCTCGGCCGGAGTGGCGCGCGAGGCGGCCATGTCCGCCGCCATCGTCAGCTCCCGGAGCCGGCGATGGAGCTGGACGAGGATCACGGGCTCCGGGGTGGACTCGAGCAGGTGGTCCAGCAGCCGGCCGGCATCGTCGACGCGGCGCTCCGCGATGGCGTCGAGGAAGGCCCAGGTCGAGTCGGGCACGACCTCGGACACCAGTGCCTTGACGTCGTCGGCGGTGATCTGGCCGCCGGGGCGGTAGAGCGCGAGCTTCTCCAGCTCGGCCACGGCGAGGGAGCCCTGCCGCTGGCGGTCCACGTCGCCTTCCTGGACGAAGCCGCCGACCCGCCGGGCAAGCGCCTGGGCCGCGTCCCGCGACAGGTCGAGGTTCCGCTCCTTCGCCCGGCCCGCGATCCATCCGGCGAGCTCGCCCGCGCGGGGAGCCCTGTATTCCCTGGCCGTGCCGCCGGCTCGCTTGACGGCATCCTCGAGATTCCTGAGCGCCGCCGCGCGCCGGTTGCCGGCGTCCCCCTGCTCGATGAACACGAGCGCGTTGCCGGGAGCGACGCTGCGAATCGCCCGCTCCAGCGCCTCCCGGGCGTCCTTCGACCTGAGCAGCGGCGCGGGGTCCACGACCACCGCGACCGTCCCGCCGCCGAACAACGGTGCCGTCGCGACGCGCTCCACGATCGCGGAGGCGTCCGTGGCGGCTCCGCTCTCGCGCCATCGCTCCGGGCGGACGCCGCTGTCGCGCTCGAGGCGCTGCGCGACCGCCGCAGCGGCCCGGTCCAGGGCGTACCCGTCATCGCCCCGGAAGTAGGCGAGGAACGGGGCGTCGACGCTCACCGGGCAGCCTCCCGCAGGGCGCGGCGCGACCAGCGGAGCCGGCCGACGTCACCGGGGCGAACGCCGGCCGCCTCGCACACCTCGCGTTCCAGGGCCCTCGCGCGATCGAGCACGCGCGACGCGCGGGCGTCGTCCCAGCCGGCGGCCGCGCCCGGCGACCCGGCGACGTCGTCGCCCGGGCCGGACGGATACCGGCGGCGCCACGAGGCGAACCGGGCATCCATCGACTCCAGCCGCTGGCCGGCGCGCTTGTCCGCATAGGCCACGATCTTCGTCTCCAACCCGGCCGCCGCGAGCCAGGCCGCCCTGGCATCGTCGGCGAGGCAGGTCACGGGGTGGTATCGGACCGCCTCACCCAGCTCGGGCCAGCCCTGACCGGCGAGCCAGGCCGCGGAGCCCTCGCCGTGGGGGAGATGGGCCGGGACGCGGGCCGCTGGCAGCTTGTCCACGTCGTGCAGCAGCGCCGCGACACAGACCAGCGTCACGTCCGTCGCCCGCCCCTTCGCCGCCACCCGTACCGCGAGCCACGAGGCCACGTCCGCGACGGCGCACGAATGCCGCAGGAACCAGCCGGGTGGTTCCAGGGACAGCAACAGGCGGGCGGCCTCGCGGCGCCCAGGGACGGTCATGCGAAGGATCGTAGCCGAGGGGCGCCGCCCGGGCTGCGCCGTACGCGGCGAAGCCGACCGGCCCCGCTGGCGAGGGCGACGGGGCCGGTGACCCAGCTGAGCTCGTGGGGGTCGCGAACCCCGTTCCGCGGCTGCCCGAGGCGTGCACCACGGTCCCGGCCTCGCGCAGGTCGATCTCGACGCTGCCGTCCCGATCCGTCCGGTACACCCGCGACCCGGCGGCCCGGAGCCGCGCGAGCGTCGTCGGTGCCGGGTGCCCGTAGGTATTCCCCGCCCCGACCGAGATCACCGCGACGGCCGGGCGCGTGGCGGCCAGGAGGGCCTGCGTCGTCGCCGTCGCGCTGCCGTGGTGGGCGACCTTGAGCACGTCCAGCCGGGGCAGGCCACGGGCCAGGAGCAGCGGATCGATGTCCTGCTCCGCGTCGCCGGTGAGCAGGAAGCGGCGCCGGTTCGCCTCGCCCAGGAGCACGATCGACTCGTTGTTGATCCCCGCACCGCTGTCGGGCGGGTCGACGGGCACGGTACCCGCGTCCGGCCACAGCACGCGGAGCGAGATCTCGCCCAGCCTGATCTGCGCGCCGTTCGCGAGCAGGCCGCGCGGCGGACCGTCGGCCAGGCGCGCGTTCCAGGCCGCCCACCCGGGGCCGGGCCCGTGCATCCCCAATTCGTACACGTGCCGGACGAGATACCGGTCGAGCAGGCCGGCCAGCCCTGCCACGTGATCCTCATGGGGATGCGTGAGTACGACGATGTCGATCCGGCGATCCCACGGTGGAATTCGCGCGTCCAGCTCGACCAGCAGGCGTTGCGGGTCGGGGCCGCCATCGACCAGCATCCGGGCGCCGGTGTGACTCTCCAGCAGGATCGCGTCACCCTGCCCGATGTCGAGCACGACCAGCCGTGTCTCGCGGGTCGCCGCGTCCACGATCGCGGCCGACCCGATCGTGACCGCGACCAGCAGGGCGACCAGGAGGGCACGGGCGCCCGTGCCCAGCCGGGGCAGGGACCGACCTGGCGGCCGGCCCGCGCGGGCGGGGCGGGTGGCCGGCGCGGGCGCGGTCTCGTGACGGGGGGCGCGCCGGTGCCGGTGCCGGCCGCGTGGCCGGCCTCGCCGCCGGAGCCAGGCCACGACCACGGCGAGGGCGAGTGCCGCCGCCAGCCCGGCCGGGGCGGCGAGCCCAGGAGGCAGCTCGACGGCAGCGAACGGGAGCCCCGCGCCGGCCCGCACGAACGCGACCATCAGGTGGAGCACGAGCCAGCCGGGAAGGCCCGCCAGGGTCGCGATCCACGCCGGCGCACCGAGCATCACCAGCGCGCCGCCCGCGAGGGCCAGCACGCCACCGGCCATCGCGACCGGGACCAGTGGCACGACCAGCAGGTTGACCGCCGGCGAGACGAGCGACAGCCGCCCGAACGTCGCCAGCACGTCGGGGAGCGTCGCGGCCTGGGCCGCGAGCGAGATGCCGAGGCTCTCGGCGAGCCAGCCCGGCATCCGCCCGCCGCCGATGGCACCGATCCGCCGCCCCAGCGGCGTCGCCCACGCTAGGAGCCCGGCCGTCGCCATCACGGAGAGGCGGAACCCGGCATCCTCGATCATCCCCGGCTCGGCCAGGAGCAGGAGCGCAGCCGCCCAGGCGAGCGCCGCCGGGGCGCGGCCGGCGCGTCCTGACTCGCGGGCGACGAGCACGACCGACGCCATCACGGCGGCCCGAACCACGGATGGCGAGGCGCCGGCCACGACGACATAGGCGGCGATCGTGCCGCCGACGACCACCGCGACCAGCCGCCTGGGGCGACCGCGCATCAGGGCCCCGACGATCCCGGCAACGATCGCGATGTTCCAGCCCGAGATGGCGACCACGTGGCTGGTGCCGGCGGTCGCGAAGTCCCCGGCAAGGTCGCGGTCGACACGCTCCCGCAGGCCGATGAGGATGCCGGCCGCGAGCCCGGCCTCCGGCTCGGGCAGGGCCAGGCGCAGCGCGTCCCCCGCGCCGTCGCGGAGGGCCTGGAGCGTGGCCGGCGGGCCTGGCTCGAGCACGCGGAGGCCGGTGCCGTCGAGGCTCCCCGAGGCGCCCGTCCGGCGCAGGTACTCCCCGTATGGGTCATCGTCGGGTGGCGGCCGGAGCCTCCCGCTCACCTCGACGAGCGTCCCGGCGGCCACGTCCGGGTAGGCCGGCAGTGTCGCCGCGACGACGACCGTGCCCTTTGCACCGCCGAGTCGCAGACGCGCGACCTGGTCCCCGTTCCGCGGCGACCCGACGGATTCCACCGTGGCGAGCCACGGTCCCTCCGAGTCCGCCGGAAGCGGTGGCGGGGCCCCGGGCGCGGGCCCGACGAGGATCCGGAGCGCGACGAGCACCAGGCCGATCCCCGCGGCGAGCAGCTCCACGCCTCGCCCGGCCCGGGAGCGACCCCGGATCCAGGCGCCGACCGCGGCAAGGCCGAGCCCCGCCACGAGCGCGGCACCGGCGGGCTCCGGGCCCGCCGTGACCGCCGCCCCGCCGAAGGCACCGAGCGCCGTTCCGGCGGCGAGCCACGCGCTGCGCGGCAGGCGCGCGGGGACGGCGCTCACGGTCCGACCGTCACCAGGTTCCGGATCTTCTCGAGCGTCGCTTCCCCGACGACCTTGCGCGACCGCAGGTCGTCCACCGACGCGAACGGGCGCTCCTCGCGGGCCGCGATGATCTTGGCCGCGGTCGCGGGCCCGATGCCCGGCAGCAGGTCGAGCTGTTCCGCGGAGGCGGTGTTGAGGTCCGTGGGTGAGGTGCCACCGGCCCTGCCACCGACCGTGCCACCGGCCGCGCCGCCGCCCGGCCCGCCGGCCGTGCCGCCCGTGCTCGGCGCCTCATCCCGGCTCGGGACGTGAACCTCGCCGCCGTCGGTGAGCGGCGCCGCCAGGTTCAGCCGCGTGTCCGCGGCGGCCGCATCCACGCGCGGCCCGAAGCCGCCGGCGGCGGCGATCGCGTCTCCGATGCGCGATCCCGGAGGCAGCCGGTACACCCCCGGGCGAAGGACCGCGCCGCCGACCTCCACCACCAGTCCGGCGGTGCCGGGGGCCGGATCCGTCGACAGCCCCCCTGGATCGGCGGATCCGGCCTCGATACCCGTCGCACCGTCCACCCCGACCGGCGGGTCGGATCGCGCGGCGAGCAGGAAGGCCCCGATGGCGACCGCCGTGACCACGAGGGAGACGGCGATGGCGCGCCACGGGAGGTCGCGCGGACCCGGCTGGGCTGCCGGTGCTTCAGGTTCCGATGGTTCGAGCAGGCGCCACGGCGCGCTGGAGGGCTCCACGGGTTGGACGACTCCCCGGCGGGCCCGGCGGCGGGCAATGGGGTCGAACATCCGTCCCGTAGGGGGCACTACCGGCGGGACGGATGTCCGGAGCGCACCGTACAGCGCGCCACTTATCTGCGACTTACGTGCGCCGGATCGTTGGTGGGCGTGCAGTGAATGCCGGACTCACCAACGCGTAGGTTATGCGGTGCGTTTCCGATCCATGGGTAGAGGTCGCGTCCCAGTAGTTCAGCCCAGCAGTGTGGTAGTGCACGATGATCGCAGCACACAGTTGACCAGATGACCACAGATGACCAGATGACCAGATGACCAGATGACCAGATGGTATTGTGCGCGATGACCCGGCCTGCCATGGGCCGGCGGATGCAGGGAAGGCATTGCGCGATCTGTCACGGTTCAAGCGTGTCAAGGCTGCTCTCGTAGCCGCGAGCATGCTCCTCATGGTGCTGCCGGGAATGGCGCTCGCCAGCAGCTACTGGTCGACGCTCGACTTCACGGTCGCCCTGAACGGGGCAGTCCGCTCCTACGACCACAGCAACATGAACATCGAGCTCGACTCGTTCTCGAGCGCCCCGGGCGCGAACATCAAGACCTACACGATCAAGCTCTACCGTCACAGTTGTTTCCTGTTCATCTGCAACGACGACTTCATCGGTTCTGTGTCGGTATGGCGCGACGGATTCGGCTCGGGCAGGTGGACGAACGTCGGGAGCGGGGACTACTGGTTCCGCTTCGAGAAGGCCAACGACGGCGTGAGAGTCCGCAGCAACGACGTCCACATGTTCTCGAACTAACCGAACCGGGAGAGCCGCTGGCTGGAGGTGGTTCGCCACCTCCAGCCACCTTGGAGCAGTCGATTGATCAGTGCCGGAATCCTCGTGCTTGTGGCGCCGCTCGTCGCCCTCATTGCGGCCGCGGTTGCGAAACGTCGCAAGGTCGGTATCGGCGTGTTCCTGATCTACCTCGCGCTCGGAGCATGGGGGTTAGGCGTCGTCGCGGTCACCCTGTTCCCCTTGCCCTACCAACATGAGCTGATCGAGAGCGAGCGGTCGTCACAGTTCCTCGGCAACAACCTCGTGCCCCTCGCAACCATAGGTCCGGTCATCCGTGAAGGGCTCGATGGATCTCAACTGCGCGTCCTCGTCGCGAACGTCGTCATGTTCGTGCCGTTCGGGTTCTTTGCGGCTTTGCTCCCGACACGGCGCCCAACGGCACTGCGGGTCGTCATGGCGGCGATCGTTACGAGTTGCGCTATCGAGCTCACACAGTGGCTCATCTCGTCATGGCTGGGCTATACCTACAGGACGGCCGACATAGACGACGTCATCCTCAACACGCTGGGTGCTGCGCTCGGGTTCATCGCGTTCCGCTTGGCTGGGCCGTCCGTGGAGCTGGTCCTAGGGCGGCACGACGGAGGCAGGACGCCGATTGAGGAGCCTGGAACGCACTAACCGCCCCACAACACCCGGCGACCCAGCGGACACCTCGCCAAGGCGGGATGGCAGAAGGACCTCGGCGGCGCGATCCCCGGCAACGTACTGACGATGGGGAACAACGACTCGAACGGGCGCTACATCGCCATGCTCACCGAGCGCGGGTTGAAGGTGCACCCGGCGAGGTTCCCCGTCCAGCTGCCCGAGTGGTTCATCCGCTTCCTGACCGATCCCGGAGACGTCGTGCTCGACATCTTCGGCGGCTCGATGACGACGGGCTGGGCCGCCGAGCGTCTGGATCGGGCATGGCTGGGGTTCGAGTTGGCCGGTGAGTACGTCGAGGCGTCGCGGCTGAGGTTCTACGACGACGAGGACCACCTGCTGAGCGATGCCGACCTCGGGACTGCCCAGAAGGTCGTCGGCAACGGTAACGGCAGGCACTAGCAGGAGACCGGGGCATGACCTGGTACGGCAGGGAGCGCGAGAGCTACTACGACACAGCGCAGGTGTGTGCCAACGGGCACATGGTCAACTCGATGGCATCCAGCGCGCCGCAGCACAACGAGGCGTTCTGCGAGAAGTGCGGGCAGCCGACCACCACCACGTGCCCCTCATGCAATACCAGCATCCGAGGCTACTACCACAGTTCTGTCGTCGTGATCGGGGGCAGCGGCCCCTCCGCCCCCACGTTCTGCTACTCGTGTGGCAAGGCATTCCCGTGGACCGAGGCGAAGCTGGCAGCCGCACGTGAACTGGCCGATGAGATGGATGGCCTGACCGACGAGGAGAAGGCCCGACTCAAGGCGAACCTCGCCGACCTGGTTGCCGAGACGCCGCGAACCGATCTCGCCGTTGTCCAGACGAAGAAGCTGCTCGCCAAAGCGCGAGGCGAGGCAGTCGGGGCGTTCGCGGACGTACTCCGGCAGGTTGCCCGCGAGGCCATCAAAGGCGCTCTGTTCGGGCCTTGATCCTCACCAGAGCGCAGTCGCTGAGCCGGCCAGCAAGGACGACACGACGGGATCGCATTCGATCCGACCACAGACAGGGGCCTGTCCGAGCGACCACCTTGTAGGCGATCGTCTGGACAGAACATGAAGGGACGCGTGGGCGGAGGACCTACCCACGCGTCCCGGGTGCCCGATCCGTGCGCGCCCGGCTGACGCGCGGTGGGCGTGTCTAGTCGGTCGAGGTCGGCAGCTCGATCCCAAACTCCCGCGCGAGGACGGGGGCCTCCTGCCGGCGCTTGTAGTCCGCCATCTGGACCGCGGTGCCGGCGCGCACGAGTTCCTGCTGCGTGCCGATCCGGTGGGCGAGGCGTGCCGCCGCGATGTCTCGCCGCGACAGCTCGAACTCGTCCTGGGCGGCGACCGCGATCTCGACGGCCTTCCGACGATGCGGGACCGAGGCGTCCAGCGCGCGCTCGATCGCCGCTTCCAGTGAGCCGTCGTGGGCGCCGACGTTCTTGGCCGCCTCGAACAGGACGCGGGCCCGATCGAGGTTGCCATTGGCGAGGTACTCACGCGCCTGCGGGATCAGGGTGTTACTCGCCTGCACCTTGTTGTCGCGGTACTGCTCGGTGAGTTCGGCGATCTCCATGCGCTCGCGAAGGCGCCGGGTCTCGGTAGCCGTGTCGCCCATCGGTTCGAGGTGCCGCAGGCGAGCGGCCTCGACCTGCTGGGCGTAGTTCCACTTCTGCATCTCGGACGCGAGCGTCGCCTCCGCGAAGCGGTACTCCCTGAGGATGCGCTCGCCCTCGCGGGCGCGGTACTCCGGCGGGTACTGGTCGAGCTGGGACGCGTGGTACTGCTGCGCGATGGTGGCACTCCTCGCTCGGAAGTCCTTGCGGAGGGCGCGTGCGCGGTCTCGGGTCATCGGATGCTCCTCTGGTACGTGCTGCTGTTGGTCGGGGCGTACGGGTCGTACGGCTGCGCCCATTCCGTGGGAACGGCGCTGAGGTGGGGGTAGATCGCGCCGTCGGGGGCGAGGACGCGACGATCAGCGGCGGCCACCCGCAGGCACTTCTTGGCGTCCGCCCAGCGCGAACGCGGCCACAGGGCGAGCGCCAGGCTGAACACCCGGTCGTCGTGCCCCTTCTGGGCGCCGAATGTGAGCAGGCGGCGCGCCCGCGTGAGCGAGGGTTTGAGGTTGAGCGCTTCCGCCAGAGGTCGTCGCGGCCCGGCAGGTCGGCGGCGAGCCGGAGCTGTCGGGTCGCCACCTGCTCGGCGAGCCGAGTGATGAGCGCGTCCTCCGGGGCGTGGTCGAGGTTCCGAGGGTCGTTGCCTCCGGGTCCGATGACGATGGCCCGCGGCGGGTTCCAGCCGTGCTTCCGCCATGTCGGCTGGATGATGTCCTCGCCGACGTTCGCCCCACCGCCTGACGCGTCGTAGGCGAGCCAGACGTGGACGCCGAACGGGGCGAGGACGCCCGCGACCCAGTCGATCTGCTGGGTGTACGAGGACGCCGGGACCTGCTCGGCGAGGATCAGGTCGTGGCGGCAGTGGGCGGGAACCCAACGCTCTGGGGAGGACGCCGTTTCCGTGCCGGACAGCACGTGGACATGCTCGACCACCGTCAAGATGGACCTGTCTTGTCGGCGTGCGAGGTCGAGCCCGGCCGTGAACCTGCCCACGAGCGCCGTGTCCTCGGGCAGGATCGACTCGTAGTGGAGGACGTCAGACATTGGTGCTCCTTTCGAGGGCGTGCAGCCGTGCGGCGTAGGACATGACCGTGGGATCGGTGAGCGCCTGCCACTGGGCCTCCGTCCAGACGCCGGCCGTCAGCGCCTCGAACGAGACCTCGTACTCGCGCAGGTAGTCGGCTTCCGTCATGGACGCCCGCTCAGACGCCAGGAACGCCGGATCGTGGATGCCCTCGGCAGGGACTCGGCGGACGACCCAGCCCGGCGTGGTGCCGGTCACGGCGTCCGCGAAGAACCCCTCGCGACCCCAGGGCGAGGACAGGAGGATGATCCGACCGCCGGTCGCCGCGACCATCGGACGCACTGCCGTGAACGTCGCATCGTCTACCTGCGCCGCCTCGTCCACGAGGATCAGGTCGGCCGAGTAGGCGCGCACCGTCGCGCCGCCCGTGCCACCGGGGACGGCGATGATCCGGCTCCCTGATTCCGTCTCCAGCATCGTCGCGGCATCGCTGACGGCACCCGCGGGCTTGCCCAGCAGGCGGTAGTAGAACTTCGACTTCGCGAACAGCTCGCCCGACTGGCGTTGCCCAGGGGACACGAGCAGGGTCGTGCTCCGTGGCCGGTAGATCGCCGTGTGGACCGCGAGCAGCGATGCCGCCGTGCTCTTGCCTCCCTGCCGCGTGACCGCCCACGCCTCGCGTGGTGCCGTCGATCGCAGGGCGTCGATCTGCCATCCGTACGGTTCGACCTCGCAGCGCCGCGCGAAGGTGACGGGATCGACGGCGGCAACGAGGTCCGCGACCAGGTCATGCATCGTCCGCCTCCTCGAACTCGCCTACCTCCGCGGGCTCGCGGTAGGGCGCGACGGCACGAGGCCCGATCGCCTTCGGTGCGGGCTCCTGGTACCCCTCGATCGCGCGCATCTCGGCGGCGAACAGGACCCGCGCCTCCTCGCCGTTGGGCAACTGGGCGAACGTGCGGAACAGCGCCTGCTTGATCGCCTGCCACTCGGGGTTCGTCGCGACGTTGAGCACCTGCACGGTCACCGCGCCGTCAGGCTTCAACTCGCCGGTGACCTTGCCGTAGGTCTCCAGCAGCCCGCGGGCCTCGCGGATCGCCGCCAGCGCGATCGACGGTTTGCCGTCCGCCTGCGCCGTCGAGAGGATCCCCTGCGTGTCGTTGAGCAGGGCGGTCACGCGATCGATCAGGCGGATGGCGGAGTCCTGCACCTCGATCGACTTCGCCGAAGACGCAGCGGCGAGGGCACTCGACATGTGCGAGTTCCGGTGCCGCATCAGCGCATCGCGGTTGATGTTGTGCTGGCGCGCCACCGCTGCGAGCGGACGGCCCGACAGCAGGGCACCCTCAATCTCGTCCCGCTGCTCGTGGGAGCAGGTGATGCAGGTCCGGGCCATCAGCGTCCTGCCTCGATTGAAGCAACACGACGGCTAGCCGCTGCTCCGGCTGATGCCAGCGCTGCGCGGTTCTGGAGCGCGTCGGCGTCGGTGGCTCGCGGTGCCAGATGTAGAGGGTGGGGTGGGGTCGCCGGATAACCGCCCACGATCGGTGCGGCGACGCGAGGCAGGTTCGTGCGTGGGCGACTCGTGGCGTCGCGCCCGCAGTCCACGTAATCGATCCTTACCCAGTCACCTTGCTGCACGCCATCTCGCGGGGCATGGGCGGAAGGAAGGCGTCCCCGCCGTCGCGGCGGCATCCCACATCCCCCATCGCCCTCGTGTCGTCGTTGCCGTTGGCCGTCGTCACTAGTCGTTGTGGAACCCAACAACGACGCGACTGTGCACGCAGCTGTTGGCCAACGACGTGGCCAACGACGAGGAACCCAACGACGTGAACGGCGCATCACTCACCTTCCTTCGCGGCGTACTTCTTAGGCTTGGTCACGGACGGCTGAAACCCGCTGATGGCGCCCTCGCGTTCGAGGTCGCGCAGGTACTCGCCGACCGTGTACTCGTCGATGTCGAGCGCCAGCGCGATCTGCTTGCGCGTCGAGCCCGGCTGTTCCTTGACCGCGTCGAGCACGAGGCCCTTCGACTCGTCGCTCGTCCGGCTGGTCCTGCCCCCGGTCTTCTTGATCCGGACCCGCGTGCCGGTGTCGGTCAGCGAGAAGGCGTCGGAGGTGACGGAGTAGTGGACAAGCAGCGCGTCGCCGTAGCCGGTGGCGGTCGGCACGTCGCGGCCGTCGATCACGACGCGAAGCAGGTCCTCGCCCTCCTTCTCGACGAAGACGCCGAGGTCCACTTCGCCGGCGTGTCGCGAGGAGCCGCGGATCGACTCCCACGACAGCCGCGCCTGCTTGTTCGCGTGGTGGATGACGACGACCGCCATCCGCGGTAGCGCGAGCTGGATGCGCTGGATCGCGTCCCACACGACCCCCGTCTTGCTCGCGTCGTTCTCGTCGATGCCAGGCGTCATCCGCTGCATCGGGTCGAAGATCGCGGCCGCGGGATCGAACGCTTGCAGGCGCTCGATCAGCGTCGAGACCGCCGCTTCGTCCGTGAACTTGAAGCCCCGCCGGTGGGCCCAGGCGATCCGGCCGTCGGCGATCTCGCCCATCTTCGCGACCCGCCGGAAGAACAGCGACGGCGAGCCCTCCTCCTCGATGAACGCCACGCGGCGCGGCGTCTCGACCGTCCACTCCGGTCGGCCCAGGAACTCGCCACCGGCCGCGAGCGCCCTCGTCAGGTCGAGCGCGAGGAACGTCTTGAGCGACTTCTGCGGCCCGGCGATCATCACCTTGTCGCCCTCGGCGATGAGGTGGGGCACGACCCACTGGACGTCTTCCGCGGCGATGGCGAGCGCGGCGCCGTGGCCGATGAAGAACGGCGGTGGCGTGGCGTCTGTGGGCTCGGGCACCGTGGTGCCTCCGGCCCGCTGCCAGTCGCGCCAGTCCTTGCCCGTGCCCGTGAGCGGGTCGTAGGCAGGCGGCTGGACCGTGCCCACGTCAAGCCCGACGGCCACGATCGAGGCGACTTGTTCGCTAGCTCCGTCACGTCCCGCGGGATCGGCGTCGAAGGCGACGACGACCCGGCCGACACCGCGCCTCCGGAGAGCGTCGATCTGAGCCGGTGTGAGGCCGGTTCCCGCACCCTTGGTGACGGCGAACGCATCGAGCCCGCGCGATCGGAGCACGATGCAGTCGGTCTCGCCCTCGGTCAGCCAGATCGTCGCCGGGTAGTCGTCGAGCAGCGGCCAGATCGGCGGCGCCTTCGCCTCGTCGTCCCCGATCCAGCGGATGCCTTCCTTCTTCGGCTTCGCGAGGTCGCGGGTCTTGGCAGGGAACCCCTCGCCGAACAGGAACGCGACCGCCGAGCCGCGGGTCCCGAGCCAGCCCTTCCGGGCCAGCCGGTCAATGTCGCGGCGGCCCACGGCGCACATGTCCGCCAGCTCCTGGAACGGATCACGCGTGCCCGCGCGCCTGAGCCTCCGCTGGACGACGGGGGTGGTGGCCTCCACGTCGGCGTGCGCGCCGTGGCCGTTGCCGAGCCCCTTGACGGCCTCCGCCACGTCCCGCTGTGCGCAGCCGGAGCGGCACATCCAGAAGAACCGGCCATCCCGGATGTCCACGTCGAGCGATGCCGTCGTGTCGTCGTGGGCTGGGCAATGGGCCTTGAAGCCCGCTCGGCCCGCCTTCCACGCGACCGGCGCGAGGAGGCCGGCCCACCTGTCGAGCCGGGCTCTCGGATCGACGGCGACCCTCATCGCACGGCCCGCCGGTTGCGAGCGTCCACGGTGCTGCGCGTAGTGTCGCAACCCCGCAGGTCAAACCGTGACGGCCTGCGGGCACCCCTCCCACCGGAAGCGAGGACCGCGATGCAGGACAGTACGCCGAGCGCGATGGCATGGTTCAGTCGAGTGACGGGGATCACTGAACCGGACCTCCATCAGCTTCTCGAAGCAGTGCGCCGAGAGGCTGCGGAAGGACGCCGCAGTCACAGCCCCAGCGGGTCGTGTGCAGGATCCCGAGCAGGCTCCGCGCGGCCACGATCGAGCACACCGCGTTCGACGTCTCCGCTGGCAGCTCCATCCGGGCCGCGACCAGCCGGTTGAGGATCTGGCCCGGCGTGAAGGCCCGCTCCACGTCGTCCGTCGTCGTGACGCCGTGCTCGCAGCGGAGCCCCCAGCCCGTGACCTCGGATCGGCCGGGCCTCCCCGTGGGTGTGGTGATGGCGTAGGTCATGGCGCGCGTCATCCCCTCGCCCTCCGCTTGGCGACGGCCAGCAGCGCGAGCCGTCCGTAATGGAGCGACCGCAGCCCGTCGGCGAACTCGCGGCGCTGGTCAGGCGTCCAGTCCTGGGGCACCTCGATCCGGTCGGGGCACGCGCGGCACAGCCCCACGGGCCGGAGCCGCTGGGGAATATCGGCGTACTCGCGGGGGTCGCCTCCGTGGGCGACCTCGAAGCTCGCGCGGTAGGCGCGACGAGCACGGGCAGCCTCGGCCATCGAGGGGCCGCCGAACAGCAAGTGCTTCTTCGCGGCGCCGATGCGTCCACCGAGCGACTGGGCGCGGCGGACCTGCTCCACACTGAGGCCCATCACTCGATCCCCAGCTGGCGCTTCGCCTGCTCAAGCTGGGCCGGCGTCAGCGGGAGCTCCTGCTGGTCCTCGAACGGGGGCAGTTCGCAGCCCAGCGCGAGTTCGAGCTTGGCGCGTGATCGCGGGCCGGGCCGCGTGTCGCCGGACTCGTAGATGCTGACCGACGTCTCGGGCACGCCGGACGTCTGGGCCAGATCCCGCTGGGTCATGCCGAGCTGGAGCCGACGCTCGACGAGCGCGCGTGCAAACGGCGTCCGGGCGTTCAGGACTTCGGGCGGTGGGAGCGACGGGCCTTTGCGGAAGCCGGGCTGCGGGCCGGGCCGCTTCCTCGTCGCGGGCGTGTCGGGCATGAGGCCAGCACCTTTCGGTGCGGCCGACTTCATGCTCCGCGCTACGGCAGGTGAGGCGTTGCCTCCCTATGTTGTCGAGCTTGGGACCGGATCACTCCGGGCTCGCCTGCCGGTGATCTGTGTTGTCTGTGTCCCAACAATGATGGAGGCCGCCACGGGGTGTCAAGTCGAAGTCGGCGCATCCCAGAAGCCCCAGATTCGCCCCAAGATTCACCTGTCCAGAACATCGCCTAGAACGCCCGAGACGCCAACGAGGCGCGGTGGCCACCCACTCGCGCCTCGTCGTGTCGGAACCCGCGGCAGCGACCGGGCTGCGAGGGCTCAGGCGGTTTCTCCGAACAGCCGCCGCGCGGCCTCGATCGCTCGGTCGGCCCGCCGGGCGCGTCCGTACCGGAGCGCCGTGCGCGTGTCCGCCCAGCCGCCGAGCTCCAGCATCGAGTCGAGCGGCATGTTGTTGGTCATCGCCAGATCAGCCCAGCGGTGGCGCAGCAGGTGCGGGTGCAGTGGCCTGCCGTCGTCGCGCAGGACCCCGGCCATCTCCGAGCGGCGGCGCACCACCTCGGCGATGCCATCCGACGTGAGCGGCCCGTTGGCGCCGAGCCAGACGTTGGGCAGGCCGTGGGCGCGGTGCTTGTCGCGGATGCGGAGGTAGCGGTCGATCGCCTCGCCGGTCTTGGCCGAGTAGAACACCGTCCGGGTCTTCGACCCCTTCCCCGTGACCCTGACCGTCTGGGCGTCGAGGTCGATCGCGTCGAGCGTCATGCCCGCCACCTCGGCACGACGACATCCGGCGTCCACCATGATCCCGAGGATGGCCCGATCGCGCCGCTGTCGGAACGACGGGCCTTCGCAGGCCTTGAGCAGCGCCGCGACCTGATCGGTCGAGATCACCTTCGGCATCGTCTCCGGCACTTTCGGGTGCTGCATCCCACCGAACGGATGGCGGGCGATCTCCTGTTCGTCCAGCAGCCACTTGAAGAACACGCCCAGCGCCGTGAACCTCACGGACGCAGTGGCCGGTGCGAGCCGCGTCCCCTGATCCTCGATGAACGCCTCCAGGTGAGCTCGCCGGACCTTCTCGGCCTCGCGCGGGAACCCCTGTGCCGTGGCGAACCGGTCGAACTCGAGGACGGCCCGCGTGTAGACCTCGATCGTCGCCGGGCTCTTGCGGCGGGACCTCAGCGATCGAGCCCAGGCCGACACCAGCTCGCGCATGGGCGCGTCCTCGGGCAGCATGACGGCGCCGCTCACTTCGCACCGTCCGTGGCGTGGCTGGCGATGAACGTCTTGCCGGTCTTGCGCTCGTACGCGGCAGCCACGTCCCAGGCATAGGACCAGCTGACGCCCTTGTCCTTGAGCGCCGCCGCGATCTCCTTGACCGTCTTCCCCTCGTCGAGCAGCGCGCGCACCAGCGCCGCCTTCGACGCCTTGGGGGCCGGCTTCGGCGCGGCCGCCTTGGCAGCCGGCCGCTTCGGTTCGAGGACCGTTGCACCGGTGGTGGGATCGAGGTGCAGGCGGGGCGTCCGCTTGCGGGTGGCGTGCTCCTTGTCGAGCAACGCGACGGCGTCCGCGCCGTCCTTGGCAGTGACCTTCCGCGTCATGGCCGTGACTCCGAAACGCTGCCCCGGTTAGAACGTCTGTTCCTTATCCGGAGCGGCCGCGATTATCGGAGCCGAGACCATTGGTGGGTCAACCGGTGCGCGCAGTCGTGCGTGAACTCACCACATAACCGGAATCGGCGAGCTGAGATAACTGCGGCTTACGTGCGCCGGATCGTTGATGGGTGTGCAGTGATGGCCGGACCCACCAACGCGTGGGTTATCGGGTCGGCGAGACGCGATGCCGATATCGGATCTGGCCGGATGCCGCCAGCACTTCGATTGCCCGAGGCGATCCTGCACTTGACGACCGGGATTACCCCGGCGTACGGTGCCCTTGAACGCCACTGCGAGCGAGGGGGACATGAGAACACTTCGATGGCGGGCAGCATCCGTGGCCATCCTTCTCATGGCATCGTCCTTGGTCTTCGCGCCGCCGGTGCTGGCTTTGCCCTACGACGGCACGAACCCGGGCGCAACACCGTGTGGGGACGGCTCGCACCCAGTGACCATCCTTGACACGGCAATCATCTACTCGTCGACCGGCGCAAGGATCGGGCGGGTCGAGCTGCGCCAGTCTGCCTACTGCGCGACAGTGTGGTCTCGCGTGTACAACGAGTCTTCGTCGACCTTCAACCTGCGTGAAACGATCATTCTCTACAGTTCCCCCAACGTCACCGGCGCGACTTCCTACCCAATCACAGACAACTCGATCCCGCCCGGTGGCAGCGCGTGGAGCAAGCAGTATCGCGATCGTCCGGCCTTTCGTGCCAAGGGTGAGATCTACCAGGGCGGAGCATGGCGACCTGCCCAGACGGATCCTTCTCTGATGTGGTCGCAGCGCGAGGGCAACTACGCGGACAGCCCACCGACCCAGCCATACACGTGTGGCGACGCTGCCAACCCGTGCGTGCGCTGGCGCACGAATTTGGACGGGACGCCGATCACGCTGTACTACCTCAACAGCTCATCCCTCCAGCAATTGCCGGGCGACCCGTACGGCGATATCAACTTCATCCTCGGGAAGTACACGGACCTGACCGGGCCGGCTCCGAACCTCGCACCATCGGTCGGGACCTACCAGATCAGCAACTACGCCTACAACGACCCGAATGACAACGCCTACGCCAGAAGCCTATCGACAGCTGGATCGGATCACTACTTCTACACGGGCTACACGAAGTACAACATCGCTGCCACCTTCACGGCGGGCTACCGTCCGGTCGAATGCCACGAGTTCCTGCATATTCTCGGCTTCAACCACATCACGGTGAACGGCCATACGGGTTCGCAGGCTACCTGCATGGGGCACAGCTATGCGACAGGCCCCTCCATCGACGATCAGTATCTCCTCAATCAAACGTACAGCGCACCGGTCGGTCCGTAAGGGGGAACACAAATGAGCCGACACGTGGTCCGCCTCGCAGTCCTAGCTGCCGCACTGGTCGTCGTCGGCTGCACGCGTGCAGGTGCGCCGAGCGCGCCTCTGGATAGTCCTGCGGCGACGATCAGCGCGTCGTCTGACGCCAGCCAGTCCGCGGCTGCCGCATCGACGGCAGCGGACTGCGTAACGCTGTATGAGTCCATCGACTCCTTGGACCCCACGCTTGAGAACCTGCGGCCGGTGAGCAAAGACGTGGTCGTCGGCACTGTCACGAGTGAAGGGGCACCCTTCTGGAATTCGCCAACTGGGAATGGGCCGAAACCCGGCGAGAAGATCGGCGAGGGCAACGAGTTCTACATCCTTACGCCATACCAGGTGACCGTCGAGCAGGCTGTGGCTGGAGCGCGTGCGCCAGGGCAGATCACCGTGGTGGTCGAGGGTGGCCAGATCGGATGCGACAAGTTCGACGTCAGCCCGCCTGTAACGCTTAGCGCCAAGACCAAGTACGTTCTGTTCCTGAAGCCGTCGCTGGCGGCAGACGGCACAGGTGCGATGAAGCAGCCCATGGCCTTCCTCGCCTTCCCCGTTCAGGCGGATGGGACAGTCGCGACGCCACTAGATGGTGCAGTTTCGATCGCCGGTCTGTCATCGACGCTCGCGTCCGGTGCTCAGAGCACAGCACCTTGAAGACTGCTGGTCGGTGATGGCGGCTCGACGGCCGATCGCCAAGGATCGCACGAGAGTGCGGTCGCTGACCCGGCCAGCAAGGACGCTCTGACGAGTTCGCCCGCGACCTGACCTCAGACAGGGGCGCATCTGCGCAACCGCCTTGTAGGTGATCGTCTGGGCGGAATATGAAGGGACGCGTGGCGGAGGACCTACCCACGCGTCCCGAGTGCCCGATCCGCACGCGCCCGGCTGACGCGCGGCGGGCGTGTCTAGTCGGTCGAGGTCGGCAGCTCGATACCGAGTTCCCGCGCGAGGGCAGGCGCCTCACGCTGCCGCTTGTAGTCGGCCATCTGGACCGCGGTGAGCTTTTGTCAACCTGCGTGGAAACTCCCTTCCAGCTTGACGTGATCAGGCCGCTCGCACCGCCTCCTCCGGTGGCTGTCTGACGAGGATCCCGTCGACGAACTGCTCGCCGCCCAGGACGAGGGTCATGACCGTCGCCCCGCCGTTCAAGGACCCGCCAGTGACGGCCCAGGCGCTCGACGATCTTGAACACGAGGTAGAGCGCGTTCTCGCGGACCCTTGCCCGCTTGGCGACGTTCGTTCGAAGCCGGACGCCGGCGAAGACCGACTCGATTGCGTTCCTCGTGCGCAGGTGGAGCCAGTGCTCGGCCGGGAAGTCGTAGAAGGTGGTGAAGTCGTCCCAGTCGCGATAGAGCGTCTCGGCCGCCGGGTCCTGGCCCTGCTCGTGGAGCCAGTGGGCGGTCTCGTCACGGCGCGCCTCGCAGGCGACCCTCGTGGGGGCCGACCAGACCTCGCGGAGGCGCGGGCGCGCCTCGGGCCAGAGGCGCCTGGGGAGCCGATCGACCACGTTCATGGCCCGGTGGTTCCAGCATCTCTGGTGGCGGGTGGTCGGGTACACCTCGGCGAGGGCTGCCCACCGGCCGAGCCCGCCGTCGCCGATCGCGAGGAGGGGTGCCGCGAGACCCCGCGCGCGCAGGTCGCGCAGGACACCCGCCCAGGACTCGGTGCTCTCGCGGTAGCCGAGACCCATCGCTCAGAAG
This sequence comes from uncultured Chloroflexia bacterium, assembly GCA_963703575.1. GTDB lineage: Bacteria > Chloroflexota > Limnocylindria > Limnocylindrales > CSP1-4 > CAIXZV01. The sequence continues at coordinate 284,939 of CAVPEU010000008.1, forward strand.
TTCCTGCTGTCCGTCCTCGCGGGCCCCGATGACGACCAGCAGGCAGGACTTCTCCACCTCGAGCCCGGCACCGAGCCAGATGCCGTCTCCGTAGACGTACGAGGAAGACGTGGGCCTCGGCCTCGAGGGCGTGGGCGAGCATCCGCCGGGCACCCTCCCGGGCGACCGCTTCGACAAGATCGAGCACCGGCTCTTTTCCGCCATCACCATGAACTGGCGGGGCAAGCCGCTGGTCAGCCACGAGGTGATCGTCAAGCTCATCGCCGCGACGACGACCCAGACCGGCCTGCGGGTCCGCAGCCGGCTCGACACCAACGCCTACCCGGCTGGCCTCCGGGTCAGCGACGCCGACATGGCGACCCTCTACCTGCGCCCCGACGCCTTCCACGGCGAGTGGAACTACACGCTGCTGCCAAGGCAGCGGCTACCCCTGGCTGAGGCTGTTGTTTCCTGACGGGCCCTAACTGGAATCAGTCAGCTGAGATAACACGCACTTACGCACGACGGACCATTGGTGCGTATGCAGCAAATCGGGACTCACCAATGCCCGCGGTTATGCGGGGTGATTGAACGGGGCTCATGCCCGTCGGATACCCTCGGGGCATGGAAGTCCTGCCGCCGACGATTGAAGGAGTCAGCGTCCCGCTGCCGGAGGGGTACGCGTATCGGGTGACGCGGTACGCCGACGTGATCCTGCGGGGATCGTTCGCGGACCACTTCGAGGACCTGACGACGGTGCTCGACGCCTACCGCATCGACTTCCTGACCGAGATCGTCGCGGGCGGGGGTAACCGCACGACGATGGTGGCGCGGTTCGATCAGGCGCTTGCCGATCGCGGGTGGGGCAAGCAGAACATCGACATTGAGACGCGGATCAACGACCAGACGATCGCGAAGGTCCGCTCCCACGAGATCGACATGATGAAACTCGGTCCTGACGACACCTTCCCAGGGGTCGCCGAGGAGACCGAGTGGAACAACAAGGACACGTTCTTCGACCGTGACTTGACCAACTTCTACACGCTGCACCGCGCAGGAGCGATCGGGGTCGGCGTCATCGTGACGCGCGGGCCTCGCCTCCAGGCTCGCCTGTCACGTCTCGGGGACGAGTACGTCAGCGACAAGGGCGTGGCGGTCAGGTCGAAGTACGGCGAGACGACGACCCACTGGTACGAGTTGATGCGTCGCGTCGATCTCGGTGGCGGGGGCGAGTGCCCGATGATCCTGGTCGGCATCGAACCCGAGCGGATCGACGGCATCCCTGGCGTCCAACCCGGCGAGGATCGTCCACGACGCGGTAGGAAGGTCGTGCGCTAGGCGCCGTACCCCTTGTGGACGCGCCCCTGAGGCACGACCTCGGGTGCTGCCTCGTTGCCCCACACGGACCATCCGGGGCGAGGGTAGCGGGCGAACAGTTCGAGAAACGGGCCGGGACTGCACGCCTCGATGATGGGGTACAACTCGTCGGGCTTCCGCGAGTGCTCACGCTTCCGGGTGGCAATGAGGTTCACCTGCGATCGTCCCGGCTGGAACGTCCTCAGGCGTCCTCGCACACCGAACAGGATCGTCTCGGTCACGTTCCGGAAGTAGAACCCGACGCCTCGCCCATCGCTGCCGCCGTCCTTGCGGACCTTGTGCCAGACGATCATCGACTTGTAGGTGAACCCCCACGCCGCCATGACCTCGAAGGCGTCGGGGACGAGCGCGTTCGGCGCCCACAGGTAGAGGTGGGACTTGTCGGCAGCAACGTCCCGCACGGGCAGCGCCTTGATCTCGGCGGTCGTCATGGTGTCGTAGCGGGCCAGGCGCTTGTGCTCCGGGGCCACCTTGCCGGTGCGGTTCACGAACCTCCACGGCGGATCAGCGAGGATCGTGCCGAACGTCTGGCCAGCCAGCGCCTCACGGAGGTTCGACGAGGTCGCAGCGATGATCTCGCTCGGAGCGCGGACGACCTCGACGGTGTCCGCTTGAACGCCCCACCGTGCCGCGGCCGCGCGTCGAGCGATCTCCGATCGTTCGTCGGCCGTCAGCTTCTCGGCACGAGCACGACCACCTTTCAGCCCGCCACGTCGGCCGAACTCAACCGCCAGCGGATCCTTATGCTCGTCGTCAGCGGCCTCGGGCATGGCGAGGTCCGACCAGATCGGTTCGGAGCGGCGCTCCGGGTTGCGTGACGGCTCATGCATGCGCTTCATGGTAGGCCTACCCCGACGACTTGTCCACAGTGTTTCCACAGGCGGTCGGCGGGATGGTAGAAGCGTACGGGCAGGCGCTTATCTGGCGATTGCCAGGTGGTCGCGAATGCGCTCCTTCGGCTCGGGCTGGGACTCGCGACGGTGACGGGAGAACGCCGCGCCCTGGGCCTCGTCCGACTCGTCGTCGGTGATGAGGTGCCCGCAGGAGCATTCGAGGAACCGGAACTCGGCGAACTGCACGTCGGCGACGACGTGACCGTGCTTCCGCGTCGAGAACCACGGCGCTGTTGTCTCGCTCATGGCTCGCGATCGTGGATCAGCGGACCCGGTGCCGTGCAACCGACACAGAGCAGGCGCCACCGGATGGGAGGTGACGGTGGCGCCCGCCCGTAGGAGGAAGCGGCCCCCCCCACCCTCAGGGTCATCGCGTGCTAGCGGGGCACTCCTACACCACTGTTGTGCTCGCCGGAGGGGCAAGGCCCACGGCGATCGTCGCGCCCAGCGGTCGGAGCCATCAACCGCCGAACGCGAGGACCCGGACAGCGCGGAACGCTTCGAGGAAGCCGAGGACCAAGGCCGCGACGGCTGCTAGGTCGATGAGCATGGGGACGTTGACGTGTCGCAAGGGGAGTGCTCCTTCGCGGACGGGTGAACGAGGTTGACGACGGGCGAGACGATCGCGTCTGACCCGGCTACGACGGTCAGAGACGGGCGAGACGATCGAATGTGCCCGTTGACGGGGGTCGGGTAGGGCGCTCGACGCAGCAACCGGGCAATCCGCGATGTTCTGCGTCTCTGAATGTGGACGGGACACGCACCCGCAAGGCCTGATGCGTGCCCCGATGCCCGTCCCGACGCGTGCCCGGCAACCGCGCGGCGGGCTGATGTGGTCACGGCCTACTCGGTCGCCGTAGGCAGTTCGATGCCGAGTTCCCGAGCGAGGACGGGGGCCTCACGCTGGCGCTTGTAGTCGGCCATCTTCACCGTCGTGCTGGCACGCACGAGTTCGGTCCCACTTCCGATCTATCGCTTGGGTCGCTAACACAGGGACCCACCACATGTAGGAGGAGGCGACCGGGCATCATGGCTGGGCCGTCGATTCAGGCCGTCTCGTCCTCCTTCTCATCGCCCTCGTAGTAGTAGGGCAGGTCCGAGGCCCCGATGATCGTCCGGCGGCGGACCGGGGCGTGATGGGAGCCGAGGCCGAGCAGCGTCTGGAACGCCGCCTCGGGCGTCCGGCGGCGGTTGAACCGGAAGACGAACTCGTCGAGGTCGGCCTGGAGGTGCGGCCTCCCGACCCCGTGATGGGTCCCGATCAACCACGCTTTCAGGTTCGAGATGACCCGGTGGGCGGGCGCCACGACCTGCCCGGTCTCACGGCTGTTGCCCTGGACCCGGCGCTCGTAGCGGTAGCCAAGTTCCCGGGCGGCCACGCCGTATCCCCACAGGGAATCCGAGCGGATCATCGAGCCGGGTTCGACGTTCCGGGCGATGAAGTCGGCGATCCACTCACCGGTCTCGGCGCGCACGACTTCCGCGCGCACGCGGCCGCCGTATTCGCGGGTCCGGACCTGGCCATCCCTGGCGGTCCAGGTCCGTGTCAGGACCTCGACCGCCACGAGCACCATCGCCGCCTTGCGACCCTTGCGCTGGCGGCCGCCGACGTAGGTGCCGTCCATCTCGACGACACCCGAGATCTTCGTGCGACCGGCGTTGACCATCGCCCGGCGCAGCTTGTGGAGCAGGAACCAGGCCGTCTTGTGGTTGCCGAGATCGAGCTGGCCGTCGAGCAGGATGGCGCTGAGAGGCCTCGCTTGTCGGTCGCCATCAGGAACGCCGCGTGGAACCAGACCGTCAGCGGCAGGCGGGTGTGGTCGAGCACGGTGCCGGCAGTCGCGCTCGTCTGCTTCCCGCAGGCGGAGCACTCCCAGATCGTCTTGATCCGACGCGGCGTCCGATCCGTCGCGTCCTTGGCTCGGCTCCTGATGCGCGCCGTGATCTCGCAGCCGCCTGTGTGCCCGCAGTGGGCGCAGACGAAGCCGTCAGGCCAGCGGCTCCGGGCAAGATATCGCAGGCAGGCCTGCTCGTCGGGGAACCACGCCTGGAACTCCCGGAAGTTGGCTGGGAACGGCGGCCTCGCCACGAGAGGCCACGCTACTACATGTGGTGGGTCCCTGTGTTAGCGACCCAAGCGATAGTTCAATTGCATCCCCTCCGTGCGA
>CAVPEU010000009.1:0-90642 GCA_963703575.1 uncultured Chloroflexia bacterium
GCCGGGGCTGTCCGTCTGCTTTCCGGGGCGTTTAGCTGCGGAGCCCCGGACACAGATTGCAAGGTCATCCGCCTGCCTCGTACGAGTAGTTGCCGTTGGCGTAGGCCCAGATCTTGACGTAAGGATTGCTCGTGCTCAGGCAACCAAAGACGGGGACGCAATTCTCCATGATCGCTTGACGGATGGAGTAGTGGCCTCCATGGGAATTGCCGTTCCAGGAGAAGTACCACTGATCGTCGCTGAGAAGACCGCGGTAGTAGTTGGTGCCGTCGTTGTCGGACACATAGGAACCGACGGTCGCGCTGCCGACTGCGCCGCCCGACCAGCAGAAGTACTTCGTTTGGTGCCAGCGGTAGGCGAGAATGCCCAAGAGCGTTTACTTGTTGCGCCAAGCGTCGACGCTCAAGCATCCCGACGCCGAGCTGGGCGCAACGACGACGTCAGCTGTTGCCCGATAGGCGACCGTGGTCGTCTTCGTGCTCAGGACCGTGCCCCGCGGACCGAAGATCGTGGCTGTCATCCCTCCCTCGGGTAGGCCAGCCGGGTTTCGGCCGCCGTGACCTGCGAGGGATCGGGTTGAGACAGCGTCGGCTTCTTCCCGTCGCCGGCCATGGCTGTCATCGGCACCATGAGACCGATCACGCATGCAAGAACCTCGACCCGGGGGAATGGACGCGCCGCGTGCCGTGCCTTTGTAGGTGGGTCTCTGCGAGCTGCAACCCCCAATGTCAGCCGGGACGCCGTCGCAAATCGTCGGTTCGGGGCTCGGTGTTGAAGCCACCGAGCATGCGGAGGTGAGGGAGGCAACAAGGATCAACCCGGCGGCCAGTGCGGTCCTGGCCCGATTGTTGGTCATCTCGCCTCCCTCCTGGATCGTGGTCAGCGTACAGGGATCCAGCAGGTGTGGTAGACGAGACCCTTGGACGTGGCGGAGCGATGAGACGTCGGCCACCGCGAAGCCCCCGACTCGTCGGTCAACGACCAAGTCGATCGACGAAGGAGCACCACGCTGGCCGAGGGATCAGCATGGTGCATGCCGATCGCGCCGCCAAACCCTGCTCGACGAGCGCGCCGACATCATCCGCGAGGCGGTGACGATGGTCGTCACCCAGCTGGGGCACATTGGGCGGGAACGGACTCCCGGTCAGGAGTGAAATTCGCGTCGAGCCGTCATAGCAATTCCGAGCAGAAGAGCCGAGAGCACGGCGATCCAGGCGAAGGCATCGCCGGCCGGCATCAGCGGCCACACCCACCATCGAGGATGACCTGATGAGTCGCCCCCGATGAGAGCGACAACCATCACGACGAACGGCGCAACCAGGCTTCCGGCCCGGGCACCAACCAGCGGTGTCGCGACCATCAAGAGGCCGACGTATCCGAGGGCATTACGACCCGCTGCGCCGGCGTACGGGGAGGCCGCCAGCACGCCGACGACGAGCCCGAACATGCACGCGAGCACAGCCGGTCCTACCGTCAGTAGGACGTCGAAGAGCAGGATCGGTCGGGTACTCACCTGCTCAAGGCGTGCATCGCCCGATGTGAGGCCCCAGGCAACAGCAGTCGAGATTGACAAAGGCCCAAGAAGCACCACCGGCACGGAGAGACCGTATGAGGCCAGCAACGGTGGCATCGCGAGGGCGACATCACCCGCGAGAAGCGTCAGGACGGCGAACCCGCCGAGCGCAACTACGATGGCCTTCGCCCGCCGGACGCGCAGCCAGAGGATCAATGCGGTAGAGCGAGCCCGGCGACCGGCCCGCACGAGTTCACCGCCTCGAAGGCACGTTTGAGCCAGGCTGCCTGCACGACCCGCGGCTGGCCGCGCAGAGATCTCACGACGACGAGCGGCGCATCCTCATCGGGAGCAACCGACGCATCGAAGCGGCGCTCGAGTTCGCCGTTCGAGAGCCCACCGACCGCCAAGTACCAAGCGTAGATGTACTCGCGTACCGAGTCTGCGGGGTATGGGCCCGACGCCGCACATGCGGGCGGTGGAGGAAGAAGTCCGTACGCGAGTGCGGCGACAATGTCAGCTTCGCTCGACTTCCTCGTGAGCCCGAATGAAGCGCCGTCGCGACCAACCTCCACGCCCTCAGTGAACCGTGGGACCGTGGGCAACCCGGTTGACTGCCACGCTGCAACGGACCGCGACGCAACCTCGATCGTCTCGGCCAGCTTGGATTCGTGCTCTGGCCACAAACACACTGTGACGTTCTGCCCCGTGCCACAGGAGAGCTCATCTTCATCGCGTGGAACGGACGGATCCGGTCCAAGCGAGCCTGCCACCTGAGCGGCAACTGCGAGGGCAAGGGTGATCGGAAGCAGGGCGACGAGGCCACGAGCAAGATCGAATCGGGGCCTGGTGATCATGAGAAGCGCCGCGGCAGCCAACCCGGATGCGACGGTCAGCGCGGCGAAGACCGCGCCCGGCGCGAGCTCATCCTGAATGAGACAACAGGTCGCCAAGCTGCCGTTGAGGTGCCTGAGCCACAGAGGATCCGTGGCTGCCGGGAATGCCATCCAAAGAAACGACGCCATCAATGCCGCGGGCGCACCGAGCACGACTGGAACGAAGAGGCCCAAGGCGAACCCAACCAGCACGTGGGATGCAATCACGGCCGCGGCGACTGTGGCTAGGCGAGCATCAGGGACGATGTTGCTGCCTCCGAGGCCGGCGACGGCCAACTTCACCGCGATTGCGCCAACGCACGCGAAGGACCCAGCGACGATTACCGGTGCAACGGCCGCGAACGCGATCACCGCGCGCGACCTCGCGTGGGGGAGTTCCCACCAAAGTGCGCGGCGGAAGCGAGCGCCCTCCCATGTCCCAAGGGCGGCGCAGATGGGGGCGACGAATACGAGCGACACCATGGCGGACGATGCGATTGCGATCGGATACGGGTCGGACGCCGCGGGAACATAGCCCATCGCGAAGGCTGCGGCGATCACGAGCAGCGGGATTGCCATCCACGAGCCCGAGTTCACCCGAAGGACCGACGTGAGCGGCATTCAGGCAGCCCCCGACACCAGGCGGCCGTACGCTATCTCCGCTGGCCGAGCCGCGTCGCGAGGAGCGAGCGCAAGGAATTCATCCACCGAGCTCACGTGCAGCAGCCGGCCGTGATCGAGTATGGCGACGTTCTCGAACAACTCCGACAGGTCATCGACCTGATGCGTGGACACAAGGACGGTTCGGGCCTGTGGGAGCGCCGCCAGAAGGTCTCGAAAGGCCGAGCGCTGGGCGGGGTCGAGCCCAACCGTGGGTTCGTCGAGGAGGAGCACCTCTGCGTCGTGTGCAAGCACCTGCGCTAGTCCTACCCGTCGGAGCTCACCCCCGGACAACTGCGTCGTTAGACGCTCTTCTAGTTCGCCGAGGCTCACTTGGCGGACCGCCTCCGCCGCACGCTCCCACGCCCGCTCTCGCGAGGCTCCTTTGAGCCAAGCCGCGTACGCGACCTGCTCCCGGACCGTGAGACCCGGGACAGCGCGGACCTGCTGAGGCATCCAGCCAACCGCGCGCCGGTATGCCCCTCGATCGCGCCGCCGACTCCCCCGAAGTCGGCCAACAGACACAGTCCCCGTCTGGGCGCGCAACGCATCGGCGGCAAGCGACAAGAGCGTTGTCTTTCCCGCTCCATTTGGCCCAAGTAGTGCGGTCTTCCCAGGCGGGACGGCCCAGCTGAAGTCCGTGATTACGGGGGCCGCCCGCCGGTGATATCGAAAGGTGATCCCCGAGAAGACCAAATCCATGACCTCTCCGGCGGCCGAGCGCCGCAGTCCCTTGATGCCCGGCTCGCCGGGAGACCGTTTCAGCGGGACGCTACGGGGCTGAGGTCAGCCTCGACGATAGGGGAACTAATAGAGCGTTCCGGGCGGATGCTTACACATCAAACGAGCCCGAGGTCGAACTTGTTCCAAGGGCTCCTCGCGGCGCAGCTGGGGTGTGTGGTGGAGATGGGGGAGAGTCGAACTCCCCGTCCAGAACCCTTCGCCAGGACCCACTACGAGCGTGTCCGATGATTTTCGTCAGCTGGTCGGCCGCCCATCGGCAGGCTTCCGTCCGGCCCATTCACGTGTCCCTAGATCGGGCTTCGCTCCGGAGTACGCGACCTCTTCCGGGCTGCACCTCCGCTGAGTGACGCTTCCACGGCCCACGGAGGGGAGGCCGCTTCCACGCTCACCTTACCGCCTAAGCGGCGAGGGCGAGAGCAGGCTGCTTGTTGGCAGTTACTTCGTTTTGCCGCCTGTTTAACGAGGCCTGACGGCACCTCGGCTCGCGTTCCCTGACAGCCAGGCCCTGTCGAAACCACGCATCCCCACAGGACCGAACCACCGTTCGGGGCCCGAATCGTAGCACCGGTCGCCCGACGGGCCAACCGGGGGCCCCCGCCGTCCGTCCGGATCACGAACTGGGCGGTCCGGTCGCGTCGTCCGCCGCCGGCTCTCCCGGGAGCACGGCCGCAGGATCGGTCGATGACCGACACGCTCGACGACGACTCGAACCCCTGCTCAGGAGGCGGACGGATCCGCGATCCGGCCGAGGAACAGGACGGTGCCGGTCTCCAGGTCGCGGAGGGCGAACAGGAACGGCCGGTCCACGGTCAGGCTGACCGTCTCGGCCGGCGCCGACGTCCTGCCCACGACCACGGCAGTCGCGGCGGCGGCCTCGGTGCCCTTCTCGTCCACGTCGATGTTCGCCTGGTGGATCACGGCCGTGATGAACAGGTCCTCCTGCGTCGTGATCCCGGAGAAGTCGGCGCCGTCGGTGAACGCGGTCGGCATGCCGAGCGCCTCCAGGGTGCCGTCGAGCCGGAGCTGCGACTCGGTTCCGAACTTCGGCAGCCCGAGCACCACCTGGGTCATCGCCAGGCCGCCCGTGATCGCATCCAGGGTCGTCGTGTCGAACCGCGCTTCGAAGGCCGATAGGTCGTCCGGGACGATCACCAGCATCGACAGCCTGCCGCCGACATAGGGCAGGTCGGCGGCCCGCCATCCGTCCCCGGCCGCGTAGCCGAGCTCGGTCGAGGAGTGCATCATCGGGATGTCGATCGTCGAGCCGTCGAGACGGGTGAACGGGGCGGGAGCCGTGGCGCTCTCCGTGAACGCCGTCTGCCAGGCTGCCTTGAGGTAGATCGCGTTGACCAGGACCAGGCGGGTCAGGTCGTCGATCGTGCCCCGGGCGAGCAGCTCCTTGATCCGCTGCTCGGTCCGGTCCGCGACCCACGCGTTGATGGCCTCGCGCGCCTGCTCCGTCGCGGTCCTGTAGTCCACCAGCCGGAGGCCGGCGCCGAAGCGCGACGCGAGGGCGTCCAGGTAGGCGGGCTGGAGCGTGAGACCCCGCTGGGCGAACGGCGCGTTGACGATCCGGAGCGTGATGTCCTGCGCCTGGCCGCCCTGGTCCTTGAACTGGCCGGTGCGGGCGTTGAGCGCGGCGTCCAGTGCCGCCAGCCAGGCCGCGTGCTCGTCGGTGCCGAGGTCGCGCAGGACCGCGTCCATCTCGGTCGCGGTCTGGCCCCGGGCGCCGGCACGGGCCATCGACAGGGCGATCGCCACGCTGGCCGGCGAGATCACGAGGTTGGCGGTCGCGTCGGCGCCGGCCACCCTTGCGTACAGGTCCAGGCCGAACGCGTTGACGGCGGCGCCGGCGCTCGAGGCGTCCGCAGCGGAGCCGCCCATGTGGGGGACGTTCGCGACCGCGAGCTCGATGTCGCCCGCGCCCGGGCTCACGCCGCCGCAGCCGGCAAGGAGTGTCAGCGCCAGGAGCCCGGCCAGGAAGCGCCTCATGGATCGATCCTCGTCACGTTCGGGACGCCCGGTGGTGGGACGGCCAGGGCCCGTCCGTGGTTCCGCGCGCCGCCGGGGCGGCGACCTGCCGCGCCGCCGGGGCGGCGATCTGCCACGCCGCCGGGGCGGCGACCTACCACAGGTCCCCGACAGTGAACCCCTCGGGGAACGGGTCGGTCGGTTCCACGACGTAGCTCGCGAAACCGGTGATCCACGCCGTCCCGGTGATGGACGGGACGATCGCGGCGCGGTCCCCGATCCGCGTCTCATCCTCGATCCGGCCCGTGAACACCGTCCCGAGGATCCCCTCGTGGCGGAACTCCTCGCCCGCGTGCAGCTCGCCCTTCGCGTGGAGGACGGCCATCTTCGCGCTCGTCCCGGTGCCGCACGGGGACCGGTCGATGACCCCGGTCCAGGTCGACGGCTTCGACCAGTCCAGCTCCCCGGTGGACAGGGTGACGACGTTCCGCCGCGAGTTCCGGGGATCGTGCGGCGGCCCGGACAGCTGGCCGATCGTGATGCCGCCGAACCCGGGCTGCTCGGGGTGGACGACCGGGAGCTGCTCCCGGGCGGCGGCCTTGATCATCTCGGTGACGCGGGTGATGTCCCGGCCCTCGTCCGGCGTCAGCCGGAACCCGAGCGGCTCCGCGTCGGCGATCACGTAGAACATGCCGCCGTAGGCGACGTCCACGATGACGGTGCCCAACCGCGGCACCTCGACCGGCGCGTCAAGGTGCGTCGCGAACGCGGGCACGTTGCGGAACGTGACCCCTGTGACCTTGCCGCCGGCGCACGCCGCCCGGATCCGGATCAGGCCGGCCGGCGCCTCGAGCGTGATCTCGGTCACGGGCTCCGTCATCGGCAGCATGCCCGTCTCGAGCAGCACGGTGGCGACGCAGATCGTGTTCGTCCCGGACATGCTCGGGTACTCGACCTGCTCCATGATCACGTAGCCGGCGTCCGCATCGGGGTGTGTCGGCGGCAGGATCACGTTCGCGCACAGGGCCGGGTAGCCGCGTGGCTCCCGGAGCATGAGCTTCCGCAGCTCGTCGCCCTGCTCGGCCAGGTGGCGCATCTTGTCGAACATCGTGGCGCCCGGAACGTCCAGCACGCCGCCGACGATCACGCGCCCGGGCTCCCCTGCCGCATGCGCATCGACAGCCTGGAGCATCCTCGCCAGCCGCATCGAACCGCTCCTCCCTCGATCGCCGGACCTACCGGCGCCGGGCCTCGGCCACCTCGCGAGCCAGGTCGCGCTTGCTGTCCCGCTCCGCGATCTCCCGCCGCCGGTCCCAGGTCTGCTTGCCGCGCGCGAGCCCGAGCTCCAGCTTGGCCTTGCCCTGGTCGGTGATGTAGATCCGGAGCGGCACGAGCGTCAGGCCCTTGGCCTTCGTCTTGCCCAGCAGCTCGTCGATCTCGTCGCGGTGGAGCAGGAGCTTGCGCGCACGCTTGGGCTCGTGGTTGAAGCGGACGTCCGCCGACTCCCAGGGGGCGATATGGAGCCCGATGATCCAGGCCTCGTTCCTGTCGATGCGCGCGTAGGCGTCCGCGAGGCTCACCTTGTGGGCGCGGATGCTCTTGATCTCGGTACCGCGCAGCACGATGCCCGCCTCGAAGGTGTCCTCGATGCTGTACTCGTGCCGGGCGCGTCGATTCTGGGCGATGGTGTCGCCCATCGGATGGGCTCCTCTCGTGTGGGTGGCGCCAGTGTCGCATGGGCACGTTCGGGCCGGCCCGGCGTGGCTTGGGCCGGGTTCGGCCCGGCCAGGTGCGGGCTGGCCCGGCCTGGCGCGGCTCGGCCCGGCGATGTTCGGCTCGGCGAGGTTCGGCTCGGCCCCTGTTGGCCCGGCCTGGCGCGGCTCGGCCCGGCGATGTGGGGGCCGGCCCCGGACGCACGAACGCCGGCCCGTTGCCGGACCGGCGTTCGAATTGCTACCGACCACCCGTCGGGATCGTCTCTAGAGGACGGTCTCCGCCGAGGTGGTGCAGCAACTACCGCTTTCTGTCACTGCACATCACCTCCTTTCGTTCGCAAGGACCGTACCCGATGCGCGAAAAAGGTGCAAGCGGGCGTTTCGTCCAGGGCGCCGGGCGGGTGCAATCGGGCGGGCGGGCGCGGACGAGCTCGGGCGGGCGCGGGCGTTTCGCTCTGCCCCGTTCCGGCGGATGGCCGCCGGACGGCCCTTATCTGCGTGGCGGTCGCGCCGGGATTCGCCGGCGCGCGGTCGGTGAGCACGGGTCGGCATCCCCGGGGCGGCCCCCTTCGTCACCGGGCCACGGGGCGGGCACTTGTCACTGGCCCGCTGACAAAGGGCCGCCCGGCGGACCGGTGGCACGAGCGTGACGGGCTCCTGGGACGTACGGTCCGCGGGGTGGACGGCTGGCAGGAGCGCTGCCGCGCGTTGGCGTTACGGTCCGCCACGCGGACATGCGCCGGAAACCGGCCGGCCAACGATGTCCGGCCAACGACGGCAACGACGCCCGGCGCGCCGACCAACGACGGCCGCCCGCAACTCTCAGGCGGCCGTGCGCAGCTCGAACCCCGTCCGGGCCGCGCCCAGCACGCCCAGTGCCGCGTCCAGCGCCGGGTCGTCGCCCGGTTTCGCGGGCGCCGCCATGACGACGACGTCGGGGGTGATCCCCTTGCCGTGGATCCACGTCTTGTCGGGCGTCAGCCAGCGGGCGATCGTGAGGCGGAACCCACCGCGGTCACCCTCGAGCTGAGTCCACTGCTGGACCGTGCCCTTGCCGTACGTCTTCGAGCCCACCAGCGTCGCGCGCCCCCGATCGTGCAGCGCCCCGGCGACGATCTCGGACGCGGACGCCGAGCCGCCGTCCACCAACACCACGAGCCGGATCGACGGGTCGGTGGCGGCGCCCCCGGGCGTGGCGTCGGTCTCGGTCAGGTTCCCCTGCGCGTCCTGCTGCCAGAACACCGTCCCGTCGGCCAGGAACTGGCTGGCGATGTCACGTGCCGCGGTCACGTACCCGCCGGGATTGCCGCGCATGTCGAGGATCAGCGCCTTGCGCCCCGCGGACACGTCGGCGGCGACGACCCGGTCGAACTCCACGGCGGCATGATCGGAGAACCCGGACAGCCTGATATAGCCGACGGCGCCGTTGGCGAGGACCCGTGACTCCACCTCGGGCGTGACGATCACCGCGCGCACGATCGCGACATCGAGCGGTGCCCCGCCGGCGCGCACGATCGTGAGCGTGACGGTGGTGTCCCTGGGGCCGCGGACCCTGTTGCGTGCTGCGTCCACGGTCAGCCCGTCCAGCGCGGCGCCGTCGATCTTCACCACGATGTCGCCGGGTCGCAGCCCGGCCCTCTCCGCGGGAGAGCCCGCGATCGGCGCCACGATGGCCAGCCGGCAGTCCGGGCCGAGCGTCCCGCATGTAGAGGTATCGCCCTTCGTGTCCACGGTTCCGATCGTGGCGCCGATCCCCTCGAACTCGCCGGAGATGTCCTGGAGCGTGGCTTTGAACTCCGCGGACGTGAGGTACTGCGAGAACGGGTCGTCGAGCGCCGCGATCATCCCCTTGATCGCGCCCTCGACCAGCGCCTTCCGGTCCACCTCGCCGCCGGCATAGCGCTCGGTGATCGCGCGGTAGGTGTCCCAGAATGGCTGGAAGGCCTCCGCCTCGCCGGCGGGCGTGCCCGGGGTCAGCGCCGCCTGGCGTCCCAGCGTCCAGCCGGAGACGAACAGCGCGGAGCCCGCGAGGACGGCAACCAGCGCGAGGGCGACGATGACCGCCCCCGAACGGCGGGCAGGGACGGTAGCGGCAGGGACGCTCGCGGCAGGGGCGCTCGCGGCAGGGGCGCTCGCGGCCGGCGGATCGGCTGCGGCCGGCGGATCGGCTGCGGCCGGCGGATCGGCTGCGGCCGGCGGTTCCGGGGTTCCGGGGTCCAGTGACATCTCGGGGATCTCGATCTCGATGCGGCGATCACGGCCGGGCCCTTCAGCGTACAGCCGGGCGGTCGAACGGGCCCGGACGGCCTTACCGGATCAGGTACGTCCGCACCGACAGCCAGGATCCGAGCACGCCCAGCCCCACGCCCGTCGCCAGCACGATCGCGACCGTGTCGCGGGCCAGCGATCCCAGCTGCAGCGGCAGGACGTTGAAGAAGCCGACCATCGCCCGCGACAGCGGCTCGGCCCCCGCCGCAAGCAGCCCCAGCGAGATCAGGGAGCCGAGCAGCCCGACGAGCGCCCCCTCGAACACGAACGGCCAGCGGATGAACGCGTCCGACGCGCCGACCAGCCGCATGATCTCGATCTCCTCGGCCCGCGCCACGACCGCCAGCCGGATCGTGTTCACGACGATGAACAGCACGATCAGGCCCACGATCGCGACCATCGCCACCCCGGCTGTCCGCACGAACGTCGTGACCGTCAGCACCCGGTCCACGAGCGCCTGGATGTTGAGCACGTTGCGGACGATCGGCTCGTTCGCGGGCTGGAGCGCGTCCGTCACCGCCCTGAGGTCCGACGGATGGCGCAGCCTCACGTTCACGCTCGCGTACAGCGGGTTCGCCTCGAGGTACTGGGTCACGTCCTCGCGACCCTGCGCCGCCTGCGCCTCCTTGAACCGCTGCAGCGCCTCGTCCCGGGAGACGAACTCGACCGATGCGACCTCGGGCATCTGCTGAAGCCGGACGACGAGCTCGTCCACCTGGTTCTGCGTCGCGTTCTGCTGGATGTAGGCGACGACCTCGACCTTCTGCTCGACGAAGCCGAGGCTCGCCAGCAACACGTTCTGGAGCACGAAGAACCCGGCCAGCAGCAGCAGCATCAGGACCATCGTGAGCGTGGCGGCGAGGCTCATCAGCGCATTGCGCCAGAAGCCCTGCCAGGCGCGGCGCAGCGAGAACGCGACGAACGTGATCACCCGTCAGTCCTCACGGTGGTAGCCGGCGCCGGTCTCGTCGCGGATGATGCGGCCGTCCTCGAGCGCGACCACGCGCTTGCGGAGGGCGGTGACGACCTCCGCGTTGTGGGTCGCCATCAGGATCGTGACGCCCAGCTCGTTGATCCGGAGCAGGAGCTGGATGATCTCCCAGCTGATGACGGCGTCCAGGTTCCCGGTGGGCTCGTCCGCGATGATGATCCGCGGGTCGTGGACCAGCGCCCGGGCGATGGCCGTCCGCTGCTGCTCCCCGCCGGAAAGCTGCGTCGGGTACTGCGCCGCCTGCGCCGTGAGCCCGACCAGCGCCAGCACCCGGTCCACGGCCGGCCGGATCCGCCGTCCGGGGGTTCCGGTGACCTCGAGCGCGAACGCGACGTTCTCCCAGACCGTCTTGCGCGGCAGCAGCTTGAAGTCCTGGAACACGATGCCGATCTTGCGCCGGACCTGGGGCACCATTCGCCGCCCCAGGTGGGCCAGGTCGAAGCCGTCCACGACGACATCGCCACGGGTCGCCAGCTCGTCGCGGATGAGCAGCTTCATGATCGTGGACTTGCCGGCGCCCGATGGGCCGACGAGGAACACGAAGTCGCCCTCGGGGACCACGAGGTCCACGTCCCGGAGCGCCTCGGTGCCGTTCGGGTAGCGCATCGTGACGTCATGCAGGACGACGACGGCGTGATCGGGACGCGGCGCCGACCCGCGACCCGTCAGGCGATCGAACAGGGACGGCGGCGCGATCGGCGGGGCGACGGTCATCGGTTCGCTCGGTGACGGATGGTCTCGGCGAGGGCCGGCACGCCGGCCCGGGTGTCCACTCCGTCCGAGGGCACGATCGGGGGAGCCACGTGGGTCGAGGCTAACACCCGGTGCCGGGACCGGCAAACGCGGCCCGGTCGCGTCGCGGGCGGCCGGCGGCCCCGGATGGCCGGAGCGGCGGCTGGGGCCGGGCGGCAGGAGCGGGCGGAGCGGCGAGCGGAGAGCCGAGAGGCGGCCGGATCGGCGAGCCGAGCGTCGCGAGCCCGGACCTAGACCATCGCCAGCGAGATCGGGATGTAGCGGACGAACGGGTGCTCGGCACGCGACCAGCAGATGAGCCCCGGGAAGCCGTCGAAGCGGAGGCCGGCATCCAGCAGCGCGCGCATCGCGATGTCCGCCGTCCCCGGCACCCACATCGCGACCGGTCCGAACGCCGGCGCCCCGCGGATGGCCGCGCCGATGAGCGAGGGGTGGAGCGCCGGGTCCAGCGCCGCGACCGGCCCCGTCCGCCCGATGTTCGAGCCGTATGCGTAGCCGAGGGGCCGCCCGTCCCCCCGGTCACGGACGAGGAACCCGGTCCGGCCCTCGCGCCGCAGCCAGGCGTGATCCGCGGGGTGCGGAGCGCCGATGACCTCGCGGTCCAGCCCATCCACGATCGCCGCCAGCCGCCGGTGCCCGTCCGGCCCGTCGGCCGCGATCTCCTCGAACGGGACCGACTCCAGGCTCCGGGGCAGCAGCGGCAGCGCCTCCCAGCGCCGGACTTCGCCGAGCAGACGCCAGATGGGGATGCGCGGCATCATCCCCCGCCGCGCGTACAGCCCGTTCGAGATCGGCTGGACGGCGTCCGTGCACATGCCCCAGGTGCGGATCCCGGTGTCCAGCGGGTCGTCGGGGCCCGGAACCGCCGGGCCGCCCGGGTCCACGTCCCGGCCCGCCTGCGCCCGGTCCATCAGCGCCTGCCCGAGGCCGGCCGCCTGCGCCTCCGGGCGCACGAACAGCATCGCGAGGAACCACCGGTCGCCGCGTACCGTCGCGCCGGCGAAGCCGATCACCGACTCCCCCGGCGGGTGCACGCCGTTGCGCTCGGCCCCGGGGTCGGACTCGACGGGTGGCCGCACCGCCACCCAGAAGCGGTCCGGATCCGTGGCGATCAGGTGGGCGAGGAGCCGCCGGAGAGGCGCCACGTCGTCCGGCATCGGGGGCTGGTTCAGCCGGCCGAGGTAGCCTTCGATGGCGGCCTTCCAGACCCCGGCACACGCGTCGAGGTCCGTCTCGCGGCCCGGCCGGAATGACACGCTTCCAAGCGACGCCACGTCACTCGCCCGCGTCGTCGGCCGAGGGCGGCCGGCCGGTCGCCAGTCGCTCCAGCTCGGCCTGCATGAACGCGTCCAGGTCCCCGTCCAGCACGGCCCCCGTGCTGGAGGTCTCGTACCCGGAGCGCAGGTCCTTGACCATCTGGTACGGGTGCAGCACGTAGGAGCGGATCTGGTTGCCCCAGCCGGCCGTGACGTGCTCGCCGCGGAGCTTGCGCAGCTCCTCCTCGCGCTTCTCGAGCTCCAGCTCGAGAAGGCGGGACTTGAGGACCCGGATGGCGAGCTCGCGGTTCTGGGTGGCGGACCGCTCGTTCTGGCAGGTGACGACGATCCCGGTGGGGATGTGGGTCAGCCGGATCGCGGACTCGGTCTTCTGGACGTGCTGCCCGCCCGCGCCCGAGGATCGGAACGTGTCGGTGCGGATCTCGTCCCAGTTGAGCTCGATCTCGACGTCCTCGTCGGCTTCCGGCATCACCTCGACCAGTGCGAACGTCGTCTGGCGGCGCTTCTGGGCGTCATAGGGGCTGATCCGGACCAGGCGGTGGACGCCGCGCTCGGCCCGCAGCCAGCCGTAGGCGAACCGCCCATCGATCGTGACGGTCGCACTCTTGATCCCCGCCTGATCGCCCTCCTGGGAGTCCACCACGTCGGTCCTGAACCGGTGACGCTCCGCCCAGCGCAGGTACATCCGGAGCAGCATGTCGGCCCAGTCCGTGGCCTCGGTGCCGCCGGCTCCGGCGCTGATGGTCAGGACGGCGTTCTTGCCGTCGAACTCGCCGGAGAACAGCAGCAGCGTGCGCTCGCGCTCGAACTCGGCCCGGAGGGCGTCCGCCTCCCGTTCAAGGTCCGCCTCGGTGTCCGGGTCCGGCGAGTCCGCAAGGAGGTCGAGCAACTCCTCGAGGTCGCTGGCGCGCTTCTCCAGGGAGCGCCACAGGGCGATCTCCTCGCGCAGGCCATCGGCCTCGCGCAGGACCTTCTGTGCGGCGCGCTGGTCATCCCAGAAGCCGGGCTCGCTCGCCCGCGCATCCAGCTCCGCGACGCGCGCTTCCTTGACGGCTAAGTCAAAGCCTCCCCGAGGTCGACCGGATCCGCTCGGCCAGGTCGCGGATGGACGCAGCGTCCATCAGCTTCGCACCCTGAGGTCCTGGAGCAGAATCGGACGGAGCTCGATCAGCCGCAGGGCGGTCTTGCTCCGGGCGACGACGGGGTTCACGCAGGGACAGTAACCGTTGTGGGGGCAGACACCGCAGTTGCCATCGCAATCCAGGGCGGCAGCGTAGCTGCAGGTGCGGCAATCCCGTTCGCAAGCGATGAGATCCACGAACTGGGCTTCCTCAGCCTGCTTCACACATCCCTCTCTCTCGCTCTCCGCTGTCGGTCGGGCGTGACATGTCGGACGGAGGCGCCGGAATTCGACGGGGGCGCGGAGGATGGGCGACGCCGGTCCCTGGGGCGCGAAGAACTGAACCCGAGTATAGGAGAGGGTCCCTCGCACGCCAAGGGGGCGAGGGAGGTTCTGGTGCGAAAAATCGCACGATGTGGGACGTCCTGGCGGCTATCGGCCCGGGATCTCGACCATTGGAGCCCTGCCGGTGAGGAAGTAGACCGCGAGCGCCCCCACCTCGTGCGCCGTCGCCAGCGCCCTGAGCTCCGTGTCGCCATCGACCGGCGAGGTGCGCGTGGGCGACCCGTACGCGTCGATGCCCAGGTCGGAGGCGATCCGCAGCACGCGGAGCATGTGCGTGGGATCGGAGACGAACAGGGCGGACCGCAGCCCGCGCACCTTCATCTGCGCGGCCACCGACCGGAGCGAATCGAGCGTGTTGTGCGCCTCGTCCTCGCCGAAGATCGCCGCCTCCGGCACGTCCCGATCGATTGCGTACCGGCGTGCGACCGCCGCCTCCGTCGTCCGGTCGCCGGGCAGCTTGCCGCCGGTGACCACGAACGACCCCGCGAGCCCCGCATGCCACAGGGCGATCGCGTGATCCAGCCGGGCCGCGAACACGCGCGTCGGGCGGCCGTCGTACTGCGCGGCTCCCAGGACGACGATCGCGTCCACGGGGCGTCGCTCGTCCTGCTCGCCCTGCCGCCAGACGCGGAACGTCGCGAATCCGCCGACCAGGGCGACGCCCACGCCGGCGGCGACCAGCAGGCGCCCGAGGTCCCTGGCCCGGGTGCGGGTCAGGCCCCGTGGCACTTCTTGTACTTCTGTCCCGATCCGCACCAGCACGGTTCGTTGCGCCCGATCCGGGCGCCGGACGGGGTGAAGCCGGGGCGCACGTCAGCGCCGCCGCCCGGTCCCGCAGCAGGTCCCTCGCGCGCCCCGCGCATGGGGTCCGCCGGGAGCCCCGCCAGGGCCCCGGCGGCGGCCGCGCCCGGCTGCCGGAGCGCCCCCTGGCCGCCGGTGAGGGGCCTGACCGTCCGAGCGCCGACGGCCGCGGCCGCGACTGGCCGCCGTCCCGTTCCGTCACCGGCCTCGGCGGAGGGCCGGGCGGGCTGCCCGGGACCGGGCAGGTCCAGCACGCCGCTCGGCGGCGGCGCGGGCTGGCGCGTGACCGTGACCCGGAAGATCGACGTGGCGACCTGCCGCCGGATGAGATCCCGGAGCTCCTCGTAGAGCCGGTAGGCCTCCCGGCGGAACTCGTTGAGCGGGTCCTGCTGCGCATAGCCCCGGAGCCCGATGCCCCGGCGCATGTCGTCCACCTCGGTGAGGTGCTCCACCCACAGGCTGTCGATCGTGCGCAGCAGCACGACCCGTTCCACCTGTGACCAGACCTCGTCGCCGTGCTCCTGCTGCTTCGCCTCGAGCTTCGCGTCCACGAGGTCCCGGAGATGCTCGACCAGCGCCTCCCGGCTGTCGGCCGCCGCGTCGAGATCCGCCTCGGAGGTACCGGAGCCGTCCACGCCCATCGCGTGCAACGCGGTGGACAGGCCCTCGAGGTTCCATTCGGCCGGCGACTCGCTGCCGAGGTAGGTGTCGGCCATCGACTGGATCTCGGCGTCCAGGAAATCCCGCACGGTCTCGGTGAGGTCCTCGTTGCGGAGGACCTTGTCGCGCTCCGCGTAGATCGTCTCGCGCTGCTTGTTGATGACGTCGTCGAACTCGACGACGCGCTTGCGGATGTCGAAGTTGAAGCCCTCGACCCGGGTCTGCGCGCTTTCGATCGTCCTGGACACCAGCTTCGACTCGATCGCGACGTCATCCTCGAGGCCGAGGCGCTCCATGAGGCCGGCCACGCGATCCGACGCGAACCGCTTCATGAGGTCGTCGTCCAGCGACAGGTAGAAGCGCGACGAGCCGGGGTCCCCCTGGCGGGCGGCACGCCCGCGGAGCTGGTTGTCGATCCGGCGGCTCTCGTGGCGCTCGGTGCCGATGATGTGCAGCCCGCCCGCCGCGACGACCTTCTCGTGGTCCGCCTCGGTGATCGCCTTCGCCTCGGCGAGCGCGGCTTCGTAGGTCGCCGTGTCCACCTCGGCCGGGTTGAGGTTTCGCTTGTGGAGGATCTCGGAGGCGAGACCCGCCGGGTTGCCGCCCAGCTGGATGTCGGTGCCCCGGCCGGCCATGTTGGTGGCGATCGTGACGGCCCCACTCCGGCCCGCCTGCGCGATGATCCCCGCCTCCCGCTCGTGGAACTTGGCGTTCAGGACCTCGTGCCCGACGCCACGACGCTTGAGCAGCGTGCTCAGCACCTCGGACTTCTCGACCGACACGGTGCCCACCAGGACCGGGCGGCCCGCCGTCGTCAACTGCTCGATCTCGTCGATCGCCGCGTTGAACTTCGACGTCTCGTTCTTGTAGACGAGGTCCGGGTAATCGTCGCGGATCATCGGCTTGTGGGTCGGGATCGCCACGACCTCGAGGTTGTAGATCTTGTGGAACTCCTCGGCCTCGGTCATCGCCGTGCCGGTCATCCCGGCCAGCTTGTCGTACAGCCGGAAGTAGTTCTGGAACGTGATCGTGGCCAGGGTCCGGCTCTCGCGCTGGACGCGGAGGCCCTCCTTCGCCTCGATGGCCTGGTGGAGGCCCTCGCTCCAGCGGCGTCCGGGCATCTTGCGGCCGGTGAACTCGTCGACGATGACGATCTCGCCGTCCTCGACGATGTAGTCGCGGTCGCGCTTGTACAGCGCGTGCGCCTTGAGCGCGGAGTCGAAGTGGCGGGCCAGGCGGGGGTCCGCGTCGTACAGGTTCGCGACCCCGACCAGTTGCTCGATCTTGGTGATGCCCTGCTCGGTGGGCGAGACGGCCCTGTCCTTGAGGTCGACGAAGTAGTCGCCGCCCTCCTCGGCCCCCTCCGGGCGGGCCTTGAGGCGCGGCACGAGCCGGGCGAAGGTGAAGTAGAGGTCCGCGGACTCCTCGGCCTGGCCGGAGATGATGAGCGGGGTCCGAGCCTCGTCGATGAGGATGTTGTCCACCTCGTCCACGATCGCGAAGGCGCGCTCGCGCTGGACCCGCTGGTCGACTTCCAGGACCATGTTGTCGCGCAGGTAGTCGAAGCCGAACTCGTTGTTCGTGCCGTAGGTGACGTCGGCCGCGTAGGCCTCGCGGCGGTCCACCGGGCGCAGGTTGACGAGGCGCTCGTCGGTGGTGGGGTAGCCGGGCTCGAACAGGTACGAGGTGTCGTGGGTGATGACGCCCAGCGACAGGCCCAGGAAGTGGTAGACGGGGCCCATCCACTGGGCGTCACGGCGGGCGAGGTAGTCGTTGACGGTCACCAGGTGGGCGCCGCGGCCGGCCAGGGCGTTGAGCATCGCGGCCAGCGTCGGGACCAGCGTCTTGCCCTCGCCGGTCTTCATCTCGGCGATCTTGCCCTCGTGGAGGGTGATGCCGCCCATCAGCTGGACATCGAAATGGCGCATCCCGAGCGTCCGCTTCATGGCCTCGCGCGCCGCAGCGAATACCTCCGGCAGGACGTCGTCGAGGGCAGCCTGGATCCGCTCGTTCTCGCGCTTGCGGCGGGCCTTGGCGAGCTCGCGGCGGCGCTCGAGCTCGGGGTGGTGGAGCTCGTCCTCGGATGGTTCGTCGGGCTCCGCAACCTCCGCGATGTCGGCCCGGATGACGTCGATTCGCTCGCGGATCCCGCTGTCGGAGAGGGCCTCGTACTCGGGCTCCAGCTCGTTGATCCGGTCCACCTGGGGCTGGAGCCGCGAGATCTCGCGGTCGTTGGTGTCGAAGAAACGTGAGAGGAAGCGCATGGCCGGCTGAGTATAGGATGCGAGTCCCTGCGGGCCGGCGCGCGGACCCTCGACGTGTCAGGGCGTCGGCTCCGTGGTCGGGGGCGATGCCATGTCCACGCCGACGTCCACGCCGACGTCCAGGCGGCCATCCGCGCCGCCGCCGCCGGTCGGGGACACCTGGACCGGGACGGGCATCGGGACCTCGATGCCAGCCCTGGCCGAGTTCGTGGCGAACCCGCTCGACGGGATCACGGTACCGCCGGGGAGCAGCGTCGCCGCGAGCGCGGCCGCCGCGAAGGTGAGGGCGGTTCCACCACCGAGGACACCGGTGCAGATCAGGGTTCGGCGCATCGTGGCCCCCCGACGCGTGGGCGGTCCAGCCGGTTCCCTACTGCCAGAAGCCGGTCCCGTACCCCACCACGACCAGCAGGAACGTGATCAGCCCGAGCGCCAGCCAGAACGCGACGGCCCGGCCGGTGGAGGTCGGGTTCATCTCGGGGTTGGCCAACCCGGGCAGCCTGCCCCCCTTGAGCGACGCGCCCCAGCGCGAGGAACGGAGCTGGCTCCGCCAGTCCTGGTCCGTGACGGGATTGACCTCGAGGCCGCCCTTGCCGTCCGGGCGGTGCAGCTGCAGGCTCATGGGTCTCCGACTGTCCCCGTCGGCTATGCGCCGGCCGATGCGGGCAGGGTTGATGGTACGTCGCCGCCGCCGGCATCGCCCTCCGCGCCGGCCTCCGCGCTCTCGGCATCGCCCGTCTCGTCGCCTCCGCCCAGGCCGTCGTGCCACAGGAGCATCTCCTGCGTGAACGAGACCTCGGACGAGAACAGGGCCCCCACGGACTCGCCGCGGTGGATCCGCTTGATCGCCTCCCCGATCAACGGGGCGATGGACAGCACCTTGATGCGGGGGATGTGCTTGGCCGGGGGGAGCAGCACCGTATCCGTGATCACCACCTCGAGGAGGCTGGAGTTCGTGATCCGCTCGATCGCCGGATCCGACAGCACCCCGTGGGTGGCGCACGCGTAGATCTCGGTCACGCCCTCACGCTCGAGGGCGCGGGTGATCTCGATCAAGGTGCCGGCGGTATCGATCTCGTCGTCCACGATGATCGCCCGCCGCCCGCTGACCTCGCCGATGACGTTGATGACCTCGGCGCGGTCCAGGTTCCCGTGGCGGCGCTTCTCCACGATCGCCAGCGGCGCGTCCAGCAGCTCGGCGAACGCCCGGGCCCGCTTGGCGAAGCCGAGGTCCGTGACCACGACGCATTCGTCGAGGTGCTTGTCCAGGAAGTAGCGCGACAGGATGTGGACCGCGGTGAGCTCGTCCACGGGGATGTTGAAGAACCCCTGGATCTGTCCCTGGTGGAGGTCCATCGTGAGCAGCCGGTCCGCGCCGGCCACCGAGATCATGTCCGCGATCAGGCGGGCCGTGATCGGCACCCGGGGCTGGTCCTTCTTGTCGGAGCGGCCGTAGGCGTAGTACGGGACCACCGCCGTGATCCGGCCCGCGGATGCCCGTTTGAAGGCGTCGATCATGATCAGCAGCTCCATGATCGACTGGTTGACCGGGCGGGACGTCGGCTGCACCAGGAACACGTCCTTTTCCCGGACGTTGTCCAGGATCCGGACGAAGATGTTCTCGTTCGCGAACTGGAAGACCTCGGCCCGCCCCGGCTCGCCGCCCAGCCAGTGCGCGATCTTGCGTGCCAGCTCGGGGTTGGCGTTGCCGTGGTAGATCTCGAACTGGTCCGCGTACACGGCTGCCTCACGTGCGCCGAAGGCGGTCACGACGAGCGTCCCTCCCCCTCCTCGGCCGATCCGCCGCCGGAGGGCTCGGGGCCGTCATTGTCGCCGATGAGACCCCGCTCCGCCAGCCCTGGCCGGAAGGCGGCGATCGCCACGACCCTGTCGCCCTCGGCCAGCCGCATGACGATCACGCCGCGGGCGGCCGCCGAGTAGCGGTTGATGGTGTTCGTCTCCGTCCGGATGACCTGTCCGTGGGCCGAGATGAGCAGCAGCTCCTCGTCCTCCGGCGTGACCTGCTGGACGGCCGCCACGAGCCCGGTCTTGCGACCCTCGAGCGCGATCAGCCGGACGCCCTGGCCGCCGCGGTGCTTGCGCCGGAACTCGGTCAGCGGCACGCGCTTGCCGTATCCGGTCTCGGACAGGACCAGGAGATCCGCCTCCGGCCGGACGACGCTCATCGAGACCACCGCATCGCCCTGGCGGGCGAGCCGGATCCCGATGACGCCGCCCGCATCGCGGCCCATCGGCCGGACCTCGCCCTCGGAGAACCGGGCGAGCATGCCCTGCGCCGTGGCGATGATCACGTCGTCCGCGCCGCCGGACACGTTCACCCACGCCAGCTCGTCGTGGTCGCTGATCGTGATCGCGCGGATGCCGGTGGAGCGGACGCGATCGAACTGCTCCAGCGGGGTCTTCTTGATGATCCCGTTGCGGGTCGCCATCACGAGGTAGTGGCCCGGCTCGAAGTCCGGCAGGCAGATGGTCGCCATCGGCACCTCACCGGGATCCACCTGGACGCCCGGGAGGTTGATGATCGCCATGCCCTTCGCCTGGCGCGAGGCGTCGGGGATCGCATGGACCTTGGCCGAGAACACCCGGCCGCGGTTGGTGAAGAACAGCGCCCAATCGTGGGTGTTGGCCGCCAGCAGGTGCTCGACGGCGTCCTCGTCGCGCGCGACGTGGCCGATGATCCCCTTCCCGCCGCGGTGCTGGCGGCGGTAGGTGGCGACCGGCTGGCGCTTGATGTAGCCGCGGCGACTGATCGTCACGACGACGTCCTCGTCGGCGATCAGGTCCTCGTCCGTCATCTCGCGGCTGGAATCGTCCACGACCCGGGTGCGGCGCTCGCCCGCGTACTTGCGCTTGAGCTCGGCCAGCTCGTCCTTGATGATCGACAGCACGCGGGCGGGGTTGGCGAGGATGTCCTCGAGCTCGGCGATGAGCTGGATGATCGCCAGGTACTCGTCCTCGATCTTCTTGCGCTCGAGGGCGGCCAGTCGGGCGAGCCGCATGTCCAGGATCGCCTGTGCCTGCGCCTCGGACAGCCCGAAGCCGGCCATGAGGTTGGTGCGCGCGGTCTCGACATCCGCGGACCCGCGGATCGTGCTGATGACCGCGTCGAGGTTGTCCAGCGCGATCTTGAGGCCCTCGAGGATGTGGGCCCGGGCGCGCGCCTTGTCGAGGTCGTACTCCGTTCGCCGGCGAACGATCTCCCGCCGATGCTCGACGTAGTGGCCGAGGACGCTCTTGAGCGACAGCGTCTGGGGCTGCCCGTCGACGAGCGCGAGCATGTTGAGGTTGAAGGCCGTCTGCATCGCGGTGTGCTTGAACAGGTTGTTCAGCACCTTGTGCGGGTTGGCGTCCCGCTTGACCTCGATGTAGATCCGCATCCCGTCGCGGTCCGACTCGTCCCGCAGGTCCGAGATACCCTCGAGCCGCTTGTCCTTGACGAGCTCGGCGATCTTCTCCAGCAGGGCCGCCTTGTTCACCTGGTACGGCAGCTCCGTGACGATGATCGCGGTGCGGTCGTTGCGGATCTCCTCGAACGCGACCTGCGCGCGCATCACGACCCGGCCATGGCCGTGGGCGTACATCTCGCGGATCGCGTCCACCGTCTCCTGCTCACCCGTGAACGAGTTCCGACGGGTTTCGAAGCGGAAGATGGAGGCGCCGGTCGGGAAGTCCGGGCCCTTGACCACGCGGCACAGGTCGTCGTTGGTGACGCTCGGGTCATCGATCAGGGCGACCGTGGCATCCACGATCTCGCCCAGGTGGTGCGGCGGGATGTTGGTCGCCATGCCGACTGCGATGCCGGACGAGCCGTTGACGAGCAGGTTCGGCAGCCTGGCCGGCAGGACCGACGGCTCCTTCTGGGTGCCGTCGTAGTTGTCGACGTAGTCGACGGTCTCCTTGTCGATGTCGGCCAGCATCTCCGCCGGAGATCGCGGTCAGGCGCGCCTCCGTGTAGCGCATCGCGGCCGCGGAGTCGCCGTCCACCGATCCGAAGTTGCCCTGGCCGTCGACCAGCGGGTAGCGCATCGAGAAGTCCTGGGCGAGCCGGACCAGGGCGTCGTAGAGCGCCACGTCGCCGTGCGGGTGGTACTTGCCCATCACCTCGCCGACGATCGCGGCGCACTTCCGGTAGGAGCTGGTGGCGGACAGCCCCATCTCCCCCATCGTGTACAGGATCCGGCGATGGACCGGCTTGAGGCCGTCGCGGACGTCCGGCAGCGCGCGAGCGACGATGACGCTCATGGCGTAGTCGAGGTAGGAGGTCTGCATCTCCTCCTCGATGCGGACCGCTCGGACGTTGCCCAGGTCGTCGGTCACGTGGTGGCTCTCCTCCGGTCGGTTCGGTCAGGGTCGGTGGTCAGGGTCGGTGGTCAGGTCAGGTCAGGTCAGGGTCGGGGCACGGTGGGACGCTCGGCGGGCGGGACGGCGAGGCCGAGGTCCATGAAGGCAGCGGCCGTCTCGAAGGCGCGGGACGTGGATGGGGCGCCAGGGCGCCTGCGCACGCCGGCGATCGTGGCACGGATGCCGTCCGCCGCCGGGGCCGGGACCCGTTCCAGCGCGTCGCGCACGACCCGGGCTCGGTGGCCGTCGCCGGTGCGGGCGGCCGTCGACGCCTCCTCGCGCAGGAACGCGATCGTCGCCGGCTCGTCCACGATCATGAGCGAGCGAAGCGCCCACGCCAGGGCGTGCTGGACATCCGGCTCCGCGTCGCCCACGAGATCCCGCACGATGGCGAGGCCGTGGCCGGCGACCTCGGGCCGGCGGCCCGCGCCCCGGTCCAGGAACGGGATCGTGGCGATCGTCGAGCCCACGAGGCGGCGCTCCCAGCGCCACGGCGAGTAGACGAGCTGCTCCAGCTCCGCCCAGCGGTAGGGCTCGGCGAGGATGCCGCGGCCGGCCACGTGGGCCAGCGAGTCCACGGTGATCCAGTCGCCGGCCCGGCGCGCCTCGGCGCGGACGAGCTGCCACGCCTGCTCCGGATCGCGCACGATCGAGCGCTCCAGGAGCGGGTAGGCCAGCCAGTGGAGCTCCGGGGTCTCCTCCCGCAGGAGGCGGTCCGCCACGGCCAGCAACGTCGCGCTGGAGTCCCGGCGCGTCGCGGCGCGGAGGCCGGCGGTCACGGCCGAGAGCAGCGGACGGCGGACGCCGAGGCTGGGGCCGATCCCGGGCGCGACGCGACGCTGGCCCTCGAGGGATCCGGGATCCGCCAGCCGCGCGAGGCCGGACCGCAGCTCCACGGCCACCGCCTGGGGGTCCTCGACGAGGTTCCCGGCCCGCCGGCCCAGCGCGACGGCATCCGCCCGTCGCGCCGCGACGAGGACCCGGGCGCGCTCGGTGACGGGCCGTGCGGCGGTCATCGCGGCGGTCATCGCGGCGGTCATCGCGGCGGTCATCGCGGCGCATCCACGCTGACGGGCGGCTCGGTTGCAGCCGGTCCCATCGGCCGGTCGGGCTCCAGGCGGAACCGGTAGCGGGCCTTGAGCTCCTCCTTGCGGGCGTCCGGTGCCCCGACGTAGGTCCCCTCGGACCGGGCGAGCAGCGTGCCGTCCGCCATGTCGACGACCACGCCCTCGGCCGTGACCAGGCGGCGGCGGACCTCGAGCACGCGACCCTCCGCCCGGATCGGGCGGCCGATCGGCACCGGGCGCTTGAACTCGAGGCTCATGCGGGCGGTGACGCCCCACACGTCATGATCCACGAGCGCCCAGGCCATGACCTCGTCGAGGATCGTGGTCACGATGCCGCCGTGGGCGATCCCCTCCCAGCCCTCGAACCGGTCGTCCAGGGACAGCTCCGTCCAGCAGCGGTTGCCACCGGCGTGCAGCTCCAGGCGCAGGCCGTGGACGTTGAGCTCGCCGCAGGCGAAGCAGTTGTGCGGCGACAGCAGGATCCGGCGTCCCTCGATGGGGACGTCCGAGCCGGCGACGGTCGCATCAGACGTCAAGGTTCTTCACCTTGCGCGCCTCGTTCTTGATGAAGTCCTTGCGTGGCTCGACGCGCTCACCCATGAGCATCGTGAAGATGCGGTCGGCCTCGGCACCGTCTTCCACCTCGACCTGGAGCAAGGTCCGGGTGAGGGGGTCCATCGTCGTCTCCCAGAGCTGGTCCGCATTCATCTCGCCCAGGCCCTTGAATCGCTGGACGCTCACGTTCTTCGTCGTGAACTCCCTGACCACGCGATCGAGGTCCTTCTCGGATTGGGCGTACCTGGTCACCTTGCCGGTGGAGATCCGGTACAGCGGCGGCTGCGCGATGTACAGGAATCCGGAGTCGATGATCTCGGGCATGTGGCGATAGAAGAAGGTGAGCAGCAGGGTGCGAATGTGGGCGCCGTCCACGTCGGCGTCGGTCATGATGATGACCCGGTGGTAGCGCAGCTTCGCGAGGTCGAAGCTGTCCCCGATGCCTGCGCCCAGCGCGATGATCAGCGGCCGGACGTTCTCCGAGCTCAGGATCTTGTCCAGGCGCGCCTTCTCGACGTTCAGGACCTTGCCGCGAAGCGGCAGGATCGCCTGGAAGCGGCGATCCCGGCCCTGCTTCGCGGAGCCACCGGCGGAATCGCCCTCGACGATGTAGAGCTCGCTCCTGGCGGGGTCCCGCTCCTGGCAGTCGGCCAGCTTGCCGGGCAGGGACATCCCGTCCAGCGCGCCCTTGCGGATGACCAGGTCGCGTGCCTTGCGCGCGGCCTCCCGGGCGCGCGAGGCTGTGAGGCACTTCTCGACGATCCGGCGGCCGTCCGCCGGGTTCTCCTCCAGGTACTGGGAGATCGCGTCCGCGACGGCGCCTTCCACCTGGCCGGCAACCTCGGCGTTGCCCAGCTTGGCCTTGGTCTGGCCCTCGAACTGGGGCTCCGTCAGCTTGACGCTGACGACCGCGGTCAGGCCCTCCCGGACGTCGTCGCCTGACAGGTTGCCGTCCGCGTCCCTGAGCACCCCGGCGCGCTTCGCCCAGTCGTTGATCGAGCGGGTCAGGGCGCGGCGGAAGCCGGTGATGTGGGTGCCGCCGTCAACGGTGTTGATGTTGTTGGCGAATGCCAGGACGTTCTCGGCGTAGGTGTCGTTGTACTGGAGGGCGACCTCGATGGTGGTCGTGCCGTCGCGCCGTTCGCAGTAGATCGGCCGGCTGTGGAGGGGCTCCTTGTTCCGGTTGAGGTGCCGGACGAAGGAGACCAGGCCGCCCTCGAAGTAGAACGAGCGCTCCCGCTCGACGCGCTCGTCGCGGAGCGTGATCCACAGGCCCTTGGTGAGGTACGCCGACTCGCGGAGGCGCTGCGAGATGGTGTCGAACGAGTAGTCGGTCGTGTCGAACACCTCGGTATCGGCCATGAAGATCGTCCGGGTGCCCTTCCGATGTCCCTGGGGGCCGATCTTCCGGACGGCCCCGGTCGGCTTGCCGCGCTCGTACTCCTGCGCCCACACGCCACCGTCACGGGCGGTCTCGACGCGCATCCACGACGACAGGGCATTGACGACGGAGACGCCGACGCCGTGCAGGCCCCCCGAGACCTTGTAGCCGCCGCCGCCGAACTTGCCGCCGGCGTGGAGCACGGTGTGGACCACCTCGAGGGCGTCCTTGCCGGTCGAGTGGCGACCCACCGGCACGCCTCGGCCGTCGTCCTCGACCGTGACCATGTTGTCCGGATGGATCGTGACCGTGACCCGGGTGGCATAGCCGGCCATCGCCTCGTCGATCGAGTTGTCCACGACCTCCCATACCAGGTGGTGGAGGCCGCGGATATCGGTCGAGCCGATGTACATGCCCGGACGGCGTCGGACCGCCTCCAGGCCCTCGAGGACCTGGATGCTGGCCGCGGTGTAGTCGCTCCCGGGCGCCGCCTTGGTCCTTCGTCCGCCGGGGTCGCGGCCGTTGGTCTCCGCGGTCCGCTGCCGATCGCCGACTTCCGTCACGCAATTCCTCCGATCAGGCGCTCGTAGAGCCGCCCGAGATCTTCGTCGCTGTAGTACTCGATCACGATCCGCCCACCCTTGCGTGACCGGCTGAGGCTGACCTTCGTGCCCAGCCGCTGCCGGAGATCCTCCTCCACGCGCTCGAGATCCGGATCCAGCCGGGGTCGCGGCGCCGCCTCACGGGGTGGCCGGGGCTCACGCAGCCGGCGAACGAGCTCCTCGGCCTGGCGGACCGACAGACCCTGCCCGAGCACTGTGCCCAGGACGTGGGCCTGGGCGTCCACCGCCAGGCCCCCCAGCGCGCGGCCGTGGCCCTCCGTCAGGCGGCCGTCGGCGATGGCCGCCTGCACGTCGGGGTGGAGCTCCAGCAGGCGAAGCGTGTTCGCCACGGTCGCGCGGGCCTTGCCGACCCGCTCGGCGACGCGCTCCTGGGTCAGCCCGAACTCGTCGATCAGGTGCCGGTAGGCGGTTGCCTCATCGATCGGGTCCAGGTCGGAGCGCTGCACGTTCTCGACCAGCGCAACCTCGAGCTGGTCCTGGTCGGCGAGCTGGCGGACCACGGCCGGGATGCGCTCGAGGCCCGCCAGGCGGGCAGCCCGCACCCGGCGCTCGCCGGCGATGAGCTGGTAGCCGTCCAGCGTCTCCGTGACGAGCACGGGCTGGAGAACGCCGTGCTCGCGGATGCTCGCGGCCAGCTCCTCGAGTGACGTCTCGTCCATGTGCCGTCGGGGCTGGAACGGGTTCGGCGAGATGCGTGCGAGCGGAATCTCGACGATCGCCGAGGGGGTGGCCGCCCGCTGCGGGATGAGCGAGGCAAGCCCTCGACCCAGCGCGGACGTCCCTCGCTCCGCGCTGGGCGTCATGCGAGCGCTCCGGCGAGCATCGTGGAGGGGGCGGTGCCGGCATCGGGCGGCGCGACCGAACCTGCCGGCGCGGCCCCATCTGCCGACGATGGACGGGCGTCCACGACGGGGAGCCCGCCGTGCCGGGCGCGCAGCTCGCGTGCGAGCGCCTCGTAGGCCTCCGCACCCCTGGAATCGGGGCGGTAGAGCGCGATCGGCAGCCCGTGGCTGGGCGCCTCGGACAGGCGCACGCTCCGTGGCACGATCGTTTCGAACACGGCGTCGCGCAGGTGACGGCGGACCTCGGCGGCCACCTCCGCCGAGAGGTTCGTGCGGCCGTCGAACATCGTGAGCACAACGCCGGCGATGGCCAGGTCAGGGTTCAGGTGATCCCGGACGAGGTTGATCGTCGCGATCAGCTGGGTCAGCCCCTCCAGGGCGTAGTACTCGCACTGGATCGGGATC
Source organism: uncultured Chloroflexia bacterium (assembly GCA_963703575.1). Classification (GTDB taxonomy): domain Bacteria; phylum Chloroflexota; class Limnocylindria; order Limnocylindrales; family CSP1-4; genus CAIXZV01. Next base: position 27,193 of record CAVPEU010000009.1, read on the forward strand.
AGGACCGCGTCGCAGCCGGTGAGGGCGTTGACGGTGAGGAGTCCGAGCGACGGAGGGCAGTCCACGAGGACCCAGTCCCACGCGTCCTGCTCCGCCTTGACGGCTCGGCCGAGCCGGCGCTCGCGGCTGTCGGCCGTGGCGAGCTCGACCTCGGCCCCGGCGAGCGCGATCGACGACGGCACCAGGCGAACGCCTTCGACCGGCGTCGCAACGTGGAGATCCGCGAGCGGCACATCGCCGACGAGCGCGTCATAGACCGACCCTGTCACAGCGGTCCGATCGATGCCGAACCCGCTGGTCGCGTTGCCTTGGGGATCGAGGTCGATGACGAGGACGCGGTCACCGAGGAGGGCCAGGTAGGTTGCGAGATTGACCACCGTCGTGGTCTTCCCGACGCCGCCTTTCTGGTTCGTGCAGGCGATCGTCTGGCCCACTCAGCCTCCCGTGCCAATCAGGTTCATGAACGAAAAGTCTAGCATCGGCGCCCCCTCCCCGATCGGATCAGTCCCATGTTGACCCACAGTGTCCCGGCTCGCGCTCAACCCGGACTTATTCGGAGGGCGGCGCCCCGGAGACCCTTGTTTCACGTGAAACAGGCGGATCACCACCGGCAGGACAGTGACCCCGGGAGCCCTTCCGTCATTGCCCGTTTCCGGCGCCCGTGGGATACTTCCGGCGAGCTCGCTGTCACCCTGTCGTCGCGGTCGTTACCCGTCTGTGCCCGACCGTCGGCCCCTCAGCCGAGGATCGCACGCCCCATGCATCTGACCATCGCCGCGGTGGTAGCCGTGGTGACCGCGCTCGCAGAGTTCACCATCGTTCCGTATCTCAAGATCGGCGATGTCGCACCACACCTGGTCCTCGTATTCGGTGTCGTCTGGGCCGTCGCGGGAGGCCTGGAGGCCGGTCTCACCTGGGCCTTCGTCGGGGGCATCGCGCTCGACATCCTGGGGCCGCGACCCCTCGGCTCGTCAGCCTTCTCGCTCCTGGTCGCGATCGGCCTCGCATCCATCATCGGCGGCTCCCTCGGCCGGGTGAGGGTTGCCGCGCCGGTCGTCGCCACCGTCCTTGCCAGTCCGGTGTATTCGATGCTCATCCTCGTCGCCACGACCGCCTTGACGAACACGCCGCTCGCCGGCGCCCCGCTCGATGCCGTCCTCCCATCGGCCCTCTATGACGCCGTGCTGGCCGCGATCGTGGGGCCGCTGGTGATCGCGATCGTGATGCGGCGCCGCGAGACGGAGCGGATGGACTGGTGACCGACTCCTACTTCGGCTCCAACCCGCAGCGGGACCGCCGGCCGCTCCAATTCCTGACGTTCGGGATCGTCACGATCATGGTCTTCAGCCTGCTCACGACCAGGCTTGCCTATCTCCAGATCTCGAACGGCGCCACCTACGCGGCCCAGGCCGAGGCGAACCGGGCGGTCGAGGAATCGATCCCGGCTCCTCGGGGCCTCGTCTACGACAGCAAGGGCCGGCTGCTGGTGGCCAACGTCGCGTCGTTCTCGGTCAAGATCAGGCCCGCCGACCTCCCGTTCAGTCAGCGCGACACGGTTGCCCGACGTCTCGGCGGCCTGCTGGCAGTGGACCCGTCGGACATTCTCGCCACGCTCGACAACGCGCCCGGGTCCCGGTACGACCTCGTGCGGGTCGCCCAGGACGTCCCCGAGGCGACGGCGCGCGTCATCTCGGAGTCCACGGACGAGCTGCCTGGTGTGCAGGTGGTCGTCGAGACGCGGCGTGATTACCCGTTCGGTCCCCTGTTCGCGCACATCCTCGGCTACACGGGCGCCATCGATGGCCCGACGCTGGACAAGCTCAAGGGAGACGGCTACCTGCCGGACGACATGATCGGCAAGGCCGGTCTCGAGGCGACGTTCGAGACGGCGCTCCGCGGCACCTACGGGAAGGAGCTCGTCCAGCGGGACGCTGCGGGTCGCGACGTGCAGGTCCTGCAGACGGTCGACCAGGCCGTTCCCGGCGCGTCGCTGACGTTGACGATCGACAAGACGGTCCAGCAGGAGGCGCAGGCGGCGCTGCAGTGGGGCATGAAGGCGGCGGGGCTCAAGCGCGGGGCTCTCATCGTCATGAACCCCCAGACCGGCGAGATCCTCGCCCTGGTCAGCCTGCCCACCTACGACGACAACCTGTTCGCCAAGGGCATCTCCACCAAGGACTTCCAGGCCCTGGTGAACAACCCGGACAAGCCGCTCACGGACCACGCCGTCCAGGCACACTACCCGCCCGGATCGACCTACAAGCTCGTGACCGGCACGGGCGGCCTCCAGGACAGGAAGATCACCCCCACGACCAGGCTCCGGACCGCCGGCTACCTCAGCATCGGGGCGACCAGGTTCGTGGACTGGAACGGCCGCGGCTTCGGGATGTGCGACATCTTCTGCGGCTTCGGCCACTCGTCGGACACGTTCTTCTACCAGGTGGCCGGGATGCTCGGGGCCGATCGCCTGGCCTACTGGGCGCGCCAGTTCGGCTTCGGGCAGCCCACGGGGATCGATCTGCCGGGGGAGGCATCCGGGATCGTGCCCTCCAACGACTGGAAGATGAACGCCCTCGGCCAGCCCGTGTACCCGGGCGAGGTCTATCAGGCCGGCATCGGCCAGGGCTACGACATGGTGACGCCGATCCAGCTGATCAACGCGTACGCGGCGCTCGCCAACGGCGGCAAGCTCTACCGGCCGCAGCTCGTGAAGGAGATCACCGGTCCCGACGGGACCGTGATCCAGCCGTTCCAGCCGGACCTGATCCGGAAGCTGGACGTCTCACAGGCGACGCTGCGCACGATGCGGCTGGCGGCGCGCCACGGCGTCGTCCTGCGGCACACCTACAACCTCGTCGACATGCCGGTCAAGGTGGCCGGGAAGTCCGGTACGGCCGAGTTCGGGACCCGGGACAGCAAGGGCCGGCTGCCGTTCCACACGTGGTTCGTCGGCTTCGTGCCCAAGGATCCGTACAAGGACGATTTCGCGAGCCCCGACTCGCAGCTCGTGTTCCTCGCCTTTGCCTACGACTCGCGGACCCTGGGCAACGCGGGCACCGAGATCGCCAAGGCCTTCCTGCAGCTGCACTTCCACATCAAGAAGGACTATCTCAACCGCGACCTCCTCAAGCGCGGCAACTTCTACCGGAGCAACTGAGACCACCGATGCGCGTGATGCGGGCCGAGCCCGGCCGCTTCGCCGACGTGACCGCCCGGTCCGTCGGGGCGGTGTGGCGCGCCTACGACCTGCAGCTCACGACGTATGCGGCCCTGCTCGGCGCGGTGGGCCTGGTGATGGCGTACACGAACAGCGTCGAGGCCGGGCAGTCGGTGCTGGCCAACGGCACCGTGTTCTCGCGGGCGCTGATGTGGTCCGGTCTCGCCATCGTCGTGTTCCTGGTCGTCACCGCGTTCGACTACCGGTGGTTCAAGACGCTGCGCTGGCCGGTCTACCTGCTCAACGTCGGCCTCCTGGTCCTGACCCTCGGGATCGGCGACGGCGTCGGGGGGTCGGCCCGCTGGGTCTCGTTCGGGCCGTTCACGTTCCAGTTCTCAGAGCTGGCCAAGATCCTGATGATCGCGGTGCTGGCCGGCTACCTGGGTGACCGCGAGAGTCGCCTTGACTCGCTGTCGGCGATCCTCGGCGCCTGCCTGCTGATGGGCCCGCCCCTCGTGCTGGTGATGCTGCAGCCAGACCTCGGCACCTCCCTGGTGCTGGCCGCGATCCTCGCCGGGATGCTGTTCATGTCCGGCGCCAGCCTCAGGTGGCTGATCGTCGGGGCGGCGGGCGCGCTGGCCGCGATCCCGGTCGCGTGGACCTACGTACTGCGCGATTACCAGAAGGACCGCCTCCTGTCGTTCCTCAACCCCGCCGCCGACTCCCAGGGATCGGGGTTCCAGGTCCTCCAGGCGCAGATCGCGGTGGAGTCGGGTGGCCCCTTCGGCGTCGGGCTCACCAACGGCTCCCAGAGCCGGGGCGGCTTCCTGCCGGTCCAGGAGAGCGACTTCGTGTTCGCCGTCCTGGCCCAGGAGCTCGGTTTCATCGGCGCGATGGTGGTGTTCCTGCTGTTCGCGGCGCTGATCTGGCGCGTGCTGGCGTGTGCATGGCGGTCGCGCGACCCGTTCGGCACGCTGTTCGGCGCCGGTCTGGCGTCCTTGATCCTGTTCCAGGTGTTCGTCAACGTCGGGATGGTGATCGGCATCCTGCCGGTCACCGGGATCCCGCTGCCGTTCATCACCCACGGCGGGGCATCCCTGGTCAGCATCGCGATCGGCCTGGGCGTGATCCAGAGCGTCAACATCCGGCAACACCGCGCGGAGTGGTAGCGGACAGGGCTGTCCCCTCGATCCCGGAGCAGGTGCGACCGGCCGAAGACCGGCCGAAGACCGGCCACGGCCGGCTGACGCTCAACGCCGCCGGAACAGGCCCCGTCTGCCGGTCCTGTCCGGCGCGGCGCTCTTCCGCCGACCGGCCCGACGGAGCAGGCCGTCGATCTCCTGCTGGTACATCCGCCCGATCGGCATCCGGTCCAGCCACTCGAGATACTCGATGTCCGCGCGACCGATCTCGCCCAGCGACCAGCCGGCGTAGCGGCCGAAGTTGAGCACGCTGCCGGACGGGTTGCCGGGCGCCGGGCCGGCTGACCCCTGGCCCTGGGCGTGGCGCATCGTGGCCGGGTCGTAGGTGCTGCCGGTCGTGGACCGTCCGCTGGTCCAGTCACGCGACACGGTCTCGGGCGGTGGGCCGGACGGCGCCTCGTCCGACGGGTCACGCATGCCGGGCAACGGCCACGCGGAATCGGGAGCGGGCGAAGAGCGCGGAGGCGTGGACTCCTGTCGGCGCGATGTCGGTGCCGGACGGGCGTCCGCCGGGGCATGGCTCTCCGCCCGGTGCGAACCGGCCGCCGGCCGCCGCTGGGCCTCTGCCGCCGTTGCGGAAGCGGCCTGGGCCGCGCCGCGCGCGAGGGCCCGGTCCACGGTCGCGCGCCGGATCGGGTCCCTGAGCATCTCCCAGGCCTGGTTGATCCGGACCATGCGCTCCTGGGAATCCGGCCCCGAGGCCACGTCCGGGTGGTACTTGCGCGCCAGCCGGCGGTACGCAGCCTCGATGACCTCGTCCTCGGCCTCCGGATCCACCTGGAGGATCTTGTATGGATCGGAGATGCTCACGCAGACGGCTCCTGGGCGGGTGGCGTCCCGGTGGACAGCGGGCCGACCGGCGGCGGGCCACCGGCGGCCTCCACCGCGGATCTTCGCACCGTTGCCGACGGGCCGAACGACGCGAGCCGGTCGACGAACGGGGCCAGCAGGTGCACGAGCGGCAGGCCCAGCGCGAGTGGCCTGCCGGCGCCCGCCGGCACGACGACGATGATGAGGAGAGCGCCTGCGGCCAGGGCGAGGGCCACGCCCGGGTTCGGAGCGACCAGGCGCCGCTCGCGGCGCGCCGCAGGACCGACGTCGAGCGGGACGACTGGCTCCATTCCCGGCAGACTAGCACGCGTGACCGGACGTTCCGACTCCTCCCGCGCCGCAGCTCGCGATCCGTCCGTGGACCGCGCCGCCGGCGCATCGCCGCACTCGACCGCACCGCGCCCGACGGCGCCACCCCAGCCGGTGCAGCGTTGGAGGCTCGTCGTGTCGGTGAGCGCCGTCGGCGCGGACCAGCCGCAGCGCGAACAGCCGCTCGCCTGGGGGGCCGCGCTGGCCGCGTCCGGCCTCCCCATTGCCGGCCTGGATGCTGTGCCGCCCAGGCCCCGGTTCGCGATCGCGGCGCCACTCGCCACGTCGATTCGCGGGATGGCGGAGCTGCTGGACGTCTGGTTGACCGAAAGGCTCCCGCGCTGGCGGGTGCGCGAGGCGCTCGAGACAGGCCTGCCCACGGACTGCCGGCTGGTCGACGTGTTCGATGTCTGGCCCGGTGAGGCGCCGCTGCCGGGCCAGGTGGTCGCGTCCGTGTATCTCGCGAAACCGGACTGCAGCCCTCCGCCGGCCGCCTTCCGTGACCTGCCGGCGCTGCGGGATGCGGTCGCGCGGATGCTGGCCGCCGGCTCGCTGCCGCGCGCCCGGCGCAAGGGCGCCGCCACCGTCGCCTACGACCTGCGTCCGTTCCTGGACGGGCTGGAGGTGATCGGGGATGCGCAGGGCGGTGTCACCGTTTCCATGACGCTCCGGCATGACCCGGCGAAAGGCGTCGGGCGGCCGGAGGAGGTCCTGGGCGAGCTGGGTGACCGGCTCGGGACACCGCTCGAGCCCGTCTCGCTCGTCAGGGAGCGCCTGGTGCTCGCGTCGGAGCGGCGGGGCGGACGAGGCTGATTCGAGCGGCGCGCGAGGCGGCGCCCGGCCTTGCATCTGCATCGGATGGGCTGCCGCCTTTGACGGGTCTCCCGCTTCCGCCATACACTCTCCCTTCGCGCCCGCGATCCCGCTGGGCGTCCGACCATGTCCACGCTGCGGCCGCCGAACGGCCGCCATCGCTTCCGAGGACCCATGTACGCAGTCATCGAGACCGGCGGAAAGCAGTACCGCGTCGAGGTCGGCACCAGGCTCGAGGTTGAGCTGCTCGACGTCGAGGCCGGCCAGTCGATCATGCTGGACCGCGTGCTGCTCGTCGCCGACGGCGCCGAGGCGGCCGTCGGGACGCCGGTCGTCGCCGACGCCGCCGTCGAGGCCGAGGTCGTCGGCCGGGAGCGCGGAGACAAGGTCATCGCGTTCAAGTACCGCCCGAAGGCCCGCCGCCGCGTCAAGAAGGGCCACCGCCAGGAGCTGACGGTCCTCCGCATCGCCGATATCCGGTTCAATGGCAAGAGCGCCGCCGACGCGGAGGCGAAGGAGAAGGCCGCGAGGAAGACCGAGCGCCAGCGCCTCGAGGAGGCCGCGGCGCGCCAGGCCGCCGAAGACGCGGCGCTGGCCGCGAAGCTCGCCGTCGGAGTGCCCAAGGTCGCGGCCCCGAAGCGCTCCCGGGCGAAGGCGGGCGACGTGGAGGCTGCCGGGACCCCGACCGAGGCGCCCGAGGCGGCCCAGACGCCCGAGGCGGCCCAGACGGCCGAGGCGCCCGAGGCAGCTCCGGCGGCTGAGGCGGCAGCACCAGCCGAATCAGCAGCCCCCCGGCGCACGCGCGCGAAGGCGGCGGACGCCGGCACGACCGATGCGACGCCCAGGCGCACACGCACCAGGAAGGACGAGTAGGCGATGGCTCACAAGAAAGCGGGCTCGAGCTCGAAGAACGGCCGCGACAGCGTCGGCCAGCGGCTCGGGGTCAAGGCCGGCGACGGCCAGCTCGTGACGGCCGGGTCGATCATCGTCCGCCAGCGTGGCATGACCTTCAAGGCGGGCGAGGGCGCCGGGCTTGGTCACGACTACACGGTCTTCGCGACCGTGGACGGGAAGGTGCGCTTCGAGCACGCCACCCGCGACAGGAAGCGGATCCGGGTGATCCCGCTCGAGGCCGTTGAGACGGCCGCGGCCGAGGCGTAACGGCACTCGCGAACCCACAGCGACGACCACCGACGGGCATCGGGTCCCGTGCGGACGGCGTCGAAGGAGCACCGGTGAAGAACGACACCCATCCCAAGTACTACCAGGCGACGGTGCATTGCGGCTCGTGCGGCACCGAGTTCACGGTCGGATCCACCCGGCCGGAGCTCCGCGTCGACGTGTGCAGCAACTGCCACCCGTTCTTCACGGGCAAGCAGAACATCATCGACACCGCCGGCCAGGTCGAGCGGTTCCAGCGCCGCCTGGATCGCCAGGCCCGCGCCTGAAGCCTGGTGCGCCAGGCCCGCGCCTGGCGACCGCTCCGGCTTGGCCCGGACGCGGCACGAGACCCGGAACGGCGCCCGAACGGGCGCCGTTTTCAATTCCCGGCGGCGTGAGGTGCTCGTCACCGGATGGTCACGTCGCCGGTCGTCGAGAGCCTTCCGGGAGGGCTGCTGGGGTAGACTCGGCGCACCCGGCCGTGCCCCCTGCCGCCGGGACCCGTCAACGTCCCGGAGGAGCCACCATGACCGACGACCGCGAGCGCTGGGCTCTGATCCTCGGCGCCTCCTCGGGCATGGGCGAGGCGACGGCCCTGGCGCTCGCGGGGGCAGGCTACCGGATCTGCGGCGTTCACCTCGACTTCCGGGCGGCGCTGGCCCACGTGGGGGAGGTCAAGGCGCGGATCGAGGCGCTCGGCTCCGAGGCGCTTTACCTGAACATGAACGCGGCCGACGACGAGAAGCGCGCCACGGCACTGGCCACGCTCCGGGAGCGTTTCGACCGTTCCCGGGCCGCAGGCCGCCACCCGTACGTGCGTGTCGTCATGCATTCGCTCGCGTTCGGTTCGCTGGTGCCGTTCCTGGCCGAGGACCCCAAGGCGGGCGTGGACCGCAAGAAGATGGAGATGACCCAGGACGTCATGGCCAACAGCCTCGTGTACTGGGTGCAGGATCTGTGGCGCGGCGGGTTCCTGGAGCAGGGCTCGAAGATCTTCGCGATGACCTCCGAGGGCTCGACCCGGGTCGTGCCCACCTACGGGGTCGTGTCCTCCGCCAAGGCGTCGCTCGAGTCCCACATCCGGCAGCTCGCGATGGAGCTCGCACGACTCGGGACCGGCGTGACCGCGAACGCGATCCGCGCCGGCGTCACGCTCACGCCGGCGCTCATGAAGATCCCGGAGAAGGACGCGATCATCGAGGCCGCCACGAAGCGCAACCCGACGGGCCGCATGACGACCCCGCAGGACGTGGCTCGCGCGATCCTCACGCTCTCGGGCGAGGGGACGGACTTCATCAACGGCGACATCATCGGCGTCGACGGTGGCGAGTACGTCACCGGTTCCTGACGCGTCAGGGAGAGGGATGGCGAATCCGATGAGCGGTCGAGTCCTGATCGTCGGATCGGTCAATGTGGATCTCGTGGTCCAGACCGAGCGGCTGCCGCTCCCCGGCGAGACGGTCCTGGGCGGGACGTTCACGCGGTTCCACGGCGGCAAGGGCGGCAACCAGGCGGTCGCGGCCGCGCGCCTCGGGGTGCCGGTGATGCTCGTGGCCGCGCTGGGTGACGATGCCTTCGGCGGAGAGGCGCGGGCGGCGCTGGCGCGAGAAGGTATCGGCACGGACGTGCTGGTCACCCTGGAGCAGACGGCGACGGGGGTGGCGCTGATCCTGGTGGACGCGAAGGCGGAGAATCAGATCGCGGTCGCCCCCGGTGCGAACGCCGGCCTGACCGCGGCGCATGTCCGCCAGGCGCTCGGCCGGCTGGCACCCCACGAGGGCGACGTGGTGATGGTGACCCACGAGATCCCGACCGAGGCCACGCGCGAGGCGCTCCGCCTCGGGCGCGCGGGCGGGGCCTGGACCGTGCTCAACCCAGCGCCGGCCGACGGGCTCGACCGCTCGGTCCTGTCGCTGGCCGACGTTCTCACGCCCAATCGCGGCGAGCTGGCGCGCCTGGCCGCCGACGATGCCCGCCGCTCCGGCCGCCCGACCAGCGGCGCGGAGGATCCGATCAAGGCGGCGAAGATGCTGCTGGACACGACCAGCGAAGGGCCCGGCGCGGCGAAGGCGATCCTGGTGTCGCTCGGGCCGAGTGGAGCGGTCCTCGTCCGGCGGACGGGCGGGACGGTGGACATCAAGGCGCCGAAGGTGAAGGCAGTGGACGCGACCGGCGCCGGGGACGCGCTCAACGGCGCGCTCGCGGCGGCCCTGGCCACGGGGCTGGACCTCGAGGTCGCGGCGCGTCGGGCGGTCGTGGCCGCCAGCCTGTCGGTCACGCGCGCGGGTGCCCGGGAGGGAATGCCGATGCTGGACGAGCTGGAGGCGGCGATCGGCCCCGTGCGTCCGAAGCCCGGCACGGCGCCCACGATGCCCTCGTCGGCCGGACCGGCGTCCGACAGGCCGGCGTCGGCCGGGCCCGCGCCCACCGCCGACAGCGCCCCCGACACCGGGGGAACACCGGGCGAGGCGGATCCCTCCGCCGGCTAGCGTTCGCGTCGCCGGAGCGGGGGTCAGCCGAGGCGCGTCTCGGCGACCCACGCGCTCCGCAGGCGCGCATCGGGCGTCATGCCCAGCGCACCGGCCTGGTCCACCCACCACGCGGCGAGCCCTCGCCGCCGCGCCTCGTCGCCGATGCCCGTCCGCCCGGCGAGGAACAGGGCCTTGCTCCAGACCTCGGCCCAGGCGGGATCGAGGGCCGCGACGGTCACCGCGATCAGCCCGGTCCGGGCCGGCTCGCCGGTCCGTGGATCCACGAGATGGTGCACCGGCCTGCCGTCCGGCCCGATCCAGCGGCGGATCCGGATCGACGATGTCGCGACGGCGCCCGCGCGGACGGCCACGACCGCGATGGGCTCGGCGTCGGAGCCGGCCCCCCCGACGGGGTCCTCGATCCCGACCAGCCAGCCGTCGGGCGGCGGCTCGCCCGCGTGGACCAGGTCGCCACCCGCCTCGAGCAGCAGCCCGGCTCGCGCGGGCAGGACGTCGATCGCCCGGGCCGCGGCCCAGCGCAGCGCGAGCCCCTTGCCGATCCCGCCCATGTCGAGCGGCGCATCCGGAACCGAGATCCGCCTCGGCGCCCGGTCCCGGAGCGCCCGGCGACCCGGCCCCGGGTCGCCGGGGATGTCGCCGTCCAGCGCGGCCCCGTGCTCGCCGATCCGCTCCAGCGCGGACAGCACCCGGGCATCGAACCGGCCCTCGGTGATCCGTCCAGCACGATGGATCGCGGCGACCGCCGTCCGCAATCGCCACGAGGCCTCCACCACGCTGCCGGTCCCCGCCAGCCGGTTGAGAGCGGTCAGCTCGCTGTCAGCTCGGAACCGGGATAGCGCCACGTCCACGGCGTCGAACTCCGCGCGGACCCGGGCCCACGCGGAGTCCGCCGCGGCCCGCTCGGCAGGTGAGGCGGGGTCCGGCAGGCGGACATGGAGCCGCAGTGCGGACCCGAGGGCGCGCCCGGAGAAGGCCACCGACGGCTCGGGCTCGTTCACCGACGGCTCGGGCTCGCTCACCGACGGCTCGGGCTCGCTCACCGACGGCTCGGGCTCGCTCACCGACGGCTCGGGCTCGCCGGCTGCCTCGACCGGACCGTAACCCACGGCGGCCGTGGCCACCTCAGGGCACTTTGCCCGATGCGCCGGAGGTGGACGTCGTGGCGGGCGCCCGGGTCGTGCCTCCCGCGCGCATGGTGACCTTCGGCAGGCTGATGCGCGTCGGCAGCGCGGCCGCCGACCCCTGGACCTCGGCCACCAGCGCCGTCAGCTGGTCGAGCCGCGCCTCGTAGGCGGCCACGTCGTCGGCGGTCGTCGCGTAGGTGGCGCTCAGCGCCTCGGCCTGGGCGCCGATCTTCGACAGTGCCGCCTCCAGCTCGTCGTTCGCGGCGCGGGTCCGGGCGACCTGGTCGAGGTACGGCTGCCGCCGAGCGGCGAGGTCCGCGTCAGACCGGGACTGGAGACCCGCGATGCCGGCCAGGCTCACCGCGTAGATCGCCGCCGACGCGCCGACCAGCATGCCCGCCCGCGCCGGCGTGGTCAGGAACGACTCCCTGCGCTTCGCGACGCGGGCGGCCGCCTCGCCGCGGGCACGGGGTACCGCCACCGGCCTCTGGCGAGCGGGCGCCGGCAGCGCGACGGCCGGCAGGATGCGCTCAGTCGTCACCGTGCTCTCCCCCGCCGCCGGCCGGCGCGGAGACGACGGACCCGGCGGCCGCGTTGGCCGCCGCCTGGCGAGCCGCGGCCCTGTTCAGGGCGGCCAGCCGGTCCTGTGCGGCCTTCAGCTGCCCCTGGAGCGTCGACAGCTTCTGCTTCGCGGCCTCGAGGTCGGCCTTGAGCTTCTCGGCGCTCCGGGTGTCGCCCGTGACGTGGTCGCCTGCCTGCGCGACGGCACCTCGGAGGTCTTCGATCTGGCCGGCCACGGTGGTGACCTGTTCCGTGAGCGCCCCGGCGCGGTCCGTCTCCGAGACGAGCTGCGCGTTGATCGTGCTCATGCCGGCCGGCGCGGTATCTAGCGGCGCGGAAGCCGCCCGCCAGTCGGCGGCGACCTTCACGGTGCCGACTCCGACTCCGATGATGGCCAGGGTCGCGCCCAGCACGAGGGCTCTGCGGACCAGTCGGTTGAGGAACTCCCGGGACATCTACTGATCCTCCAGGACGGCTGCGGCCGGCGCCGGCCGGCCGATCGAGGTGGACGGCGATCCGGCTGCCGGAGCCTGGCGCTGCGGGCGGAGCTTCGCCGTCCACCAGCGGTGCGCGACCCCCGCGAGGATCGGCAGGCCGGTCGCCAGGTACACGGGCAGCAGCGCGCCGCCGTCGGTTCCGGCGAGGACGGCGTGCACCCAGGTCAGCAGGAACGCCACGGCGGCGAAGCGATGGACCTTGAGCCACCACCCGGACGGGAGGAGGCGGGTCCACTTCGCGCTGACGGCGGTGAAGACCAGGGCGTACAGGGCGATCGAGCCGACGGCGACGGCCGGCGGCCGGTACGCGGAGAACCCGGGTACCAGCGCGCCGATGACGCCGACGTTCGCGTAGGGATCCACGGCGAGCAGCGCGATATGGAGGGCCAGGAACGCGCCCGTGAACACGGTGAGCATCTCGTGCCACGGGAAGACCGGCTTGGTGAGCCGCCACGAGGCGGTGTTGCGCGGGTGGCTGAGGACCAGGCCCAGGGCGACCTCCACGCACAGCAGCAGGTAGGCCGTCACGCCCAGCGCGCGCGCCGCGACCCACGGCCTGAGCTGCAGGGTGCGGACGTCCGCGGCCGGCAGGACCTGGTCCGTGACGCCCAGCGCCACGAGCGCCGCGATCGCGCCGAACGCGATGAGCGTGGCGGCGTTCACCCGCATGGTCGCGCCTCGGTGTCGGGGCGATGGACGGGGCGCGGGAGGCGGCGGGACGACTGATTCGGCATGACGGTCCCCGGTATGGAGTGGTGCTGTTCCGAGGCCGGGGAGAGGTCGAAGGTTTCAGCCCCGGCGCGGACGATGGTCCTGCCGGGGGCGGGTACGCGGGTCCGGGGGGCCGGCCGGCGGGCGGCCCTGGGGTCCGGGAGACCGGCCGGCGGGCGTCTCAGCCCTTCGAGAGCGCCTCCACGACGCGGTCGGCGTTGGAGCGCATCAACCCCTCGTACGTGTCGGCTGGCGCGTTCCCGACGCTGTCCGTGTACAGGTCCGTCACGACCGTCGCGCCCGTCTCGCCGGCGATCGTCTCCGCCAGCTTGGGGCTGAACTGGGCCTCGGCGAAGATCGCCTTCGCGCCGCTGGCGCGAATCTTCGCCACGAGGTCGGCCAGCTCCCCCGCGCTCGGGTCCTGCCCCGGCGCGCTCACGATGGAGCCCACGATCGTGAGCCCGTAGGCCGAGGCGAAGTACGGGAACGCGTCGTGGAACGAGACGACGACCCGGTTCGCCGCCGGCAACGCCTCGATCCGGGTCCGGATGTCCGTGTCCAGCGCCGCCAGCCGCGCGCGATACGCGTCCGCGTTGGCCCGGTACGTTGCCGCGTTCGCGGGATCCGCACCGGCCAGGGCCGACTCGATCCGGTCCACGTACTTCGATGCGTAGGCGACGTTGAGCCACAGGTGCGGGTTGACCCTCTCACCCGCGCTGCCGCCACCGAGATAGGCCACGCCCGGCAGGTCCTCGCCGAGGCGGATGACCCGCGCGCCGGTGCCCGCGTCGGTCGCCAGCGCCGCCAGCCAGTCGTCGAGGCCCAGGCCGTTGGCGACGATCACCTTCGCCTCGGTGATGCGCCGGACGTCCGCCGGGGTGGGATCGAACGTGTGGACCTCGCCGCCCCTGGGCACCAGGCTCTCGACACTGACCAGCGTCCCGCCGACCTGGCCGACGAGGTCCGCCAGGACGGTCGTCGTGGCGACCACGCGGACGGCCCCCGTGACGGCCGTGGGTCCGGCCGATGCCTGGCCGTCCGTCGAGCCGCAGGCTGCCACGAGCAGCGCGAGCGCCAGGAGCACCAGCGCGACGGTCGCGCGGCGCGGACGAAGGGGCATGTCAGGCGTTCGCCGAAGCACCCGCCGCTCCCGCCCCGGCTGCCTTGCCCGCCCCGGCTGCCTTGCCCGCCCCGGCTGCAGCCTGGCAGCCTGCGCACATCCCGAACAGCTCCAGCCGGTGGGCCGTCACCCGGAAGCCGGATCGCTCGCCGATCGCGGCCAGCAGGTCAGCCAGGCCGGGGTCCCCAACGTCCAGGGACCGCCCGCAGCCGGTACAGATCGCGTGGTGGTGGTGGACGGCCTCGCAGGCGACGTACGCATGCTCGCCGCCCGGGAGGTCCACCCGCTCGACGAGCCCGAGCGCCGTGAACAGGTCCAGCGCCCGGAAGATCGTCGCGCGACCGATCTGCCGGTGGCTCCGCCGCGCGTCCGCGACCAGGTCTGCCGCGGTGAAGTGGCCGTCCCGTGCGGCGACCAGCTCCGCCACCACCGTGCGCGGCCGGGTCAGCCGGTGCCCGCCCCCGGCCAGGGTCTCGACCAGGGCCGCCGCCCGGGGCGCGCGAACGGGGCGAGCCCCGCCGACGGGCGCCACGGCGGCGCTCACGCGAGGCTCTCGACCGGGCCCGCCGGCGCGCCCCGCCGGCGGGCGATCATCCCCTGCGGCCCGAGCACCATCGCCGCCAGGAAGAACCCCGTCTGGACCAGCACGATGGTCGCGCCGCTCGCGACGTCGAGCCAGTAGGAGAGGTACAGGCCGATGACGGCGCTGACGATTCCGACGACGGCGGCCAGCATCATCAGCCGCGTGAAGCGGACCGTGAGCATCTGGGCGGTCGCGGCCGGCGTGACCAGCATCGCGACGACGAGGATGATGCCGACCGCCTGGAGGCTGACGACGATGGTGAGGGCGACCAGGGTGAGGAACAGGTAGTCGAGGCGATCGACCGCGATCCCGGATGCCGCCGCGCCCAGCGGGTCGAAGGTCGCGTACAGGAACTCCTTCCACAGCAGCGCCACGACCGCGATCACCCCCAGGCCCAGGAGGAGGAGGGCGACCAGGTCGCCGGGCCCGATGGCGAGCACGTTACCGAACAGGAAGCTGAACAGGTCCGCGACGTATCCCTTGATCGTGCTGAACAGGAACACGCCGAACGCGAACGTCGCCGCGAACAGGACGCCGATCGCGGTGTCCTGGCGGATGCCCGCCCGCTTGGTCACCGCGCCGATGGCCAGCGCGGTCGCGACCGCGGCGACGCCGGCGCCGAGATAGAACGGGATGTTCAACAGGTAGGCGATCACGATTCCCGGGAACCCGGCGTGCGCGATCGCGTCGCCGATGAACGCGACCCCGCGCAGGACGACGTAGGTGCCGACCACCGCGCACACCACGCCGACCATCGCGGACGCGACCAGGGCCCGCACGAAATAGCCGAACGCGAGCGGCTCGAGCAGCGCGTCCATCAGCGCCCCCGGTCCTGGTCGTGGAAGTGGTGCTCTCCGGGTGCCGCCTGATCGTGGTGATGGGCGTCGTCGAGGATCACGGTCGTTCCCTCCAGGACCAGGAGGTGACCGCCGTAGGCACGGGCCAGCACGTCCGCGTCCAGCACCAGGTTCGACGGTCCGTAGGCCACGACGGTCCGGTTGACCGCGAGCACCTGCTGGAAGCGCTGCGCCGCGCAGGCGAGGTCGTGGGTGGTCGCCACGACGGTCTTGCCCCGGGCCGCCTGCGCCTCCAGGAGGTCCATCAGCAGCTCCTGGGTCGTGGCGTCGATCCCGGTGACCGGCTCGTCGAGGAGGAACAGGTCCGGCTCCGCGGCGAGCGCGCGGGCGAGGAACACCCGGCGCCGCTGGCCGCCGGACAGGCGGCCGACCTGCGTGCGCGCGTGGTGCGCCATGCCGACCTGCTCGAGCGCGCTCGTGACGGCCCGACGGTCATCACCGCCCGGTCGGCGAACCGGCCCGAGCCGGGGGAACCGGCCCATCATGACGACGTCCTCCACGGTGACCGGAAACGCCCAGTCCACGAGCTCGGCCTGCGGGACGTACGCCACGCGGCGCGCCTCCCGACCCGGTGGGGCGCCCAGGACCTGGATCCGGCCGGTCCACGGGCGGAGGAGGCCCGCCATCAGCTTGAGCAGCGTGCTCTTGCCGGCACCGTTGGGACCCACGACGGCGAGCAGGCTGCCGGGCTCCACCGCGACCGTGACGTGCTCGAGGGCCATGCGCTCCCCGTACCCCGCCGAGACGTCGCTCAGCCAGACGTCCGCGTGCGCGTGGGCATGCGCCGGGCCCTGCGCGTGGTCATCGTCGTGGACGTGCGGGGTGCCGGCCGGGTGGCCGGGAAGGCCGGGAAGGCCGGCCTGGCCGGGTGTCGTGGTGGATGTCACATGAGACAGAGTATCAACACCCACCCGGCCGCGCAAGGCTGCCTGCCGTCCCGAGCGGGCCGTACCCGGGCCGCACGGACCGGGCGGGGGGGACGAACGTCCCTTCCGCATTCGGCCACGGGCAGGCGAGGCTGGTCGGGCAGTTGTGCGCGACAATCAACCGCGCGTCCCCCGTACGAGCAGACCGGAGGCCTCCCCTGAGCGGCAAGCAGACCAACCCCCAGTCCACCCGCAAGGAACGTCGCGCCGCGGAGCGCCGCGACCGCTTCGACGTCGCCCGTGACGAGCGCCGCGACCGCGTGGCCTCCCAGGGCGGCGGTCCCTCGTTCCTCACCACGCGCAACATCACGATCGCGGCGCTGGTGGTCGGCGTGCTGATCGTGGCGGTCGTGGCCGTCAATCAGCTCGGTGGCCGCGTCAGCGGGACGTTCAAGGATCCCGGGACGGCGTACCCGCCGTCGCTGCTCGAAGGGGCAAGCATCGGCAAGGCCGGCGCGCCGGTCACGCTCGAGGTGTACGAGGACTTCCAGTGTCCGGTCTGCGCCCAGTACTCCCTGAGCGTGGAGCCGGTGCTGGTCAGCACCTACGTGCAGAGCGGCGTGCTGCGCATCGTCCACCACGACATCGCGATCCTGGGTCGGGGCGGCGCGGACGACGAATCCAGGCTCGCCGCGACCGGCGCCGCCTGCGCGAACGATCAGGGCAAGTACTGGAACTACGCCCACTGGGTCTACAACAACCAGGACGGGGAGAACGCCGGCGGCTTCCGCCGGGAGCGCCTGACCGGGATCGCAGAGGCGGCCGGCGTGGACATCACGAACTTCGGCAGCTGCCTCGACGACGCCGCGCAGGTCCAGAAGGTCGCCGACATCTCGACCCGGGCCATCGGGCTGGGCATCAACTCCACGCCCACGACGTACATCGGTGACCAGCAGATCGTGGGGCTCAGGTCCGCGCAGGAGCTGGGCGCGCTGATCGAGGCCGCCGCCGCGAGCGCCTCGCCGTCGGCGTCCGGCGACGCCGCCCCCCCGAGCGCGGCGCCCTGACGAACCCGGCCCGGGCGGATCGATCGCGGTCCGCCCCGCGGCGGGCCTCCCGCTCGCGGCCCGGCCGGCGGGCCTGAACCGGCGGGTCGGCGGGACTGAACCGGCGGGTCGGCGGGACTGAACCGGCGGGGTACCGGACGCGCCGGGACCATCGTCGGGCTGTCGGCGAGGCCCGTCGGCCCTACGATGCGCGGGCCGCCGGCGGCAAGACCGGGCGGTCCGTCGCGGCCGTGCCAGCCGCGGACAGGAGGGAGCGATGGCGCTCCGGGCCCTGCGATCCGTGTTCAAGCGCGGCGACGACGCGCTGCCCGACGAGCCGGCAGGCACCTCCACGCCGGGTGCGCCCGCTGCCTGGGGCGGCACCTCCACGCCGGGTGCCCCCGCTGCCCCGGCCGGCAGCCACGCGCCCGGATCGAGGTATACGCGCGGCGGCTACGTGCCCGTCCGGAGCTTCAACCTCACCGCCGCGTCGACGGCCGCTCCCGCCCCGGGGACCCCGGCCGCGGCCGGGGACACGAGCGCGGCCGGCGGAACGGGGAGCGGCAGCGCGACGACCTTCGGCTGCCCGTCCTGCGGTCGCGCCATCCCGAAGAGGTCCGCGAGGTGCGAGGGCTGCGGCCAGCGGCTGCTGCTCGACGTCCCCGCGCGCAAGGCCTCGATGCTGGTCGGCGCCGGCGTGCTCGCCGGCTTCCTCGTCGGGGGCGCCCTGGTCGGGCTCGCGCTGCCCCGCCAGCCGGCCGCGGCGAATGCCGGCGCCCCGGGGGTCGCCGCCTCGGCGTCGCCCGTCCCGATCTCCGGCAACGCGGCCGCGGCCCTGCGCGGCACGACCGCGCTCAACGGCCGGCTGGCGGCGGAGGCGGACACCCTTTCCGCCGCGCTGGCCGCCAGGTCGTTCCCCGTCCAGGATGTCGTCCAGGTCCTCCGTCGCATGAGCACCGACACGCGCGCGGCGGCCGCGATGGTCAAGGCGCTCGATTCGTGGCCGGAGGCCGCCTCGCAGCAGGCCGCCCTCGCCTCGTTCTACGAGCGGCTGGCGACCGAGATCAACGACGGCCTGGCCGCCTCCGCCACCAGCGCCGGGTCCTACAAGACGACGACCCGTACCATCCTCGCCACGCTGGCCAGGGTCGTGGACCTGGACACGCAGGCGCGCAGCCTGGCCGCCGCCGGCGGCGTCCAGCTGCCGGCCGTGACCCTCCCGGAGGTCCTGCTCAAGGGCTGAGCCCAGGGGCTCAGCTCAGGGGCTGATCTCAGGGGCTGGGCGGAGCGGGGGCACACGGGCAGTTCGCCCCCGCGTAGCCCGTCAGCTCCACGTACGCCTGCCCGCCCAGCGGCAAGCCCGCGCGCGTCGCCGTCACGCGCTGCGAGCCTTCCCAGTAGATGACCCCGGTCGTGGACACGGTGTTGAGCTCCTGCCGGGGGACGGTCGGGGTCAGGGTGACCTCGAGCCGCTCCCGGGGCAGCGTGATCGTCCAGCCGGCCGGGTAGGTGGCCCCCGTCGCGACGCTCGTCCAATGGTCCGTCACCGCGACGGTGAACTCGTCGGCCGCCAGGGTTCGCCACGTCCCTGCCGGGTCCACCAGCGTCCCGTGGACCAGCGGGTAGGAGCCGTCCGCCGCCCGGATCAGCGACAGGGTCACGTCCGTGCCGTCGTCCAGGTTGATCGCGAACCAGTCCCAGCCGCCGGCGCCGACGGCGATGAAGTCGCCCCACTGGTGATCGAACCAGGCCGTGCCGTCCACGGCCAGCGTGCGGTCGCCGACGGTGAGCGTGCCGCCCGCCGACATCGCGGTCCGCGAGTAGTAGTAGGAGCCGCCCGCCGGACCGAAGTCGATGTAGCCGTCGCCGCCGTGGAGGACGGCCGGCTTGGCGGCCGCCAGGGTGAGCGCCAGCCCGAAGCCGCCGGAAGCGTCGCCCTGCGCGTCCGCGGCGGATGCGAACGCGGCCAGGCTGTCGCGGCCGTCGTTCCCGGTCATCGACCACGGCGCCTTGGTGAATGTCGACGGGTCGGTGGCATCGAGCCCCCGGATGCCCAGGCTGAAGCCGGTCGCAGGCGGCGCCGCGCTGCCGGCCGGTGGCGAGGCGCCGCCCGGACCGGACGCGATGCCGGCCGCCCCCCCGGCCGCCCCCCCGGCCGTTGCCGCAGCGTTCACCTGGGGCCCGATCTCCGATCGCTGCGCGTAGTGGAATGTGCCGCCTGTCTCGTCGGTCAGCGCGAGGTGCGATGCCCAGCTGACCGGGAAGCCGCCCCGCTCGGCGCGGAAGATCACGAATTCGAAGCCCCAGTGGCCTCCCGCCTCGTCCCGCAGGTGGCCGGTGTAGTACCACCATTCGGTCAGGCGGTCGTGAGGCGCGTCGTCGCGCGGGAGGACGACGGGCTGGGGGTCCGCGGGGCGGGCGGACGCAGGCGGCGCGGCCGTGACGATGGGATGCGGCGCCGGCGCGTTGGCGAGCAGGGGCCCGCCGCACGACGCCAGGGCGGCCGGCAGCCATGCGAGGAGCAGCAGCTTCGTGCCCCGGCCGCGGCGCGTCATCGGATGTCTGCCTCCACCTCGGCTTCGCTCCGCGGCAGCACTCCTTCGAGGGAGCGCGCGAGTCGTTCCGGCATCCACCAGTTCCACGTCCCGATGAGGCGCATCGTGGCCGGCACCAGCAGCGCCCGGACCACCGTCGCGTCGAGCGCGACCGCGATCGCCACCCCCAGGCCCAGCGCCTTGATCAGCACGATGTCGGCGAAGGCGAACGACCCGGCCACCACCACCACGACCAGCGCCGCGGACGAAACGATCCGCCCGCTCCGCTCCAGTCCCCGGGCGACGGCCTCGGTATTGTCGCCCGTCCGGTTCCAGGCCTCCTTCATCCGCGTCAGCAGGAAGACCTCGTAGTCCATCGACAATCCGAACAGGACGCAGAACAGGATCACCGGCTGCGTCGTCTCGACGAAGCCCAGCGGCTGGAACCCGAGCGGCCCCGACAGGTTGCCGTCCTGGAAGATCCAGACCAGGGCGCCGAAGCTGGCCACGATCGACAGGCTGTTCATGACCAGCGCCTTGACCGGGAGCACGAGGGAGCGCAGCAGCACGAACAGGACGACGAACGTGGTCACCACGATGAACGCGGCCGTGCGCGGGAAATCGGCCCATACGCGGGACACCACGTCGTCCACGTCTGCGGCCCCCCCGCCGACGAGGATCGAGACGCCGGCCGGTGGTGCCAGGGGACTGGACGGGTCGCGCAGTTCCCGGACGAGCGCGCGCCCTTCCTCCCGATTGGGGCCGTACGGGGTGTAGATCGTGAACGCCGTCAGGTCGCCCTTCGTGGACGCGCCGAGCGCCGTGGCCAGGAATCGGTCGGGTGGTCCCCCGGGGACCGCGTACAGCAGCTGGTACTGCGCGAGCGTGAGGCGCGGGTCCACGTCCACCAGGCTCACGACGCGGCTCACGCGCGGGTCCGCCGCCAGGCGACGGGAGTAGTCGTACAGCTTCGCGACATTGGCGCTCGCGGTCGCATCGCCGGTGGTCCGGGCCGCGATCACGAGCGGGGCGAACTCGCCCTCACCGAACTCCCGGGCAAGGACGTCGTACGCCTCGCGGGACGGAACCGATGACGGCAGGATCGTCGCGTCCGGCGCGTTGAACCGGACGTGGAGGAACGGGATGCCGAGCACGAGCAGGATCGTGAGGGTCGGCACCAGCACCGCCACCGGGTGGCGCATCACGCGTCGCGCGAGCCGGGACCATGCGCCGTCGGAGCCGGGCTCCACCGTCACCCTGCGGATGGCCAGCGCGTCGATGCGCGTCCCCACGATGGCCAGGAGCGCCGGCAGCAGCGTCATCGCGGAGGCCACGGCCAGGCCCACGACGATGGCGCCCGCGATGCCCACCGAGCGCAGGATCATGAACTCGAACAGGATCAGGCCGAGCAGGCCGAGGAGCACCGTCAGCCCGGAGAAGAACACGGCGCGTCCGGCGGTGGCCACCGTCACGCGCACCGCCTCCGCGACCCGGTCCGGACCCCGGTGACGCGCGAGCTCCTCCCGGAAGCGGCTGGTCATCAACAGCGAGTAGTCCACGCCCAGCCCGAGCCCGAGGAGCGTGGCCAGGTTGAGCGCGAAGATGCTCATCGGCGTGAGCGAGGCGACGACGAAGATCGCGGCCAGCGCGATCAGCACGGCCGCGCCGCCGATGGCGAGGGGGATCACCGCCGCGACCCCGGAGCCGAACACGAGCAGCAGCGTCAGGCCGGCCAGCGGCAGCGAGATCAGCTCGCTCCGGCGGAGGTCCGTCTCGGTGACGGCCTGGACATCGCCGTAGAACGCCGGTCCACCGCCGATCTGCACGTTCAGCCCGGGCACCGGGTGGAGGCGCGCGGCCACCGGTGGGACGGCGTCCGGGGAGTCGTCCGGCGGCAGGTCCAGGGACACGATGTCGTAGGCGGTGTGGCGGTCCGCGGCGACCTGCGCCGGCGCCAGAGCGTGCGACAGGATCCGGGTGACGTGGGGCGCGCTCGCCACGTCCTTCGTGGCGGCGTCGACCGCGGCCAGCCAGGCAGGCGTGCCGGTCGTGAGCGTGTCCGAGGTGTAGAGCAGGACCAGGGCGGACGGCTCCACGCCCAGCTCCCGCTGGAGCACCTGCTTGGCGCGCGCGGACTCGAGGTCGTCGAGGATGAAGCCGCCGGCGGACAGCGCGCCCGGCGCACGGGGCGCGAACGGGATCGCGAGGGCGATGAGGGCGGCCCATGCGACGACGATCCACCAGCGGCGGCGGACGGCGAAGCGGCCGAGTCGGTCGAAGGTCATGCAGGTCCGATGCGGAGCGGAGAAGGGCGGATCGACGACAGGAGGCGCCGGCCGTCAGGACGCGCTCGCCCTGTCAACATGCGTGCGCCAAGTAGCATGTTATACGCGACTCGGCGCATGCATTGCAGCGGCGTCGCATTCTGCTAGCATCGTGCCGCCGCGCGCCGGCGGCAACCGTGACGCCCATCCCCCTGCGGTCCGAGGGTCTCCCGCGTGACGATCTTCACGATCTGGTTCCAGAACTTCCCGAACAACTTCGTGGTCTTCCTGGCCGCGGCGTCGATCGCCCTGGCCTTCGTGTACGTGTTCGCGCGCTCCGCGATGGTCGCCGAGGGCGGCCGCCAGGGCTGGGCACGCCGGGTCACCGGCCCCAACGCGAAGCTGCTGTTCGCCGGGCTGTTCGTGCTGTGGGCGATCGTGTTCGGGGTGGGACTGCAGCTGGTGCCGCACGAAGGCGCCAACTCGCCGTACGGCGGCCTGGGCCTGATCGCGCTGTTCAGCGGCTTCTTCATCATGATGGGCCTGATCTGGAGCGTGATCGGGGAGTAGGGCCGGCGCCCCATCCTGGCGGCCGGTCCCGGCGCGCTCGCGGTTCGCCCCCCCGAAGCCCGGCTCGCGCCGGGCTTCCTGCGTCCTCGGCGCCGTCACCAGGGGATGGCCCTCCGCTCGCCGGACGTTGCGCGTGGACGCCCCCGGCGGGGTCCGCTATGATCCTACTCCATGCAGGATGCATAGGATTTATGCGTCCGGCGCGCAGGGCGGGCCGCTGGCGCGGCGAGACCAGGTTCGGGAGGTTCGGTTGATGGAGATGCAGGCGCAGGGCTCGAGCGTGATGACGGCGCCCGCAGAGGCCCCTTTCGTGAACCTTCGGGATCCCGCGAGGCGGCTCGGCCCGGACGGCAGGCCCGCCGTGAGCCGCCGGGCGCCGATCTGGGAGGACGTCCCCGACGAGAAGTGGAATGACTGGCGCTGGCAGCTGTCCCACCGGGTCAACGAGCTGGCGGAGATCGAGCAGATCCTGGAGCTGACCGACGAGGAGCGCGAGGGCCTGTCCGCGCCGGACAAGTTCCGGGTCGACGTCACGCCCTACTTCATCAGCCTCATCGACCCCGGGAATCCGGACGACCCGATCCGCCGCCAGATCATCCCGCTCGGCCGCGAGCTGCGCAGCTTCACCGGCATGATGGAGGACAGCCTGGCGGAGGACCGCCACTCACCGGTGCCGGGCCTCGTCCATCGCTACCCGGACCGGGTCCTGATGCTGATCACCACCCAGTGCGCCAGCTACTGCCGCTACTGCACCCGGAGCCGGATCGTCGGCGACCCCACCCAGAACTTCAACCGCCGCGAGCACGAGGCGCAGCTGGACTACATCCGGCGAAACCCGCAGATCCGCGACGTGCTGATCTCGGGCGGCGACGGTCTCACCCTGGCGCCCAGGCTGCTCGAGTCCGCCCTCCGCGGCCTGCGCGAGATCCCGCATGTCGAGATCATCCGGATCGGGTCGCGGGTGCCGGTGTTCCTGCCGCAGCGGATCGACGACGAGCTGTGCGAGATGCTCGCCAGGTACCACCCCGTGTGGCTGAACATCCATGTCAACCACCCCAACGAGATCACCCCGGAGGTCTCGCGCGCCTGCGACAAGCTCAGCCGGGCCGGCATCCCGCTGGGCAACCAGTCCGTGCTCCTGGCCGGCGTCAACGACTGCGTCCACACGCAGCGTGAGCTCGTCCACCGCCTGGTGGAGAACCGCGTCCGCCCCTACTACCTCTACCAGTGCGACCTGGTCGAGGGCGCCGGCCACTTCCGGACGCCGGTCGGCAAGGGCCTGGAGATCATGGAGGGCCTGCGCGGCCACACCTCCGGCTACGCGGTGCCGCAATACATCATCGATGCGCCCGGCGGCGGCGGGAAGATCCCGGTCATGCCGAACTACCTCGTCAGCTACTCGGACCACAAGGTCGTCCTCCGCAACTACGAGGGCTACATCACGACCTACGAGGAGCCGACGGACTACACGCCCCACGACAGCGCCCACTGCAAGTACTGCCAGAACCCCCGGCCCGAGCCCGGCCAGGAGGGCATCACCGGGCTGCTGGACGGGAAGCGGATGTGGATCGAGCCGGCCGGCTTCGAGCAGGTCCATACCCGCGGCGCCACGGAGGCGCACCGTCTCAAGGACCCGGCGAAGTGGGTGCCGTACGGCGTGGGCGCGATCGAGGGCCAGTCGGCCGAGACGGCCCGCGGGCTCCCGGTGCTCGAGGCGAGCGTCGCGCCGTCCGGGGCGCCCGCGGGCGGCGGCGAGCCGAAGCGGGTCTACGGCCCCGGCGAGGAGCCGCGCCCGGCGGACGGCCAGCCCACCGCGACCGCCAACCACGAGCTGCTGTAGCAGGGTGCCGCTCGTCCATCGTGTGCTAGCCTTCCAATCCCGACACAATCGCTCGGATATGAGGTGACTCACTCGGTGACCGCCGCACCCGGCGTCGTCGGGAGCCGACCCGCCCCGGCTGGCCTCCCTGACGCCCGCATCCAGCCGCCGACGATCGCGGAGTCCGGCGACCCGTTCAGCGCGCTGCGCGTCATCGAGGTTGTGGCGCGGATGGACCGTGGTCGCCCCGTCCGCGTGGACGACCTGGTGGACCGGTTGAACGCCGTCCACCTCGACTGGCTGTTCACGCGTGCCGTGGTGACGGACGCGCTGGTCGCGCTCCAGGCGAACTGGATGACCGACTACCGGAACGCGTCCGGGATCGTGCTCGAGGACGGGCCCTACGGGCCGACGGTGACCCTCGAGGACTCGAGCCGGGTCGACCCCTGGATCGTGCGCCAGGCCCAGCGCGAGGCGGCAGAGTGCCGCCGCCGCCTGGACGAGTTCGCGCGCCGCGACCGGCCGTTCGAGGGCGGCTGAGATGCTCGCGGGCCGCTGCGCGTGTCCCGGGCGGGCCCGGTCCGTCCAGGCCGCGTAGCCCGCCGATCCCATCCGACCCGTCGATCCGACGGGTCCCGCCCCGTACCTCTGCCCGCGCGCCGTCATCGCGCCGGGCATCCATGGAGCCTGCGTCCCATGACCGTTTCCGGATTTGCCAATGACGTGCTCGTGTCCGCGGAGTGGGCACGTGCCCACCTCGACGACCCGTCCGTCCGCTTCGTCGAGGTGGACGTGGACACCACCGCGTACGACCAGAGCCACATCCCCGGCGCCGTCGCCTGGAGCTGGACCAGCCAGCTGTCCGATGGCGTCCGTCGCGACATCGCGGGCCGCGACGAGTTCAGCGCCCTGCTGAGCACGAGCGGCATCGGGCCCGACACGACGATCGTGCTGTACGGCGACAACAACAACTGGTTCGCCGCCTGGGCGTACTGGCAGCTCAAGCTTTACGGGCACGAGCGCGTGAAGCTGCTCGACGGCGGGCGCCGCTACTGGCTGGACCAGAACCTGCCGCTCGCCACGGACGTGCCGACGTACGCCGCGACCGGCTACCGCCTGCCGGAGCCCGACTTCACGTTCCGCGCCTTCCGCGACGACATCCTGCCCCGGCTCGGCGATCCGGAGCTGGCGCTGGTCGACGTCCGCTCGCCCGCGGAGTTCAACGGCGAGGTCATCGCGCCTCCGGGCATGACCGAGACCGCGCAGCGGGCCGGCCACATCCCCGGCGCGGCGTCGATCCCGTGGGCGCAGACCGTCCGCGAGGATGGGCGGTTCAAGAGCGCCGAGGAGCTGGCCGCGCTGTATGCCGCGAAGGGCATCACGCAGGACCGCGACGTGATCGCGTACTGCCGGATCGGGGAGCGGTCCTCGCACTCCTGGTTCGTGCTCCACGAGCTGCTCGGCTTCCGGCGCGTCCGCAACTACGACGGGTCCTGGACGGAGTGGGGGTCGATGGTCGGCGTGCCGATCGAGAGGACGCCGGCGGCCGCGACCGGCTGAGACCGCCGGCGGCATCGACCGCCGGCGGCCGAGCGCGCCGCCGGCCGAGCGCGCCGCCGGCCAGAATCGACTGCCGCCGGCATCGACTGCCGCCGGCATCGGGCCGGTCAGAGCATGCCCGGGTTCGGGATCCGCCTCGCCGGGTCCACGAGCCCGGGCTCGCTGGCCATGTACTGGTCGCGGTCCGTGACCAGGAAGCCCAGGTCCAGCAGCGCCCGGAGGACCGGGCTGGGACCCGGGATCGAGGCCGTCACGACGCCGTCCCGGCCCGCCCGCCGGAGCGCCGCGAGCGTCGGCGCAACGGGGTCCGCCGCCGGGTTCACGAGGAGCCGGTCGACGACCCGGGCGCCCGACGCCTGCCGGGCGCGCGCATGGGCGATCGCGACCACCTCCCCCCGTTCGGCCACGACGAACGAATCGGCGCCTGCCTGCGACGCCCAGAAGGCGTGATCGATGGCCCGGTCCGAGCCGGTCCATGACAGCTCCAGGGCCGACAGCGTGGCGGGGTCCGCGGATGCCGTCTCGATCCCGGGCGGGGCCGCCGGCAGGACCGCCGCCGCGCCCGCCGTGTACAGGCTCGGCCACAGGGGCGCCATGCCCGCCCGCACGTAGAGCGGGAGGGCCCGCCGGTCCTCGGAGGCGAACGTCGTCCGGCGCTCGGCGTCGCCGAGCAGGGCCGTGAGCAGCGGCCGCCCGATCCCGCGGCCGACCACGTCCGGCCGCACGAACAGGTCGGCGAGGTGGACCGCCACGCCCGCGTCGACGACGGCGCCGAAGGCGACGATCCTGCCGGCGGACTCGCTGACCATCGCGCGGTGGTGGGCGACGATGTGCGCGAGGTACGGCCCGACGATGTCGACGGTCGGCGCGGGTCCGTCGTTGCCGTGGGCGGCGAGGATCGAGCGGATGTCCCCGATGTCGTCCGGGGTGGCGGCACGGATCTGCGGGACCTGCGGGATCTGGGTCACGTCGCGTGGCCCGGGTCGGCCGGGATCAGGCGCGCCCGGCCCGCGGCCCGCGGCCGTAGCGGGCCATGACGTCCAGGAGCCGGTCGTGGTCGAGGGCATGGGCCGTGACCCCGTCGCGTCCGGTCATCGTCCGGGCGGCGAGAAGGGCGTTGACGATGGCGGCCTCGGTGGCCTCGGCCGTGGCCTTGAACAGCGGTGTGATCAGGTTGTCGGGGAGCATGCGGATGTCGATCGTGCTCGGGATCGTGACGTCGGGCGCGTCGGCGCTCGAGAGGCCGCGATTGCCGGTCGCGAACACGAGGAAGATGTCGCCGGAGGAGTGGTTCGCCGTGCTGCCCATCCGGGCCAGGCCCATGGACGCGCGCTGGGCCAGGCGCTCGCACTGGTGCGGGATCAGCGGAGCGTCGGTGGCAACCACGATGATGATCGAGCTCGATCCGGGATCCGGCCGGGCTCCCGGGGCGTCGGCGGTCGCGGCGGCCGGGTAGGGGCTGGGGACCTCGTCGACCGGGATCGCCTCGCCGACCGGCACGCCATCGATGCGCAGCTGCTCCCGCTCGCCGTAGTTCGCCTGGACCAGCACCCCCACCGTCCAGCCGCCGTCGGCCTTTGGCAGGACCCTGGACGCGGTGCCGATGCCGCCCTTGAACTCGTGGCAGACCATGCCGGTCCCGCCGCCGACGTTGCCTTCCGCGACCGGGCCCGCCGCGGCCGCGGCGATGGCGGCGTCCACGTGCGCCGGGCGGACGTGCAGGCCGTCGATGTCGTTGAGCAGGCCGTCCCACGTCTCGCCCACGATCGGCAGCGACCACAGGCCCATGCCGCGCCGGCCGTGGTCGATCGCGTGCGCCACCAGCGCATCGCGCACGACGCCCACGCTGTGGGTGTTGGTGATCGCGATCAGCCCGCCCACCTGCCCGACCTCGCGCACCAGCTCCAGGCCGGTCAGCTCGCCGTTGCCATTCAGGCGGTGGCAGCCGCCGAACACGGGCTCCGACCAGACGTCCCCGTCGTGCGGCATGATGATCGTGACGCCGGTGCGGATCGGGCCCCGGCCCACCACGAGCGGGCCGTCACCGTCGATGAGCGTGGTGTGACCCACGCGCACACCGGGGACGTCCGTGATCGCGTCATTCTCCCCCGGATCGAGTCGTCCGATACGGATTCCCAGCTCGCGAGCGCGCATCGAGTGCCTCCGAGGCCCCCCGTGCGCCGCGGTCGTGCGGCCCCCCTATGATCGCCGCGTGCACGCCCTTCCGGAAGCCGGTCCCGCCACGCGCGGCAGCCCTCGTGGCGATGTCGTCCGCGCGCGGCTGCCCGCGCTCGACGGCCTGGCGCCCATGGATGCGGCCGAGGCGTTTCGGGACCTGCCGGGTCTGGCCCTGCTCGAGAGCGCGCGCCCGGGGCGCACTGGCCGCTGGAGCTACCTGGGCGCGGATCCGATCGCGATCGTGGACGCTCCCGCGGAGGGACCGGACCCGTTCGCGGAGGCCCGGGCGCTGCTGGCGCGGATGGGTGACGGGACCCAGGGTGACGAGGTCGTGGAAGCGGCGGTGGGCGGCGCCCCGTTCGCCGGCGGCCCCCCGTTCGCCGGCGGCCTCATTGGCTACCTGGGCTATGACCTGGGGCGGCGGTTCGAGCGCCTGCCCTCGCTCGCGCGGGTGGACCAGCACCTGCCCCATCTGCGCCTCGCGCTCCATGACTGGGTGCTCGCCTGGGACCGGCGGACCGGGACGGCGTGGCTGGCGGCCCGGACCGTGGACGGCGACCGGGTGCGGCTTCGCCGCCGGCTGGCAGCGACCCTGGATCGGGTCGAGGCGCTGGCGCGCGCCCGGGTGCCGGCGCCGGCGACCGCCGCGGTCACCCCGGAGTCGCCCACCGCGTTCGTCTCCCGGACGCCCCACGCCGCCTGGACCTCGGGTGTGGACGCCGTCCGGGCGGCGATCGGCCGGGGCGAGATCTACCAGGCGAACCTGAGCCGTCGGCTCGAGGCCTCGTTCGCAGGCGACCCGTGGCCCGTCTTCCGGCGCCTGCGGACGGGCGACCCGGCCCTGTTCGCCGCGTTCCTGGACCTCGGCGCATCACCGGCGACCGGCGCGCCCAGGGCGCTGCTGTCCGCCTCGCCGGAGCCGTTCCTCGCCGTCGCCGACGGCGGCCTCGTCTCTACCGACCCGATCAAGGGCACCCGCCCCAGGGGACGGACCCGCGAGGCGGACCGGGCGCTGGCCCGCGACCTGGTCGCCAGCGCCAAGGACCGGGCCGAGAACGTGATGATCGTGGACGTCCTGCGCAACGACCTGGGGCGCGTGTGCGTGCCCGGCAGCGTGCGCGTCCCGCGCCTGCTGCGCCTGGAGCGAACGGCCGCGGTCCAGCACCTCGTCACGACGGTGACGGGGCGGCTCCGGCCGGGTCTCGATCCCTTCGACCTGTTCGCTGCCGCGTTCCCGGGCGGGAGCATCACGGGCGCCCCGCGAATCCGGGCGATGGAGATCATCGAGGGCCTGGAGCCCGTGCGGCGGGGGCCGTACTGCGGGGCCCTGGCCTGGATCGGGCCGGACGGCCGGATGGGATCGAGCATCCTGATCCGGACCTTCGTCGCGGACGGCGAGCGGCTCACGCTCCACGTCGGGGGCGGGATCACCTGGAGCAGCGACCCGGAGGACGAGTGGGACGAGACGGTGGCGAAGGCGAGGGGCCCGCTGTCGTCGATCGGCGCGCTGGAGGTCACGGGATGAGCGGAGCAGGCCCCCGCTTCGTGTGGGTGGACGGCCGGATCCGGCCGTCCGATGGCCCTCACCTCAGCGCGTTCGACCGCGGGTTCCAGCTGGGTGACGGCGTGTTCGAGACCCTGCGTGCCCGCGGCGGGCGCGCCACCGAGCTGGCCGAGCACGTCGCCCGGCTGCGCCGATCCGCGGACGGGCTCGCGATCGAGCTGCCCGGCGACGTGGGCGACCGGGTGGCGGCCGGGATCGTCGAGCTCCTGGCGGCCGAAGGCCTGGACCGGCCGGACGGCGACGCGTCGATCCGGGTCACCGTGTCGCGCGGGTCGTGGGCGTCGCGCGGCCTGCTGCCGCCGGCCGGGGAGCATCTCGTGCCCACGATCGTGATCCAGGCGTGGCCCGTGGACCCCCCGCCCGCCGGGCACCTGGAGGCGGGCCTGTCGCTCCTCGCGAGCGCCGTGCGGCGTGACCCGCAGAACCCCCTGGTCACGCTCAAGACGACGAGCCGCGCGGACTACGTGTTCGCGCGCCTGGAGGCCCGGCGCGCCGGCGCCGACGACGCGCTGTTCCTGACCACCTCCGGCCACCTCTCCGAGTCCACGACGGCCAACGTGTTCCTCGTCCGCCGTGCCCCGGACGGCGTGGTCGAGCTGGCGACGCCGTCCCTCGACTGCGCGATCCTGCCCGGGACCACCCGCTCCTGGCTGCTCCGCTGGGCGGCGACGGTGGGCCTGCGCCCGGTCGAGGGGTGGCTGACCGCGGACGAGATGGCCGCCGCGGACGAGGCCTTCGTCTGCTCGTCCGTAGCCGGGATCCTGCCGGTCAGCCGGTTCAACGGCCACCCCATCGGCCACGGGCTGCCCGGTCCCTGGACCCTCCGCGCACGCGCCGACCGGGAGGAGTTCATCCGCGTGGGGTCCACCCGCGAGCGACCCAGGGTCAGCCCATGACCCGCGACGAGCTCATCCTGCGCACCCGCCAGCTGATCGCGGAGGGCGAGCGCCTGGACGCCCAGCCGTCCCTCAACGCCCTGCAGACCTGGCTCCAGCTGTCGGACGATCTGCTGGCGCTGGCCTGGGGGACGATGGACCGCTACCACCTGGCCTGGCTGATGGTCGGCAAGCCGAAGGGGATCGTCCGCGGGCGCAGCCTGACCGCCGAGGAAGAGGCCGCCTACGTCCGTGAGGTGGCTGCGCAGAAGACCGCGGCGCTGCGGATGAGCCTCGACGCCGTGGAGCGCCAGGGGATGCCGTTCCGCGGCGAGACGGGCGGGGTCGGTGGCGGACAGGGGATGGGCGAGATCCCGACGACGGGCGACGATGTCCCCCCCGCCGGCGACGAGGACGGGTCGGCCCACCCCGCCGAGCCTCGCCCCGACAACACCGCGGTCGCCGAGCGCCACGCCCACCTGGCCCAGGGTTCCCGGCGATCGATCCCGCTCGACCCGGAGATGCAGCGCCGCCTCGACGACGCCCGTCGCGAGGCCGCCGAGCATGCCGGACACGGCGGCCCCGAGGAGCGCCGCGCGCCGCGCCCGGAGCGGCTTCAGCGATGACCGATCGCGTGCCCGCCGCCGGCCGCACCCGGACCGTTCCCGCGCCCGACGCCGTTGCCCGTGACTATCTCCTGCTCGCGCTCCGCCTCGACCAGCACGTGCCCGGCACCGTGGACGGCTACTTCGGGCCGGCGGACCTCAAGGCGCGGGTGGACATGGAGCAGCTCCGTCCGCCTGCCCGCCTCGCCGATGACGCGGCCACCCTGCGCGCCCGCCTCTCGACCGAGGTGCCCGAGCCGGACCGTCGCCACTGGCTGGAGCTCCAGCTCGTCGCGATCGAGACCCAGGCCCGCGCGCTGGCCGGCACGCCGCTGCCGTACCTCGAGCACGTCACCCGGTGTTTCGCGTACCAGCCGGTTCGCCGTCCCGAGTCCCGGTTCGCGGCTGCGGCGGCCGGGATCGATACCGCCCTCCCGGGCCCGGGCACCCTCGCCCAGCGGCTCGAGGCGTTCGACGCGCGGTGGACGGTCCCGCCGGATCGCGTTCCGGCGGTCGTGGACGTCCTCGTCCGGCGCTACCGGGAGCGGGCTGCCACCCTGTTCGGCCTGCCAGAGGGCGAGGACCTCCGCGTGTCGCTCGTCCGGAACCAGCCGTGGTCCGGCTACAACTGGTACGACGGCGGCTACCGGTCGCGGGTCGACCTCAACCTGGACCTGCCGATCCGGCTGCCGGGGCTGGTCGGCACCGTGGCGCACGAGACCTACCCGGGACACCACCTGGAGCACGCACGCAAGGAGCAGGCCCTGGTCGAGGGGCTGGGGCGCCTGGAGGCGAGCATCCTGCTGATCAACACCCCTGAGTGCCTGATCTCCGAGGGGCTGGCGAACCTCGGCCGGGACTTCGCCGTGCCGCCCGCCGAGCGGGAGGCGCTCCTGGTGGAGCTGGCCGGGCCGGCCGGGCTCGCGCTCGCGCGGGATCCCGTCGCCCTGCGCGAGGCCGCGGCCCGGGAGCCGGCGATCGCCGACCTGCGCGCGGTCCTTGACGAGACCCGCGTGAACGCGGCCCTGATGTTCCACGCGGACGGCGTCCCGCGCGCCGAGGTCCTGGCCTACCTCGTCGACGTCGGGCGGTTCGAGCCCGCCACCGCGGCCAAGCGGCTGGAGTTCATCGAGCACCCGCTGTGGCGGACCTACGTGTTCGTCTACTCGGAGGGCGAGACGCTGCTGCGGCGCTGGCTGGGAGTCGTGCCGGAGGCCGATCGAGCGGCGCGCTTCGGCCGCCTGCTGCGGGAGCCGCTGACGCCGCCCGCGGTCGAGGCGGAGCTCGCCGCCGTCGCCTGAGCCCACGCGGCGAGCCGGTTTCGCCCGCGGTCCGCCCTGCCGCCCGCGGTCCGCCCTGCCGCCCGCGGTCCGCCCGCCGCCCGGGCCTACAGATGAAGACCCGCCTGATCCTGCTCAGCGGCCGAGCGAGACCATGAATGACAGGCCCGAACTTCGCGTTCGCGCTCGCCCGCTGAGCACCAGGATGGGATCTCCATCGGGTCGCTCGGCGGGCGAGCACCCGGAGACGCGCTCTCCGTCTGCCTGCTGAGCACCCGGAGACGCGGTGGCCACAGCGCCTCGGCACAGCACCAGGAACACCGCCGGCGCCCGGGTGGCGCTCAGCGAGCCCGCCAGGCCGCCGCGATGGCCGCGACCAGGACGTCGACCCAGGCCAGCGCCCCGTAGCGCTGGTCGAGGTACTCGAGCGGCGGCAGCGAGCCGCCCTCGGATCGCGACCACGCCCAGCCCAGGAGCAGCCCGAGGATCACGGCGGCCGCGGCCAGCCCGCCCGCGACCGACATCCGGGCTCCGCGGCCCGGCAGGCCGGCTCCCTCACCGTCCCGGATCACGGCCAGCGCGACGGCCCAGCCGACCGCCGCCGCGGCGGCCAGCGTGCCCGGCCCGACGTCCACCAGGCCCAGCGCGAAGAACAGCAGCACTCCCGCCAGCGCGACCGCAGCCGCGGCCAGGAGGGCGCGCACCGGCGCCCGACGTCCGGCCGGCGGACCCGGCGATGCGGTCACCCCGGCGGCGGCGGTGTCGGCGCCGAGGGCGGAGCCGGTGCCCCGCGACGCATACCGCTCGCCGGGGGCGCGATCCAGCCGCGGTGGACCGGCGGGCCCGGGTCGCCGGGGCCCGAGGTCGGGTTCGCTCATGGGCATTCGCTCATCGGCAAATGCTACGCGTGCGCGGGTCCCGGGCGGTATCCTTCCCACTCGTGAGCCATCCCAGCCTGGGCCTTCCGCCGCGCAGCCTCCGCGCCGGGTTCCCGGACGCGGCCGCGCGGCTGCGCACGAGCCGGTCTCCCCTCGCCGCGCGTGCGCTCGAGGTCGCCGTGGACGGGGATCCCACGTTCCGGACGCGCTACGACGAGGCCGGGCTGCGAAACCTCCTGGGCGACGCCGAGGTGCTGGTGGACCGCCTCGCGTTGTGCGTCGCCGGCGACGACCCGTCATGGCTCCGTGGGTTCGCGGACCAGACCGCGCCGGTCTTCCGGCGCCGGGGCGTTCCGGTCGATGACGTGGTGGGGGTCTGCGAGGGCCTGAGGGCCGGCGCGCGCGGGGTGCTGTCGGCGGAGGAGATGGTCCCCGCGGACGAGGGCCTGGACGCCGCGATCGAGGTCTTCCGCTGGTACCGGCGCCTGGCCGGCGATGCCCGCCGGAAGGGCCGCCTGTCGCAGTCGCTGTACCGAGGCGTGTAGGGATCCCGATGACGATCAAGTGGGTCAAGGCGGACCCGCTCGTGATGAACGGCGAGCCCTTCTGCTACGGCAGCCGGATGACCGTCCGCCAGGTGCTGGAGCTGCGCCGGGCCGGTCACACGCTGGTGGACCTGCTCAAGGACAACCCCGAGCTCAAGACGCTCGGCATCGCGGAGGCGTTCGCGTTCGCCGCGGCGCAGCGGGAGCGCTACCTCGACTTCTTCGACCCGGACGGCTCGCTGTCGGGTCCCGGCTTCACCGAGGCCGAGGCGGCCGCCCTCCCGGCGCGCCTGCGGATCCCCGGCGTCGTCGTCAAGGCCGCGATACCGGCCTGACCGGCCCCCCGGTGCCGCGGACCGCTCGTCACTCCGTCGCGGCGACCTCCCCGGGCACCGTCCCCGGCCCGATCGCCAGCACCTCCGCGTATCGCTCGTCGCCGTTCGCCTCGCGCAGCAGGTACGCGTGGTGGATCTCCACCGCGCCGGACGCGAGCGTCGAGCCGACGGAGCAATACCGTGTCGCCGACAGCTCGATGGCCCGCCGGACGGCCTCGGCGTCGAGGCCGTCGCCATCGACCACGTGGACGACATCGAAGCGGGAGAACGCGTTCGGGTGCTCCTCCTCCTGGAGGCCGCTCACCCGCACCTCGTACCGCCGCACCGCCTGGCGCTTCTTGCGCAGGATCGAGATCACGTCCATCGCCGTGCACGCGCCGAGGGCGACGCAGACCAGCTCCGCGGGCCGTGCCCCCGCGTCGCCCTCGGTGTCGTCAAGCACGATGGTGTGCCCGCTGCCGACGGAGGCCTGGAACCGCAGCCGGTCGTCCGCCAGCGTCACGGTCGCGGTCCTGGTGCCCATTCCGATGACCTCCGTCCTCGCGTGCAGTCGTCCCTCCCGTGTGGCTCAATGGTCGCGTCGTGACCGCCCGCTGCGAACGGGCGTCCGGGCCACGGAAGCCGGGCCGAAGGTCCCGGCGGCGATTTCCGAGTCGGGTGCTAGGATTTGTCCACGATGACCGATATCCAGCCAGCCGCCGCCGCGGACGCCGGCGCCGGCGCAGCCTTCGACCCGCAGCGTCGCGCCACCGAGCTCGCGATCCTCGACGCCCTCCGCGCCGTCGTCGATCCGGAGATCGGCATGAACGTCGTGGAGCTCGCGCTGATCAAGCAGATCGTGCTTGGTCCGGACTCGACCGAGATCAAGATGATCCTCACGACTCCCTTCTGCCCCTACGCTGGCGCCATGATCCAGCAGGTGAAGGAGGAGGCGGAGAACGTCGTCGAGCATCCGGTCAAGGTGACCCTGCTGGCGGAGCGCTGGGACCCGCGCGACGCCGGCCTGATGTGGTGAGCCGGACCCGATTCGCCCCGGGATGAGCACCAGATCCCTCCCGTTCGAGTCCGCCGTGGCGACCGGCCGCGGCGACGACGGCACGACCGGCCTCCTGTTCGGTGGCGAGCGCGTCCGCAAGGACGACCCGCGAACCGAGGCGTACGGCACGCTGGACGAGGCCGTCGCCGCGCTGGGCGTGGCACGCGCGGAGCTGGCCATGACGGCCCGGGACGGCGTCCTGCCCCCGGCCTTCGGCGGGCTGGGCGACCTGGTCCTCCGCCTGCAGCGCGAGCTGTTCGTCGCCGGTGCGGAGCTGGCCACGACCCCCGGGGCTCGGGACCGGCAGCGGGACGGCGAGACGCGCGTGTCGGCGGCGATGGTCGAGGGCCTGGACACCACGCTGCGCGACATGGAGGCGGGTATCGAGCTGCCGCGCGAGTTCGTCGTCCCCGGCGAGACGCGGCTCAGCGCCGCGCTGGAGGTCGCCCGGACGACGGTGCGGCGCGCCGAGCGCCGGACCGTCACCCTCGCCGCCGGCGACGAGGGCCTGGCCGGGGGACTGCTGCTACCGTATCTGAACCGCCTGGCAGATCTGCTCTGGATCCTCGCCCGCGTCGCCGAGCAGGCGGAGGCCAGGGGCGCCACGGTCGCCCGTCCCGGGCTGACGCGTGGCCCGCGCACTCGAACGGCGTCCCCCCACAGGAGTGAATCGTGAACGGCTACCCCTACTCCCCGTCGCGGCTGGGCGTCCGCCCGGCTCCGGCGCTCGTCCAGCAGCTGCTGGTCGGCGCGTTCGGCTGGATGTTCGCCGGGCTGCTGCTGACCGCGGGCGTCGCGTTCCTCACCACCACCAGCGAGAGCCTGCTGCAGGGCGTGGCCGGCTTCTGGTTCCTGATCGTCATCGCCCAGCTGGTGCTCGCGCTCGGGATCCAGGGCGCGATCAACCGGGCGTCCCCGACGCTCAGCCTCGCGATGTTCTTCGCCTACGCGGCGTCGATGGGCCTGACCATCGGGCTGATCGTGACGCTGTACACGGGCGAGTCGGTCGCCGCCGCGTTCGTCTCCGCGTCGGCGATGTTCGGCGCGGCCGCGGTCTATGGCGCGGTGACGAAGCGGAGCCTGGCCGGCCTCGGCGGGCTCATGTTCATGTCCCTGATCGGGATCCTGGTCGCATCGGTCGTCAACATCTTCCTGGCGTCGAGCGCGCTGGGGTGGGCCATCTCGATCATCGGCGTGGTCCTGTTCACGGCCCTGACCGCGTATGACGTCCAGCGCATCACCAACGGCGACTACGCGGCGTCGACGGGGTCCCTCGAGCGAGCATCGATCCTTGCCGCGCTGCACCTGTACCTGAACTTCATCAACCTGTTCCTGTTCATGCTCCGCCTCATGGGCTCCGGCCGGAACTGATACACCGGCTGACAGGCTCGTCGCCCCGGCCGGGGCGACTCCGGCCTCCGTCGCTGCTGGGCGCGCAGGAAGTGCGCTTGCGTATCCCGTACGCCTCGCTACACTGCGGGTATGTCAGCCGATTCCGTCGGGCCCGGCCCGGCCGCGATGCGGCCCGCCCTCACCCGCGACCGGATCGTCGAGGCTGCGATCGCGCTCGTTGACGAGGCGGGGCCGGACGCGCTCACGATGCGTGCGGTCGCGCAGCGGCTGGGCGCCGGAACGATGTCGCTGTATCGCCACGTGGCCGGTCGCGAGGAGCTGCTGGACCTGGTGCTCCAGGCGATGGACCGCGAGATCCCGGTGCGGCCGCTCACCGGGGACTGGCGGGCGGATCTCGCCGCCATCGCGCGCGACCTGCGGACGAGCCTCATCCGCCGGCCGCAGCTGACCGTCCTGATGGCCTCGCGGACGGGTCGTGGCGGTGCGGAGCTGCCGAGGCTGGACCGGACGCTCGGCGTGCTGCGGTCCGCGGGGTTCGGGCGCCGCGGCGCCGTCATGGCGAACCAGGCGCTGGGCAGCTACGTGACGGGCGTGGCGCTGCGCGAGGCAATGACGCCGCCGGAGGCCGCGGCGCTCCCCGCGGAGCGGTTTCCCAGCCTGGCCTGGGTCGGGCCCAAGCTGGCGGCCGGGAGCGTTGACGACCGCTTCGAGTTCGGCCTCACGACGCTGCTCGACGGGTTCGCGGCCTACCTCGCCCGGAGGAACGGGTGACCGTCCCCGGACCCGGGCGGGATACGGACTTCGCTCAGACCGGGTGCTCGACCATTCTCGGTTCGACCGGGATCTCGTAGGACCCCTCGAGCGGCGCCTCCGTCATCGGCATGTCCGTCGCCGGCATCGAGACCTTGTGCGTCGCGAAGGTGCCCGGCACCGTGGCCACCCGGCGCATCCGGAGGAATTGCCAGCCCATGTGATCGAACGGGCCGGCGATCCGCGGCGGCAGCATCCCCGCCTCGGCGACGGTGATCAGCTCCGGCCGGTCGAGCTCGTACAGGGTCTCGTGCAACTGCAGCCGCGCCCGCCCCGCGTCCATGACGTTGCGCGCCCATTGCGACCCCACCCCCAGCGGGGCCGGGATCAGGACCGTGTCCCCGTGGATCGTCGGGTGGATCGGGGTGAAGTACGTCGTGCCGGACTTGCGGCCCACGTGCTCGAGCGTCGCGATCTCCGCCTTCGCGCTGCCCGGGATTCCGCGCTCCATCAGCCAGGGGTCGACCGTGTCGTTCATCCGGTATCGCAGCCACGGGAACTGATCCACGGTCGGCTTCCGAAGCTCGATCATGACCCGGTCCGCCGCGAACCCGAGCGCCGCACCGGTCGCCATCCATCGCATCGCCTTGAACATCACGAGACCTCCTCTGCGGTCTCGATGCTGGTCCCGGCCCTCGTCGGCGCCAAGTGCCGAACCGCCGGTCGGCCGGCGTGGGGCCCGCACCGATCCGGCCACGCACCGACCCGGCCACGCAGCCGCACCGGCCCCGCACCGCACCGGCCCGGCTACGCAACCAACCGGCCACGCACCGACCCGACCCGGCCACGCACCGATCCGGCCACGCACCGACCCGGCCACGCAACCAACCGGCCACGCACCGACCCGACCCGGCCACGCACCGACCCGGCCACGCACCGATCCGGCCACGCACCGACCCGACCCGGCCACGCAACCAACCGGCCACGCACCGACCCGACCCGGCCACGCAACGATGTGGTGCGTCGTATCGCAGGGATGCCCGCCCGATCCGGCCGCATACTGATGGGGTGCGTACTGACCGCCGAATCGGTGGTATTGGTTGGCCGCGCACTTTTGGAGCGCGTGCAAGGCCAACCGCAACTGGCCCATGACGCACCTGATCTCTAGGCGGCCACATGCGGGGTGGCCGTCGGGGCGCATCGAACGGGTCCGGTGAACGGACACACGAACGACGTCGTGCCCAGGCCGGCGAGGATCCCGAGTAACACGCGCCTCATCGTTGTGAGGCCAGGTCCGAGTCCGGCCAGACCCGGCGAGCGTGGGAACTCGTGGTCTCGCTCTTGCCCAGCTATTCCTGGTGGTGCTGCCGTGACTTCTCTGGCGCCGACGATCCCTCCTGCTGGCGCCACACGCGCGGCGTCGGTTTCCGTCAAACGAGAAGCTGTTCGCACCAGGGGAGGGGAGGACTGATGCGGCTCCGCCTTGTTGGCGTTCTTTCGCTCGTCGGATTCTTCCTGCTTGTCCCGGCACCCGTCTTGGCTGACCACTGCGGGGCCGGCGCAAACGTATCCCCGCCCTCGGGTCCGCCTGGAACCACCTTCGTCTTCAGCACGAACCTCGGCGCCCGCAGCGACCTCTACCTGTACAGGAACGGGCATCTCGTCGCGACGGTGGTTCTCGACAATGACGACTTCGTCAGCTACAGGATCAAGACCGGGCCGGGCGATGCGGGCGAGTGGCGCGCCCGAGCCGAGGTCCGCGGGCAGACCGAGTGCGCCGCGGAGGCGTCATTCACGGTTCTGAGCGCACCGGATACCTCCACGACCCCCGAGCCTGTCACCGGGCTCGGGGGCAGGCTCCTGGTCGGCATCGCCGCGAGTCTGGCAGGGCTCTCCCTGGGCCTCCGCCGCTGCACGGTGCCGTCCCGCTGAGGCCTGTCCGGGGCAGCGCGTCCGGTGAGGGTCTGGGGTGGTCCGAACCGACGCCGCAGGCGTGGTGCCGTTCGGCAGTTGCCTGCCCTCGGCGCGAGCCGGAGGATCGCCTCCGCGGGCGGAGTGGCCGCCCGAGCGGGGAGGTATCGGGTGCCTCTCGCGAGCTGGGTCGTCATCGGGTTCCTGCTCGCGGCCGGTCTGCTGGGTGGCGTCCTCAACGCGCGGCCCGTTCGCCCCGCACCCATCGCTCGCCTACCCGCAGTTCCTCTTCGACGACCAGGGCGGGCGTCGAGCAGATCGTCCAGTTGCGGAGGAGTCGCTCGGTGACGGCACGGTGGGTTACAAGCCGAGGCCATCCTGTCGCCTGCACCGTGGCCGCGTCGGAAAACTCTCCGACCTCGAAGTCCAGGTCGTAGGTGCCAGGCTCCAGGCCGGGAGGCAGGCCCTCGCCGAGGGTCAGCGGCGCCGGGTCGCCGTCCACGGCGCTCTCGTAGCTGCGCCGGTGCTCGAGGGGGGCGCGGTCCGTCCCGAACACGGGCGACGTGAGGCTCACCCAGTACCCGCAGCCCGACGGCGCCGCGACTCGGTGCACCGTGCTGGTTGCCTCGGCAACCGCCCCAACAGTAGAGAACCCCGCAGGGACCGCGAAACCCCCACCAGCCGCTACGTCACTCCCCCCGTCGCGCCGTCCACATACCCCCCCGACATACCCCCCCGGCGTGCCGTTGACGCTTTTCCGGGTCCGGTCTAGACTCAATCCCGACGAATTCGGTCGGAATTCCCCGGTGCGGAGGCTGCCTCCGCGGGCGACCTCCCGGGGAACTCCGACGCTTCGTCGACGATCGACCCGACGAGGACCCCGACCCTGTCCACCCGCGCGAGCTTCCACGGATCCGGCGCCGTCGCCTTCAGCACGAAGGGCGAGTACGGCGTGCGCCTGATGGTCCAGCTCGGGCGCCGGTACGGCACCGGGCCGGCCAGCCTGGCCGAGATCGCACTGGACGAGGACCTGCCGCGCGCCTACCTGGAGCAGCTCGTGACGAGCCTCCGGGACGCCGGCTTGGTCAACTCCACCCGCGGGGCCCGCGGGGGGTACGAGCTGGCGACGCCACCGACCGATATCCGGATGAGCGACGTCCTGCGCGCCCTCGAGGGCCCGATCGCGCCGATGATCTGCGCCACGGGCGAGCCGGAGCATCTCGCCTGCGACCGTTCCGCACGGTGCACGGTGAACGTGCTCTGGGTCCGCGTCCGGGACGCGATCTCCGGCACCCTCGAATCGATGACCCTGGCGGACCTCGTCCCCGTCCGCCATACCACGCTCGACCCGCGCGACCCGGTCGCCTCCCCGGCCGGTGTCGCGTGAGGTCGGGCCGAACCCGAACCTGACAGCCAACCCGCAGGAGCGAATTTTGTGACCGACGCCACGGACCGCGAGCTCGTCATCAGGGACCTCCGGGTCGCCCCCGTCGCCAAGCCGGACCACGAGATCCTCCAGGGGATCAACCTCACGATCCGGAAGGGCGAGACCCACGCGATCATGGGCCCCAACGGCTCCGGCAAGACCACCCTCGCCTACGCGCTGATGGGCCATCCCGCGTACGTGGTCAAGGGCGGCGAGGTCCTGTGGAAGGGCCGCAACCTCCTGAAGCTGTCCGCGGACAAGCGGTCGCGGCTGGGCCTGTTCCTCGCCTTCCAGT
The DNA here is from genome assembly GCA_963703575.1 of uncultured Chloroflexia bacterium. Lineage (GTDB taxonomy): Bacteria > Chloroflexota > Limnocylindria > Limnocylindrales > CSP1-4 > CAIXZV01. The sequence continues at coordinate 68,301 of CAVPEU010000009.1, forward strand.
ACCCGACGGCCGTCCCGGGCCTCTCGGTCGCCTCCTTCATTCGCAGCGCCCTCAACGCCAAGCTCCAGGGCGTGGACAAGAACCCGGACATGGATCCCACGGACGCCATCAAGGGCGGCGTCTCGATGCTCGAGTTCCGGCGCCGGATGCGCGAGAAGATGGCGCTCCTCCGGATGGACGACGGCTTCGCGGCCCGCTACGTCAACGACGGGTTCTCGGGCGGCGAGAAGAAGCGACTCGAGATGCTCCAGATGGCGATGCTGGAGCCGGAGTTCGCGGTCCTGGACGAGACGGACTCGGGCCTCGACATCGACGCCCTGCGGATCGTGGCCGAGGGCGTGAACGCGATGCTCAACCCGAACATGGGCGTGCTGCTGATCACGCACTACCAGCGGCTGCTCAACTACATCACGCCCGACTACGTCCACGTGCTGGCCGCGGGCCGGATCGTCACCTCGGGCGGCAAGGACCTCGCGCTCCGCCTGGAGGACGAGGGCTACGGCCCGATCCTGCGCGAGTTCGGGCTCGAGACCGACGCCACCGATGACGCGCCGGCCGTCCCCGAGGCGCCCGAGCCCGCACCCGCGGGCCGCTGAGGCCCCGAGGGTGACGATTGAGGCCCCGAGGGTGACGATCGAGCTGAAGCCGGACGCGACGCCCGCCGAGGCGCTGGACCCGGAGATCCTGCGCGCGGACTTCCCGATCCTGGGCCAGGAGATCAACGGCCACCGCCTGGTGTACCTGGACTCCGCCTCGACCTCGCAGAAGCCGCGCGCCGTCATCGAGGCGGTGGGCACCTACTACCGCGAGTACAACGCGAACGTCCATCGCGGGATCTACACGATCGGCGAGAAGGCCACCGCCGCGTACGAGGGTGCGCGCACGACCGTCGCCCGGTTCATCGGTGCGTCCGACCGGCGCGAGGTCGTGTTCACCCGCAACGCGACGGAGGCGATCAACCTCGTCGCCTACTCCTGGGGGCGCCGCAACATCGGCCGGGGCGACGTCATCGTCCTGACCGAGATGGAGCACCACGCGAACCTCGTCCCGTGGCAGCTCCTGGCGCAGGAGAAGGACGCGGACCTGGAGTTCATCCCGATCACGGACGACGGGATCCTGCGCCAGGACGTGTTCGACGTCCTGCTCCGCCTCAAGCCGAAGCTGGTCGCGTTCACGCACGTGTCCAACACGCTGGGCACGGTCAACCCGGTCGAGGACATGACCCGTCGGGCCCACGAGGCCGGCGCCCTGGTGCTGGTGGACGGCGCCCAGGCCGTGCCGCACCTGCCGGTGGACGTGGCCGCCATCGGTGCCGACTTCTACGTGTTCAGCGGCCACAAGATGCTGGCGCCCACCGGGTCGGGTGCGCTGTGGGCCCGGCGCGAGCTCCTGGAGGCGATGCCTCCGTTCCTCGCCGGCGGCGAGATGATCCGGGAGGTCCACCTTCGCCGCTCCGAGTGGAACGACATCCCCTGGAAGTTCGAGGCCGGCACGCCGGACATCTCCGGGGCCATCGGCCTCGGGGTCGCCGCGGACTACCTGGCGGCGCTCGGCATGGACCGGGTGCGGGTGCACGAGCAGGAGCTGGCTCGCTACGCGCTGGACGTCCTGCCGCGCGAGATCCCCGGCATCGAGCTCTACGGGCCATCCGCCGAGGCGCGGGGCGGCGTGGTGGCGTTCAACCTGCCGGGCGTCCATGCGCACGACGTCGCCCAGGTGCTGGACCGGTTCGGGATCGCCGTGCGGGCCGGCCACCACTGCACGATGCCGCTGCACGAGCGGCTGGACCTGACGGCGACCGCCCGCGCCAGCTTCGGGGTGTACTCCACGAAGGCCGATATCGACGCGCTCGTCGCCGGCCTCAAGGAAGTCACGCGGCTGTTCGGCGTCGAGGGCTGAGTCACCGCCGCTGGCGGCCCGGGTGTTGACGCGCGGTTAACGGAAACCCGTGGACGTGCACCCCCTCGGGGCCCCACAATCCGTCCGTCCGGGCCCGTTCCGCCCGGACGCCCGCGGGCATCCGAACGGGTGCGTCGGGCCGCGACTCGTGAATCTGGAGGAGCACGTGCGCACCAGCTCTCTGTCCCGGCTGCTCGTCGCAAGCGCGGCGGTCAGCATCGTCCTGGCTGCCTGTTCCAGTGGCGGCGGAGCCTCTGCCGCGCCCTCGACCGGCGGCGGGGGCGCCAGCGCGCCCCAGGCACTGATCGACGCGGCGAAGAAGGAGGGGACCCTCACCACGATCGCCCTGCCCCACGACTGGTGCAACTACGGCGGGGTCATCGACGGGTTCAAGGCCAAGTACGGCCTCGCCGTCAACGAGCTGAGCCCGGACGCCGGTTCGGGCGACGAGATCGAGGCCATCAAGGCCAACCAGGGCAGTACCGGCCCGCAGGCGCCGGACGTGATCGATGTCGGCCTGTCGTTCGGTCCCACCAGCAAGACCGACAAGCTGATCCAGCCCTACAAGGTCTCGACCTGGGACACGATCCCGGCCTCGGAAAAGGACGCGGACGGCTACTGGTACGGCGACTACTACGGCGTGCTCGCGTTCGAGACGAATACGGCCGTCGCGAAGAACCCGCCGCAGGACTGGTCGGACCTGCTCAAGCCCGAGTACAAGAACATGGTCGCCCTCGCCGGCGATCCGCGCGTGTCCAGCCAGGCGATCGCCAGCGTGTTCGCGGCGGCCCTGGCCAACGGCGGCTCCCTGGACGACGCCCAGAAGGGCCTCGACTTCTTCAAGCAGCTGAATGCCGCGGGCAACTTCGTGCCGACGATCGCCAAGCCCGGCACCATCGACCAGGGTGCCACGCCGGTCACGATCCGCTGGACCTACAACGCGCTCTCCCATCGCGACGCCGCCGCGGGCAACCCGACGATCGACGTCACGGTCCCGAAGTCGGGCCGCTTCGCGGGCGTGTACATCCAGGCGATCAGCGCCTACGCGCCGCACCCGAACGCCGCCAAGCTGTGGATGGAGTACCTCTACTCCGACGAGGGCCAGCTCGGCTGGCTCAAGGGCTACTGCAACCCGATTCGCTACGACGACCTCAAGGCCCGGAACGTCATCCCGGCGGACCTGGCCGCGAAGCTGCCGGACACGACGGGCGCCGTGTTCCCGACCCTCGACCAGCTCGACAAGGCCAACCAGCTCATCACCAAGAACTGGGACAGCACCGTCGGCGTCGACGTCAAGTAGCGTCCCCTCGACCCTGACACGGACGCGGATCGCGTGACCGCATCCGCCACTCCCGCGACCGGGCGGGGCGCGCCCACCGCGCGCCCCGCCCGACGCCGCTCGCTGGCCTGGACCGGGATCGTCCCGTTCCTCGGCTTCGCGGTGCTGTTCATCGTCCTGCCCGTGATGTTCCTCGTCATCGGCAGCTTCCTCGACCGGAGCGGGCAGGTCACGCTCCAGAACTACGCCGACCTGACCACCGGCACGATCATTCCGGCGTTCCGCACGAGCATCGAGGTGAGCATCGTCACCGCGGTCGTCGGCGGGGCGTTCGGGTTCCTGCTCGCGTACGCGGTGATCCTGGGCGGCCTGCCGCGGATCCTGCGGGCGGCCCTGATGACGTTCTCCGGCGTGGCCTCGAACTTCGCCGGCGTGCCGCTCGCCCTCGCGTTCATCTTCACGCTCGGCCAGGTCGGGCTGGTGACGGCGTGGCTCAAGGCGCTCGGCTTCGACCTGTGGGACTCGGGGTTCACCCTCTACTCCAAGCTCGGCCTGGAGATCGTCTACCTCTACTTCCAGTTCCCGCTGATGGTGCTGATCATCGCGCCCGCGATCGACGGGCTGCGCAAGGAGTGGCGCGAGGCGGCGGAGAACATGGGCGCCACCTCCGCGCAGTACTGGCGCCACGTCGCCCTGCCGATCCTGATGCCCACGATCCTGGGCAGCATCATCCTGCTGTTCGGGAACTCACTTGGCGCCCAGGCCACGGCGTTCCAGCTGACCGGCGGCACGCTGCCCCTGGTCCCGGTGGTCATCGGCGCCCAGATCTCGGGCGACGTGCTCCATAATCCCGGGCTGGGCTACGCGATGGCGATGGGCCTGGTGGCGGTGATGGGCGTCGCGATCGTGGCCTACACGTGGCTCCAGCGCCGATCGGAGCGGTGGCTCCAGTGACCTCGCCGACGCCGCCCCTGATCGACGCCCTCCAGGGCGAGGCGCGGGACGCCCGCCGCCGGCCCAGCCTCGGCCGGGCCTGGTGGTGGCTGGTGTTCATCGCCGGGTTCCTGTACTTCTTCCTGCCGCTGCTCGCGACGTTCGAGTTCTCGATGCGCGCGAAACCGGCCTTCGCCGCGTATACCAACGCGTTCAAGGACCCGCAGTTCTTCGGCAGCCTCGAGATCTCGTTCCTGATCGGGATCCTGACCATCCTGCTGAGCATCGTCCTGATCGTGCCCACCGCGTACTGGGTGCGGCTCAAGCTGCCGCGCCTGCGGCCGCTGGTGGAGTTCGTGACCCTGCTGCCGTTCGTGATCCCGCCGGTGGTCCTGGTGTTCGGATTGATCCGGACTTACAGCCGGCCGCCGCTGTCGCTGACCGGATCGGACTTCGGCAGCGCCGGCCTGCTCGTGCTCGCGTACGTCGTGCTCTCGCTGCCGTACATGTACCGGTCGGTTGACGCGGGCCTGCGGGCGATCGACGTGGCCACCCTCACCGAGGCGGCCCAGAGCCTGGGCGCCGGCTGGTTCACGATCATCGTCCGGGTGATCCTGCCGAACCTGCGGGTCGCGCTGCTGTCGGGCGCGTTCCTCACGCTGGCCATCGTCGTGGGCGAGTTCACGATCGCCAACTACCTGTATCCTCGGACCTTCGGGCCCTACCTCTCCCACCTGGGCAACAACAAGGCCTACGAGCCGGCTGCCGTGTCGCTGATCAGCTTCGGGCTGACGTGGCTGGCGATGATCGCGATCTCGGTGTTCGGGCGCGGGTCGCGGACCCGGGTCGAGATTGCCGGTGCCCGATGACCGACCCACCAGGAGAGCGTCGATGTCGTTCCTTGTCCTCGAAGGCGTGCGCAAGCACTTCCCGGGCGGCGTCGTGGCCGTCGAGGACTTCAACCTCGCGGCCGAGCGCGGCGAGTTCGTCTCGTTCCTCGGCCCGTCGGGCTGCGGCAAGACCACCACCCTGCGCATGATCGCGGGCTTCGAGCAGGCGACGGCGGGCACGATCCGCATCGACGGGCGCGAGGTCACCAACGTCCCGCCCAACCGGCGGAACGTGGGCATGGTGTTCCAGTCGTACGCGCTGTTCCCGAACATGGACGTGCTGGACAACATCGGGTTCGGGCTCCGGGTCCGCGGGCGGTCGAAGGCGGACATCCGGAAGCGGGCCACCGAGCTCCTGGGGCTGGTCCACCTCGAGGGGCGGGGCGATCGCTATCCGTACCAGCTGTCGGGCGGGCAGCAGCAGCGTGTCGCCCTCGCCCGCGCGCTCGCGTTCGAGCCGCAGGTCCTGCTGCTGGACGAGCCGCTGTCCGCGCTGGACGCCAAGATCCGCGTCTCGCTGCGCCAGGAGATCCGCTCGATCCAGCGCCAGCTGGGCATCACGACCGTGTACGTGACCCACGACCAGGAGGAGGCGCTGTCGCTGTCCGACCGGGTCGTGGTCATGAGCGAAGGGCACATCGAGCAGACAGGGACGCCGTTCGAGGTCTACAACGCGCCGGCGACGCCGTTCGTCGCCCGGTTCGTGGGGACGCTGAGCACGATCACCGGGACCGTGGTCGATGCCGCCGCGGGTCGGGTGCGTGTAGCCGGGCAGGAGATCTCCGTGACGGGCAAGGCGGGTACCGCCGGGCAGCCGGTCTCGATCGCGCTGCGGCCCGAGAGCGTGAAGCTGGGCGACGCCGGGGGCGTGAACCGGCTGGCCGGCCACGTCGCGGACACCACGTTCCTGGGCTCGATCGTCCGGGTGCGCGTCACGCTGCCCGAGGAGGCAGGGATCGTGTCCATCGACACGTTCAACAGCCCGTCCGTACCGCCGCCCGTGACCGGCGAGGCCGTGGGCCTGTCGTTCCCGCCGTCGGCGAGCATGGTGATCGAGGGCGAGGCGGTCACGGCGCTCGACGAGGAGTCGATCGAGGCGATCTGACCCCGCGAATTCCGCCCGGCGGTCCAATCACCGGCATTCTGGTCGGAATTCGATCGGGGCGCTACACTCCTCTTCGGCCATGGACGATCTCTACCGCGACTACATCCTCGAGCACTACCGGCGGCCCCACAACTTCGGGGTGCTGGAGACACCATCCGCCTCGTACGAGGGCGCCAACCCCCTGTGCGGGGACCGGATCACGATGCAGCTCACCGTGAAGGACGGCGTCGTGGAGGAGGTGGGGTTCACCGGCCGCGGCTGCGCGATCAGCCAGGCGTCCGCCTCGCTGCTGACGGACGAGATCAGGGGCAAGCCCGTGGCCGACGTCGCCGGGTTCAAGGCCGTGGACCTCCTGGACCTGCTGGGCATCGAGATCAGCCCGGCCCGCCTCAAGTGCGCCATGCTCAGCTTCGACTCGCTGCAGCACCTCCTCGACGAGATCGGTGTCAAGCCGCTCGTGCAGGAACCCGGCTGATGCGCCGCTGCGCGTGTCGCCGGCCGGCCTGACGCCGGCACAGCCGTCCCGTCCGTCGGAGCGCGCCCCCGCTGACCCGACCCGGACGCCGTTCAGACCGTCCCGCCCCGCCGTTCCATCCGGCGGCCCGTCGTAACCGGAGCACCATTCCCCCGATGACCAGAACCTACGCCGAGCTCCTCCGGGAGGCCCGCAACGAGATCCGCGAGGTTTCGCCCGCGGAGGCGGACGCCCTCCGCCAGCGCGGCGGCATCGCGCTGATCGACGTCCGCGAGGCGTCGGAGTGGGACCAGGGCCACGTCCCCGGCGCCACCCACGTGTCCAAGAGCTATCTCGAGCAGAACATCGAGGCCGTCGTCCCGAACCGGGACACGCCGGTCGTCATGTACTGCGCCGGCGGGGTCAGGTCGCTGTTCGCCGCCCAGACGCTGAAGGGCATGGGCTACACGGACGTCATGTCCGTGAGCGGCGGCTTCCAGGCGTGGAAGGGCCACGGGCTGCCGTGGACCCAGCCGGTGACCCTCACCGACACCCAGAAGACCCGGTACAGCCGCCACCTCCTGATCCCCGAGGTCGGGTCGGCCGGGCAGGCGAAGCTGCTCGATTCGAAGGTGCTGCTGATCGGCGCCGGCGGGCTGGGCTCGCCGGCCGCCCTGTACCTTGCCGCCGCGGGCGTGGGCACGATCGGCATCGTCGACTTCGACGTGGTGGATCTCTCGAATCTCCAGCGCCAGGTGCTCCACTCCTCGGAGCGCATCGGCGAGAAGAAGGTCGAGTCCGCGCGCAAGACCCTCACGGCGCTCAACCCGGACGTCACCGTGGTCGGGCACGAGGAGATGCTGGTCGCCGACAACGTGGACCGGCTCATCGCCGGCTACGACGTGATCCTGGACGGCACCGACACGTTCGAGACGCGCTACATCCTCAACGACGCCGCGGTCGCGGCCGGGATCCCGGTCGTCCACGCGTCCGTGTTCCGCTTCGAGGGCCAGCTGACGACCTTCGTCCCGTACGAGGGCCCCTGCTACCGCTGCCTGTACCCGACGCCGCCGCCGCCGGAGCTCGCGCCCGGGTGCTCGGTGGCCGGCGTCCTGGGGGTCGTGCCCGGGATCATGGGCCTGCTCCAGGCGAACGAGGTGCTCAAGCTGCTGCTGGGCATCGGCGAGACGCTGGCCGGCCGGCTGCTGCTGTTCGATGCCCTCGAGACGGAGTTCACGGAGCTGAAGCTGCGCCGCGATCCGGCCTGCCCCGTCTGCTCGGACGCGGCGCGCGCCGCGCGCGAGGCCGGGACCCCGCTGCCGGTGGCCAATTTCAGCGACGGCGTGTTCACGCTCGGAGGTTCCCGTTGAGCACCGTCAAGTTCCCCGCCGTCCTGCGCGCCAACGTCGGCGGGGCCCGTGAGGTGGAAGCCGGAGGGTCCACGATCGGCGAGGTGCTCGATGCGCTCATCGCCGCGTACCCGGCGCTGGGCGACCAGCTGTTCACGCAGGACGGCGAGCTGAACCGGTTCGTGAACGTGTACGTGAACGGGCAGGACGTGCGGTACCTGGACGGGCGCGCGACGCCGGTGGCCGCCTCGGACGAGGTCCGGCTGCTGCCGGCGATGGCGGGCGGGTGACGGGCGGGTGACGGACTCGGCCGCCCTCCACGCGCTGGCGCACGACTCGCTGGAGCGTCACGGCGGGCGGTACGAATCGATCCTGGACGCCATCGGCCACACGCCGCTGGTGGCCATCCCGCGGATGAGCCCCAACCCGCGGGTCCGGCTGTACGCGAAGCTCGAGATGTACAACCCGACGGGGTCCGTGAAGGACCGCGCCGCCAAGTACCTGGTGGAGGACCTGGAGCGGCGCGGGCTGCTGCGCCCGGACTCGATCATCCTCGAGCCCACGTCCGGGAACACCGGCATCGCGCTGGCGATGATCGGGCGGCGGAAGGGGTATCGCGTGGCCCTCGTCATGCCCGACAACGTGACGGTGGAGCGGCGCCAGGTCGCGGCCCTGTTCGGCGCGGAGATCATCGACTCGCCGGGGAGCCTGGGCTCCAACGGGGCGATCGCGATGGCGAAATCGTTGTGCGAGCGGGACCCGCGGTTCGTGATGCCGTACCAGTACGGGAACCCGGCCAACCCGCTGGCCCACTACGAGACGACGGGCCCCGAGATCCTCGCCGACTGCCCGGAGGTCGACGTGTTCGTGGCCGGGCTGGGGACGTCGGGCACGCTGATGGGGACCGGCCGGTACCTCCGGGAGCGGAAGCCGGGGGTGCGGATCGTGGCCGCGGAGCCGCTCCCCGGGGAAAACGTGCAGGGTCTGCGATCGCTGGAGGAGGGCTTCGTGCCCGAGATCCTGGACCCGGCCGTCCTGGACATGAAGTACCTCGTCTCGAACCGGGATGCCGTCGCGGCCCTCCGCGACCTCGTGTTCAAGGAGGGGGTCTTCGCCGGGCCGTCGTGCGGGGCCGTGCTGGTGGCGGCCGCCCAGGAGGCGAAGCGGATGGAGAGCGGGACGATCGTCGCGCTGCTTCCCGACGGCGGCTGGAAGTACCTCTCGGCCGGCACATTCGATCGTGACATGGACGAGATGGAGGATGACTTCGAGGGCGGGGTGAGCTGGTGGTGAGCGAGCCGCCGGGGACCCACCCTGGGCCGGTCGCCGTCCGCCTGCCGCAGGCCATCGCCGATGCCATCGTGGAGCAGGCGCGAGCGGAGTACCCGAACGAGGCCTGCGGGCTGGTCGTCGGGTCGGCACCGGCCGCCGCGGGCGGCGAGGCGCTTCGCTACGAGGCCTGCCGCAACAGGGCGGCGTCGCCGTTTCGCTACGAGATCCACCCGGACGACCTGTACCGGGTCACCGTTGCCGCCGACGATGCCGACGAGGTCCTGTGGGGGATCGTCCACTCGCACGTCAAGTCCCCTGCCGTGCCGTCGTCGACGGACATCGGCCTCGCGTTCTACCCGGACGCCCTGTACCTGCTGGTGTCGCTGGCCGATGACCGGGCGGATCCCGCGACGGGGGCCCCGTCCGTGCGTGCCTGGCGGATCCTCGACGGCGCCATCCACGAGGTGAAGCTGGACGCCGCATGAGCGGGAAGTCCTCCGATGGCTGAGCACGCGCGACCGGGCCGCCAGCCGGTGGATCGCCGTCGCATCGCCTGGCTCGTGTTCGGTGGCGTCGCGTTCGCCGGCGGGACGCTGCTCGGCTGGAACGCCGGCCTGCTCGACGCCGTCGTCAGGCCGCCGGCCGTCATCGGCGCGGCGCTGGTCGGCGCGTCCGCCGTCACCGGCCTGGTGTTGCTGGCCGCGGCCATCCGGCGGATCGAGGCCGGGCGCTCACCGGCATTGCCGGCCGCCCCCGTCGCCGCCGCCCCCGTCGCGGCCGCCCCCGATGCCACGGCGCTGGTCTCGTTGATCCGTGGTGTCCGCTACGTGTTCCTCGCCGTGGCAGCCTTCTCCGCCGGCGCCGGCTGGCTGCTCGGCCACCCGCTGCCCCTGATCGTCGCGCTCGTCATCGCCGGCGTGGACGTCCTGGAGACGACCCTCCTGCTGCTCGTCGTCGCGCTTCGGCGCGAGGGTCCCTGAGCGGCCCGCTCTCCGGGCTGACCTGGCCCGACCTCCGATCCCCAGGCACGACGCCCCAGGCCACCCACGTTCGTGATTACCCTCCGCGCATCACCGGGTGCCGGGTGCCGGGTGCCGCGTTGCCGGGTGCCGGGTGCCGCGTTGCCGTTTGCCGGGTTGCCGTTTGCCGCGTTGCCGGGTGCCGGTTGCCGGGTGCCGCGTTGCCGTTTGCCGCGTGGCCGGGTGCCGGTTGCCGAGTGCCGTTTGCCGCGTTGCCGGGTGCCGTTTGCCGAGTGCCGTTTGCCGCGTTGCCGGGTGCCGTTTGCCGAGTGCCGGGTGCCGCGGTGCCGGGTGCCGGTTGCCGGGTCTTTCGGTCGCACGCGGGGAGCAGCGGACGTCACTCCCACGACTCGGCCCGACCCGGAGCCCGCGCATCGGGAGCGGATTGACGTGCGTACAGCTCGTCGACGTAGCTGGGCGGATGCGCCCTCCGTGCGGGCTGCAGGCGGGCTGGACGGATGGGTGGAGGCGCCACCCGGCCCATCGGCCCCTGCGTCGACATCTCGTCCAGGACCGAGATCAGCCGTGCCAGGCGTCGGGCGCCGCAGGTCTGGAGACCGCGCTCGACCCGCGAGAGCCCGCCCTGGCTGATGCCGGCTCGGGCGGCGAGCGATCGCTGGGAAACGCCCACCAGGGCGCGCCACCTGGCGAGCCAGTCGCCGAGGAGGCGCATCAGCTCAGCGTCCTCACGTTCCCACATGCGGTCATCACACCACGAGGCACTCACCGGGCGCTTACCTGGCCGGGGCTCCGCATGCTCATGCCCCTTCAGCCGCCCGTGGCGCTTCTCGTGGCCGGCGCGATGCGCGGAGGGTAATCACGAACGGGTGTGACTTCCGCCGCCGAACGGGGGCGAGACCGCTCGCTCCGCGCCCGCGGCGCCGGACCCGCGTACAACGGCCGCAGGTCACGACGCGGTAGGCTAGGCCTCGGTCCCATTGCTCGAGGAGCCCCGCCATGAACGTCACCGCCTCGACCACGGCCGCCGTGCCGAACCCTTCGGGTACCCTCTCCGCGGACGACCTTCGGAAGATCGACGCCTACTGGCGGGCCGCCAACTACCTGTCGGTCGGCCAGATCTACCTGCTCGACAACCCGCTGCTCAAGCAGCCGCTCCAGCCGGAGCACGTGAAGCCGCGCCTGCTCGGCCACTGGGGCACGACCCCGGGACTGAACATGATCTACGCCCACATGAACCGCGTGATCCGGAACTGGGACCTGAACGCGATCTACATCATCGGCCCGGGGCACGGCGGACCGGCCATCGTGGCCAACGCGTACCTCGAGGGGACGTACACGGAGGTCTACCCGAGCATCACCCGCGACGAGGATGGGATGCGCAAGCTGTTCCGCCAGTTCTCGTTCCCGGGCGGGATCCCGAGCCACGTGGCGCCCGAGACTCCCGGGTCCATCCACGAGGGCGGGGAACTGGGCTACGCGCTGTCCCACGCGTACGGGGCGGCGTTCGACAACCCGGACCTGCTGGTGTGCGCGGTCGTCGGCGACGGCGAGGCGGAGACGGGCCCGCTCGCCACCAGCTGGCACTCGAACAAGTTCCTGAACCCCGCACGTGACGGTGCGGTGCTGCCGATCCTCCACCTCAATGGCTACAAGATCGCCAACCCGACGGTCCTGGCGCGCATCCCGCGGGACGAGCTCCGGGCGCTGATGGAGGGCTACGGCTACAGGCCCTACTTCGTCGAGGGCGACGACCCGGCCGACGTGCACCAGCAGCTGGCAGGCACGCTGGACGCCGTGGTGGAGGAGATCCACGCGATCCAGAAGGCCGCCCGCGAGGACGGGGTGACGGAGCGGCCCCGCTGGCCGATGATCGTGTTCACGACCCCGAAGGGCTGGACCGGCCCGAAGGAGATCGACGGCAAGCCGGTCGAGGGCACCTGGCGCTCGCACCAGGTGCCGATGGGCGAGGTGCGCACGAACGCCGAGCACCGCGCGATCCTCGAGGGATGGATGCGGAGCTACCACCCCGAGGAGCTGTTCGATGAGCACGGCGCCCTGATCCCGGAGCTCGCGGCGTTGCCGCCCAAGAGCTACCGGCGGATGAGCGCGAACCCCGTCGCGAACGGCGGCGAGCTCCTTCGCGACCTCGTCCTGCCCGATTTCCGGGACTACGCGGTCGAGGTGCCGAGCCCGGGCGCGACGACGGCGGAGGCCACCCGCGTGCTCGGCACGTACCTGCGCGACGTCATCGACCGCAACCGGGAGACGTTCCGCATGTTCGGGCCCGACGAGACGCAGTCCAACCGCCTCGGGGCGGTGTTCGACGCGACGGATCGCCAGTTCGACGCGGAGATCCTCGAATCGGACGAGTTCCAGGCGCCCGAGGGCCGGGTCATGGAGGTCCTCTCGGAGCACCAGTGCCAGGGCTGGCTGGAGGGCTACCTGCTCACCGGCCGGCACGGCCTGTTCAACTGCTACGAGGCATTCATCCACATCATCGACTCGATGTTCAACCAGCACGCGAAGTGGCTGAAGGTGACCCGCGACCTGCCCTGGCGGCGCCCGATCGCCTCGCTCAACTACGTCCTGAGCTCGCTGGTCTGGCGCCAGGACCACAACGGCTTCAGCCACCAGGACCCCGGGTTCATCGACCACGTCGTGAACAAGAAGTCGGACGTGATCCGCGTCTACCTGCCGCCCGACGCGAACACGCTGCTGTCCGTCGGCGACCACTGCCTGCGCAGCCGCAACTACGTGAACGTGATCGTGGCCGGCAAGCAGCCGGCGCCCAACTGGCTGTCGATGGACCAGGCGATCCTCCACTGCACCCGCGGGATCGGGATCTGGGACTGGGCGAGCAACGACCAGGGCGGCGAGCCGGACGTGGTCATGGCGTGCGCCGGCGACATCCCCACGCTCGAGGCGCTCGCCGCCGTGGACCTGCTCCGGCAGCACCTGCCGGAGCTCAAGGTGCGGTTCGTCAACGTCGTGGACCTGATGCGGCTCCAGCCGGCGTCCGAGCACCCGCACGGGCTGTCCGACTCGGAGTTCGACTCCCTGTTCACGACCGACAGGCCGATCGTGTTCGCCTACCACGGCTACCCGTGGCTGATCCACCGCCTCACGTACCGCCGGACGAACCATGCGAACCTGCACGTCCGCGGGTACAAGGAGGAAGGGACGACCACCACGCCGTTCGACATGGTCATGCTCAACGACCTGGACCGGTTCCACCTCGTGATCGACGTCATCGACCGGGTACCGGGGCTCGGCCCGAGGGCCGGCCACGTGCGGCAGCTGATGGAGGACCGGCGGATCGACGCGCGGGCGTACACGCGGGCCGAGGGCGAGGACGTGCCCGAGATCGCGAACTGGACGTGGCCGCAGCCGGCGCCCGGATGACCGGCCTGGCGGCCCGGATCCTGGTCGTCAACGCAGGCTCCAGCAGCCTCAAGCTCCGGGTCCTCGGCCCCGACGACGCGGTCCTGGCCACGGCGGACCTGCCCGCGCCCCGCGGCTCGACGGACGCCGCCGTGGTGGCCGAGGCGATCCGCGGCTTCGGGGGCCCCGACGCCGTCGACGCGGTCGGGCACCGGATCGTGCACGGCGGAACGATCTACTCCCACCCGGTCCTCATCGACGCCCGCGTCGTGGACCGGCTGGAGTCCCTCACGGACCTGGCGCCGCTCCACCAGCCGAAGTCCCTCGCCGCGCTGGCGGCCGTGTCGGCCGTCCTCCCGGAGGTGCCGGCGGTGGCCTGCTTCGACACCGCGTTCCACGCCACGCTGCCCGCGGCCGCCTCGACCTACGCGCTGCCAGCCGAGTGGCGGAAGCGCTGGGACCTGCGCCGGTTCGGGTTCCACGGGCTGTCGCACGCCTATGCCGCCCGGCGGGCCGCGGAGCTCCTGGGCCGCCCGGCGTCCGGGCTGCGACTGGTGACCTGCCACCTGGGGGCGGGCGCCTCGCTCGCCGCCGTGCGAGACGGGCGGTCCGTGGACACGACGATGGGCTTCACGCCGCTCGAGGGGATCGTGATGGCCACGAGGTCGGGGAGCGTGGACCCGGGGCTGGTGCTGTGGCTGCTGGAGCACGTCGGGATGCCACCGGCGGAGCTGGCGGCGACGCTCGAGCACCGGTCGGGCCTGCTGGGCCTCGCGGGGACGGCGGACATGCGGGCGATCCTGGCCGGTGCCGCGGCCGGGGAAGAGGACGCGCGGCTGGCCCTCGACGTCTACGTCCACCGGCTCCGGTCGGCGATCGCGGCGATGGCGGCTTCGATGGGTGGCATCGACGCGCTGCTGTTCACCGGTGGCGTCGGCGAGCGGTCACCCTACGTGCGCGCGCTGGCCGCAGAGGGACTCGGCTTCCTGGGGGTCGCCCTCGATCCGGCGCTCAACGATGCCGCCGGGCCCGGGGATCACGACATCTCCGCCGGCGGCGCCGCGGTCAGGTCACTGGTCGTCGCGGCGCGCGAGGACCTCGAGATCGCCCACGAGGTCCGGGAGGTGCTGGCGGCGGCTGCGCCCTGACTCCGCTGGGGCTCAGGCCGGCTTCTGCTCCCGCACCACGAGCACCGAGGACGGTGCGTGGAGCAGCACGTTGCGCGCCACGCTGCCCAGGACCAGCCGGGTCAGGCCGGTGTGGCCGCGGGTGCCCATCACGATCGTGCCGACCCCCCGTTCCGCGGCGAACCGGACGATCTCCGCCGCCGGGTCACCCTCCAGCACGACCGGCCGGGCGTCGAAGCCGGCGTCGCCGAGCCGGCCGGCGGCGGTGTCGGCCTCCGCGCGGACCTCCTCGCGGGCCTCGTCCACGGACTTCGTGTAGGAGGCGAGCACCTGCTCGTACAGCCCGGGCGTGAAGCCGGCGGCCACGGGCACGGACACCTCGGCCACGGTCACGACGCTGACCGGCAGGCCGGCGAAGATCGGCCAGGAGGTGAACAGCGCCTCCGCCGACCGGGCGGACCGGGAGCCGTCGTTGGCGAACGCGATCGAGCCCAGGCTGTTGCCCCGGGCGACGAGGACCGGGCACGGCGCGTGATCCACGATCTCGGACGCGGTGCTGCCGAGGACCATCGTGGCGATCGTCCCGTGCCCGCGGCTGCCGACGACCACGAGATCGCTGGCCATCGCCCGGGCCTCGTCCACGATCGCGCTGGCGGGCCGGCCCCGGAGCAGGAAGCCTTCCACCTTGACTCCGGTCTTGTCGAGGACGCGCTCGGCGCGCTCGACGGCCTCGCGGAGGTGGCGGGCGTCGATCTGCTCCTCGGTCTCGTTGATCCCGGCCGCATCGCCGACGGACGCCCACGACATCGCGAGGACGTCCACGTAGGGCTGCTGGACGGAGACCACGCGGATGAGCGAATCCGGGGGAAGGGCGAAGCTTCCGACAAGTTCGGTGGCGCGGTCGCTGGAGACCGAGCCGTCGACGGCGAGAAGGATGCGCATCGGGGACCTCCGATCGTGCCAATTGTCGTCCGGTTGGCTGCTGGAATGATCGGCCGAACGGCCCCAACGCCGCGGCCCGTTCCGCCCGCTACCCGGCGAGGGCATCGAGCAGCGAGGCTTCCGTCGGGGTGGTGCCGAGACCGAGCCGCTCCCCGACACGCGCCGCCAGGGGCGGCTCCAGGAACGTGGACGCGAGCGCGTCCGCGTGCTCGCCGGCGAACACGGTCGCGGGCGGGCCGTCCAGGATCACGCGCCCGGCGCGCATCACGATCACCCGCCCGAATGACTCCGCCACGAAGCGCATGTCGTGGCTGACCGTGATCACGGTTCGTCCGGCGCCCCCCAGCTCCGCGACGATCCGCTGGATGCGGTCCACGCCCCGGGCGTCCTGCCCCGTCGTCGGCTCGTCGAGGACGACGACCGGAGTCTCCATGGCCAGGATCGACGCCAGCGCCAGCAGCTTCCGCCGCGAATATCCGAGGTCGTACGGGTTGGTGGCCGCCTCGCCCTCGAGGCCGACCGCGGCCAGCGCGACCTGCACCGCCCGATCGAGGTCCGCGCCGCGCCGTCCCAGGTTCCGGGCCCCGAAGGCGACCTCGGTCCTCACGTTGCCGGCGAAGATCTGGCGATCGGGGTCCTGAAACGCGAGCCCGACCGTCCGCGCCAGCTCCGCCACGTGGACGCCCTTCGTGTCCCGCCCGTAGAGCTCGACCCGACCCTCGGTCGGGCGCAGGAGGCCGTTGAGGTGGCGCACGAGCGTGGACTTGCCCGAGCCGTTCTGGCCGACGATGCCGACCCGCTCGCCTTCGTGGAGCACGAGATCGACGTCGGCAAGGGCTCGGGTGCCGTCCGGGTACACGAACCCGACGCGCTCGAGCCGGGCGGCATCGGTCACGGGTTCGCCTCGGCGGCGGTCATCCCGGCCGCGGAGGTCCGGGCGGCCGACACCAGCTCGAGGACCGCCGGGTCCAGGTCCAGGCCGCGGGTCTCCGCCGCGCGCCGGAGCCTGACGGCGGGCGGCGGCTCCACCCCGAGCTCGACCAGCCGCACGTCCGCGAGGACGGTCGGCGTGGGGCCACGGACCACGATCCGCCCCGCGGCGACCAGCAGGCACTCGTCGGCCAGGTCCGCGAGCAGCGCGGTCTTGTGCTCCACGACGAGGATCCCGGTGCCCGTCTGCGCGGCCAGGCCCGCCAGCGCCTCCCCCACGAGCCGTGTCCCGGCCGGGTCGAGCTGGCTCGTCGGCTCGTCGAGCACCAGCACGGGGGGCCGGAGCGCGACCACGGACGCCAGCGCCACCAGCTGCGCCTGGCCGCCGGACAGGCGCATCGGGTCCCTCGGGGCCAGCCCCTCGATCCCCAGGATCGACAGCGCGTGCTCCACCCGGTCCGCGATCTCGCCCACGGGGAGGCCCAGGTTGCGCGGCCCGAACGCGACCTCCTCGTACACGGTCGCCGCCGTCCCCGAGAGCTGCGTGTTCGGGTTCTGGAACAGGATCCCGGCCCGCTGCGCGACCTCGTGAGGGTTCGCCGCCTTCGTGGACAGCCCGGCCAGCAGCACGTCGCCCTCCAGCCGCCCGCCGATCGCCGCGGGGGCCAGCCCCGCCGCCAGCAGGCACAGGGTGGACTTGCCGGCCTCGTTGGGGCCGACGACCCCCAGCACGCGCCCGGCGGCCACCTCCAGGCTCACGTCGTCGAGCACCCATCGCCGGGTACCCGCGTAGCCGTACCGGACGCCGGTCATGACGAGAGCGCTCACGGCAGCGGGAACCGCCCGGCCACCGAGAGCGCGACCAGCACCACGGCGGCCAGCGCGAGCCCCCAGCGGAGCACGCGCTCCGACGCCCGATCGGGCAGCGGCCGGAGCGTCGTCCGCCTGCCGGGTGCGGAGAACGCCCGCGCCTCGAGGGCCATCGTGCGCTCCTCGACCTCAGACAGCGCCGAGAGCACCATCGGCCCGGCGAGCGGGACCACCCCTCGGACCCGCCGCCACAGGGAACCCTCCGTGTCCAGCCCGCGGGCCCGCTGGGCGTCCACGATCTCGCCCGCCCGCTCGATCATGCGCGGGATCGTCCGCACCGCCGAGCCGATCACGAACACCGCCCGCCGCCCGGCTCCGCGATGCTCGAGGTCGTCCAGGAGGTCGTCCACGGCGGTCGTAAGGGCGAGCAGCGCGACGCTCAGCGCGAACGCGGTGACCCGGAGCGTCGCCTGGAGCGCCTGGCCGAGGCCGGTCCAGGTCGCGGAGACCGGGCCGAGGGTCAGGATCCGGTCGGTGGCGCCCGGGTAGAAGAACGTGTTGACGACGAGGATCGAGATCACCAGGGGCAGGGTCGCGAGCAGGTACGGGCGGAGCGCGGAACCCAGGCGCGCCGCCAGCGCGAGCGCGAGCACGACGAGCAGCGTGGCGATCGGTCCCGTCCAGCCGCGAACCCCGAACGCGATCGCCGCCACCGCGAAGGCGACCACGAGCTTCGTCGTGGGGTTCAGCCCGCGGAAGAACCCGCTGGGGCGGCGCAGGACGTAATCCGGCAGCCGCCCCGTGCCCGCGTGGGTCGCGTCGGTCAGGGGATCACCACGGCGCGCTGGAACCGGTCAGCTTCTCGCCGTTCGGGAAACGGGCGATGAGCCGCGGCGACAGGCCGGCCAGGATGATGAACACGACGAAGCTGGTGATGGTCTTGTCGATCGGGTCGCTGAACAGGCCCTGCCCGACGGACGCGCTGAGGACGTCCGAGCCACCCTGGCGGAGCGCCGCCACGATCACGTCGGTCCCGTTGCCCGTCACGCCGCCGAACACGTACGCGGCGATCGGCGCGGACACGAGGGCCGCGACGATGCCGGTGATCACGCCCGCGACGGCGACCCACAGCCCGGCCAGGTCACGACGCACGAAGATGAATGCCGCCACGATGACGGCGGCCACGACCGCGATCACGATCGCTGCGGTGTAGACCCAGTCGGGGTACCCGCCGATGTTCGGATCCGTGTAGGCCGGATTGTTGAGGATGGGGACGACGACGATGATCACCAGCGCCGCCGCGACGAGGGCGGCGAGCAACAGCTGGTTGCCGCTCGCCGGCCGGCTGCGGTAGACGCCGAGCTGGCCCCACAGGCCGGCAAGGACGCCGATGACCCCCGCCGTGACGGCGAACGGGCCGATGGTCCCGCCGCCGATGCCTGGCGCGTACTGCCAGATCAGGTTGGTGAGGATGCCCGTCAGGGCTCCGGCGATCGGGCCCGCGAGCACCCCGACCAGGATCGTGCCGATCGAGTCGAGGTAGATCGGCAGCTTGAGCACCGTCTGCACGGTGTACCCCAGGACGATGTTGATGGCGATCGCCACCGGCATCAGCGTGATCACCCGTGTGCTGAACATGCGGCCCATGCGCACCTCCACATCGCCGCCTGCATGGGGCGGCGAAAGCTCCCACGCCTAGCGTGCCACGTCCGACCGTGCCGCTGCCAGCCTTCCGACCCGCTCGACCCACCGGTGGAGGAACTCCGCCGCGTCCGCCTCGACCGCGACATCCAGGTTCGGGGCCCGCCGCCACAGGCCGCGCCAGTCGGCGACCGTCTGGCCATCGGCCACGCCGCCGCTCGCGTCCACGTCCACGGTGACGGCCCTGGTCCGCACGAGCTGCCCGTCCAGGGCGGCGGCCACGGCCAGCGGGTCGTGGACGAAGGCGCCGTAGAAGCCGTCGTAACGGGCGTGGAACTCCATGTAGAAGCGCAGGGCGTCCGCGACGTAGCGCACCACCGGGTTGCTGGCGACGCTCCGCCGCTCCGGCGCCAGCGGCTCGCGACCGGGATCGAGCGTGTCGTCCGGGGTGCTGCCGGCGCGTCTCGCCAGCTCCACGACGTGGTCCGGCGTCATCCTCGCCGTCTCGGTGACGTCCAGGCCGAGGGCGAGCGGGCGCTTGATGGTGTTGTCCGCCTCGACCGCCGACGCCCAGGCTGCGAGGCAGATCCGGGCCGCCTCCGGATCGCAGTGGATGTTCCATTCCGTGGTGGGGGTGGTGTTGCCCGGGACCCGGTAGCTGCCGCCCATCAGGACCCAGCGGCGGAGGAGGCGGGGCAGCGCCGGCTCCGCCAGGACCGCGATCGCCAGGTTGGTCAGCGGGCCGAGCGTGACCAGGGTGATCTCGCCCGGGCGGCGCCGGGCCTCGTCCACGATGAGGCTCGGCGCATAGCGCGCGGACAGCGGCGCCGTCGGCTCCGGCAGCTCCGCGTACCCGATGCCGTGCGGCCCGTGCGTCTGGGGCGTGATCTCGAGCGGCCGGAGGAGCGGTCGCTCGCGCCCGACCGCCACCTCCACGTCCGGTCGGCCGGCCAGCTCCAGTACCGCGCGGCTGTTCCGCTGCACGTCATGCGCCGCCACGTTGCCCGACAGGCACGTGACCGCGACCAGCTCCGCGTCCGGGCTGGCGCAGGCGTAGAGGATCCCCAGGAAATCGTCGATGCCGGTGTCGACGTCCAGGATCAGGGGCGTCCGCTCGTTCGTGCTCACGGCGCGATCCTACTCGCCTGCGTCCCCGGCCTGCGTCCCCGGCCGGCGTCCCCCGGCCGGTGCCCTCAGCCGCCCGTCAGCCAGCGCCAGGCGCGGTCGATCGCCTCGAGGGCGGTGATGCCGTCGAACAGCTTCGCCCAGTGGAGCGCCCACTCCTGGAGCTCCTTGAGCGCGAGCACGCCGGCGAGGGCCGCCCCCAGCCGCCACGGGGCCCATGGCACCGGGTCCCAGCGGTGGTGGAGCGCGGCGACGAGCAGGAACCAGGGCTCGAACACGTTCGGGAACACGAGCAGCAGCGCTCGCTCACCGGTGAGTTCGAACGCCACGAAGCCGATCATCCGCCATGCGAACAGCGCGACGCTCACCCAGCGGTCCGGCCCGCTCCAGCGCAGGGCGACGAGCAGGAACGTGCCCATGTAGACGAGGTCGAGGATCTTGTCCAGGTGCTGGTAGTCCGGGACGCCACCGAGGTCCAGGATGTTCATCAGCAGCAGGTCGGACAGGTCCACCAGGATCGCGAGGATCCCGCCGGCCAGTGGCCAGCGCAGCACCGGCAGCGACCCGGCGACCCGGACCAGCGCGATGACGAGCACCTCGAGGGTCATCGGCGCGAGTGTGCGCCCCGGCGCCAGCCGGCGGTCACCACGCAGCCACGCCAGCCCCCGGGGCACTAGTACTAGTGTCCCGAGTCAGAAGTACACGATATAATAGAGGCATCTCTCGTGGCCCTACGTACCAGGAGGATGCCATGCCCAGGGGACGCCCCCTCGAGGAGCTCACCGTGACGGCGGAGGAACAGGCAACGCTCGAGGGCTGGACCCGCCGGCCGACGACGGCCCAGGCGCTGGCCCTGCGGGCGCGCATGGTGCTCGGGGCCGCCGAGGGCCGCTCGAACAAGGACCTCGCGGCGATGCTGCGGATCAGCCAGCCCACGGTCGGCAAGTGGCGCCGTCGGTTTCTCGCACAGCGTCTCGACGGTCTGCTCGACGAGCCCCGGCCGGGCGCGCCGCGGACGATCGGCGACGCCGACGTGGAGCGGGTGATCGCGCTCACCCTGGAGTCGGCACCCCGTGACGCCACCCACTGGAGCACCCGCTCGATGGCCGCCGCGACCGGCTACAGCCAGAGCTCGATCAGCCGGATCTGGCGGGCCTTCGCCCTGGCGCCCCACCGGAGCGAGACGTTCAAGCTGTCCACCGATCCGCTGTTCATCGAGAAGGTCCGCGACATCGTCGGGCTGTACCTCGCACCGCCCGAGCGGGCACTCGTCCTCTCGGTCGACGAGAAGACCCAGATCCAGGCGCTCGACCGGACCCAGCCCATGCTGCCGCTGCGCCCGGGCCAGGTCGAGCGCCACACCCACGACTACGAGCGCCATGGCACCACGAGCCTGTTCGCCGCCCTCGACGTGGCGACGGGGCACGTGATCGGCGAGTGCCACCGCCGTCACCGGGCGGTCGAGTTCCGCTCGTTCCTCGACCGGATCGAGACGGCCGTGCCGCCCGACCTCGACGTCCACGTCATCCTCGACAACGTCAGCACCCACAAGACGCCGCTCATCCGGCACTGGCTCGTCACTCACCCCCGCTACCAATTCCACTTCACGCCCACGAGCGGCTCGTGGATCAACCTCGTGGAGCGGTTCTTCGCGCTACTCACCGAGAAGCAGGTCCGCCGCCCGCGGGTCCCGGTCGCGCTTGTACTGCTGCACGGCGTCCTCGACCGTCTGCCGGGTGAGGCTGTTCTTCAGCTCGAAGGTCGCGATCGGCAGGCCGTTGATGAACAGGCACAGATCCAGCGCCCGGCGCGTCTCGTCCATGCTGTAGGCGAGCTGGCGGGTGATCGAAAAGCGGTTCTGCGCGTGCAGATTCTCGGCCTTCACATTGCCCGGCGAGGGCGTGCCGTAGAACAGCTCGAAGTGCAGCGGCCCGTGCGCCACGCCCTTGCGCAGCACGTCGATCACGCCGCGCTTGCCGATCTCCGACGACAGCCGAGTCAGGAACTTCAGGCGGTTGATGTCCCTAGCATCGTCCGCATCGGCCAGCGCCAGCTTCCTGAACGCCTCGGGCTGGGTGGCGCGCAGGAAGGCGAACAGTTGCGGCACGTCGAGCGCGTGGGCGCGGTCGTAGTCCAGCGCGCTGCCGGCGGTATAACCGGTGCCTCCATAGGGCGGCCGCTGCAAGGCGACCCTGTCTTGGGCGACCGCGAGGCCATCCGCGCCG
>CAVPEU010000010.1:0-30678 GCA_963703575.1 uncultured Chloroflexia bacterium
AGGCGGCCCGGCGCGGCCCCCGGACCCGCGTCGTCGGGTCAAGTCGCCCGCTACCACGCGCCTCGGCGTTGCGTGGCCAGAACGAGAGGGCCGCAATCGGTCCGCGGGGCGCCGCGAGCCAGGCGTTCATGGCCCGGCCGTCTGACGGGAGGGCCGCTCGAAGCACCGTCCTGTGGGCGTCCACGCGCCGACGGTTCGTCCGGCCCTCGGCGAGGATCACCCAGGCGGCGACGACCGCCGGCGACCATCCGTGCTCCGCGGCGACCCTGCGAGCCAGCCGGCGCTTCCGGTCCAGCGTGCCGAGCATCTCCTGGACGTCCACGATCTCGGTCTTGAGCTCGATGACGAGCACGGTCCGCGTCGGGGCGTGCCAGGCGAGGATGTCGATCGCGCCGCGCTCGCCGAACTCCGAGAACGTGGCCTCCGGCACCAGCGTCCAGTCCGCGAGTGCCGCGAACCGGGCCGCGACCGCCTCGTGCAGCGCGGAGTGACGTGCGCCGAGCAGCCGGTCCAGCTCGCCGCCGTGCCACCGCGGCTGGAGATCGATCAGCACCCCGACAGCCGCCCCGATCGCCCGGATCGCGTCCAGCGTCATCCCGCCGACGAGGCCGCGCTCGAGTCGCGAGACGGTGTCCTGCGACATGCCGGCGGCGGCCCCGACATCGACCTGCCGCAGGCCCTTGCGGATTCGCACGCCCCTGACCGCCCGTCCGACCCTCGCATCGTCCATGGGAGCGGATGATCGCGGACCCCGCTCAACCCGCCCTTATGCGGTCCTCAGCCGGCGCTCACCCGGCGCTCACCCGGGCGGCTCGCCCTTCGCCCGCGCCTGAGCCGGCACGGCGATGATGCCGGTGGCCCCAGCGCATCCCGCGCACGCCCCGGCTGCGTTCGAGCGACCGCTATCTGCGACCCGCGCTCCGTCGCCAGCATCGCCGCGCTCGTGGTCGATGCCAAGGGCCGATGGGCCCCACCGGATCCGGACGAGCCCGGCGCGGACGAGCTCGGCGCGGACGAGCTCGGCGCGGACGAGCTGGCCATCCAACGACGAGGTGCGCACAACCCCGCCGGGATCGCGCCGGACCTGGCCACATACCGATCGAGCGCGTGCTATCCGCGGATCCCGGGCGATCCGTTGCCGGTGACCGATGGGGTGCGTACTGGGCCAGGTCGAGCTGGCCCAGTACGAAGGTGTTGCGCAGGTGGCCGAGTCCAGCCTCGCGGATGCGCCCCAGGCGGCCCGTTCCGGGCTTCGGACCCCTGGCGGCCGGTCAAGCTGCCCGTTACGACGCACCTGGTCGTTGCCTGGCCGGATTGTGGGATGCGCGAGCGGCGACGACCCGCGCTCGGCCGGCCCGGCCGGCGACGACCCGAGCGGCGACGATCCGGCCGGCGACGACCCGCGCGGCGACGACCCGGCCGGCGACGACCCGCGCGGCGACGACCCGCGCGGCGACGACCCGGCCGGCGACGACCCGGCCGGCGACGACCCCGCGCTCGGCCGGCCCGCGCGATGACCGACGGAGGGTCGCCCGGGCGGGGCAGGACGCCCGCTACAGGACGCCTCGCTACAGCCCGCTGTACGCGTGCAGCCCGGTGAACCAGAGGCTCCCGGAGTACGTCACCAGCACCATCCCGAAGCCCACCACCAGCAGCAGCGCCGCGGGTCGTCCGGCCCAGCGCCGCTGGTTGCGCGCGTGGAGGTAGACCGCGTACGTCAGCCACGTGACGAGGGCCGCGGTCTCCTTCGGATCCCAGCCCCAGTAGCGGGACCAGGCGATCGAGGCCCACCAGGAGCCCAGGATGATCATCGTGGCGAAGATCGGGAACGCGACGATGACCGCGCGGTACGCGACCTCGTCCAGCGTCTTGTGCGAGGGAAGCCACGCGAACCGGTCGTGGGTGCCCTGGACCAGGTACCCGACACCCGCCGCGAACGCGGTGGCGAAGATCCCGTACGACAGCACGGCCATCCCGACGTGGATCGTGAGCAGCGGGGCGTTCTGGAGGGCCGGCACCAGCGGCTCGATGTCGGACGGCAGCGACGATGCGTACAGCAGCATCGCGAGCGCCACGCCGGTCGGGATGAACCCGATCTGGCGAATCGGGTAGCGGCGGGCGAGGAGCAGGTACCCGCCCAGGATCGACGTCCCGAACGCCATGCTGAACTCGTAGAGGTTCCCGTACGGCCCGCGTCCGACCTCGACGGCGCGCGTCGTCAGCGACGCCAGCAGCAGGCCGAAGGCGATCGCGGTCACGACCGTCGCGGCGCGCGACAGCGGGGTGGGGGAGGCGGCCAGGCCGAGCTCCGACCCCGCCTCTGACATCCGGGACGTCACGAACGACCCCGTCACGCCCCCGGTCGCGAACGCCGGCTGGCGCGCCGGGGCGAAGGCGATGCTCCGGCGCCCGTTCGCGAGCAGCACCGCGTGCCCGACGTGGGCGGCGAAGCCGATGGCGACGGCGATCACGCCGAGGACGAAGAGGATCGAGGAGGCCTGTGCCATGTCGTGTCCCGGGACGCTGGGGGCCGCGCCGGGGGTTCCCGACGGGCCGGGGAGTGGACCGGCGCACGGCCGGCGTCAGTCGAGTTCGGTCGAAGGTCAGGGGGTGGTCAGGCGGCGGCGGCCCCGCCCGGGGGCGGTCCGGCCGACCGGAGGGAGCGCATGGTCGGCTTGAGGGTGAACGAGAGCCCGCAGTTGCCGCAGGTGTCGACGGCGGCGCGGCGCACCAGCCCGCACTTCGGGCAGGCGACGACGAGGTCCTCGCCTCCGACCGACCGGGTGGCACCGGCCTCGTAGATCATCCGCTCGGTCGGGCTGTACGGCTCACCGGTCGGATACACCGGGCGCCCGCCGGCATCCAGTGGCGCGGCGCGGCGGGGGTCCGTGAACCCGACCCTGGCGCGCGGCTTGCGCGCGGCGTAGGCCACCCACGACAGGGCCAGGATCGTCAGGATCGGCCCCACGACGCCCACGAGCAGCAGCACGGGGAGCCACGAGACCGGGTCCTTCCAGTCCGGGGTCACGAAGATGGCGGTGAACTGGAGCAGGTCGTTCCAGACCTTCTCGAGCTGGTCGACGATCACCGGCGCATGCTAACAGGCGACCGCCGCAGGACGCACAGGCGATTGCCGCGCGGGCGATCGGCTCAGGCGCGGTGTCCCGGGTGGCGGCGATGCCGCGCGACCTTGTGGGCCGGACCGACCTTCGTCGTGGCGCCGCGCCCGGGTCTCCAGCCGGGTCGGTCCGCATCCTCGGGCGGCACGAGCGCGGCGGACGGCTGCCCGCCGCCGATCGTCGGGCGCCGATTGCCGGCCGCGGCCGCCGAGAGCCGGGGCATGTCGAGCCGGTTCGTGAGCCAGACCACGGGCATGCTCCGGACGCCGCGGACCTGGAGCCGTGCCCGGAGGTCGCGGTCGTTGGTGACCACGAGCACCCGGTCCGCGGCCGCGGATCCGGCGCCGGCCCCCGGCGCGCCCTCTGCCGTGAGGTCCAGGATCATCTCGTCCGCCGACCGGCGGCCGGAGTAGCGCACGACCATCGCCTGGGCGACGCGGCCCTTCACGCCGTGGGCGATGCCGTCGAACACGAGGTCGATGCTGATCGCCGCCGGGATCGCCGCCCGCAGCCGGCCGATGATCGCCGCCGGCGGCGTCGCGGGGCCCGTGCCCGCGGCCGAGCGCGCCCCCGCGCCCAGCCGGTAGAGCAGGTTCGTGCCGTCGATGACGAGACGATCCGTACCGTCGAAAGGGGACCTGGGCGCCGCGGGCATGGACAGACGGTAGCATCGACCCGTGCTCCTGCTCGTCGACCTCGATGGCGTCGTGTACCGGGCGTCGGAGAGTGTGCCCGGCGTCGGCCCGGTGCTCGCCGCCCGCGTCGCCCTGGGCGACGATGTCGTGTACGTGACCAACAACGCGATGCACTACCACGCGGACTACGTGCCGCGCCTGAGGAGTCACGGGGCCCCTGTCGGCCCGGACCGCGTGGTGACCTCGGCGCGCGCCAGCGCGCTGTACGTGCGCGACCGGATGCCCGAGGTGCGGCGGGTGCTCGCGGTGGGCGCGAGCGGCCTCGAGCGCGAGCTGCGCGAGGCGGGCCTGGACGTCGTCACGGCGGCGCATGCCGCGACCCGGATGAGCCAGGAGGGGATCGACGGGTGGTCGGCCGCCGGCCACCCGGAGGCGGTCGTGGTCGGGCTTGATCCACAGCTGACGTACCTGCGGGTCGCCGCGGCGGCGGACTGCGTGCGTGCCGGCGCGGCGCTCGTGGCCACGAACCGGGACGCCATCTACCCCACGGAGCGCGGGTTCCGCCCGGGAGCCGGGTCGGTGGTCGCCGCGGTCGAGGTCGCATCGCTGACGACGGCGCGGGTCACGATCGGCAAGCCGGAGCCGTACCTGCTCGAGGCGGCGGCGCGCTCGCTGGGCGCCGACGTGACGCGGGCGGTGATGATCGGCGACGCGCTCACGGACGTCGCGGCGGGCCGGGCCGTGGGGGCCCGGACGGTGCTGATGCTGACCGGCGTGACCTCGCGGGAGACGGCGGACGCGCTGCCGGCCGGTGAGCGACCCACGCGGATCGCGGCCGACGCGGCGGGGCTGGCCCAGGCTCTCGAGGAATTGTCCGTCGCCCAGGGCCGGGTCCCGCCGTGACGGGACGGTCACTCGAGCGGCCGCCCCGTCCGGACAGGGTTGGAGGGGCCGTGACCTCAGCCGCCGGTCAGGCCGCCGGTCACCGCGAACCAGCGGGGCCCGCCCGCGGTCTGGCCCGCGAAGAACACGACCGGCGCGAGGCACGGGCTGGGCAGGTCCACGGTCGCGGTCACCATCGCATCGCCGTCCGGGGAGAACGGCACGAGGTCGGTCATGAGGGTCGTGGCACCGGCATTGCAGGCGACGATCGCGCGGCCGGCAGGGATCGGGTTCGTGCCCGCGAGCGGACCCGCCGCCAGCACGAGGTGAGCGACCGACACCTGGAGCCGGCCGTCGGCGAACAGCCGGGCGTCGCCGCGATCGAGGACCCACGGGACGCCGCCGCCGGCGACGCCGAGCAGCGACTGGCCGGCGGTCGGGATGCCGGTCATCGATGCGTCGAGGAGCCTGGTGCCGGGATCGGCGGTGGCGCTGCCGACGGCGAGGACGGTGGCGATGGCGGCGCCGATGAGGGCGGGCCGGACATGACGAAGCACGGGTGAACCTCCGGACGGGCGGCCGGCGCGGGCCGCGAGGGACGAGATTGATTGCGACGTCGTGAGCGTCGATACGCCGGTGGGCGGCGAGCGGTTCTCGCCCCTGCCGGTGCCCGGCGCAGTCCGCCGCCCGTCCTCGCGGCCAGCCGGGGCGATCTCGGGGTTTCGCGGTCAGCCGGAGGCGACCTCGGGGATCCCGGCGCCCCAGGCCAGGAGTTCGACCCGGAGCCGGCCGCGCGTGGCCTCGTCGCAGAACGCGGCATCGACCGCGGCCACGTCCACCGCCCACAGCTCCGGCACCGTCAGCCCGGCCCGCATCACCGCGCGCTCGTACTCGTCCGAGAGCGAGATGTCGGACACCGTCAGGTCGTCCGTGCTCAGCGTCACGCGCACGCCCGCGCGCAGGAGGCGGGCCAGCGGGTGGTCGGCGAGCGTCGGGACGATCCCGGCCTGCACGTTCGAGGTCGGGCACAGGTCCAGCCAGGTGCCACGGGCCACGAGGTCGCGGACGAGGTCCGGATCGTCGATGGCGAGCGGCCCGTGCGCGATCCGTTCCGGGTCCAGCGCGAGCGCCCGCCGGACCTGGCCCGCGCCGCCCCACTCGCCCGCATGGAGCGTGACGTGGAGGCCGATCGCGCGCGCAAGCTCCACGGCGCGCCGGTGGATCAGCGGGTCCGGGAACCGTGCCTCGGGCCCGGCCAGGTCCACACCCACCAGCCCGTCCGGGATCCCGCGCGCCTCGAGGTCCCGAACGAAGGCGAGGTTGACGGCCGGTTCGTGCGACCGGAGCAGCGTCGCGACCAGGCGCACCTCGATGCCGGACCGGCGCGCCGCGGCGAACGCCCCCCGCGCGACGGCCTCGACAGCCTGGCGCCCGGTCAGCCCGTGATCCGTGTGGAGCAGCGGGGCCCAGCGGATCTCCGCGTAGCGGACGCGGTCCGCGGCCTTCGCCTCCACCAGGTCACCGGCGGCGCGTTCCAGGGCCTCGGCGTCCTGGAGCAGCGCGATCGGCAGGTCGAAGGTGCGCAGCAGCTCCGCCTGGTCCGCGACCCGGTCCGGTGCGACGAGCGCGGCGCGCATGCCCTCGAACGTGCGGGGCGCGTCCACGCCGCGCGTCCGTGCGATGTCGAGCGCGGTGTCGACACGCATGGAGCCGTCCAGGTGCAGGTGCAGCTCAGCCTTGGGCATCGCGCGCACGAGCGCGCGCAGGGTCCGCGGGTCGAGGTCGCGCATGCCGGGATGGTAGGCGGGTGAGCGTCCGGCGGCGCGCCCGCGGCGATTGACGAGGGGACGTATCATGCTACCTGTGATTAGCAATATTCCTGTCGCGGAGCCTCGCCTGATGTCCACGATCCTCGTCACCGGCGCCAACGGCTTCGTCGGCAGCCACCTGGTGCCCGCCCTGGTCGACGCCGGGCACCGCGTCATCGCGCTCGTCCGCGACGACGAGGGGGCCGAGCGGGTGATCCGACGCCTGGCCCCCGGCCAGCGACCGAGCGTCGAGATCCGGCGCGGCGATGTCACGCGGCCCGGGACCCTCCCCGCGGCGCTCGCAGGGGTCGACGCGGTGGTCCACCTGGTGGCGCTCGCCCGGGACTGGGACGGCGGCGCGAGCCTCCGCCTCGTCAACACCGAGGGCACCCGGAACGTGCTCAGGGCGACCGTGGATGCCGGCGTCCGGCGCTTCGTTCATCTCGGTGCGATGGGTGTCGTGGACGATCCCACGCTGCACTACGGGAGCTCCAAGGTCAAGGCGATGGCGCTCGTGCGCGACAGCGGGCTCGACTGGACGATCCTCAAGCCGTCGCTCCTGTTCGGGCCGCGCGACGGGTTCTTCAACCTGCTCGCCGGGCTGGTCCGGATGTCGCCCGGGATCGTGCCCATTACTGGCGACGGCACGGCGCGCTTCCAGCCGCTCGCGATCGGTGACCTGGCTCGGATCGTCGTGCGCGTGGTCGGCGACGAGAACACGTACGGGCGGGAGTACGAACTCGGCGGCCCGCGAATCTGGACGTACCGCGAGATCATGGAGGAGGTCCTGCGAGGCATGGGCAGGCGCCGGCTCCTGCTCCCGATGCCGGTCCCCCTGATCCGCCTGGTCGCGGGTGCGGCCGAGATGGTCCGGCTGCCGTTCCCGGTGGCCACCGACCAGCTGCGCCAGCTGCGCTTCGACAACGCCGGCGCCCCGGACTCGGTGAGCGCCGCCTTCGGGTTCCAGCCCACGCCGATGGAGGGCGGCCTGACGCACCTCCGTCGCCGGCTGAAGGACCAGGAGCCGGACGCGACCTGATCGCGCGGGCTCGCGGCCTGATCGCGAGGGTCCCCGGCCTGCCCGCCGACCCGCTACCCTGCGCCCCGTGAGGGTCCTGCGCGCGCTCCTCGTACGCCTGGCGTGGCTCGCGCTCGTCGCGCTGATCGCGCTGGGCGGCGCCGGGATCGTCGCGTCCATGGACCACGTGCCCGTCGGCGCCGCGCGCGCGGAGCTGACGTGGAGCGGGGACCGGGCGGCGGCGCCGGCGCTCGACGCCGCGACCGAGCAGCTCGACCGCCTCTCGGGCGACGTGGACACCCTGGGTACGACGGCGCGGCTGGCGCTGGCCCAGGTCGTGGCCGGAAGCCTCGACCCGCTGCAGCAGACGATCGCGGCCGGCACCGTGCAGGTCGCCCTCGTGAAGGCGCAGGCGGCGACCCTCGACGCCGGCCTGGCGTCCGTGCCCGGCATGGGCGAGGGGCGCGAGCTGCACCTGTCGCCGGATGTCATCCTCCGCTATGACGAGCTCGCGAAGACCCGCACCCTGACGGACGGCCTCGAGGCGGACTGGGCGGCGTTCACGGGGCGTGCGCTCGACGCCTCCGGCCTCACCGGGCTCCTGGCCCGGCACGACCAGCAGACGGCCGCCGCGGCGAAGCAGGGGGCCGCGGGCCATTACGCCCCCGCCCTCAAGGACCTCGACCAGTCCGACGCGACGATGGCGACGGCACGCGCGCTCCGCGACCGCCTCGCCCCGACGACGGACGTGTCGACGCTGACGACCTGGCTGGACCTCAACGCGGCCTACGACAAGGCGCTGCGGACGCTGTACCAGTCCCTCAAGGACGCCAACGGCCGGGTCACGACCGCCGTCCGCCAGGCGTTCGCGGCGGAACAGGCGGCCCGGCAGGCACTGCCCGGCGATACCCGCGGCCTGGTGGTGATCATGGCCGAGATCGCGCAGGGCGGGCTCAACCAGGCCGTGATCTCGATCGAGGAGGTCCGCGGCAGGCTGAGCACCGCGCTGGAGCTGCAGCGGCGGCTGCAGCAGGGAACGCCGCTTCCAGGCTGAGCGAGCCCCGCCCGCGGGCCGCCCCCGAACACGACGCGGATCGCCCACGCGCCACCCGCGGCCGGACCCGCCGCTACACTGGCCGCACGTTCCACCTTGCCATCCACCGCGGCCCCGGACGTACGGCCCGCCTGCGGTGTCCCGGGAGGATGCCCCTCGTGCACATTCGCGTGGCCACGGACCAGCCGTGGGAGGTCGCCGCCGACCTGCTGGTCATCCCCGTCGTCGGTGAGCCGGAGTTCACGGGCGAGCTCGATGCCCTCGATCGCCGCACCGGCGGTGAGCTGCGGGCGCTGGCCGCGTTCGGCGAGCTCCGCCGCAAGCGGTACAGCACGGCCCTCGCCGCGCCCGGCGAGGTGCCCGCGAAGCGGGTCCTCGTCGTCTCCGCCGGTCCCGCCGACGGGTTCGATCGCGAGACGGCCCGGCGCGTCGGCGCGTCCGCGATCCGGCGGCTCGCCGACCGGGACGTCCACACGCTGGCCGTGTGGCTGCCGCCGGTGGCGGCGCACCTGGACGGTGATCTCGCGCTCGCCGCGGAGCTGGTCGCCCGCGGCGTCGTCGAAGGCTCCTTCGAGCCCAAGACGATCTACCGCGAGGACACGGATGAGGCGCCGCCGGCGCTCGACGAGCTGATCCTCGTGGCGCCGGGCGCGAGCGCCGCGGCGCTGGCCGGGGCGGCCGAGCGCGGCCGGATCATCGGCGAGGGCGCGAACATGGCGCGCCGCCTGGCCAACCGGTCCGCCAACGACGTGTCGCCGCAGGTCCTCGCCGACGAGGCCCGCGCGATCGCCGAGGCCCACGGGCTGTGGATCGACGTCATCGACGAGAAGCGGGCCGCCGAGCTGGGCATGGGCATGTTCCTCGCCGTGGGCCAGGGGAGCGACAACCCGCCGCGGATGATCGTCCTGCGCTCGGGCGGCGAGGGCGAGCGGGACGGCCTGGGCCGCCAGCTCGCGATGGTCGGCAAGGGGGTCTGCTTCGACTCCGGCGGCATCAGCATCAAGCCGGCGGACCGGATGGAAGAGATGAAGATGGACAAGACCGGTGCCTGCACCGTGATCGCGGCCATCGCCACCGTCTCGCGCCTGGCCCCCGGCCTGCCGCTGCTCGCGGTCGCGCCAGCGGTCGAGAACATGCCCGGCGGCCATGCCACCCGCCCCGGCGACGTCGTGCGTGCGCTCAACGGCAAGTGGGTGGACATCATCAACACGGACGCCGAGGGCCGCCTGATCCTGGGCGACGCGATGACCTATGCGGAACAGCTGGGCGCCACGCACCTGGTGGACGTCGCGACCCTCACCGGGGCCGTCGGCCGGGCCATCGGCAACCTGGTCAGCGGCGTGTTCGCGACGCCCGATCCGTGGTGGGGGGACGTCGCCGCGGCCGCCGAGCGCGCCGGCGAGCGCTACTGGCGGATCCCGCTCGTCGAGGACTACATGCCCGAGATGGAGAGCTGGTACGCCGACATCCAGAACACCGGCACCAGCGACGGCAGCCTGGTCAAGAGCGGCCTGTTCCTGGAGCAGTTCCGGACGGTGCCCTGGGCCCACCTCGACATCGGGGGCACGGCGTACTTCCGCAAGGCCTACCCGTTCGCCCCGCGAGGGGCGACCGGCGTGACGCACGCGACGCTGGTCGAGCTGGCGCTGGCGGGAGCCCCGACGGCCTGACCCCGGCAGACGCCCGGGGGCGCTGGCGCCGCCCCGTAGACTTCGCGCCATGATCACGCCGCTTGCCGCCCTGCTCGCCCTGTCCGGGGCGGCCTGGGGCCTCGTCTCGGACCGCATCGCGGCCCGCTGGCCGGAGCACGAGGACGGCCGGGTCCGGCCGGTCGACTGGCGGACGCCGGTCGCGGTCGTCACCGGGGCCGCGGCCCTCGGGGCCGTCACGATCCGCTTCCCGGAGCCGTTGCACGCCCTCGTCTTCGGCGCGTACCTGTCGGCCCTCGTGCTGCTCCTCGCCACGGACCTGGACCAGCGGCTGCTGCCCGACGTCGTCACCCTGCCGGCGATCCCGATCACCCTGGTGGTGGGGCTGTCGGGCGCGAACCCTCTCGTCGGCGCGTCCGACCTCCCGATCGCCGTCGCGGTGGCGATCGGCGTGCCGCTGGTGCTGGCGGTGGTGGCCCTCCCGTTCGGCGCCGGGGCGATCGGGATGGGCGACCTCAAGCTGCTGGTGTCGGTGGGGATCCTGGCCGGCCCGCTCCGCGTGGTGACGGGCGTGGTCTACGGAGCGCTGCTGGCGGGCCTCGTGATCGTGGTGCTGCTCGCGGCACGGCGCATCACGCTCAAGAGCTACATCCCGTTCGGACCGTTCCTGATCTTGGGCGCCCTGTGGGCGATCCTGGTGGTCCGCTAGCTCGCCGCAGGCGGGCTCGGGAGCCCCCGGTGTCCGGGCGCACCGCTTCGCCCCGCCGGGTTCGACTTGGGGTTGACACTTGGGGTTGACCTGGGGTTGACTTCCGGCCCGGTCGGTCGCATCCTTCCGAATCGGTGGCTGCCTAAACCGGTTTAGACTACCAGTGGTCCCACGGATGGCGGAGCGGCCGCCGCCGCGACGGATCCACCCGAACCGGCCGTCGGCACCGCACCGCGCACGCGCTCGTGAGCCCGTCCCGGCTCGATCCATCGGCCCACGCGGGCCGGTCTCGCCTGTCCCGGAGGTGCCCCGGATGCTCACCCTGTCGCTGCGGTCGGTCCGCCCGATCCGCCGCCTGCTGTTCGTCGCGACGCTGTTCCTGTTCGGGGCGTCGCTCCTGCCGGTGGCCGCGGTCACCCCGCTCGCGGCGCCCAGGGCGCTGGCCTCGCACACCGCGCAGCCGACAAGCGTCACGATCGCCGGCAGCTTCCAGAACGCGCTCGGCTGTCCGGGTGACTGGGCACCCGACTGCGCCGCGACGCATCTCAGCTACGACGCGGGCGATGACGTCTGGCAGGGAACCTTCAACCTGCCTGCCGGCAGCTGGGAGTACAAGGCCGCGCTCAACGACGGCTGGGATGAGAGCTACGGCCTCGCCAACGGCAGCAACGTCCTGCTGAGCCTCGGCTCCCCCGCGAGTGTCAAGTTCTACTACTCGCACGGCACACACTGGGTCACGAGCAGCTACAACTCGATCATCGCGACCGTCCCCGGCAGCTTCCAGTCCGAGATCGGCTGCCCCGGCGACTGGCAGCCGGACTGCCTCCGCTCCTGGCTCCAGGACCCCGACGGCGACGGGACCTACAGCTTCTCGGCCACGGACATCCCGGCCGGTCACTACGAGGCGAAGGCCGCGCTCAACGAGAGCTGGGACGTGAGCTACGGCCCTGGTGGAGTGATCAACAGCCCGGACAACTACCAGTTCGACGTCATCCCGAACGCGAAGGTCAACTTCAGCTGGGACTCCGGGACCCACGTCCTGACCATCTCGCAGGTGTCGCTCGATCCCACGCTCGATAACAACGTCGAGTGGGAAGGCCTCCGGCACGACTCGCGCAGCACGCTGTACCGGACGCCGGGCGGGGCGGTCGAGGCGGGCACGCCCGTCACCCTGCGCTTCCGCACGCTCCACAACGACGTGTCCGGCGTGAAGGTCCGCTTGTACAGCGTTGACCAGGGCGGCCAGCAGATCGTCAGGATGACCAGGGCCGCCTCGGGCGTGGACTGCTACCAGGCCAGTCTCGCCGGCAGGTCCTGCGATTTCTGGCAGACGACGATCCCCGCGACCCACGGCGCGGACAACCTCTGGTACCGGTTCATCGTCACCGACGGCACCGACACCGACTACTACGCGGACGATACGGCGGCCCTCGACGGCGGTCCCGGTGCCCCGACCGACGACGCGGTCGACCAGAGCTGGGCGCTGATGCTCTACCAGCCCGGCTTCACCGCCCCCTCGTGGGCGAAGGACGCGGTCATCTACCAGATCTTCCCGGACCGGTTCCGGAACGGTCGCGCCAACAACGACCCGCAGGCCGGCGACGTCCGCTACGGCGACCCGGTCGTCGAGGCGGCCTGGGGTGCCGCCCCCGAGGGCTACTGTCGCAACTACGCGGGGATCACCGCCGCCGCGTGCCCGTGGCGCTACGGCGAGCCCGCAGGGGCCGGCACGAGCATCGAGCAGCCGCGTGGCCGGGACTACGCGGGTGGCGATCTCAGGGGCGTGGACCAGCAGCTCGACTACCTCAAGTCGCTGGGTATCACCACGATCTACTTCAACCCGATCTTCGATTCGGCCTCCAATCACGGGTATGACACCCAGGACTACACGAAGATCGACCCCTACTTCGGCACCCTGAAGGATTGGCAGAACCTCGTCAAGCACGCGACGGACCGCGGGATGCGGATCGTGCTCGACGGCGTGTTCAACCACCTGAGCTCGGACAGCCCGTTCTTCGATCGCTATCACCACTACGCGACGGTCGGCGCCTGCGAGTCCGTGAGCTCGCCCTTCCGGTCGTGGTTCCTGTTCCAGGAGGTGACGCCCGGCACCGGCACCTGCGCCGGCACCGGCGGTCCCGCGTCCGCGAGCTACACCGGGTGGTTCGGATTCGATTCCATCCCGGTCATCGACAAGGCCGCCTCCAACTCGGCCGTGTGGAGCTACTTCCTGACCGGCCCCAACGCGATCGCGAAGCAATGGCTCCAGGCCGGTGCGAGCGGCTGGCGGATGGACGTGGCCGGCGACGCCTCGTTCCCGGCGAATTACTGGGAGACGTTCCGCCAGGTCGTGAAGGCGACCAGGCCGGACGCGCTGACGATCAGCGAGACGTGGCAGAAGGACTCAACGCTGCTGCGCGAGCTCCGCGGCGACCGCTTCGACACCACGATGAACTACCGGCTTCGGGACGCGGTCATCGGCTTCCTCGCGCCCGGGACGTTCGACTCCAAGGGCTTCGCGGACAGCGGCCACGTCATCGCCCCTTCCGACCTCCTGGCCCGGCTGTCGTCGATCCGCGAGGACTACCCGGACGCCGCCTACTACTCGCTGATGAACCTGCTCGACAGCCACGACACGGAGCGCCTCCTGTGGACGCTCACGCCGGGCGCCGACAACGCCACTGACCGCGAGCTCAACGTCGCGAACCTCGCCGCCGGGAAGGCCCGCGTGCGGCTCGCGTCGCTGATCCAGTTCACGCTCCCGGGTGCGCCGACCGTGTACTACGGCGACGAGGTGGCGATCACCGGGGACGACGATCCCGACGATCGCCGAACCTATCCGTGGGCCGACAAGGGCGGCTCGCCGGACACGACGATGCTCGCCCACTACCAGGGCCTGACCCAGCTCCGCCGTGCCCTCCCGGTGCTGCGCGACGGCGACTTCCGCGCCCTGCTCGCGGACGACGCGAACGGCGTGGCGGCGTACGGCCGGCGGACCGGTTCCC
This sequence comes from uncultured Chloroflexia bacterium, assembly GCA_963703575.1. Taxonomy (GTDB): domain Bacteria; phylum Chloroflexota; class Limnocylindria; order Limnocylindrales; family CSP1-4; genus CAIXZV01. Next base: position 13,880 of record CAVPEU010000010.1, read on the forward strand.
AGGCGGCGGTCGTGGCCGTCAACCGTGACGGGGCGGCCCACACCGTGTCGATCCCGGTCGCCGGGTACCTCCGCGACGGTCTCGGGTTCACGACGAGGTTCGCGCTGGGGAGCGGCGGCTCGGCCGCCGGGACATCCTCGGGCGGCGCCGTCCAGGTGACGGTCCCCGCGAACGGCGCCCTCGTGCTCGCGACCGGCAGCGTCGACCTGGCGCCGACCGTGGCGCCCGTGCTGTCGCTGGCGGGCGAGGGGAACGCGTCGCTCGACGTCTCGTGGGGCGCGGTCGCGGGTGCCGCCTCGTACGACGTGTGGGTCAGCCCGGTCACGGGCGGCGGCTACGTCAAGGTCAACGGCTCCCCGGTGACCGGCAGCTCGTACCACGTGGACGGCCTGGCCAACGGCCAGGAGGCGTTCGTCGTGGTCACCGCCACCGATGCCGCCGGCAACGCCAGCGCGTTCTCCAACGAGGTCAGCGGCCTGCCGCACTTCTCGATCGGCTGGGCCAACCTCCAGTGGCCGCCGACGATGACGCACACCATCAGCGCGGTCAACCGCACCGACACGGCCTACGGCCAGGTGTGGATCGACGCTCTCACCTCGCTGCCCGGGGCCACGCCGGGGCTGAGGGCCCAGCTGGGCTTCGGGCCGGATGGCTCGAATCCGGACGGCAACGCCGCCTGGGCGTGGGTGGACGCCGTGTTCAACGTGGACGCCGGCAACAACGACGAGTTCAAGGCGTCGATGCTCCCGGAAACGACCGGCACGTTCGACTACGTGTATCGCTACTCGACCACCAACGGTCGCGACTGGTTGTACGCGGACCTCAACGGCCCGATCGCGGGCGGCGCGCTGCCGTCCAACCCGGGCACCCTCACCGTCACCCCGAGCACGGATTCGACGGCACCGGCCACCCCCACCGGCCTCCACGTCGTGTCGGGCTCCCCGTCCACGATCGACATCGCGTGGGACGCCACCGCCGGCGATCCGACGCTCTACGGCTACGAGGTCGAGCGCGCCGGGTCCGACGGCGGGCCGTGGGAGCTCGTCGCCCGGGTCACGGCCAACCAATTCACGGACACGACCGTGTCCGAGGGCGAGACCTGGCTGTACCGCGTGCGTTCCGTGGATGCCTCGTTCAACCGCTCGGCGCCCACGTCGCCGGTCGTGGGGACGGCCCAGGTCCGGACCGTCACCCTCACGTTCAACGTCACGGTACCGGCGACCACGGACGCCGCCGTGGCCGGCGCCGCGGGCAAACCCGTGAACATCGCGGGCTTCCTGGACCGCCTCGACGGGAGCCATCCGCAGTGGGATCCGGGTGGGACGCCGCTGAGCCGCGTGGACGCGACGCACTGGACGATCACGTTCACGGGCCTCGAGGGCACCCAGCTCGAGTACAAGTACGCGATCGGCTCGTGGGACTACGTGGAGAAGGACGCCGCCTGCGGCGAGATCGGCAACCGGCAGCTGACGCTCAGCTACGGCTCGACGGGCAGCCAGGTGGTGGACGACACGGTGCTCGACTGGCGGAACGTGGCGCCCTGCGGGAGCTGAGGCTCGACGCACGGCCGCCGGGCGCTGCGCGCCCGGCGGCCGTCTCATCCGGGCGGCGGCCGCCCGAGCCGCAGGCCCCGGGCCGGCAGGCCCGGAGCCGGCTTGCCCCACGCTGCTACACTTCGGAACCGAAGCCGGTTCAGGTCGTCTCGGGAGTGCCCATCTGGGACGGCGCCATATCCGGCGGGCGTAAGCCGTTCGCGCTCAGTCACCGCCGCACCGACGCGCTCGACAGGATCACGCTCGCACGAGATGAGGACGCCCTCTCGTTGACCCGCCACACCGTCGCACAGAACTACCCGCGGTCCGGGGGGCACCGCCGCCGCTTCCTCACCGCCCTGCTGATCGTGCCGTTCATGATCGGCGTGCTCGCGGTCCCGGCCGTGGCGCCGTCGCCGGTGCAGGGCGACGAGCTGGCCAACGCCCAGGCGGAACAGCGGGCGATCGAGGCCAGGATCGCGGACCAGAAGAAGCTGATCGCGAGCCTCACCACGTCCCAGACGCAGCTGGCCGGCAGGATCGCCCAGACGACGAGCCAGCTGAACGGCATCACCGATGACCTCGACGCCACCCGCAGGCAGGTCGCGTCGATCCGGGCCGATATCTCGACGGTCCAGGCCGAGTACCAGGTCCTCGTCAGCCAGCTGTCAGACATCGACCACCAGCTCCAGCGCATCGCGGACATGGAGTCGGCGAAGCGTGACGAGCTGGCCCAGCGCAAGGCCGAGCTGGCTGACCGGGTCCGGCAGGCGTACGACGCCGAGCGCACGTCCATGCTCGAGACGCTTCTTTCCGGCGCGTCGTTCACGGACATGCTGGCGGCGATGAGCAACCAGCTGGACGCGGCGGACCAGACCCGCGTGCTGGCGCAGCAGATCGCGGCCGACCGCGCGACGCTGCTGTCCCTTCACCAGACCGTGGAGGTCACCCGGAGCGAGACGGACACGATCCGCCAGCAGACCGCCGTCCAGAAGCAGAAGCTGGACCTCCGGCTGGCCGATCTCCGCTCCGCGCAGGCCAAGCTGACCGCGCTCGAGAAGGCCGCCAGGGCCGCCCTCGCCGCGCAGCGGTCGCAGTACCAGAAGATGGCCTCGGACAAGGCCAGGCTGCGCTCGGCGCTGGCGGCGGCCAGCGCGGCGCAGAAGAAGCTCCAGGCCAGGATCGACGGGCTCGTCGCGGCCCAGTTCGCCGGCGGCAACGTCCCGTCCCAGTACAGCGGGTCCCTGATCTGGCCGATGCAGGGGACGGTGACCCAGCCGTTCGGCTGCACCGGCTTCAGCTGGGAGCCGCCCTCCGGCAGCTGCCCCCACTTCCACAACGGCATCGACATCGTGGCCGCGTACGGGACGCCCGTGCGCGCCTCGGGGGCGGGACGGGTCGTGTACATCGGCTGGAACTACGCGGACGGTGCGGACCCGGCCTGGATCGTGATCATCGCCCATTCGGCCAACCTGACCACCTGGTACGGGCACATGCAGCCCCGGTACCCGATCCACGCCGGGGATGTCGTGAGCCAGGGCCAGGTGATCGGCTACGAGGGCAGCACCGGCCGTTCGACCGGCGCGCACCTCCACTGGATGGTGCAGCTCGACGGCACGTTCGTGAACCCGCGCCTGTTCACCTGAGCGGCCGGCGCCGCCCGCGACCCCCGGTGTTAGCATCGGCCCCGGAACGCTCCACGCGCGGAGGGACACGGTTGGTCAAGCCGGTCATCGCGGTCATCCTCGCCGGCGGTGAGGGTGAGCGCCTGTCCATCCTGTCATCGGTCCGGGCGAAGCCGGCCGTCCCGTTCGGCGGCAAGTACCGGATCATCGACTTCACGCTGTCCAACTGCGTCAACTCGGGCATCGACAGCGTGCTGGTGCTGACCCAGTACAACCCCCGGTCGCTCAACGACCACATCGGGCTGGGCCGGCCGTGGGACCTGGACCGCACCACGGGCGGCGTGAAGCTCCTCCAGCCGTATATCCGCCGCGGGCGCGTCGCCGAGTGGTACCGCGGGACCGCGGACGCCGTGCTCCAGAACTTCAACGTCATCGAGAACGAGGCCGGGGACACGATCGTCGTCCTGGCCGGCGACCACATCTACAAGATGGACTACGCGCCGTTCATCGCCGCGCACAAGCGGAAGCGCGCGGACGTGACGATCGCCGTCCGCCGTGTCCCGCTCGCGGAGGCGACGCGGATGGGCATCCTCGCCCTCGACGACCAGGACCGGGTCACGGAGTGGCAGGAGAAGCCCAGGCAGCCCAGGAGCGACCTCGCCTCGATGGGGGTGTACGTGTTCTCGAAGCGTGCGCTCCGGCGCTGGCTGTCCGAGGACCGCACCGACTTCGGGTCGCACGTGATCCCGGCGATGCTCGAGGGCGGGGCACGGGTGTTCGGCTACCGGTTCGACGGCTACTGGCAGGACGTGGGCACGATCCAGTCCTTCTGGGAGGCGAACATGGCGCTCCTGGACGACGTGCCGGAGCTGGACCTCTACGACCGGGACTGGCTGATCCACACCCGGTCCGAGGAGCGCGCGCCGGCCAAGGTCGGCCCGACGGCCCAGGTGCACCGGAGCCTGATCTCGCACGGCTGCGTGATCAACGGGACGGTGGTCAACAGCGTGCTGTCGCCGGGCGTCCGCGTGGACGTGGGCGCCGTGGTGCGCGATTCGATCGTGATGTTCGACTCCGTGATCCGATCGGGAGCGGTGGTGGACCGCGCGATCCTCGACAAGGAGGTCGTGATCGGGCAGGGCGCGATCGTCGGCGACGGGCCGGATTTCGACACGCCGAACAAGCAGGAGCCCGGCCGGCTCAACACGGGGATCACGGTCGTCGGCAAGCAGTCCGTCGTCCCGCGCGGCGCGAGGCTGGGGCGCAACGTCAAGGTGGGCGAGCGGGTGCGCTCCGCGGACTTCCCGACCCGGACGGTCCGGTCCGGCGGCACCGTCGACCGGAAGGCCGCCGCGCGTGACCGCGGCAAGCTCCGCGGCGACGCCGGCGCCCCACCCGCCCCCGCGGCGATCGTCGCCTCGGAGTAGCCCCGCCCGGGGCCGCGCGGAGGTGCCGGTCTGCGGCGGCGCGGAGGAGCCGGCGCGCCCCTTGGGCCATTCGGCAGCCTCCGGTAGACTGCCCGCCATGTCCATCGCCCCCCGGGAGTCGGTGTGTGCCCCCGCCGACGTCGAGGCCTGGCTGAACGAGCTCGGCATCACGCCGCTGGAGCGCGCCGACCGCGAGGGTGTCGCGTCGTGGGACCTGGTCCTCGACGGGCGCCGCCGCGCCGGCCTGCGGATCACGTTGATCCTCGACCCGTCGCTGGCCCTGATCTGCTGGGCCCACTACGCCCCGCCGATCAACGACAGCTTCCGCGTCTCCTACCACAAGCTCCTGCGCTGGAACGACGAGCTGCCCTTCGTCAAGTTCTCCCTCGGGGAGGACGAGCGGCCGTTGCTCATCGCGGAGATCCCGGTCGGGGCGGCCGCTCGTGACGCGCTCGGGCTGGCGCTGGCGCGCCAGCTGGCCGTCGCCGACCGGTTCCACGCGGACAGCCTGGAATGGCTCAAGGCGGGCGGCTGGCCGACGAGCCCGTCCGACGCCGCCGGCACCGGCCCCGGCGCGGCGCTCCTCGCCCGCTATGCGGCGGAGCTGGGCGAGCTGCTGGAGGACGAGCGGGTGCCCTCGTGACCCCCGCGACCGGACGCCGCGTGGCGCCCCTCCTCGCGCTCGTCATCGGCCTGGTCCTGGTGCTGCTCGCCCCGGCGGCCGGCGTCGTCCAGGCCCCCAGGGCGCTCGCCGCCGACACCGACCTGACCCTCGTCACGGACGCCAACTACGATGTCCGGCCCGACAGGCGGATCGTCCACGTGACGGTCTCGATCACGGCCACCTACCACAAGGCCGAGACGAGGACGCAGAAGTTCTACAAGGAATGGGCGACGCTCGCGGTCCTGCCGGGCACGACGGGGTTCAGGGTCTCGGGCGCCCCGGGCGCGAAGGTGCGGGTCACGACGTCCGCCTCGACCCACACGACGCTGCGGCTGGACTTCGGCTCCTGGCTCTACGGGGGTTCGTCGCGCACGTTCAAGCTCGAGTTCGACGTCAAGGAGTCCAGCGCCGCGAGCCGGCAGGTCCGGGTCGGCGCGAGCCTCGTCTCGTTCCCCGTGTGGGCGTTCGCCAGCACCGGGGCGAAGGGCAGCACGGTCAGCGTGACGTTCCCGGCCGGCTATGCGGTGAGCGTGGAGGCCGGCGCCTTCGACCGCACGGAGCCCACCCCGGACGGCGGCACCCGGCTGGCCACGAACGCGCTTGCGACCCCCCTCACCTGGTTCGCGTATGTCGTCGGGGAGCGCGAGGCGACCTACGTGGACTCGCCGCTCACGGTCGTCGCGGGCGGCCGGTCGATCTCGCTCTCGATGTGGGCCTGGAACGACGATCCCGCCTGGGCCAAGCGCGTCGGCGGCCTGTTCTCCAGGGCCCTGCCGGCACTCGCCACCGACATCGGGCTGCCCTGGCCGCAGGCCGCCACCACGGTCGTGCAGGAGTCGGTCAGCCGCACGACGGGCGGCTACGCGGGGCTCTACGACCCGGCGGCAAGCCGGATCGAGGTCGCCTACTGGGCGGATCACCTGGTCGTGCTCCACGAGGCGGCCCACGGGTGGTTCAACGGCGGCCTGGTCGCGGACCGCTGGGAGGCCGAGGGCTTCGCCTCGCTGTACGCGGGGCGTGCCGCGGCCGCCCTCAAGGAGACCGGCGCCTCGCCGGAGCTCACCGACGCGGTCAAGGCGGCCCGGATCCCGCTCAACGACTGGGCGCAGCAGACCGGGAGCCAGGACCGCCCGGTGGAGACCTACGGCTACGCCGCGTCGCTGGAGCTTGCCCGGTTGATCGCCGAGCGCGCCGGGGACGATGCCCTGCGGCAGGTCTGGGCGGACGCGAGCGCGCACCTCGGGGCCTACCAGCCGCCCGCCGCGAGTGGCGCGTCCGGCTCGGCACCGTCGTCCGCGCCCGAGACGACCTCGGCCGTGGCGGACTGGCGGGTGCTGCTCGACCTGCTCGAGGCCCGGACCGGGAAGGACTTCACGGACCTGTGGCGAGCGTGGGTGGTGACCGGCGACCAGGCCGCGGCGCTGGATGCCCGCGCCGCCGCCCGGACCTCCTATCAGCAGACGCTGGCGCTGGCCGACGGCTGGGCCCTGCCACGTGCGATCCGGGACGGACTCCGGGCCTGGCAGTTCGACGCCGTGGGGCGGCTGATGGCGGACGCCCGCACGGTGCTCGCCCAGCGGACCGCGGTCGAGGATCGCGCGGCCCGCGACGGGCTCACGGTGCCCGACACGATGCGACGGCTGTTCGAGAGCGGATCGCTGGTGGACGCGTCGGCCGAGGCGGAGGCCGAGCTCAACGCCATGCTCACGCTCGAGGGCGCGCTCGCGGCGCGCCACGACGATCCCGACATCCTGTCGCGGATCGGGCTGCTGGGCGCCGACCCCGAGGGGGACCTGGCGAAGGCGAAGGCGGCGTTCGCGGCCAGCGAGCTGGACGCGACCCTGACCGCCGCCCACGCGGCGCTCGTGGCCTGGGACGGCTCCTGGCAGGAAGGCAGGCGCCGCGCGCTGCTCGCGGTCGCGGCCCTGGCCAGCGTCCTGGTCGTGGCCTCCGCGGCCGCCGGCGCGGTCCGGCGCGCGCGGCGGTCCGGGACGGCACCACCGGGCGGCACCTCCGGCGGCACCTCCGGCGGCTCGGACCGCGACCCGACCGATCCCCGCTCCGCGTGAGCGTCCTGCGCCGCCTGTCGGCACTGCCTCTGGCGGTGCTGCTGGTCGTCGGCGCGGCCCTCGTGCCGCCGGCGGCCGCGCCCGTCGCGCCGTTCCTCGCCGCCTTCGACGCCCCGGTCGCCCGCGCCGCCGGCGGGCTCTCGATCACCACCACCGCCGGCTACGTCGTCGTCCCGGCCGACGCGGTCGTCCGGGTCACGGTGGACGTCACGCTGCGGAACGTGCAGCCGACCGTCGTCTCGGGCGGCGTCATCACCCGCTACTACTACGACGGCGTCAAGCTCGGCGTCCAGCCCGAGGCCGTCCGGTTCCGCGCGACGCAGGGCGGAACGTCGCTGCGCGTCCAGGTCGCCCCGAAGCGCGGCTACGCGATCGCGACCGTCCTCCTCCGGCGCAGCCTCTATTTCCAGCAGTCCACCGCGTTCCGCCTCACGTACGAGCTGCCGGCCGGCAAGCCTCGCTCGACCAGCGAGATCCGGGTCGGCCGGGCGTTCGCGACCTTCCCGGCCTGGGCGTTCGGCGACACCGGGAGCGTCCGGGTCGAGGTCCCGCGGCCGTACGCGGTGGAGGCCTCGGGCGACGAGATGGCGCAGGCGATCACCGCCGCCGCCACGATCCTGACGGCGAGCACGAGCGATCCGCCGGCCTGGTATGCGAGCATCAACGCCCGCAACGACGATGCGCTGACCCGGGATGCGCTCGACGTGCGCGGCGGGGAGCGGATCGTCGTGCGCGGCTGGCCCGAGGATGCGACCTGGCGGCGCGAGGTCGGCGACGTGCTGACACGCGGGGTTCCGGACCTGGTCCAGCGGATCGGGCTGCCGTGGCCGGTGGGCGGGGCGCTGGCCGTCACCGAGATCCACACGCCGCTCCTGGAGGGCTACGCGGGCTTCTACGACACCGCGAAGGACGAGATCACGGTCGGCGAGGACCTCGACGACCAGACGATCGTCCACGAGGTGTCGCACGCGTGGTTCAACGGCGACCTGTTCACGGAGCGCTGGATCGGGGAGGGGCTCGCCGACGAGTACGCGGCGCGAGTCCTCGGAGCGCTCGGCCAGGAGGTTCCCGGGCCGGGCGACGTCGGCCCGACCTCGCGGTACGCGTTCGCCCTCAACGACTGGCCGCCGCCGGCGGCGATCCGCGACGACACCAGCAGCGGCCGCGAGCATTTCGGCTACGACGCCGCCTGGACGGTCATCCGCCAGGTCGTGGCGTCGGCGGGCGAGGACGGGATGCGCGCGGTGTTCAAGGCTGCCGCGGACGGGACGATCGCGTACGTCGGCGCCGGCGCCCCCGAGCGCAGCGCGCTGCCCGGCGACTGGCGCCGCTTCCTGGACCTGGCCGAGGAGCTCGGTGGCGCGACCGGCGTCGCGGACCTCCTGGCGACCTGGGCGCTGCCCGCCGGCTCGGGCGCCGGCCTCCGGGCGCGCGCCACGGCCCGCGCCGCCTACCACGCGCTGCTGGCCGAGAGCGACGGCTGGGCCGCCCCGTACGCCGTGCGCTCGCCGATGGACCGCTGGGCGTACGCCGACGCGGAGGCCGCGATCGGGGAGGCAGCGCGGATCCTGCAGCGGCGCGATGCGACCGCGACCCTCGCCAGGGCGCAGGGGCTCGCGCCGTCGGGCGCGCTCCGGGCCGTCTACGAGGGTGCCCCGGATGCCGCGGCGCTGGCGACGGCGGCCACCCTCGCGGCGGAGGGGCAGTCGTCGCTGGAGGCGATCGCGGCCGCCGTCGGCGCCGCGGTCGCGCCGCGGGACTGGGTCGTGTCGCTCGGGCTGGAAGGCACGGACCCGGACGGCGACCTCGCGGCGGCCCGCGTCGCCTGGACGGCCGGCGACCTGGCGACGGCGGCGCAGCGCGCGACGCTCGCGTCCTCGACCCTCGCGGGGGCCCCGGAAGCCGGCCGCCTGCGCGCGACCGTGATCGGGATCGGGGGCGCCCTCCTCCTGCTGCTCGTCCTGGCGCTCCTCCTGGCGCTCCGGCGCCGGCGCCGGTTACGGCGACGCGCGGCGCTCGCGGCGCTCGCGGCGCTCGCGGTCAGGCCGGCAGGCCCGCTCGATGACCCCCCGGAGGCCCCCGATGGGTACGCTACACTCCCGCCCAGCGCGGCCGCCGGCGCCGATGTGGCCGCCGGCGCCGAGCCCGCCCCGCCGTCCAACGAGCCAGAGGGAACGGAACCGCCATGATCCAGCTCGCCGTCCGGGCGTTCCGCGGCGCCTGATGGGACTGCAGCGCATCCGGCCGTCGCACGAGATCCTCTCGGGCGCCACGGCGGACGTCTACTTCGCCCGGGCGAACTCCATCCTCGACCAGGAGGGCCTCGACCCCGTGGTCGTGATGGAGGTCTTCTGCCGCGAGGACGCCGTGCTGTGCGGGATGGGCGAGGCGAAGAACCTCATCGGCCACGTGCTCTCGACCGAGCCCGGCGCGAAGGTCGAGGCGCTCGACGACGGCGATTCGGTGACGCCCAAGGAGGTCGTGCTCCGGATCGAGGCCCGGTACCGGACGTTCGCCCTGTACGAGACCGCGATGCTCGGCATGCTGTCCCAGTCCACCGGCTGGGCGACGGCCGCCCGGCGGTGCGTCGAGGCGGCGTCGCCGCAGCCCGTGATCAGCTTCGGCGCCCGGCACGTGCACCCGGATATCACCGACGTCCTGGACTACGCGGCCATCGTAGGCGGTTGCGTCGGGGCGTCGACCCCGGCCGGCGCCAGGCTCGCCGGCCTCAACCCGACGGGCACGATGCCGCACTCCCTGGTCCTGATCTTCGGCGACACGGTGCGTGCCGCGGAGGCCTTCGACCGGGACATGCCCCCCGACGTGCCCCGGATCGTGCTCGTGGACACGTTCAAGGACGAGGCGGAGGAGGCGCTCCGCGTCGCCAGCGCGCTGGGCGACCGGCTGTGGGGCATCCGCCTGGACACGCCCTCGGAGCGGGGACGCGTCACCGCGGACCTGGTGACCGAGGTGCGCGCCCGCCTGGACGACGCGGCGTTCGGGCACGTGAAGATCGTCGTCTCGGGGGGGTTGAACCCGGACCGGATCCGGTACTTCAAGGAGCAGGGCGCGCCCGTGGACTCGTTCGCCGTGGGCAGCTACATCTCCGGCGCCACGCCCATCGACTTCACCGGGGACATCAAGGAGATCGACGGCGTTCCGATCGCGAAGCGGGGCCGGATCCCCGGCCGGACGGACAGCCCGCGCCTGCGTCCGATCGACCTGGCCGCCTGGCGCGAGGACGCGTAGCAGGCCGGGCGTCGCGGGGGACCTCGCGGGTCCCGCGCCCGCGTCCGCGCACCGGCGCGCCGGCTCGATCCGTGCGAGGATCAGGGCGTGACCGCAGACCGCGACCCCGGCCGGCCCGACCTCCCGGACGACGTCGCCGACGACGACCGCGAATCCCCGTACGAGCTCCTCCAGCGGGGCCTGGCCCTCGCCCATCGACGCCACCACGCGCAGGCGGCGATCGTGCTCGAGCGGGCCGCTCGCCTGGAGCCGGGCAAGGGATCCATCCTGGAGGCGCTCGGCCGCGCCTGCTACAACTCCCGCCAGCACGAGCGGGCCCGGGAGGTGTTCGAGGCGCTGCTGGAGGTGGACCCCTCGTCGCACTACGGGCATTACGCCCTGGGCCAGAGCCTCAAGCAGCTCGGGCGCGAGCGCGAGGCACGGACGCACCTCCGGCTCGCGGTCGCCCTCGCGCCCGGGTCGGCGCTGTACCGCGGAGCGCTGGCACGGATGCCCGCCCCTGCCGGTGAGGACGATCCGGCGAGCTGAGCGTCAGCCGATCGGATCAGGGCGGGAAGGGACCTCGCCGGCCCGGCGGAGGCGCTCCAGCCACAGGATGCCGAGGATCGACTTGGCGTCCACGATCCCGCCCCCGTCCACCAGGGCCAGCGCCTCGTCCACCGTCACGTGGCGCAGCTCCAGGCGCTCGTCCTCGTCCGGGGTGAGCCGGTCGTCGCCGTCGGCGCCGGCGATGTCGGTCGCCAGGTACAGGTGCATCAGCTCCGACGCGAACCCGGGCGCGGTCCAGAACGAGGCCAGCTTGCGCCAGGTGCCGGCGCGATGGCCGGTCTCCTCCTCCAGCTCCCGGCGAGCGGCGCCGTCGGGGTCCTCGGTCACGCCCGCGTGGACGTCCAGGGTCCCGGCCGGGATCTCGAGCATCGCCCGCCCGGCCGGGATCCGCCACTGGCGGACCAGGAGCAGTCGGCCGGCGTCGTCCAGGGCCAGCACCGCCACCGCCCCCGGGTGGCCGACGACGTCGCGCGTGCCGCGGCTGCCGTCCGCGCGCTCGATGGTGTCGATGCGGACCTCCAGGTAGCGCCCGCGGTGGACGACCCGCGACCCGATGACGTGCTCCTCGAGGGGGTCGTCGCCGAACGGGACGGAGCCGGCGGAGCGGGTGAGCGGGTCGGGCATCTCTGCCTCCGTGACGACAGCGGCCGGTCCGCCGCGAGGGCGGACCGGCCGTGGAGTGGCCTGGGTGGGCGGCGGGTTCAGGCCGCGAGGGCCTCGAGCGAGCGCACCAGCGAAGCGCCGCTCTCGGGGTCGAACATGTGGATCTTGTCGCCCGGGAGCCTGAGCTCCAGGTTGTCGCCCGGGCGGACGCGGTGGGACGAGCCCACGATCGCGACGATCTCCCGGCCCTCGGAGGTGACGTGGAGGAGCTCCTCGTTGCCGAGGTACTCGACGACGTCCGCCTGGCCGCGGATGGTCGCCACGATCCCCGGTGTCTCGTCCAGCTCCAGGTGCTCGGGCCGGAACCCGACCACGACGCGGTTCCCAGTCAGCCGGCCGAGCGCGTCCCGGTAGTTCGGCGGGAGCGGGAAGTGGAACCCGCCCTCCGACAGCGTGTCGATCCCCTTGCTGGGGACCTCGACCTCGATGAAGTTCATCGACGGGCTGCCGATGAACCCCGCCACGAACCGGTTGATCGGCCGGTCGTACAGCTCCTGCGGGGTGCCGACCTGCTGGAGGAGGCCGTCGCTCATCACCGCGATCCGCTCGCCCATCGTCATGGCCTCGACCTGGTCGTGGGTGACGTAGACGATGGTCGTGCCCAGGCGCTGGTGGAGGCGCGCGATCTCGGCGCGCGTCTGGACGCGCAGCTTGGCGTCGAGGTTGGACAGCGGCTCGTCCATGAGGAACACGGCGGGCTCGCGGACGATCGCCCGGCCGAGCGCGACGCGCTGGCGCTGGCCGCCGGACAGCTCCTTGGGCTTGCGGTCCAGCAGCTTCTCCAGCTGGAGGATGCCGGCCGCGTCGTTGATCCGCTTCTCGATCTCGGGCTTGGCGACCTTGCGCAGCTTGAGGCCGAAGGCAAGGTTGTCGCGGACCGACATGTGCGGGTAGAGCGCGTAGCTCTGGAACACCATCGCGATGTCGCGGTCCTTGGGGGCCACGTCGTTGACGACCCGGTCGCCGATCCGGAGCGTTCCCTCGCTGATCTCCTCCAGGCCGGCGATCATCCGCAGGCTGGTGGTCTTGCCGCAGCCCGACGGCCCGACGAGCACCATGAACTCGCCGTCGCCGATCTCGAGGTTGAAATCCGATACGGCGGTGACCTCCCCGTATCGCTTGTACACGTGATCGAACGTCACGGTCGCCATGCGCGTTCCTCCGTCCCGGCCTGAGGTCATCGCGGGCTCCTGCATCCGGCCGCCATGGGCGGACTCGGACGAGCCCCGTACGAGGTGCTGGCTCGGGCTGTGCTCATCCTACGGGCGGGGGCCCGCCGGCGCAATCGGTGCGCCTGCCGGGAGCGATATCGTGGACGGATGACCGTTCCGCGTCCCGAGCCAGGGAGGCCACGATGACCACGAACCCGCGCGCCGGCCTGCCCGCCCTCCCGTCCGAGCTCGTGGACGTGCCCGCGCTCCTGGGCGCGTACGAGGAGATCCGGCCCGACCCGTCCGACCCGACGCAGCGCGTCGCGTTCGGGACGTCCGGCCACCGCGGGTCGGCGTTCAGGGCCGCGTTCAACGAGGCGCACATCCTGGCCACGACGGAGGCCATCTGCCGCTACCGGGCCTCGAAGGGGTACACGGGTCCGCTGTTCATCGGCCGCGACACCCACGCGCTGTCCGGGCCCGCGTGGCGCACGGCGCTCGAGGTGCTGGTGGCGAACGGCGTGGACGTACGGGTGGACGCCGGCGATGGCTACACGCCCACGCCGGCCGTGTCGTACGCGATCCTCGTGGCCAACCGGGGGCGTTCGGCGGGCCTCGCCGACGGGATCGTCGTGACGCCGTCCCACAACCCCCCCGAGGATGGCGGCTTCAAGTACAACCCGCCCAACGGCGGCCCGGCCGACACGGACGTGACACGCTGGATCCAGGACGAGGCGAACCGGATCCTGGAGGGCTCCGGAGGGGACGGCGTGGCCGGGGTACGGCGCGTGCCGTTCGAACGGGCCCGCGCGACCGCGGGCGCGTACGACTTCATGGGCGCGTACGTCGCGGACCTCGAGCACGTCGTGGATACGGCGGCGATCGCGTCGTCGGGGCTGCGGCTGGGCGTCGATCCGCTGGGCGGAGCCGCGGTGGCGTACTGGGCCGCGATCGGCGAGCGCTACGGCCTGGACCTCACGGTCACGAACGACGCCGTGGACCCCACGTTCGGGTTCATGACCCTGGACTGGGACGGGCGGATCCGCATGGACCCGTCCTCGCCGTTCGCGATGGCGCGCCTGGTCGAGCTGCGTGACCGCTTCGACCTCGCCCTGGGCAACGACGCCGACGCGGACCGGCACGGGGTCGTGGTGCCGGGGGCCGGGCTGATGAATCCCAACCACGTGCTGGCGGCGGCGATCTCGTACCTGTTCGCTGGCGCGCGTGCGTGGGGCGCGGACGTGGCGGTCGGGAAGACGCTCGTCTCGTCCTCGATCATCGACCGGGTCGTGGCCGACCTCGGCCGGCGGCTGGTCGAGGTGCCCGTGGGCTTCAAGTGGTTCGTGGACGGGCTGGTGGACGGCACGATCGGGTTCGGGGGCGAGGAGAGTGCCGGGGCCTCGTTCCTGCGCCGGGACGGCAGGGCCTGGACGACGGACAAGGACGGGATCACCGCCTGCCTGCTGGCGGCCGAGCTGACCGCGCGCCTGGGCCGGAACCCCGCGGAGGTCTACGCGGGGCTCACGGCACGGTTCGGCGACCCGGCCTACCGGCGGATCGACGCCCCGGCGACCCCGGAGCAGAAGGTGGCGCTCGGGCGGCTGTCGCCGTCCGACGTGACGGCGTCCACGCTGGGCGGCGACCCGATCATCGCGATCCTCACCAACGCGCCCGGCAACGGGGCGCCGATCGGCGGCCTCAAGGTCGTCACGGCGGAGGCGTGGTTCGCGGCGCGGCCGTCGGGCACGGAGAACGTGACCAAGCTGTACGCGGAGAGCTTCCGCGGCGCGGAGCACCTGGACCGCGTCCTGGACGAGGCGCGCGCGATCCTCGACGCGGCCGTGTAGCACCCGCGGGCCGGCTCGACCCGGCGGCGGGTTTCTGCCACACGCGCACGGCCGTACCTGCGTGGCCGGTATCCGGCACCGTCCGGGGCAGGAGCGGGCGTGCGACCCGCGGCCCGATCCGATACCCCATTCGGGGGAGGCGGACCCCGGACAGAAGGACCGCTCGCGCGTACCCGAAGGGTCGTGGACGATAGGCACCACGCCCTCCCGTCCATTCCCCGAGGCCCGTTCCAGGAGATCCCATGACGGCACAGACTGCCGACCTCGTCTGCCTCCAGTGCGGTACGGTCGCGACCCGTGCCGGCGCCCAGATGTGCCGTCGTTGCGGGCTCCGCTTCGGCGAGGCCCCGCCGTCCTTCGCGATCCTGGCCAGCTGCCCGGTCTGCTATCGCACGACGGACGACGACGGGCGCCTGCCGTCGATGGCGCACCCCGGGTTCCGCCTGGACATCGCCGCCCACGTCGAGGAGCACGACCGGTTCCCGGTCGGCGACGATGCCTGGCTGGAGACGCTGCGGATCCACGACCGGATCCGGATCGGCCGGTGGAGTGCCCCGTTCGACCTCGTGCGGCGCTACCTCGTCACGGGCGTGGTCGACGCCGGGCGCAACCGGCTGGCGCAGCACAACGCGATCGTCACGGCGATGACCCAGATCCAGCGCTGGGGGCGCGAGCCGGACATCTTCGGCGACCAGGAGGAGTGGCGGGCCGCCCGCGAGGCCGTCTCGCAGCTCATGGACCGCTACCACGCCCGCGGGCCGGTCGGCCGGACGGGGTAGCCGGACCGGCCGGGGCCTGTCGCCGAGGCAACGGACCCGGACCGCCTGACCCGTGGTCGGTTACGTCTCGCCCCTCGGGGTCCCCCTGACTCCCAAGTGAGTCCGGTCACGCTCGAGCGTGCATGCGGACGCAGACATGTGTCAGGTTGACGATGTCCCTGCACGGATCGAGCCGCAAACGCGGGGTTCGGTGCCCGAGCCCTGCATGGGCATGGCCGATCTGACCCCCACGCGAGTCAGGGGGGTTCGGCCGCCGCACGACGATGGCCGATCTGACCCCCACGCGAGTCAAGAGGAGCCGGCCGGCTCACAGCAGCACGCCGGGGTTGAGGATCCCGTCCGGGTCCAGCGCGCGCTTGATCGCGCGCATCGCGGCCAGCTCGGCCGCGGTCCGGTCCAGTGACAGCCATCGCGCCTTCGCCACCCCGATGCCGTGCTCGGCGCTGATGGACCCGCCCAGCTCCAGGGTCAACCGGAGGACGGCCTCGTCCACGGCGTCGTCGTCCGGGCCCGGCCCGAGCACGTTGACGTGGAGGTTCCCGTCCAGCGCATGCCCGAACAGGATCGTGCGGGCGCCCGGGGCGACCGCGTCCACGCGCTCGCGCACGACGTCCGCGAACTCCGCGAGCCGGCCGACCGGCAGCGCGACGTCCAGCTTGTGGGGGACGCCCTCCCGTCCGATGGCCTCGGTGTGGCCTTCCCGCAGCAGCCACAGGCGCTCGCGGGCGGCGGTGTCGGTCGCGACGACGGCGTCCCGCACCTCGTCCGCGTCTGCGAGCACCTCCACGAGGGAGGGCTCGGGGTCGATGACATCGGCGGCCTCGACCAGCAGGTAGACGGGCCAGGCGTCGGCGAACGGCCGTTACCAGAAGCGCATTCTAAGCAAAGTTCTGTTTGGACAATTTTAATGACTATTCTTGGTGCTACTTTTTCTTTTTTGATCATTCGTTTGATTTCCTTAGGTGTATAAATATAGCAGAGTGTTTAAATTTTAAAACCATCTCAAGTAGATGGTTTTTCTCTTTACAAGAGCGAAGTTTTCTGATATAATAAGTATACAAATTTGATTGCGAGCCAAAATTAGTTCGCAAAATAGTTTTGAAACAAAAAACAAAACAAAAATGAATATTTCTAGGCATCTGCGCGATTTTTTAGTGCCTGATGCCCGTAACAACTACACCCCGCATGCGGTTTCGCATCGGAATTTGTCTTTCTATGCAGGCTTAATGTTTTCCGTTAAGCTT
>CAVPEU010000011.1:0-24570 GCA_963703575.1 uncultured Chloroflexia bacterium
GGGCAGGCCCGCCGTGGCCGCCGCCAGACGTCAGTCCCCTCGGTAGGTGGTCGTCACCTTGTCCAGGGCCGCGACCACGTCATCGACATCGGCGACCGTCATCGATGCGAACAGCGGCAGCGTCAGGAGCCGTTCGTAGGCCGCCTCGGCCACCGGCATCGACACGCCCGGAAAGCGCTCCCGGTAGTACGGATGACGATGGACCGGGATGTAGTGGACGTTGACGCCGATCCCCTCCGCCCTCAACGCCCGGAACACCTCGCCCCGCCCCACCCGCAGGCGGTCCAGGCGCAGCTGCGCGAACGCGAAATGCCAGGCGGGGTCGGCGCCCTCCGCGACGACCGGGACATCCAGCAGCTCGTGGCCGGCCAGCCGGTCCAGGTAGCGGGCGGCCAACGTGCGACGGCTGGCGAGGAAGTCCTCGATCCGCGCCAGCTGGCTGGACCCGAGCGCCGCGCCGAGGTCCGTCAGCCGGTAGTTGTAGCCGAGCTCCACCATGTCATACGTCCAGTCCCGGCGGGCGCCGCGCTCGGTGGCGATCCCGTGGTTGCGGAACCGGCGAAGCCGGTCCGCGAGGTCGTCCCGGTCGGTCAGCACGGCTCCGCCCTCGCCCGTGGTCAGGATCTTCGCAGGGTGGAGGCTCAGGACGGTCATGTCCGCGAGCGTGCCGACGGGCAGACCATGCAGGGTCGCGCCCAGCGAGTGGGAGGCGTCGGCGATGACCGCCAGGGGGCCGCCGGGAGCGGCGTGGGCGACGGCCCGCAGGGCCGGGTAGTCGGCGGGCTGGCCGGCGTAGTCCACGGGCAGGATCGCCCGCGTTCTGGGCGTGATGGCTGCGGCAACCGCCTGCGGCCGGATCAGCAGCGTGCCCGGGTCGACATCCGCGAAGCGCGGCTCCGCACCCGTGTAGAGCACGCAGTTCGCCGTCGCCACGAATGTCATTGGCGTGGTGACCGCCTCGTCGCCCGGACCGAGCCCCACGGCCACGGCGGCGCCGTGCAGGGCCGCCGTCCCGGAGCTGAAGGCAACGGCGTGTCGGACCCCGGCGAAGGCGGCCAGCTCCTGCTCGAAGGCGGGCACTCGGGGACCCGTCGTCAGCCAGTCGGACCGGAGGGCAGCGGCAACGGCCGCAACGTCGTCGTCGGTGATCGACTGGCGCGCGTAGGGCAGCATGCTCCGGCGCACGGGCTCGCCCCCATCGATCGCGAGGCGCGGCCCCGGGCCGGAGGTCATCGGGCCACCGCGGTCACCGGACCGGGATCCCGTCCGCGATCCGCCCGGCCATCCAGCTGCGCACGCGGGCAAGCCCGTCGGGCAGCGCGACGGCCGGCTGCCATCCCAGCAGGTCGGAGGCGAGCCGCGGGTCGCAGCGAAGGGCGGGGATCTCGCTCTGGGGATGAATGTGGGTGACATGCCGGATCCGACCGGCATCCGGCTCGATCATCGCCGCCAGGCGGTTGATGTCCACATCGTGCCCGGTGCCGGCGTTGACGACCCGGCCGGTGACCGCGTCGGCGAGCAGGGCATCGCTCACGAACCGGGCGCAGTCGGTGACGTACAGGAGGTCGCGGGTCTGGGCCCCATCACCGTAGATCAGCAGCGGCTCGCCGGCCAGCGATCGGCGGGTGAAGATCGCGACGACGCCACCCTCGCCGACGGAGCGCTGGAACGGGCCGTAGGTGTTGAACGGCCGGACGACGGTGACCGGGTGCCGGTAGGCATGACCGTAGGACAGGGTGAGCGCCTCGCCGGACAGCTTGGCCGCGGCATACGGGGATGCGGGCTTCGTCGGGTGGGTCTCGGCGATGCCCTCCGGTGTCGTGGCGCGGTCGTAGACCATGCAGCTGCTCATGAACAGGAAGCGGGCTCGCGCGGCTCGACTGGCCTCGAGCAGCCGGAAGGTCCCGACCACATCGTTGTCGAAGGTGGAGCCCGGGTTGTCGATGCTGTCCTGCACCGAGATCGAGGCGGCCAGGTGGGCGACGGCATCGATGCCGCGCACCCACCGGCCGCAAGCCGCCTCATCGCGGACGTCACCCTCCTCGAACCCCTCGAACCCCGGCCGGCCGGCGAACTCGGCGAGGTTGTCCGCCTCGCCGGCGACGAGGTTGTCGGTCGCGAGCACCGAGTGCCCGCGCTCCAGGAGCTCACCGACCACCCATCGGCCGATGAAGCCGGCGCCACCGGTGACGAGGATCCGCATCGCGGGGCTCAGCCAGGTCTCGTCCGGGGGCTGCCCGGAACGCCCGGGCCGGGCACCATCTGCTCGACGCCCTGCTCGAGGAGACGCGTGACCTCCTCCGCGGAGACGGGATCAACCTGGTCGGAGCGGTAGGCGCCGGGCACGACCGCCGGCAGGCTGGCATACGCCGCGCGCACGGACGCAGGAAGCTCGATCGCGGGCAGGACTGCGTACATGTCCCCGACATCCCGGGCGCGCTGTGACTCCTCTGTCGTCATCAGCTCCTCGTACGCCTTCTCGCCGGGGCGCGATGGAATTGACACGCGCGTGATCTCCCGCGGGTCCCGACCGTATCGCGGCGCGAAGGTCTCGATGGAGGCCGCGACCAGGTCGCCGAGCCGGGCGACCGGCATCTTGAACACGAAGACCTCGCCACCCTTCGCGATGCGCGCGGCCTCCAGGGCGAGGTCGACGGCCCGGTCCGCGGTCATGATGAACCGGGTCATGGCCGGATCAGTGACGGTGATCGGCCCACCGGCGGCGATCTGGCTCGCGAACAGCTCCACGGCCGATCCCCGAGAGCCCAGGACGTTGCCGAACCGCACGCTCGCAAAGGTCGTCGGATGGCCGCCACGGTAGTTGATCGCGGCGCTCACGAGCTTCTCCGCAAGGAGCTTGCTGGCTCCCATCACCGATGTTGGGTTGGCGGCCTTGTCCGACGAGGTGAGGATCATCGTCTGGACGCCCGACGCCATGCACGCGTCGATGACGTTCTGCGTCCCGACGACGTTCGTCTGGGTGGCCTCGAACGGGTTGTATTCACCCGACTCGACGTGCTTGAGCGCAGCGCAGTGGAAGACGACGTCGATACCCTCGGTCGCCCGAGCGAGGCGGTCGCGGTCCCGGATGTCGCCGACGAGGAACCGGACGTGGGCCTGGTCGCGGTACTGGAGTCGCTGGTAGAACTGCTTGGTCTCGTCACGGCCGAACACCCGCACGACGCCCGCGCCGAGCCCGACGAGCCGGGCGACAAGGCGCGCCCCGATGGTCCCCGAGCCGCCAGTGACCAGGATCCGCTTGCCGCGGACCGTGTCGTGCTCCTGGATCGCCGACCTCCTCGTGTGCGTGTCCCGCTAGGGTATGACAGACCCCGTCCGCCATGGGGCGGCCTGAAGAGGCGCCCCGGTGGATCGCCGGGAGGCCCATCGGGCCTAGCCCTGGCCTAGCCCAAGCCTAGCCCTGCTCGCAGGGGAAGCTGCTGACCATTTGAGCGAATCGTACCCATGATCGCGATCCGCATCGGGCCGAAGGCTACCATGGCGACGACCGCCACCAGTGGGCAGGAGATCCAACGACGAACGGCAGGGGAAGGTGGATGAACGGCTGTTCCGGCCGGCGGAGGTGGATCATCTCCTGGGCGATCCCTCACGGGCCCGCAATGAGTTGGGCTGGCAGCCCGGGCTGGACTTCGAGTCGCTGGTCAACATGATGGTCGACGCCGATGTCGCCAGGCTCAAGGCTGGCCCCATCACCCGCCCGTCGGCCGCCGTCGGCCCGTAGGAGGTGCGAGTCCTCGTCACGGGGGCGACGGGGTTCGTCGGGCGCTGGCTGGTTCGCGAGCTCGAGTCTGCCGGCCACGTGCCCATCGCGGCACCGCCGAGCACTGTCCTGGACTTCGCGGACGCTGCGGCCGTGTGCGAGCTCGTGGCGGCAGCCGTTCCCGATGCGATCGCGCACCTGGCCGCCGTCAGCTTCGACCCTGACGCAACGATGGACCCGGGTGCCGCCATGCGCACCAACGTCGGAGGGACGATCGCGGTCGTCGAGTCCGCGCTTGCCCGCGGAGTGCCGCTGCTGGCGGCCTCGTCGTCCGACGTGTACAGCGTCGGGCCGGGCACCGTGATGCCGTTGACTGAGCGGTCCGCGCTCGGCCCGCGGTCCGTCTACGGGTTGACCAAGGCGGGAGCGGAGGGAGTCGTCCTGGGTGCTGTCACCGCACGCGGGCTCGACGCGGTGGTCGTCCGGCCGTTCAACCACACGGGCCCCGGCCAACGCCCGTCGTTCGCCGTCCCCGCATTCGCAGGTCGCATCCTGGAGGCCAAGGAGCGGGGCGAACGGTCAATCCGCACGGGCAACGTGGACGCGGCACGCGATCTCAGTGACGTGCGGGATGTCGTCGTGGCCTACCGCCTCCTGCTCGAGGCGCTCAAGGCCGGCATCCCGTCCGGGGCACGCACCTCCGGCACGCTGGTTCCCACGCTCATCGCCCGCTGAGCATCGCGGGCACTGTCCGGACCATGATCTTGAGGTCCAGCCACAGCGACCAGCGGTCGATGTACTTGAGGTCCAGCTCCACCCAGCGGTCGAACTCCTCCTCCAGCCGGGCGGAGACCTGCCACAACCCGGTGATGCCGGGCTTCATGGACAGGCGGCGGCGGTGCCACAGGTCGTAGCCGGCGACCTCGCCCGGCAGCGGAGGCCTGGGCCCGACGATGCTCATCTGCCCCAGCAGCACGTTCCAGAACTGCGGCAGCTCGTCCAGGCTCGCGCGCCGCAGGATGCGACCGGCGCGGGTGATCCGCGGGTCGGACGTGAGCTTGAACGCCTGGCCGCTGATCTCGTTGAGCAGGACCAGCTCGGCGAGGTGGAGCTCGGCATCCGGAACCATCGTCCGGAACTTGACCATCGTGAACGGCCGGCCGTTGAGGCCGACGCGGGTCTGCCGGAAGAAGACCGGCCCGCGGTCGTCCAGCCGGATCGCGAGCGAGATCAACAGCAGGATCGGTGACAGCACGAGGAGGGCGAGCCCGGCAAGCACGATGTCCAGCCCGCGCTTGACGAGCAGCCCCAGCAGGCGGTCCGGACCGTTCGAGACACTCAGCACCTCGTAGGTTCCCAGCGTCTCCACCCGTCCGCCGCTGATCGGCGCCAGCCCGGGCTGCAGCACCACGCGGAGCCGCCGGCCCGTCTGCTGGCAGAGCGCGGCGACCGGCTCGAGGAACGCGACCTCGTCGGCCGCGAAGGCGGCGACCAGCTCGTCCACGACGCCGCCGTGGAGGATCGTCTCGATGGCTTCCAGCGGGCCCAGGGTGCGGGGGACCACGTCGGACGGCCGGCCCAGGTAGCCGATCACGCGATAGCCCAGCAGGGGACCGCGCTGCAGGCGCATCGCGATCTCGTGGGCCTCGGGCCCAGTGCCCAGCACGAGGAGGTTGCGGACACCGATGCCACGCTTGCGGCCGAGGGCCAGCAGGAACCGGAATGCCCATCGCTCCACGATGGAGAACCCGACCTGGCTCGCGAACAGGATCACGAGGAACAGCCGGCTGACGGCGGGCGCATGCACCAGGAACAGGACGCTGAACACGGCGACGGCCAGCATGAATGCGGCGTGCAGGATGTCCCTGGCCTCGCCCCGGAACGTCCAGCGGGCACGGAGCTGGCCCAGCTCCTGGAGCCATTCCGCTCCGACCCACAGGACGCCGTACCCCGCTGCCCAGACCCACCATTCGGCGCCGGCGGCCGTCCACGTCTGCGTCCAGCCGGAACCGAACCGCACCATGGACACGAAGACGAACAGGCCCATCGCGGCAAGCCCGTCCACGAGCAGGAGCGCCAGGCGGAGGAGGCGCAGCCGGTTGCGGACCATCAGCTGCCCGCGTACCGGCTGTCGCTGCCGAACAGCTCGACGGACAGCTTCGCGATGCGGTCCATCTGGAGCTGGAGCGTGTAGATGCCGCCGGTGGACGACGTCGGCGGGTGGATCGCGTACGGCGGACCCAGGACATAGCGCTTGATGGCGCTGGTGTCCACGGCTCGCGCGAGGGCGATGAACTCCCCCAGCCGATCCGTCGGCAGGTTGGTGCGGACCGTGTCGCCGGCGACCTGGATGAGCGAGGGCAACCTCGTGATCATGTCCGGCGAGACCAGCTTCGCGCGGAGCGCCACGAGCAGCTGCTGCTGGCGCGCCGCCCGGGTGAAGTCGCTGTCGCCGAGGCCCTGCCGGGAGCGCACGAAGGCGAGGGCGGTGCGCCCGTCCAGCGCCACCTGGCCGGCCTTGAGGTAGAAGCCGGACGTGCCGTCCATCCAGTCATAGCGCGGGTCATTGATCGCCCGCTCGTTGGTGACGGTCACCCCACCCACCTCGTCGATCACCCGGCGGAACCCGTCGAGGTCGACGGCGGCGTAGTAGTGGATCGGCACGCCGATCAGGTAGCCCAGCTCCTTGATCAGGGTCGGGAACGGCCCCTCCGGGAAGTCGGTGGGATGGCTCCGGGCCCAGGTCATCAGCGAGTTGATCTTGCCGGCATACGTCCGCCCGTTGTAGAGGGGGAAGTTGCTGACGTCCCGCGGCAGGCTGAGCATCACGACCGAGTCGTCCACCGGGTTCACGCTGACGACGAGCAGCGTGTCGGTGAGGGCATGGTTCCGGGTGGAGGCCGAGTCGACCCCGGTCAGGAGGATGTTGATCCGGGACTCAGCCGTCTGGGGCGTCGTGAGCGGGGTCGCGTTGTAGTCGTCCCCGGGATCGCTCGACGATGCTCCGCCCGGGGCAGTCGAGGACCGCCCATCGTCCGGACCCCCCGCGACGAAGATGCGGGTGCCCGCCTCGTAGACGTCGTACACGACGTACGCCATGGCGCCGTGGGACACGAGGACGACGGCCAGCAGGGCCCCCGTCAGGGCCGTCGCAGGGCGGCCCAGGCCGGATCGCCGGCGCGCGACCATCTCGGCATCGACCATGGCGATCAGGCGCCAGGCGCCTGTCAGCAGGACCAGGACGAGGACCGTCATCGAGCCCGACGGCGTGACCAGGTTCGCCACCACCGCGTCCGGACCGCCCAGCGCGTCCAGCCCGACGGCGACCAGCACGAGGATCGCAGGCAGCGCGAACAGGAGGGCCGCCCGGCGTCGCCCCAGATAGGCGTGCCCGAGTCCCGGGAACAGGAACGAGAGCACGGCGACGAGGGCGGCGGACGTGTGCTTCATGAACCCCCAACCAGGCGGGCACTGGGAGACGTGATCCACGGTGCGGCGTCGCGGCCCGACGCTGACGAACCGTAGGTGCGCGTAACCCTACCTGACACTACCCAATAGTCCCTATTCACCCACCAACCGGCAGGTCCCCCGGACACCGCGGTCATCCCCCGATGCGGCCGTAGGCGAACGCGGCCGACTCGGGACGGGCAAGCCAGTCCCGGAGCGTCCCGGCGCCCGCGTCCTTGGGCGAGAGTACCGCAGCGGACACCGGCCAGGAGATCCCCAGCATCGGATCGTCCCAACGGATCGCCGATTCGTTGGCCGGATCGTACGGCGCCGTGCAGAAGTACTCGATCTCCGCCGTGTCACTCAGGGCGGCGAACCCGCGCGCGAACGTGGCGGGCGCCCAGAACAGCAGCGGCTCGTCCGCGGACGCCTCCACCGTGACCACCCGGCCGAGCGTGGGCGACCCCGGCCGGATGTCCGCCGCCACCAGGAACGCACGGCCCGAGACGACCCGCATCAGCTTGCCCTGCGGCGGGTCCCACTGGAAGTGCAGGCCGCGCACGACCCCCCGGGCGGACCGCGACTGGTTGACCTGGACGAAGCTCGTGGGCAGCCCCAACTCCGCGAACTGGTCGGTGCGCAGGACCTCCAGGAACCAGCCCCGCTCGTCGGGGAAGACGCGGGGCCGGACGAGGCGGACCTCCGGGATGGCGGTGGCTTCGACGCTGAACGGCATGGCTACATCATCACCAGGCCGCCGTCCACCGCCAGGACGTGGCCCGTGATGTAGGCCGCCTCGTCGGAGGCGAGGAAGGCCACCGCGTTCGCGACCTCCTCGGGCGTCCCGAACCGTCCCAGCGGCGTCCGCTCGTTGATCTGCGCCTTGAGGGGATCCGGCAGGTCCGCGGTGAGCTCGGTGAGCACGAAGCCCGGCGCCACGGCGTTGACGGTGATCCCGCGGGACGCGAGCTCCCGCGCCGCGGCCTTGGTCAGCCCGATCAGGCCGGCCTTGGCGGCGCTGTAGTTCGCCTGGCCCATCTGGCCGGCCTGCCCGGACACGCTGGTGATGTTGATGATCCGGCCGCTGCGGGCCTTGAGCATCGGCCGGGTGACGGCCTTGAGGGCGTAGAACGCGCCGAACAGGTTCGTCTCCAGCACCTCCCGCCACGCGTCCGCGCTCATCCGCATGATCAGGTCGTCCCGGGTGAGGCCCGCGTTGTTGACCAGGATGTCCACCTTGCCGAAGGCCTCCAGGACGGCCTTGACCAGGGCGTCCGCGCTGTCCATCTCGCGCGCGTCGGCCTGGACCGCCAGCGCCCGCCGGCCGAGGGCCTCGACCTCCGCCGCGGTCGCCGTTGCCGCCGCCTGGTTGCCCTTGTAGCTGAACGCCACGTCCGCGCCCTGGCCGGCGAGCCGCAGGACGATCGCCCGGCCGATGCCGCGCGATCCCCCGGTCACGAGGGCGGCCTTGCCGGTCAGGTCGATCATCGGGCTGATCCTCCTCGTGGCGGCGGCCTGCCGGCTCGCCGCGCGTGCGGTCAGTGGCTGAGCGGGTGCGCGGGCTCCGGCTCGCCGGGCTCGACGTCGGAAAGGTCCAGGTCCAGGGGCATCGGGCGGCGCATGACCTCCGCCAGCGCGGGCGGGATCGGGTCCACGGAGTCCCAGTCCACGGGCAGGCGGACGGACACGTCCTCGGGCCGGACGGCCGCGTCGCCCCGCGGGCCGGCCGCCGGGTCGGCGGTCCACTCCATGGCCACGGCACCGGACGTGAAGCCGGCCCCGAACGCGACGAACACGAGGTGATCGCCGGGCTTGACCCGGCCCTCGTTGACGGCCTCGGCGAGCGCCATGGGCACCGACGCCGCCGACGTGTTGCCGTAGCGGTCCACGTTCACGTACATCCGGTCCATCGGCATGTGGAGGCCCTTGGCGACCGCCTCGATGATCCGGATGTTGGCCTGGTGCGGGATGAACAGGTCGATGTCGTCCGGCTTGAGGCCGGCCCGCTCGATCGCGGCCAGGGCCGTCGAGGCGAGGGTGCGGGTCGCGAAGCGGTACGTCTCGCGCCCCTCCATCCGGATCTTGTGCTCGCCCCGGGCGACCGTCTCCGGGGACGGCGGGCGCTTGGACCCACCCGCCGGCAGCCAGATCATGTACGCGCCCTGGGGCTCGGTGGTCATCTCGATGCCGGCCGGGGCCGTCGGCTCGTCCGACGCCGAGAGCACGACGGCGCCCGCCCCGTCGCCGAACAGGATGCACGTGCCCCGGTCGGTGTAGTCCAGGAACCGCGTGAGCAGCTCGGCGCCGATGACCAGCACGTGCTTCGCCATGCCGGCGGTGATGTAGGCGCTGGCCGTCGCGTACGCGTACACGAAGCCGGAGCAGGCGGCCATGACGTCGAACGCGATCGCCTTCGTGTTGCCGATCGCCTCCTTGACCAGGGCCGCGGTGGACGGCATCCAGTAGTCGGGCGTGAGCGTGGCCAGGACGATGATGTCGATGTCGTCCGGCTGGAGGCCGGCCGTGGCGATGGCGCGCAGGCCGGCGACCGCGCCCATCGAGGCGGTGGTCTCGTCGGCGGCCGCGACGCGACGCTCCCGGATGCCGGTCCGGCTGACGATCCACTCGTCGGAGGTGTCCACCATCCGCTCGAGGTCCGCGTTGGTCAGGACGTGCGCGGGAGCATAGCGGCCCCACCCGGTGAGGCGGACGCTGGGGACTCGGTTGGCGCTCATGCCGGCTCGACCTCGATGAGTGGCTGCTTCGCCTTGACCAGCGCGCCATTCTCCGCGCACACGCGGACGACGCGCCCGGCCAGGTCGCTCTTGATCTCGTTGAACAGCTTCATCGCCTCGATCAGGCCGATGATCTGCCCGACCGAGACGTGGTCGCCGACGGCGACATAGGGGGTCGCGCCGGGGGACGGCGCGCCGTAGTAGATGCCCGTGAGGGGCGCCTTGACGGATGGTCGCTCGGCGGTCGCCGCGGCGGCTCCGGTGGGCGACGAGGCCGCGGCGTCCTGGGCGGGAGGCGCGGGAACGCCGATCGACGGACCCGCGACGGCCGCGGTCATCGGCCGGTCCACCGCCCACGGCGCCCGCAGGACGATCGTGGTGCCGCCGGCGGCCACCTCGAGCTCGCCGAGATCGCTGTGCTCGAGGACGATGGTCAGCCGGTCCACGAGCGCGAGCAGCGAGGCGTCCGCCCCGTTGAGCGCGGGCGCGGGCCCCGGCAGGGGCGCCGGAGCGAGCGCGGCCGCGGCCGTGACGGTCGGCTCCACCGCGGCTGGCTCGTCGACGAGACCGGCCTCGAACATCGGCTCATCCCGGCTGCCGTCGCGATCCTCGCTCATTCGCTCCACCGCCGGAACACGAGCACCGCGTTCTGGCCCCCGAACCCGAACGAATTCGAGATGGCGGCCTGCATGGGCCGCCGGGTCGCCACGTTGGGCGTCAGGTCGAGGCCCGCCGCGTACTCGTCTGGATCCTCGAGGTTGATCGTCGGCGGGACGCAGCCCTCGCGCAGGGCCAGGATCGTCGCGATCGCCTCGAGCGCGCCGGCCGCGCCCAGCGTGTGGCCGAGCATCGACTTGTTGGCCGTCACCGCGACCCGGGGGGCGTGGTCACCGAAGATCGCGTGGATGGCCTGAAGCTCCGCCTTGTCGCCCTCCGGCGTCGAGGTCGCGTGGGCGTTCATGTGGTCGATCTCGGTCGGGTCCAGCCCGGCCTTGTCGAGCGCGTGGCGCGCCGCCCGCACCGCACCGATGCCGCCCGGTGCCGGCAGGGTGATGTGCCACGCGTCGGCCGTGGCGCCGTACCCGACGAGCTCCGCCAGCGGCGGTGCCCCGCGCGCCTCCGCGTGCTCCAGCGCCTCCAGCACGAGCACGCCCCCGCCCTCGCCGATGACGAACCCGTCCCTCCCCTTGTCGAACGGACGCGAGGCCGCGGGAGGATCGTCGTTCCGCGTGGACATCGCCTTCATCGAGGCGAAGCCGCCCAGGATGGCCTCGTGGATGCCGGCCTCGACGCCCCCGGCCAGCATCATGTCGGCGTCGCCGCGGCGGATCGTCTCCCACGCCTCGCCCAGCGCATGGCCGCCCGACGCGCACGCGGACACCGTGGCGAAGTTGGGGCCGGTGGCGCCCACGGCGATGGCGACCTGGCCCGCGCCGACGTTGGCGATCCCCATCGGGATGAAGAACGGGGAGATCCGGTCCGGGCCCCGCTGCCCCATCACCAGCACGTTGTCGAACAGGGTGGACACGCCACCCAGCCCGGACCCGACGATGACGCCCGTTCGCGCGGCCATGTCGTCGTCCAGGCGTCCGGGCAGGCCCGCCGAGTCCAGCGCCTGGCGGGCACACACGAGCGCGAACTGGATGTAGCGGTCGGTCCGGCGCATCTCCTTGCGGTCGAGGATGCCGGACGGGTCGAAGCCCTTGACCTCGGCCGCGATCTGCGAGTCCAGCCGGGACGGGTCGAACGCCCCGACCCGCGCGATGCCCGACCGCCCGGCGACGAGCCCGTCCCACGTGGAGGCGACGTCGTTGCCCAGGGCGCTGAGGGCACCCATCCCGGTGACCACCACCCGTCGCGGTCGGTCAGGCCAGGCCCAGGTCATCGCACCAGCTTCCCGGTGCGGACGGTGGCGGCGCGATACACGTCGCCGGGGAGCCCACGGGCGGAGATCGCGTTGGCGACGGCCATCGCGTCGAACTCGGCGCGGTGGATCTCGCCCCGGACCTCGGCCTCCTCGACGGTCACCAGCGCCCAGCTGGCGGTCGGGTCGCCGTCGAACACGTAGCCCGCGCTGCCGGCGTTGACGATCACCTTCCAGCCCAGGTCCCGGATCCCGGGCACGTGGGTGTGCCCGACGCAGATCACCCGGGCATCGGTGGGCGCCGCGCGCTCGAAGATCACGTTGGGGTCCAGCGCCTGGTCGAAGCCGCGGGTCTGTGATCCGGGCGAGCCGTGGACGACCAGCACCAGGGAGCCGTCTTCCGCGCGCCGGCGACGTTCCGCGGGCAGGCGGCGGAGCCAGTCCAGCTGGTCGTCGGTGAGCTCGTCGTGGGCCCATTCGGCCGCGATCCGGATCCCGTCCGGCACGCCGTCCTGGTACTGCGGGAACGCGGCGCCGTAGTCGAAGTCGCCGACGGCGATGTCCGTGTTGCCGGACACGATCAGGGCGCCATCGGCCTCCAGGGCGCGGAGGGCGTCGACCGTGGCGCCGGGCGCGGGCCCGTAGAGCACGAGGTCGCCCGCGACGAGGACCGCGTCGGGACGCTCCCTGCGGATGGCCTTCACGACGGCGTCCAGGGCGAGGTCGTTGCCGTGGACGTCGGACAGGACCGCGATGCGGGTCACCGGAGCACCCCGGCGGGCGGGATGATGAAGCTGAGCAGGCCCTCGCAGGCGACCTCGCCGTCCACGGTGGCGACGCCGCGGCCCCTGCCGAACCGGCTGCCGAGCCGCTCCATCGTGACCTCCAGCCGGAGGACGTCGCCCGGCACGACGATGCGCTTGAAACGCACCCCGTCGATCCCGGCGAACAGCCCGATCCGGTCCCCGAACCCCGGCTGCTTCGCCACGTAGACGGCCATCACCTGGGCCAGCGCCTCGACCTGGAGCACGCCGGGCATGACCGGCAGCCCCGGGAAGTGCCCCTGGAAGAACCACTCGGTCGCGGTCACGGCCTTGAGGCCGACGATCCGCTTCGCTTTGGGGTCGTAGTCCACGATCCGGTCCACGAGCAGGAACGGCCAGCGGTGCGGGATGAGGCCCTGGATCTCACTCGCGGAGTGGACGGTGCCCGGCGTGGCGGGCGTGCCGTCGGCGGCGGTCAGGGGGTTGGCTGCGGTCGGGGGGTCGGCGGCGGTCACGGGGTTGGCTGCGGTCGGAGGGTCGGCGGCGGTCACGGGCGGCTCCAGGAAGGGTCGGGGGGAGTGTCGCCTGCCGCGAAGCGTTGCGGCGCGGCGATCGATGCAGGACTGCAGGCGAGGGGCCTCATGCGCGTTCAGCTCCGGCGAGG
Organism: uncultured Chloroflexia bacterium; assembly: GCA_963703575.1. Taxonomy (GTDB): domain Bacteria; phylum Chloroflexota; class Limnocylindria; order Limnocylindrales; family CSP1-4; genus CAIXZV01. The sequence continues at coordinate 13,196 of CAVPEU010000011.1, forward strand.
AACGCGGCGCTGCCGACCCGGTCCAGCAGATTCGTGGTGAACCTGCCGTCCAGGAACGGCTCCGAGACCAGCAGCGCCCGGTGGATCCGGGTATTGGTGATCACGCCCTCGATGATCAGCTCGCCGAGGGCGGCTCGACCGCGGGCGATGGCATCCTCGCGCGTGGGGCCCCAGACGATGAGCTTGCCCAGCAGCGAGTCGTAGAACGGCGAGACCTCGTAGCCGGCATAGACGTGGGTATCGAAGCGGACACCGGGTCCGCCGGGCGCGTTGAACCGCTCGATGGTCCCGGCGCCGGGCCGGAAGTCGTGCTCCGGGTCCTCGGCGTTGATCCGGAACTCGATCGCGTGGCCGCGCGGCGACACGTCGTGCTGGGTGAACCCCAGCGGCTCGCCGCTCGCGATCCGGATCTGGGTGGCGACGAGGTCGATCCCGGTGAGCATCTCCGTGATCGGGTGCTCGACCTGGATCCGGCAGTTGATCTCGATGAAGTACGCGTTTCCCTCGCCGTCCACGAGGAACTCCAGCGTGCCGACGTTCTCGTAGCCCGCCGCGACCACCGCCTTGATCGCGCGCTCCGCCAGCTCGCGGCGGCCGGGCTGCGACATGGCCGGGGACGGCGACTCCTCGAGGATCTTCTGGTGGCGACGCTGGACGGAGCAGTCGCGCTCCCACAGGTGCACGCCGTGGCCGAACCGGTCCACGGCGACCTGGACCTCGACGTGGCGGTTGTCCTCCAGCCACTTCTCCAGGTACAGCGCGTCGTCGCCGAACGCCGCCTTCGCCTCGGAGCGGCAGATCGGCAGCACCGCGGCCAGCTCCCGGGCCGAGCGGACCATGCGCATCCCCTTGCCGCCGCCGCCCGCGGAGGGCTTGAGCAGGACCGGGTAGCCGATGCGCTCGGCCTCCTCCAGCGCCTGCGCCTCGTCCAGCAGCAGGCCGGAGCCCGGGATCGTCGGCAGGCCGTGCGCGGCCAGCAGGCGGCGGGTCGCCTCCTTGGACGCGAAGCGCTCCAGGACGTTGGCCGGCGGACCGATGAACGTCAGGTCGTGCGCGCGGACCGCGTCCGCGAAGGCGTCGTCCTCGCTGAGGAACCCGTAGCCCGGGTGGACGGCGTCGCAGCCGGTGACGAGGGCGGCGGAGATCAGCGCCGCCGCGGACAGGTACGAGCGCCGGGCGTCCGCCGGCCCGATGCAGATCGCCTCGTCGGCCAGCTGCGCGGGCAGCGAGTTGCGGTCCGCCTCGGAGTACGCGACGACGGCCTCGATCCCCATCGTGCGGCAGGCGCGCAGGACCCGCAGGGCGATCTCCCCGCGGTTGGCGATCAGGATCCGGCTCACCATCGGTCAGTCCCCCACGCCGGCATCGCCGGGGCCGGGCTGCGCAGGCGGGTCTGCCTCCATGACCACGACCGCCTCGCCGTACTCCACGGCCTCGCCGGCCGCGACGAGGACCTCGGTCACCATGCCGTCCACCGGTGCGACGACGTCCTGGGGGATGCCCAGCAGGTCCACGATGCCGACCGGATCCCCGGCCCGGACGCGGCTGCCGGGAGTGGCGCTCGGCCGGAACACCCCGACCGCGGGCGAGGTGGCGACCGAGCGGTGATCGTCGGCGTCACCGGACCGGGTACCGACGCCTGCCTCGGCCGACGGGGGGGCGGACGCCTCGCGGGAGTCGCGCGGGCCGCGCACGTCGGGCGTGTCGCGCATGTCGCGCATGTCGCGCTCCGCCACGTGGGTGCCCAGGCGGGGGCGCTCCGCGCGGCGGGCGATGGGCGCCGCTCCGGGGCCCCCGGCGTGCCGCTGGAGCCGGATCCGCCAGTCGCCCTCGCGGACCTCGAGCTCGCCGAGGCCGCTGGCGTTCAGCTTCTGCACCAGCGCCGGGACCAGCGTGTCCGCGAGGCGCGCCAGGCTGGCGTGGTCCGTCTCCCGCCGGGCGGGGGTCCGGTCGCCGGGATGCGGGGCTTCAGGCATGGGCTAGACGTCCTCGCGGGCGGGTGGCTCGTCGCGGCGCCCCACCTGGAGCGGCGCGGGGATGGCCCGCTGGCCGGCCTCGATCAGCCCGCGCAGGCGGTCCGCGAGGCCGCCCCTGGGCGGGACGGGTGGCGTGGGGGCCGGGCCGGCGAGCTCGGCGTACGCGCCCAGCGAACGGTACCGGCGATAGCGCTCATCGACCAGCTGGTCGACCGGGATCGCCGTCAGGCGGTCCAGCTGCGCCAGGATCGCGACCTTGAGACGGCGCGCAGTCTCCGCATGATCCGAGTGGGCGCCCTCGCCCGGCTCCGGGATCACGACGTCCACGACGCCCAGCGCCCGCTGCTCGTCGGCGGTCATCCGCATCGCGAGGGCCGCGGCCGGCGCCTCGTCCGTGGTCCGCCACAGGATGCTGGCGCAGCCCTCCGGCGAGATCACGGAGTAGACCGCGTTCTCGAGCGCCAGCACGACGTCGCCGACCGCGATGGCCAGCGCCCCGCCGGATCCGCCCTCGCCGGTGATCACGGTCACGATCGGCGTCCGGAGGCGGCTCATGAGGCCGACCGAACGGGCGATGGCCTCGGCGATGCCGCGTTCCTCGGACTCCGGGCCGGGGTGGGCGCCGGGCACGTCCACGAACGTCACCACCGGCAGGCCGCTGCGTTCGGCGAGCTCCATCACCCGCATCGCCTTGCGGTAGCCCTCGGGGTGCGGCATGCCGAAGTTGCGCCGGAGGTTCTCCTCGGTGTCGGCGCCCTTCTGCTGGCCGATGACGACGACGCGCCGGCCCTCGATCCGGGCGAACCCGGCCACGATCGCCTCGTCGTCGCCGAACAGCCGGTCCCCGTGGAGCTCGATGAACTCGTCCGCCATGACGGCAAGCAGCTCCAGGATCCGCGGCCGGCGCAGGTTGCGCGCGAGCTGGACGCGAGCCCACACGGCCGCCTTGGGGTCCATCGCGGCCGGAATCCCGGTTTCCGCGGCCGCATCGCCCCGGGCATCGTGTCCTTCGCGGCCGCCGCGCCCGTCGCGCCCGTCCCGGCCCCGCCCGAGGATCCGGTCAACCACGGGCGGCCTCCCGGTGCGACGCCGGGGCGGGCGCCAGGAAGCGCAGGACCTGGGCGAGCTCCCGCCGGAGGTCCGGACGCTGGACCACGCGGTCCACGAAGCCGTGGCGGTACAGGAACTCGGAGCGCTGGAAGCCCGGCGGCAGTTCCTGCCCGATCGTCCCGGCGCCCACGCGTGCCCCGGCGAAGCCGATGAGCGCGTTGGGCTCCGCGAGGTTGACGTCGCCCATCGCCGCGTAGGAGGCGAACACGCCGCCGGTGGTCGGGTCGGACATGACCGACACGTACGGGACACGCGCGGCCCGGAGCCGCTCCAGCGCCGCCATCGTCTTGGCCAGCTGCATCAGCGCCAGCGTCCCCTCCTGCATCCGTGCGCCACCGGAGGCCGAGACGATGACCAGCGGGACCCGTTCGGCCAGGGCGGCCTCCGCGGCCCGGGCGACCTTCTCGCCGACCACCGCGCCCATTGAGCCGCCCATGAACCCGAAGTCCATGACGACGATCGCGATGCGCTGGTCCTCGATCCGGCCCGTGCCCCACACTGCGGCGTCACGCAGGCCGGTCGCCAGCTGGGCCGCGGCGATCCGGTCCGGGTACGGCTTCTGGTCCACGAAACCCAGCGGGTCCACGCTCACCAGGCCGGGGTCGCGCTCCTCGAACGTGCCCTCGTCCAGCAGGTGCGACAGCCGCACCGGCGCCGACAACCGGAAGTGGTGCCCGCACGACGGGCACACGCTCATCGCCTTCTCGAGCTGCTTGTTGAACAGCTGCTCCTCGCACGAGGGGCAGCGGGTCCATAGCGTCTCCGGATACGTCTCGCGCCGCGGACGGAACGAGGGGAACCTCACCGGCATCAGGCCCGCCCCCCGGTCCCGGCGGCCACGCCCGCCGCGGCGCCCGGCAGGCCGTCCCCCGCCAGGTGGCGGGCGGGTGCGCCGCCGACGGCGCGAGCCAGGGTCGCCGCGGGCATGCGGCCGGAGGCTCCCGCCGGGGCTCCGGCCGCGGGTCGGGTGGGTCGGGCGGCGCGCCACGCGACCCAGGCGACACCCACCAGCGAGATCGCGGCCGAGGTGATGGCGCCCCCGACGAGCAGCGGGCGCCGGGCGGTGGCGAGCCGTGACTCGGCCTCGACGGCGGCATCGTCCGCGGGGTCCAGGCTCCCCGACAGGATCGCCGGGAGCAGCGGATCCGCGGCGCCGAGGGCGGACGGTGTCCCGCGCCCGGTGAACGGCACCGGGGCGCCGTTGCCGGCGGCGGCCATCGGGTGACCCTGATCCGCGGCCAGGTCGGACGGCCGGGTCGCCGCCAGCTCGGACAGCCGGGCCGCCAGCCGTTCCTCGAACCGGAACGAGGGATGGATGCGGACCAGCGAGCGGCGGAGGACTCGCGCGGCCTCCCGCAGCTCCGGGTCCAGCAGGGCATCGACCGGGGCGTCGTCCGCGCGACGATCGGCCGCGGCCAGCAGGTCGTCCAGGTAGCGGTCGGCGACCAGCGCCTCGACGGCGGCGTGGTCCCGGTCCGGCAGGCGGCCGTTCATGACCCGCGCGCTCCCCGTTCCCGGCCCAGCTCCTTCGCCACGGCGCCCAGCGCGCGGTGGATCAGGACCCGGACGGCGCCCTCGGACCGGCCGAGCACGCCGGCGATCTCCGCGGTGCTCATCTCGTCCACGAAGCGGAGTTCGATCGCCCGGCGCCGGTCGTCAGGAAGGGCGCCCAGCGCCCGGATTGCCCGGGCCGCCTCGTCCCGCGTGACCGCCTGGGCCTCGATGTCGGTCGGGTCCGCCACCACGAGCCCGGCCCCCAGGGCGGCCTCGAGCGACGCCGCCGGGCGGCGCCGCCGGGTACGGCGATCGTTGGCGACGACGTTGCGCGCGATCCGGAACAGCCAGACCCGGAAGGTGGAGGCCTCCGGGCCGTCCTCCGGCCGGGCCAGCTCGTGGAAGCGGGGCAGGGCCGCCAGCGCGCGCAGGAACACGCGCTCGGTGGCGTCCTCCGCGGCATGATGGTCGGCAAGCTCGTAGAGCGCGTACGCGTACACCTGGGCGAGGTACTTCCGATACAGGGCGTCGAACCTGGCGGGATCGCGGCGTGCCGCTTCGACGAGGGCTCGGTCGTGATCGAGCGCGACGACGTTCCCCCCGTCGCACGCTCCTGCCTTCCGAACACCGGTCGCGCCACGCCGTTACACCTGTTCCCCGGCGAGGCGCAGTTCCTCGGCGAGGCGCAGTTCCTCGGCGAGGCGCAGTTCCTCGGCGAGGCGCACGCGGACGACCTCGCCCGCGTGGATCAGCCGCTCGCCGGACGCGGCCGCGTCATCCTCGACGACGAGCGCGCCGCTGGCGGCGTCCACGCCCAGGGCGCGCACCGCCCGCAGATCGCCCTGGCCGGCCGCCTTCCGGGTCGCCTCGCCGGTCGGGGCTGTGTCGCCGGTCGGGGCTGTGTCGCCGGCCGGGGCTGTGTCGCCGGCCGGGGCCGTGTCGCCGGCGCCCTCGAGCGTGACGAGGCGCCCGGTCGTCGCCTGGCGCTCCGTCCACCCGGCCAGGTCGAAGTAACCGGCGCGGAGCGCCTCGACGCGGGCCTCCAGCCGGTCCAGGAAACCGTCCAGCAGGGCGTCGGCGTCGATCGGCCGGCCGGCGGAAGCCTCGCGCAGGCTCGTCATCGAGCCCGACAGGACGGCAGGGAAGTCGGTCGCCGGCCAGTCCGCGTTGATCCCGATGCCCACGACCACGCGCGGATCCGCCGACCCGAGCCCGTCGCTCTCGCCCAGGATGCCGGCCAGCTTGCGGAGGGCAAGGGGTGCGGACAGGCGAGCCGCCGCGGCGGCCGCGTCGGGCACGCCGGCCAGGAGCGCATTGGGCCCGCCGATCTCGACCACCAGGTCGTTCGGCCACTTGAGGCGGATGGCACCCACGGGCAGCCCGGCGGCGTCCTCGGCCGCGTCGCACATGGCCAGGGCGACGACCGCCGGCAGGCGCCACGCGCGGGCCGCGGGCAGCCACCCCGGCCGGAAGCCGATGGACGCGAGCAGCGCGGCGCCGGGCGGCGCCTGCCACGTCCGCCCCAGCCGCCCGCGGCCGGCGGTCTGCTCGTCCGCGACGGCGACGCACACCTCCGGCGTGCCATCCGAGAGCCAGGCGCGGACGACATCGTTGGTGGAGCCGACCCTCGAGAAGCGCTCGAGGCGCGCGAGGAACGGCGCTGCGGCGGCCACCGGGTGCACGGGCGGTCAGCCCGCGGCCGCGCCGGCCGCCTCGACGGACTCGGGCTGCTCGAGGGCAAAGGCCGCGTGCAGGGCACGCACGGCGTCCTCCACGCGGTCCTCCGCGATGATCGTCGTGATCCGGATCTCCGAGGTCGAGATCATCTCGATGTTGATCCCGGCATCGGCCAGGGTGCCGAACATGCGGGCGGCGTAGCCCGGCGCGTTCTGGATCCCGGCGCCGACGATGGAGACCTTGGCGACCGACGAGTCGGTCGTCATGTCCCTGAAGCCGAGCTCGCGGATGAGCGGCTCAAGGATCCGCTTCGCCTTCGCCAGCTCCACGCGCGGGATCGTGAACGAGAGGTCGGTGGCTCCCGCGTGTCCCACGTTCTGGACGATCATGTCCACGTTGATGCCCGCGTCCGCCAGCGGGCCGAACACGCCCCGTGCCACGCCCGGCTTGTCCGGGACCTCGACCAGGGTGATCTTGGCGACGTTGCGGTCGTGGGCGAGCCCCCGGACCTTGTTCCGCTGCTCCACGAGCGGGTCCTCCCTGATCTGTGTCCCGGGCGCGTCCTCGAACGAGCTGAGGACCTCGATGACGACGTCATTGACCCAGCCCAGCTCCACCGCCCGCGTCTGCATGACCTGGGCGCCCTGGTGGGCGAGCTCCATCATCTCCTCGTAGCCGATGACGGCCAGCTGCCGGGCCCGTGGCTCGATCCGTGGGTCCGCGGTGTACACGCCGCGCACGTCGGTGAAGACCTGGCAGCGGTCTGCCTCCATGCGGGCGGCGAGCGCGACCGCCGTCGTGTCCGATCCGCCGCGGCCGAGGGTCGTGATCTCCGCGGCATGCACATCGCTCGCGGACTCCGTGGCCTCGAGGTTGTCCAAGGCGACCATGCTGGTGCCCTGGAACCCGGCCACGATGACGACCTTGCCGGCGGCCAGCTCCGCGCGGACGCGTCGCGGGTCGATTCCGGCGATGCGCGCCCTGCCGTACCGGCCGTCCGTGGTGATGCCGGCCTGGGGGCCGGTCAGGCTGATCGCCGGGACGCCGAGCGAGTGCAGGGCCATCGAGACCAGCGTCGCGCTCTGGTGCTCGCCGGTCGCGAGCAGGACGTCCAGCTCGCGCGGGTCCGGGTCGTCCGTGACGGCCGCGGCCAGGGCCAGGAGCTCGTCCGTGGCATCGCCCATCGCTGACACCACGACGACCAGCTGCGACCCGTTCGCGCGCTCCCGGGCGATTCGCCGCGCGACCCGCTTGATGCGTTCCGCGCCGGCGACCGACGAGCCGCCGAATTTCATCACGACGAGGGGGGCGGGCATGGCGCGCATTCTAGCGGAGGGTCGGCCGACGGCCCGCCGCGTGCACGGTGCTCAGCCCCGCCGCCTCCCGCGCCGCCGCCGCCCGTCCCCCTGCTCGCCCCGCCCTCGCGCCGCTCGTCGGCCCGTCCGCCTCCCGCCCCGCCCCCTGCTCGCCCCGCCGCCTCCCGCGCCGCCGCCGCGCATCCCCCTGCTCGCCCCGACCCGCCAGATGTCCGCCGGGCGGACGCTACGGCCACGGTCCCGGATTGGCGCTGCCAGGTGGCCGCCCCACGGCCCGTAACGCGCGTCCGTCATCGCGGTCCCGGCAGGTGTCCGCCCGGAGGCCCGTAGTCAGGCGCCCGCTGACTGAACGGCCGCCCCGTGGACCGCTGCCGGATTCGTCCGCGCCGCTCGTGCGGGAGTCCCCCCGCCTCACGCGGATCCGGTGACGACGCGCGAGGTTACGGTCCGCCCCGTGGACATCCGCCAGGAACCAGACCCCCGCGATCCCCGGCGGCCGTGGGTCCGTCAGCCAGCGCGCGACCTCGCGGGTGCCCGCGGGCAGCGCCGCCCGAACGGTCGCCTCATGCGCGTCAAGCCGCCGGCGGTTGGTGCGAGTGTCGCCGAGGACCAGCAGGCGCGCCACGACCACCGGGTCCCATCCGCGGTCGCGCGCGATCACGGGACCAAGCCGCGCCTTGCGGTCGAGCCCGCCGAGCATCGCCTGCATGTCCGGCGTCACGGACTTGACCTCGACCACGACCAGCGCCCGATGCCCCGGATGGAACCCCAGCACGTCGATCGAGCCTCGCTCACCGTAGCGCGAGAAGGAGACCTCGACCGCAACGTCCCAGCCCAGCCCCCGAAGCCGCCGCACCACCTCCTCAACCAGGCGCGCGTGCTCCTCGTCGAGCAGGCGATCCAGCCCCTCCCCGTTCCAGCGGAGCAGCAGCTCCGCGGAGCCGCCGGCCGCAACCGCGACCCGATCCACGGTCGCCACGGGCAGCGAGGCGCTCTCCCCGCGCTCGATCCGCCCGACCTGCGACCGCGACACGCCAGCGGCGTCCGCGAGATCCGCCTGCCGCCAACCTCGCCGCCGGCGAAGGGCCCGCAGTCCGCGGCCAAACCGTCCGAGATCCATCGCCGGACAGCATGCCGTCCTCGCCTTACCTGGGACTTACGCGATGGACCGGGAAGCCCGCGCCACGAAACCGGGAAGCCCGCGCCGACGCGGCGGCCCGCGCCGTAGCGGCGGCCCGCGCGGCGAACCGGGCGCCTGCGCGGCGGCCTGCGCGGCGAACCGGGCCGCCCGTGCGACGAACCGGCCGCGACGCGCCACAATCACCGGACCCGCGATCCCCGCGTTCCCACGAAGGGCAATCGATATGCTTCGACCATGACTCCCGGCCACCCATCCTGCCGATCGCAGGTGGCGCCCTCGACACGCACGACGCCGTGCTGGACGCTGCCGACGGCAACCACCTCGCCGCCTTCGTCGCCCGGGCGGCCGAGCCGACGGGAGCCGGGATCGTGATCCTGCCCGACGTCCGCGGGCTGCACGCCTACTACCGCGAGCTCGCGCTGCAATTCGCCGAACGGGGCGTGGACGCGATCGCGATGGACTACTTCGGGCGGACGGCCGGCATCGGCGACCGCGGCCCCGCCTTCGAGTACGCGCCCCACGTGCAGCAGCTGAGCTTCGATGGGCTGCGGGCGGACACGACGGCCGCGGCCGCGCACCTCCGGGCGGAAGCGGGCACGAGGGCGCTGTTCACGATCGGGTTCTGCATGGGGGGCCGGCTCGCGTTCCTCAGCGGTGGGTTCGGGCTGGGGCTGGCCGGGGTCATCGGCATGTACGGCTGGCCGACCGGTGGTTCGTCGAGCAACACGCCTGCACCGGTCGACGTCGTGGACACCTTCGCCAGCCCGGTGCTCGGGATCTTCGGCGGCGCCGACCAGGGCATCGGGACGGATTCGGTCGCGACGTTCGAGACGGCCCTGCAGGCGGCCGGCATCGAGCACCAGGTCACCGTCTACCCGGGCGCGCCCCACAGCTTCTTCGACCGCAAGGCGGAGGAGTTCGCGGACGCCTCGGCCAAGGCCTGGGACGAGATCCTCGCCTTCATCCGCGCCCACGACTGAGGGCGGCGATGGGGTTCCTGCGGCGCCTGCTCGGCGGGTCGGCCGACGGGGCCGAGGCGGCGGGATCCGGCACCATGGCCACGGACGTGTCGCCGACCGCCGGGGACGAGGCCGCCCGGGACGAGGCCGCTCTCGCTGCGCCGAGAGGACGCCGCCCGCCTGGCCGACGACCTGCTCCAGCGGCAGCTGCGGTACGCGGATCGGTCGTGGACACCGCCCCGCCAGGGCGGCGAGCGGCGCGCCGGCGACGACCAGGGCAGCGGCGGTTCCTGAGGACCCCGGGCGCGAAACCTGAACACCGCGGGCGACCCGGCGCCCACTACCGCCTGATCACCGCCAACACGAGCAGCAGCGCCACGACCACGCCGATCACGGGCAGCGCGCCCGGTGGCAGGGCGGCGTCCAGCGCGCCGACGACGCCGTCCAGCGCCGTGCCGATCGCCTGCAGCGACCCGCCGACCAGCCCGGAGATCCCGCGACACCGGCATCGACGGGATCTCCGGGCTGGTCGGCGGGTCGCTGCAGGCGATCGGCACGGCGCTGGACGGCGTCGGTGCACTGGACGCCGCCCTGCCACCGGGCGCCGCTGCCCGTGATCGGCGTGTCATGCTGCTCGTGTTGGCGGTGATCGGCGGTAGTGGGCGCGGATAGCCGCGGTGTTCAGGTTTCGCGCCGGTGCTCAGGAACCGCCGCTGCCCTGGTCGTCCGCCGGCGCGCCGCTCGCCGCCCTGGCGGGGCGGTGTCCACGACCGATCCGCGTACCGCAGCTCGCTGGAGCAGGTGTGGTGCCGGCCACAGCGGCGGCGTCCTCTCGGCGCAGCGAGAGCTCCGGGGCGGAGCCGTTCCCCGCGCCTCGTCCCCGGCGGTCTCGTCCCCGGCGGTCGGCGACGCGTCCGTGGCCATGGTGCGCGATCCGCCGCCTCGGCCCCGTCGGCCGACCCGCCGAGCAGGCGCCGCAGGAACCCCATCGCCGCCCTCAGTCGTCAGGGGCGGATCTCGTCCCAGGCCTTGGCCGAGGCGTCCGCGAACTCCTCCGCCTTGCGGTCGAAGAAGCTGTGGGGCGCGCCCGGGTGAAGCGGGTGACCTCATATCGATGCCGGCCGCCTGCAGGGCCGTCTCAACGTCACAACCAATCCGTTCCCGATGCCCTGGTCGGCGCCGCCGAGGTCCCGAGCACCGGGCTGGCGAAGGTGTCCACGACGTCGACCGGTGCAGGCGTGTTGCTCGACGAACCACCGGTCGGCCAGCCGTACATGCCGATGACCCCGGCCAGCCCCGAACCCACCGCTGAGGAACGCGACCGGCCCCCCAGTGCAGGACCCGATCGTGAACAGCGCCCTGGTGCCCGCTTCCGCCCGGAGGTGCGCGGCCGCGGCCGTCGTGTCCGCCCGCAGCCCCATCGAAGCTCAGCTGCTGCACGTGGGGCGCGTACTCGAAGGCGGGGCCGCGGTCGCCAATCCAGGCCGTCCGCCCGAAGTCCATCGCGATCGCGTCCACGCCCCGTTCGGGGGGGCCGCAGTAGGCGTGCAGCCCGCGGACGTGGGGCAGGATCACGATCCCCGCTCCCGTCGCGCTGGCCGCCGCAGCGAAGGCGGCGAGGTGGTTGCCGTCGGCAGCGTCCAGCACGGCGTCGTACGGTGCTCGAGGGCGCCACCTGCGATCGGCAGGATGGGTGGCCGAG
>CAVPEU010000012.1:0-214170 GCA_963703575.1 uncultured Chloroflexia bacterium
TTCACGCCACCGGTCGTGGACCTGGTGCCGGGCGAGACGGTGACCTTCCACGTGATCAACGGCGGCCTCGAGATCCACGAGGCGATCCTGGGGACCATGGACGAGCAGCGTGCCTGGGAGGCCGCCGAGGGTGCCACCGTGGGTCACCCGCCCGGCCCGACGCCCGCCGTGCCGGCGCCGGCGGGCTTCGACGGGGTGCGGATCGTGGTCGGGTCCGGCCAGCGGCTGGACGTGACCTGGACCGTGCCGTCCGCCGCCGCGACCGCCGCCGGCGGCTGGTTCGTCGGCTGTCACATCCCCGGCCACTGGCAGAAGGGGATGGTGGTGCCGGTGCGCTTCGTCGACCCGGGCGGGCGCCCCCCGGCGAGCACGCCCGCCCTGCCCGGCCCGACCGCCCTGCCGAGCTCCGCCCCCGCGACGCCCTGATCGCCGGCACCCGAGCACGGCCTCGTCTCCAGTCGTGGCGGCGTGCCCGCTGTCGTGCCCAGGTGCTCGCGTGCCCGCCGTGCCCGCCGTGCCCGCGTGCCCGCCGCTCGCCCGGTCGGCGCCCGGTGGTACGCTCTCCTTCGGTGCTTGGGGCCCGCGCGCGCCGGCCCCCGAACCTTCAGGAGAGCCTCAGACCATGACGTACGTCATCGCCGAGCCCTGCGTCGACGTGATGGACCAGTCGTGCGTGTCCGTCTGCCCCGTGGATTGCATCCACTTCGACGAGGGCACGGACCGCACCCTCTACATCGACCCGAACGAATGCATCGACTGCGGCGCCTGCGAGCCCGAATGCCCGGTCAACGCGATCTTCCCGGAGGAGAGCCTGCCGGCGGAGTGGGCGCAGTACACGGCGATCAACGCGACGTGGTTCAGCGACAAGGCCGCGGCCCGCGCCGCCGTCGACCGGCTGAAGCCCGCCTGACCTCCCGCACAGCCGGCCGCCGGGGCTCCCGGTCGTCGCCGGGACCAGGCGCGGTCGCCGGCGTCCTCGCCCACCGTCGGGGACGATCGACGGGTCGCCCGTAGACTTGGCCCGTGCGCATCGTCTCCCTGCTCCCGTCCGCCACCGAGATCGTGTTCGCGCTGGGGCTCGGTGACGAGCTCGTGGGCGTCACCCACGAGTGCGACTTCCCTCCCGAGGCCCTCGAGGTGCCCGTCGTCACGTACGGGGTCGACGACCCGGAGCGCGCGGCGTCGCATGCGATCCACCGCCTGGTCGAGGGGTCGGCCCAGGCCGGGTCCTCGATCCGCGCCCTCGACGAGGACGCCCTGGTCGAGGCCCGCCCCGACCTGATCCTGGGCGCGGCGCCCTGCCGCGAGTGCGCGGTCGGGTACCGGAAGGTCAGCGAGCTCGCCAGGCGCCTCGAGGGGGAGGTCGCGGTGGTCAGCCTCGAGACCACGTCCATCGAGGGGATCCTGAACGCGATCCAGACCGTGGGCGCGATGACGGAGGCCGAGGACGCGGCGATCGAGGTCGTCGAGGGGTTGCGGGAACGATTGCGCGCGGTCGAGGAGATCGTGGTCGGCCGGCGCGATCACGGGTTCGCGCCTCCCCGCCTGGGCGCCATCGGATGGCTGGAGCCGCCGTTCGCGGTGGGGGACTGGGTGCCGGAGCAGGTGCGGCTGGCGGGCGGCTGGGAGGTGCTGGGCCGCGAGGGTGGCCGGGCCGCCGAGACGACGTGGGACGCCGTCCGCGAGATGGATCCCGAGATCGTGGTGCTCATGCCGTCCGGTCTCCACCTGCCTGAGACGGTCCGGGCCTGGGAGGCCATGCCGCGCCCGACGGGCTGGGACGGGCTTCGCGCGGCCGGCGAGGGCCGGCTCTACGCGGTGGATGGATCGGCCTATTTCTCGCGTCCCGGCCCGCGCGTGGTGGACGGGATCGAGGTCCTCGCCCAGCTGGTCGACCCGCTCGCGTTCGACGGGATCGCACCGCCCGGCAGCTGGGCAAGGGTCGGCTGAGCCCGACCGGCCCGGCTGCCGTCACGACGATGCCCTTCCGCGCGCGCTTCGATTGCCTGTGGTGCGGGACCGCCTCGGAGACGAGAGGTCCCGGCGACCTCGAGGGCTGGGCGCAGCTGTGTCCCAGCTGTCTCGGCAAGGCGGGGACGAATCCGTTCCTGCGCGGACGCCTCCGCGCCGCCATCGCCGAGCGGGGCGCCGCGCCCGCCGGACCCGTCCCGCGTCCCGCGCCGGGCGCCTCCGTCGCCCCGGTCCCCCGCGCCGCCGCCCGCGCCGATCCGCCCTTCGCCCGGGCCTTCCCGGACGACTGGTTCCTTCGGCGCGGCCCGTTCGAGCGGGGTGCCGTCCATGACGCCGCGTGGCAGGCGGAGCTGGACATGGTGACCCGCTGGCTCGACTCCCAGCGACTGGCGGGCCGGATCCTCGAGCCGGCGGCCGGCGTCGGCTTCTTCTCCCCGCTGCTCGCGAGCAAGGGCCAGCTCCACGCCTCGGACCCGGACGGCGGCGCGCTGGACCGGGCCCGGGAGCGGCTGCTCGCCCACCACCTGCTGGCCCACCTGCACGTCGCGGATCCCTGGGTCGCGGCGATCCCAGGCGAGGCCCCGGCCGACGCGCTCGTCGCCGCGTTCCTCGTCGGGCGGGTTCGCGGAGCGGGTCTGGATGGGGCCGCGCGCACCCTGCGGTCCCGGTTACGGCCCGGCGGCCGCCTGGCCCTGATCGACCTCCGTCCCGACGCCGCCGGCGGCCCGCCGGGGGACACGGCATGGACCTGGCATGAGCCCGCGGTCCTCGATGCCGCCCTGGCCCGCGCCGGCTTCGGGCGGATCGAGGTCGAGACCACGGGCCGGTTCTTCCTCCTGGCCTCCGCAGAGGCCGGCTGACGCTCGGGGCCGCGCGGGCGCGGTGCTATCCTCCGCCGCGATGTCTCCCCTCGCGAACCGCACGATCGCGACCGTCGGCTCCGGCGTCATGGCCGAGGCGATGATCGCCGGGCTGCTCCGCGGCAAGCTCGTCACGCCGGACCAGGTGATCGCCAGCCACCCGCGCGCCGAACGCCGCGAGGCGCTGGCGCGGACGTACGGGATCCGGACGACTCCCTCGAACGTGGAGGCGGTCGCGGGCGCGGACGTCGTGATCCTGGCCGTAAAGCCGCAGATGCTCGGACGGGTCGGCCGGGAGATCGGGCCGCATCTCGGCCGCGGTCAGCTGGTGCTGTCCGTCCTCGCCGGGGCCACGACGGCCGCCCTCGTCGCGACGCTCGGCCACGACCAGGTCGTGCGCGCGATGCCCAACACGCCCGCCCGGATCGGGAACGGGATGACCGTGTGGTACGCGACCCCGGCCACCACCGACGAGCAGCGCGCCCAGGCGAAGGCGCTGATGGGCGCCCTCGGGGCGGAGCTCGAGGTCGAGGACGAGAAGTGGGTCGCCATGGCGACCGCGGTCTCGGGCACCGGCCCCACCTACGTGTTCCTGGTGATGGAGGCGCTGATCGACGCCGCCGTCCACCTCGGGTTCCCCCGTCACGTGGCCCACGATCTCGTGATCGAGACGCTCGAGGGGAGCACGCGCTTCGCGAAGCAGTCCGGCGATCACCCGGCCGTGCTGCGCAACATGGTCACCTCGCCCGCCGGCACCAGCGCGGCGGCGCTCCACGAGCTGGAATCGGGGCGCCTGCGCACGGTCCTGAGCGAAGCCGTGTGGGCCGCCTTCCGGCGCACGGTGGAGCTGGGCGACGAGCTGGAGGCTCAGCTCGCGGAGCCGGACGCCCGGGCTCGCGACAGGCGGCCGCCTGGCGCCTGACACCCGCCCGGTCGTTCACGCTGCGCCGCGTGAAGGATCCCGAGCCCCGAGTGTGCGAACCTCCGCGGTGCAGCGGCATCAGCGCCCCGGCGATCGGGTCGTCACGCCAGCGGGAGTACAAGACATGCGCGTCAGCTTCGAGCACCGTCCCCACCCGCACATCGCGGCCCACAAGACGGCCGAACCGCCCAAGGTCGCCGACGGCCACGTCGGCTTCAACGGTCGCGTGGCGCTCACGTTGACCACGGTGGTCGGGACGATGTGGTGCGCGTATGCACAGGACGACGCGATGAACGCTCTCCTGGAGAAGATCGAGAAGCTGGAAGCGGCAGCCGCCGGCGCCTGAGACGCATCGGAGGCGAGATGCCGGGGCCCGGCCCGGCTATGGCCGCATGGCCCGGCAACAACCGGCCAACGCTCCCTTCCGGGGCGCCGTTGCCGCGATATCCTCGGCCGGATGGGCACCGACCCCGCCGGAAACGACGGGAAGCGCCTCCTCCCCGAGCGCCGCGCCCCGTCCGGTGCCCCGCGCGGCGCCCCATCCGACGTCCCGTCCGACTGACACCCGAGGCTCCCGAATGGCCGATCGATCCGCCGTCAGCGACATCGCCGAGCGCGCCATGCGCTCCACGCTCCTGAACCTGGCCCACCGCCGGTCGCTGGGCCGGCTCGCGACCCGCGTCCCGATCACCCGTCCGATGGTCGGCCGGTTCGTCTCCGGGGAGACCCTGGACGAGGCGCTGGCGGCGCTCGAGCGGCTGCGCGAGCAGGGCATGCGAACGACCGTGGACGTGCTGGGCGAGTCCGTCACCCGGCCGGAGGAAGCGCGGGCCGCCGTCGGGCGGTACATCGAGACGCTCGACGCCCTCGCCGGACCCGGACGTGGCCTGGACCGCAACGTGTCGCTCAAGCTCAGCCAGATGGGCCTGGACGTCGACCCGGGGCTGGCGCGCGAGAGCGTCGGGGCGATCGTGGCCAGGGCCGTCGAGACCGGCGCGTTCGTCCGGATCGACATGGAGGACCACACGACCACGGATGCGACGCTCGCGCTGTGGCGCGAGGTACGACCGGCCGGCTGGGCCGACGGCGGAGCCGACGTCGGCGTGGTGATCCAGTCCGCCCTGCGCCGGAGCGCCGAGGACGTCGAGGCGATGATCGAGGCCGGCGGCCGCGTCCGCCTGTGCAAGGGCGCGTACATGGAGCCCGCGAGCGTCGCGTTCCAGGACAAGGTCGAGGTGGACGAGGCGTACGAGCGGCTGATGCTCCGGCTGCTGCGGGCCGGTCGCTACCCCGCGATCGCGACCCACGACGTCCGGCTGATCAGGCGGGCGATCGAGGTGGCGAAGGCGGAGGGGATCGCACGCGACGCGTTCGAGTTCCAGATGCTCTACGGCGTGCGCCGGGACCTCCAGGAGCAGCTGGTCCGCGCCGGCTGGACCGTGCGTGTCTACGTCCCGTACGGCGGGCAGTGGTACCCGTACTTCATGCGCCGCCTGGCGGAGCGGCCGGCGAACGTGTCGTTCGTGCTCCGCAACCTGTGGCGGGAGCGGGGGAGGGGCTGACCGCTCGCCGGAATCCAGGAGCCGCCGGGTTGGGCTCCCGGCGGCTCAGGCCTCGGCGGTGATGTGGTGCCGGTCGATTACCAGCGCTTGGCCCCGTCGATCACGAAGGCGAACGCGGCGAAGGTCCCGAGCAGGACCGTGGCGCGATGGGCGTACCACTTGAGCGTCAACTTCATCCCGGTATTCCTTGACGGTGGTTGCGAGGTGGGCCTCTCGCGTGGAGGACCCTGACCGTACGCGCCGCACCCGCATAGCCGGAATGAC
Organism: uncultured Chloroflexia bacterium; assembly: GCA_963703575.1. Taxonomy (GTDB): domain Bacteria; phylum Chloroflexota; class Limnocylindria; order Limnocylindrales; family CSP1-4; genus CAIXZV01. The sequence continues at coordinate 5,580 of CAVPEU010000012.1, forward strand.
CCGGAGGTACCAGTACCGACCCGCCTTAAGGTGGAGGTGCCGCGGCGCACCGGCGGCCGGGGAGCGGCGGCGGCGCAAGCCGGCAGCGCAAGGCGGCAGCACAGGGCGGCGGTGCGCGGCGGGTATCCTCGGACCGTGCCCGCTCGCGTCATCACGGTTCCGCCGCTCCCCGCCGGCCTGGACACGCCGGCGCTGGTGGTGTTCGTGGACCGGGTCATGGCCAACATCGAGGGTCTCCAGCGGGCGCTCGACGCTCGCGGGATCGCGCTCCGGCCACACGCGAAGACGCACAAGAGCGTGCGCATCGCGCGGATGCAGCTGGACGCCGGCGCGAGTGGGCTCACCGTCGGCACGCTGGGCGAGGCCGAGATCTTCGCCGGGGCGGGGCTGCGCGACCTGTTCCTGGCCTACCCGCTGTGGGCCGAGGGCCCGAAGGCGCAGCGGCTGCGCGCGGTCCACGACGCAGCCGACCTCGTGGTCGGCGTGGACTCGGCGGCGGGAGCGGAGCGCCTGGGGGCGGCCGTGGCCGGCGGGCGGCGACCACTGCGGGTGCTGGTGGAGCTGGACCCCGGTCTCCACCGGACCGGCGTCGGGTCGCCCGAGGCGGCGGTGGAGGTGGCGATCGCGGCGGACCGGGCCGGTCTCCGGGTGGAGGGCGTGTTCACCCACGGCGGTCACGCGTACCGGCCGGGCGGGGCGGGGGCCGCCGCCCTGGACGAGGTCACGACCCTGGACGCGGCCGCCCGAGCGCTGGGGGCGGCGGGTTTCGAGGTCCGGACCATCAGCGCCGGGTCCACGCCAACGCGCCTGCTCGCCGCGGAGGGCGGCGTGACGGAGATCCGGGCCGGGACGTACGTGCTCGGCGATCGCCAGCAATGGGCGCTGGGCGCGCTCGAGTCGGACGGTATCGCGGCGGTGGTGGCCGGGACGGTCGTCTCGACGGCGGCGGACCGGGTCGTGATCGACGCGGGGGCGAAGGCGCTGACCAAGGACCTGCCCGCATTCCTCGAGGGCTACGGGGCGATCCCGGCCTGGCCGGGCGCGGTGATCGAGCGCCTGAACGACTACCACGGGATCGTGTCACTGCCGGGCGGGAGCGCACGACCGAAGGCGGGCGATGTCGTGGCCGTGGTGCCGAACCACGTCTGCCCGGTGGTCGACCTCGTCTCCTCGTTCGTGGCCGTGCTGCCCGACGGGCGCACGGAGCACTGGGCGGTGGACGCGCGCGGCCGGAGCGGCTGACGGCGGCGCGCGGCATCATGCGGCCATGAGCACCCTGCCGCCCGCCCAGCCCCTGCCTCCCCGCGCCGACCTGCGCACCCGGATCCTCGCCGGCGAGGTGACGGTCGGCGCGTTCGTGAACCTCGGCTCGCTCGCCGCGACGGAGCTGATGGCTCGCGCCGGTTTCGACTGGGTGATCGTGGATCTCGAGCATGGCATGGGCTCGGAGGCGGATCTCCACGCCCAGCTGCTGGCGGTCCAGGGGACGCCGACGGCGGCGCTGGTCCGCGTCGCGTCCGCGGAGCGGCTGCGCGTCGGTCGCGCGCTGGACATGGGTGCCGACGGCCTGATGATCCCGCGCCTCGAGACGGCCGCGGAGGTCGCCGAGACGCTCAGCTGGATGCGCTTCCCGCCGGCTGGCATCCGCGGCGTGGCGCTGCCCAACCGCGGCGGCGGCTACGGCGAGACGGCGCACGCGGACCTGCACCGGCGCAACGCACGGCTGACCGGCGTGTTCCAGGTGGAGTCGATGGCCGCCGTCGAGGCCGCGGACGACCTCGCGGCGATCGACGGCGTGGACGTGCTGTTCGTCGGGCCGGCGGACCTGTCGCACTCGATGGGGATCCCGGGCCGCTTCGACGAGCCGTCGTTCGTCGCGGCCCTGGACCGCGTCGTGGCCGCGTGCCGCGTGGCCGGCAAGTCGGCCGGGATCCTGCTCCAGGACGCGGGGCTGCTCCCGCCCGCGCTGGCGCAGGGGTTCACGTTCATCGGAGTCGGTTCCGACGCGTCGTTCGTGGCCGGTGGCGCCCGGGCCGCCGTCAAGGTCGCCCGGGCCGCGCTGGGCTGAGGCGCTAACCCCGCCGTTACCCCGCGCTACTCCTCCGGCAGGTGCACCAGCGGCTGCGGCAGCGATGCCTCGCCTCCGCCACCCGGCTCGCGATGCCCGCCGGTCTGCGACAGGACCACGGCGGCCAGGATCAGCGCCCCGCCGGCCAGCTGGACGGGCCGCAGGCGCTCGCCGTACAGCACGGCCGCGGCCGCGATCGTCCACAGCGGCTCGATCGTCGAGATCAGCGACGCCTGCGCGGCGCCCACCCGCTGGGTCCCCGCGTAGAACGCCTGGACCGGCACGAACCCGGCGATCACGGCCACGGCCAGGATCCCGGGCCAGGCCTCGCCGGGCACGGCCGCCGGCAGCACCGGGTGACCGATCCCGAGCGCCACGATCCAGTACACGATGGCCGTCGAGCTGAGCATCACGGCCCCGATCGCCGAGGCGTCCGCGCCCTCCTCCGCCTGGCGGCCCACGTGGTCGCTGCGCTCGCCGGAATGGCGGGCCGCCAGGATGATCCACACCGCGTAGATCAGCGGCGAGGCCAGGATCAGCAGCAGGCCGTCCAGCGGCGGCGCCGTGGCGGTGTCGATGCCGCCGACCGCGAGGGCCACGCCCAGGGCGGCGATCCCGAGCGCAGACCACGCCCGGCGTCCCTCCAGCGGTCGTCCGAACTGGAGCGCCAGCGCGGCGACCACCGGCGGGTAGAGGTAGACGATCAGCGCGGACAGCCCGAGCGGGACCGTCTGGATCCCGGCGTAGTACGTGGCCGTGTTGCCGACGTACAGGACGCCCAGCCCGACCGTCCCCAGGAGCTTCCGGCGGGACAGGGCCCGCACGGCGCGTCGCGCCCCCGGCCGCACCAGGAGCACGCCCCAGGCCAGGCCGCCGGCGACCGCGAACCGCCAGGCCATGAGGGTCAACCAGTCCACCCCGGCGGCGTAGACGGGCTTCGCGAACAGTCCGCCGGACCCGAAGGCGATGGCGCTGACGACGACGAGGGCGATGCCGGTGAGGCGCGCTCGGTCCACGCCCCGAGGGTAGCGAAGGTACGGCCTCCGCGGAGCTCGCCCGAGCCGAGACGGGGCGCCTCGCCTACCGCTCGCGCGCCCGTGCTGCTGCGACCCGCGCGCCCGCCGCGCGCCGGCCCCGGGACCGCATCGTCGGGAACGGCCCGCGCCTCCGGATCGCGCGATCGCGCGTACACTTTCCGGCGTGGCTGAACTCACCGAGCGCGCTGTCGCGGCGCGCGTTCCTGCCCTCGCGGCCGAACGCCTCATGGTCGTCGGCCGGCGCGAACCCGTCACCGTCGGACCCGGGACCACCATCGCGGAGTGCCTGCGTGCGATCCAGCGCACCGGCACCGGCGACTCGGTGTTCGTGGCCGCGGAGGACGGCCGCCTCGTCGGTGTCCTGACCGAGCGCGACATCTTCAGCCGCCTGGTCGGCGAGGACGTCGCCCTGGGCGTCGATCTCGACGCGGCCGTCGAGGACTACATGAACTCGGATCCCCGCACGCTCCGGCTGGACCAGACGGTCCGCGACGCCATCGAGCTGATGCAGTCCGGGCGCTTCCGGAACGTCCCCGTCGTGGACGACGACCACCATCTCGTGGGGGTCGTTCGCCAGGTGGACATCCTCAAGTTCCTCGCGGAGTCCTTCCCCGAGGAGCTGCTCAATCTCCCACCCAGACCGCATCAGCGGATGGAGCAGGCCGAAGGCGGATGACGACGACAACAGAGCCGATCGAGCATGAGGTCCAGGAGCTCGATCGGGTGACCATCCGGTTCGCCGGCGACTCGGGCGACGGGATGCAGCTCACGGGGACCCAGTTCACCAGGACGGCAGCCGTCTTCGGCAACGACATCAGCACCTTCCCGGACTACCCGGCGGAGATTCGCGCTCCGGCGGGATCGCTGCCGGGCGTGTCGGGCTTCCAGCTCAGCTTCTCCGCGTCGGACATCCACACGCCGGGTGACGCGCCGGACGTCCTGGTCGCGATGAACCCGGCCGCGCTCAAGACGAACGTCGGCGAGCTGCCCGCGGGCGGCGCCCTGATCGTCAACAGCGACGCGTTCACCCCCCAGAACCTCAACAAGGCGGCATACGCCGCGAACCCGCTGACCGACGGCTCGCTCAAGCAGTACACGGTGTTCGAGGTCCCGATCAGCACCCTCAACGCGCGTGCGCTCGAGGGGCTGGAGATGACCAGCAAGCAGGTTGACCTGACGAAGAACTTCTTCGCCCTGGGCATGATGTTCTGGCTCTACGAGCGCTCGATGGAGCCGACGCTCCGCTGGATCGACCAGAAGTTCGGCGCCCGCCCGGTCATCGCGGAGGCGAACCGCCGCGCCCTCAAGGCCGGCTATGCCTTCGGCGAGACGACCGAGATGTTCCACACCACGTACCGGGTGCCGAAGGCGAAGCTGCCCCCCGGGACCTACCGGAACATCACCGGCAACGAGGCGACGGCCCTCGGGTTCCTGACCGCGTCGCAGCTGGCGAAGCGGAACCTGTTCTACGGTTCCTATCCGATCACGCCGGCCTCGGACATCCTCCACCAGCTGTCCGGTTACAAGTCCTTCGGCGTGCGGTCGTTCCAGGCCGAGGACGAGCTGGCCGCGATGGGGGCCACGATCGGTGCGGCCTACGGCGGCGCGCTCGCCCTCACCGGCACCTCCGGACCGGGCATCGCGCTCAAGTCCGAGGCGATGGGCCTGGCCGTGATGACCGAGCTGCCGATGGTCATCGTGGACGTCCAGCGGGCCGGCCCGTCCACCGGCATGCCGACCAAGGTGGAGCAGGCGGACCTGTTCCAGGTGATGTACGGCCGCAACGGCGAATCGCCGATGCCGGTCGTGGCGCCCGCGACCCCCGTCGAGTGTTTCTCGATGGCGATCGAGGCGTCGCGGATCGCGCTCAAGTACATGACCCCGGTCGCCTACCTCTCGGACGCGTTCGTGGCCAACGGCGCGGAGCCCTGGAGGGTCCCGACGCTCGAGGACCTGCCGGACATCTCGGTTCCCAACGCCGTCCGCGGCAGCGGGACGTTCCTGCCGTATTCACGTGACCCGGAGACGCTCGCGCGCCCGTGGGCCGTGCCGGGGACGACCGGTCTCGAGCACCGCATCGGCGGTCTGGAGAAGTCGGACGGCCTGGGCAACGTCAGCTACGACCCCGAGAACCACCACCGGATGTCGCTGCTGCGCGCCGAGAAGGTGGCCCGGATCGCCCGGGACATCCCGCCGCTCGGGACCTTCGGGGCCGACAGCGGAGACCTGCTGATCCTCGGCTGGGGCTCGACGTACGGCGCGCTCCGCAGCGCGGTGGAGCGGCTGCTGGCGGACGGCCGGTCGGTCGCCCACGCGCACCTCCGCTACCTGAACCCGTTCCCGGCCAACACCGGCGAGGTGCTCTCCCGCTACCGGACGATCCTGGTGCCCGAGATCAACCTCGGCCAGCTGTGGTTCATCCTCCGGGGCACCTACCTCGTGGACGCCGTCGGGTACAACCGGATGCGGGGCAAGCCGTTCCGGATCCAGGAGATCGTGGACGAGGCCGAGCGGATTCTCGACGGCCGAGGAAAGACACAGTGACGACTCAGTTGACCAGCCCCGACACCACACCGATCCAGCTCACCCGGAAGGACTTCGTCTCGGACCAGGAGGTCCGGTGGTGCCCCGGCTGCGGGGACTACTCGATCCTCGCCCAGACCCAGAAGGTGATGCCGGACTTCGGCGTGCCGCGCGAGAACATCGTGTTCATCTCGGGCATCGGCTGCTCCGGCCGCCTGCCGTACTACATGAACACCTACGGCTTCCACTCCATCCACGGCCGGGCCCCGACGCTGGCGACCGGGCTCAAGGTCGCCCGTCCGGAGCTGATGATCTGGGTCATCACCGGCGATGGCGACGCGCTGTCCATCGGCGGCAACCACCTCCTGCACTCGATGCGCCGGAACGTGGACTTCACGATGGTCATGCACAACAACCGGATCTACGGCCTCACCAAGGGCCAGACCTCGCCGACCTCGGAGTTCGGGAAGCGGACGAAGTCCACGCCCATGGGGTCGATTGACCGGCCGATCATGCCGCTCACGATCGCGCTCGCCGCCGAGGCGACGTTCGTGGCCCGGACGGTGGACACGCACACGGAGCACCTCCAGGCGACGCTCGAGGCCGGTGGGCGCCACCACGGCGCCTCGTACATCGAGGTCCTCCAGAACTGCAACATCTTCAACGACGGCGCCTGGCGGGATTTCACGGACCGCGAGGTCCGCGATGACCGGATGCTCGTGCTGGAGCACGGCAAGCCGATGATCTTCGGCAAGGCGCGCGACAAGGGCATCCGCCTCAACGGCCTCCACCCGGAGGTCGTCACCATCGGCCAGGACGGCGTGACCGAGGCGGACATCCTGGTCCACGACGCCCATGCGGAGGACCCCTACCTCGCGCTGATCCTGTCGCGCATGTTCTGGCCGGAGTACCCGGTCCCGGTCGGTGTCCTGCGGGACGTGGATCGCCCCACCCATTCCGACCTCATCGATGCCCAGATCGCGGCGGCGATCGAGAAGTCCGGCAAGGGCGACCTGGCCAGGGTCCTGCTCGCCGGCGAGACCTGGACGGTGGAGTAGCACCGTGCTCTGCCCCGTCTGCCGGTTCGACAACTTCGAGGGCGAGGACAGCTGCACCAACTGCGGCGCGGATCTCGCGACCTCGGACGTCCCGCAGTCCCTGGCCGACTACCACGACACGATCCTGGGCGAGCACCTCGTCGCGCTCGGCGTCGGGGAGCCCCTCATGGTGGCCCCCACGGTGCCGGTGTCGGACGCCATCCGGACGATGCACACGGCCGGCGTGGACTGCCTGCTGGTGGTCGACAAGGGACGGCTGGTCGGCATCTTCACGGATCGCGACGCCGTCATGAAGGTCGCCGGCAAGAGCCTCGACGCGTTCGACGTGCGGGACTTCATGACGCCGGACCCGGTGGTCCTCCGTGCCACGGACACGCTGGCGGTGGCGATCCACAAGATGGCCGTCGGCGGGTTCCGCCACATCCCGATCGTGGAGGGGGATCGTCCCCTGGGTGTGGTCGCCGCGGCGGACGTCTTCCACCGCATCGTCGCCTCCCTGGGGTGAGCGCGGCCGCCGGTGACCGGCGGCCGCGGGTGGCGGTCGTCGCGGACGACCTGATCTGGGGCTCGCGCCTGCTCGAGGGCGTCCGGCGGGCGGGTGGAGATCCTGTCGCGCTCCGGACGGCCGCGGCCGTGGAGACGGGCCTGGCAGGCGCCGTCGGCGCAGTTGTCGACACGACGGCCCGCTCGTACGATCCGCTGGCGGTCATCCGGGCCGCGAAGGCGGCCGGCATCCCGGTCATCGCCGTGGCGCCCCACGTGGCCATCGACATGCGGCGTGCGGCGCGGGAGGCGGGGGCGAGCCGCGTGCACGCCTACCAGGTGCTGTTCGAGCGCGGAGAACGCGAGCTGGGGGCGTGGCTGGCGATGATCGCCGGATCGGAGGAGGCGCGCGGATGAGCGATGGCCGGATCCCGGTGGCACGGTACGCGGAACGGTTGGCGCGGGCACGCGCTGGTGCGGCGGCGGCCGGGCTCGATGCCCTGCTGGTCGGCGTCGGGGCGGACCTCCGCTATCTCGCCGGCTACGAGGCGATGCCCCTGGAGCGCCTCACCCTGCTCGTGCTGCCGGCGGCCCCGGGGTCCCCGATCACGCTCGTCGCGCCGCGCCTGGAGGCCACGCCGGCCCGCACCTGCCCGGCCGCCGTGTCGGGCGCCCTGGAGATCGCGACCTGGGACGAGACCGGGGATCCGATGGCGCTCGTGGCCGCGCGGCTGTCCGCCGGGCTGGGGCGGGATCCGCGGGCGGTCGGGGCGGTCGCCGTGTCCGACGGCCTGCGGGCGGCGTTCGTGCTCGGCCTGCAGCGGGCGTTCCAGGCGGCGAGCTTCTCGCTCACGTCCGCGGTCCTGGGCCGGCTGCGGATGCGCAAGGACCCGGACGAGGTTGCCCTGCTCCGCCGCGCGGCGCAGGCGGCCGACCGGGTGGTCATGGTGGTCGCCGGTGGGCCTCTCGTCGGGCGCACCGAGGCGGACGTGGCGCGCGAGGTCCGCGAACGGCTCGTCGCGGAGGGCCACGACCAGGCCGAGTTCTGGATCGTCGCCTCCGGCCCGAACAGCGCCTCGCCCCACCACGACCCGGGTGAGCGCGTGATCGCGGCGGGGGAGCCGGTCGTCATCGACATCGGTGGCACGCTCGGCGGGTACGGCAGCGACATCACCCGGACCGTGTGGGTGACGGGCGGGGACCCGGCGAAGGGTCCGGACGCGGATTTCCTCCGCCTGTACGACGTCCTCCACGGTGCGCAGGAGGAGGCGACCGGCGCGGTCCGCCCCGGTGTCCCCTGCGAACGGATCGACGGCGTCGCTCGCGGCATCATCGACGCCGCGGGCTACGGTCCGGACTTCTTCCACCGGACCGGTCACGGGATCGGGCTGGAGGTTCACGAGGAGCCGTACATCGTGGCCGGCAACCGCGAGCCGCTGGAGCCCGGCATGGCCTTCTCGGTGGAACCCGGGATCTACCTGGAGGGTCGCTACGGCGCCCGGATCGAGGACATCGTCGTGTGCGGCGAGACGGGCCCCGTCGTCCTCAACGAGGCCCCGCGCGACCTGCTCGTCGTCCACGGCTGAGGGCGTCGCGCGGTTGGCGGGGGTATCATCCCCCGATCGGCCGGACCCTCGGCCGACGCCAGGGCGCAACCATGATGAAGCTCCGCGCGCCGGCAGTTCGCCCGCGCGCCACCACCCGATGAGCCGACGGCAGCGGCACGGCCGTCACGCACAGGCGCAGCCCGCGCCCCGACCCGCCTGGTCGGCCGGGCCCGGCGCGGAGTTCCCGGCTGCGCCCGCTCCGGTCGTGCGAGGCGCCGTTCCAGCCGTGTCCGCCGGGTCCGCCGAATTCGCGGCCGAGCCGTTCGTCCCCACGAACGCCGGGCGGGTCCTCGACCCGGGCGCTCGCGTCTCGCGGCCCATCCCGGCAGCCTCGGCCACGCGGCCCATCCCGGCAGCCTCGGCCGCGCGGCCTGCCCCGGCCGCCTCGGCCGCGCGACCCGTCCCGGGCAGGCTGGCCGTCGCGGACGACGGCGAGCGTGAGCATCTCCGGCCAGGGCCGTCCCCGACGGCCGCCCGGTCGCCGTCCGGAACGTCGGACCGCGTGCCCGAGCCGCCCGCAGACGCACCTCGTGTCAATGCCGACGAGGGGGCGTGGCCGCGCCCGACGTGCACCGTCGCGCAGCTGCGACGCTTCATCAAGAGCCGGCCCTGGGTCCCGATGCACGAGCTGCGCCGCCGGTTCGGGATCGACTGTGCCGACGATGACGTGGCGCCGATCCGCGTCGGCGGCAAGCGGCTGTACATCGGGATGCCCGCCGCGGAGGGCCGGCTGATGGCGGAGCTGCTGGGCGGCGGTGACGTGGGCTACGAGCTGTCGCTGGACCCGGACGTCCCGGTCATCATCGGCGTCTACCCGATGCGGCCCGTCCCCCGCTCCTGACGGCGAACCCGGTCCGGGGCACAGGCCGCGGATCCCGCCGGCCCCCACGGGTACGCTCCGCGTGGTGCGCCCGGTCCACATCTTGTCGGGAACACGACCTTGACACGCTGGCCGGACGATGACACCGTGATGTGACATTCGGCCTGCTGTCGACAGGACCTTTGTACTGGTCTCGCCGCATGGTCGATGTCGCCAGCAGAGGCAGCCGCCAGGGCCGTGGGCCGGGCAGGCGAAGAGGGGACACGGAGGCAAGGGTGAAGATCAGGAAACTCGGTCGACTGGGCGCGGTCGTGGGCACGGCATCGCTGGTGGCCATGTCGGTGTTCGCGCCGGTCGCCGCGGCAAAGGCTCCCAACTGGAGCGCGTCCACGGTCACCCAGATCGTGAGCGGCGGGATCACGTCGGGCGGCAACCAGGGATTCGCGATCCACATCGTCAACAGCGGCCCCAGCAACATCTCGTCGCTGTACCTGGTCACCAACGTCGCTGACGCCGCCGCCTGGGTGTCCGACAGCCGATGCACGACCACGGGCTCCCTGGTCTGCTCCTTCGGAGCGGTCAACGCATACACGACCGTCGATCTCACGGTGGCCTACCGGGTTCCGTTCTCGAACGGCGGCACGAAGATCACCTTCGAGCTCAACACGACGGGGAACGTCCCCGGCAAGAACAACAGCCACGGTGACGCGTTCGACATGCCGCAGACCGTGTCACTGCTGACGGGCCGCGACCAGGCCGCCAGCTACATCGTCGCCGACGCGACCGTCCAGAACGACCAGTCGCTGGACAAGCGGAATCCCCAGGCCACGAGCGTGGTTTCGCCGGCAGCGCACATCCCGGTCGTGGTCGAGGACGGCAGCGGCGTGAGCTTCACCTGCTCCGGCTGCAACCGGACCCAGTTCGGCCAGTGGTCGAGGGTCAGCGTCAACGCCGGCCAGCCGTTCGACGCGCCGTTCAAGGTCGTGCTCCTGGAGCGGGGCCAGAGCATCCCCAACGTGGATGTCAACACGCTGGTCGTCTACCACGTGCTCGATGACGGCAACGTCGAGACGATCAGCGCCCGGTGCGACAGCGCCACGGCCCCGACCAACGTGCCCGCCGAAGGCTGCCTTGTTCCGACCATGGTCGGCCGGAATCTCCAGATCGTGATCTGGACCTTCCACAACGGCGGCTTCCGCGGGGCGATCTGACCCTGGGCGCGGTCTGAACCTCACGCGGTGGCCAGGGCCTCCAGCCCCCGGCGGACCTGTTCCGCGGCGGCGACGTCGCCCTTGAGCTCGAACAGTCGCAGGGCCTCCCGGAACGGAGGCCCTGCTTCGTCGTGGCGTCCGAGCGCGCGCATGACCCGGGCCGACTCGACGAGGGTCTCGGCCTGCAGCTCGATGTCCTCGGTGGAGCCGACGAGAGCGACCGCCTCGCGGATGATCGCCGTCGCCTGCTCGGCCTCGTCGCGCGCGGCCATGACGTGGGCGCGCGCCGTCCGCCACGAGACCTGCGACCAGACGTCGTCGGCGTCGGACAGCCGCTCCGCGAGCATCGAGCAGTCCAGCGCCTCGTCGAACCGGCCGTCCAGGCACAGCGCGTTCGCCAGGATCGCGGTCACGGTCGAGCGGAAGTAGGTTTCATCGATCGCCGCGAGGGCGTCATCGTCGCGCCGCAGCTCTCGTATCGCCTCGTCGACGGCGCCGGCCCGGAGCTCGACCCGGGAGGAGTCGATCGACGTGGACAGGGCGTTGATCCCGCCGCCCAGCTCGCGGAGGATCGCCTGGCCCTGGCGGTAGAGCTGCCGGGCCGCCTCGAACTCGCCGGCCATGGCCCGGAGTTGGGCCAGCGCGCTGATCACGATCGCCTCGTTCATGCGGTCGCCGCGGATCCGGCCCAGGAGCTCCTCGCAGCGCTCGATCGCCTCCGGGACGGGCGTCGGGCCGTGCACGAGGATGTACGCGATCGCGGGCGCGCTGCGGCCCGCCAGCCGCCGGTCGTCGGCCGCTGTCGCGTGCGTGACGACACGATCCGCCGCCTCCGCGGCGCCGCTCAGCTGGCCCAGCGTGAACCGGTTGGCCATGACCAGGCGCCACGCCCGCGCGAGGCCGGCGTCATCGCCCGCGGCCTCGAGGACGCCGACCAGGGCCGTCGCCCGCTCGATGATCCCGGAGGCGCTCACGCTGCCGGATGAGGCATAGACGTTGAGGAGCAGCTCGATGACCGCCACGCGCGCGACGAGACGCGGATCGTCGAAGGTGCCGGCGACCTGCGCGGCCGCGGCGAGCACGGTCATGGCCTCCTCGAACCGGCCCTGGCCCACCAGGGACTCGCCGAGGTCGGCGGCAAGCTCGATCCGGCGGGCGTCCGACTCGGGAAGCAGGGCAACCGCGCGCCCCAGCAGGCTGGAGGCCGCGGGCAGGTCACTGCGCGAGAACGCGCGTCGCCCGGCGTTGCCCAGCTTCTCCGCGGCGCGCAACGCGATCGCCCGTCCCTCCGCATCGATCGGGCCCAGCTCGGTGCGGTAGCGGTAGGCCTGCTCCAGGTGGTAACCGAGGATCTCCTCGAACTCTTCCTCCCGGCCGCGCTCCCGGTTCACGCGCTCCGCCCAGGTGACGAACCGCTCGTGCATCTGCGCCCGGGCGCGCTTGAGCAGGCTGCCGTACGTCGCGTCCCGGATGAGCAGGTTCCGGAAGCGGTAGGCGTCATCCTCGGACTCGGCCGCGACCTCGCGCTGCAGGAGCTGCTTGCGGTCGAGCGCGGCGAGGTGGGTCGGGACGGAGGGCCGGATCGTTGCCGGGACGAGCTCCGCCACGGCCGCCTGCGCGAACACGAACCCGATCACGGCCGCCGGCTCGATCGTCGCCCGCTCCTCGCGTGACAGGTCGTCGAGGCGCGCCGCCAGCAGCGCCTGGATGGTCGGCGGGACCGCGAGGGCGGACACGTCACGGACGGGCACCCAGCCGTCCTCGCTCCGGCGGATATGGCCCTTGTCCACGAGCATCGACACCAGCTGCTCCGTGAACAGCGGATTGCCGTCGGTGGCGTGGACCACGCGCATCCGGACCTCGGCATCCACGGGCGCGCCCAGCAGCGCCTCGACGAGCCGGCCCGTGTCCGCATCGTCCAGGGCGGGGAGCACGAGGCGGGTCGTCCGGTCCTGTGTGGCCCAGTCCGGCCGCTTGTCGAGCAGCGGCAGCCGTCCCGCGCACAGGATCAGCGCGGACACGTGGTCCGGGAGCGTCTCGACGAGGTGGTCCACGAGGTCCAGGAAGGTGGGCTCCGCGTAGTGGATGTCCTCGAACAGGAGGAGCACCGGCCGCCCCGCCGCCATCACCTCGAGGAACTTGCGGGCGGCCCAGAAGATCTCCGGGACGGGGTACCGCGAGGCGGACAGGCCGATCACGGACGAGACGCGGTCCAGGATCTCGTCCCGCTCGCCGCTGCCGGCCAGCAGATCGGCGATCCGGCCGCGGGCGACGTCCGGCGTGTCGTCGGCCGCGATATGCGCCGCGTCCCGGACGACCTCCACGATCGGCCAGAACGTGATGCCGTCGCCGTAGGGCAGGCAGCGGCCGCGGACGACCGTCGTGCTGTCCGCGACCTCGTCGCCGATGTCGTCCAGCAGCCGGGACTTGCCCACCCCCGCCTCGCCGACGAGCGTGACCTGCCGGGCGCCGCCGGACTCGATCGCCTCGGCCAGCACCCCGCGCACTTGGTCCATGACCGCCTCTCGCCCGATCAGCGGTGCCCGGCGGGCCAGGTGGGCTCCCTCGGCGGTCGCGTCCCGGACGGCCAGCAGCCGGAACGCCGGCACGCGCTCCGCCTTCCCCTTGAGCTCCAGCGGCTCCACCGCCTCGACGTCCACATGGGCCCGGACGAGGTCCCAGGTCGTCTCGCCGATGAGGATCTCGTTGGGGGGCGCGGCCTGTTCCAGCCGTGCGGCCACGTTGACGGTGTCGCCGGTGGCGAGCTGCTGGTTCGCCGTGGGGTCGATGTTCGCGACGACCTCACCCGTGTTCACGCCGGTGCGATTCGCGAGCTCGACGCCGTAGAACGGGAGGAACTCCGCGTTGAGGCGGACCAGCTCCTGCTGCATCCCGTAGGCCGCCCGCACGGCCCGCAGCGCGTCGTCCTCGCGGGCCTTCGGGATGCCGAAGACCGCCATGATCGCGTCGCCGATGTACTTCTCGATCGTGCCGCCGTGGCGCTCGACCTGGGCGGCCATGGCCGTGAAGTACGTGCGCTTGATCTCCGACATGGCCTCCTGGTCGATCCGCTCGGTCAGGGCCGTCGAGCCCTTGAGGTCCACGAAGATGAAGGTCGCCGGCTTGCGGACCTCGGCCGAGGGGAGCGCCGGAGCGGGGGCGGGTGCCGGCACCCCGAAGACGGGGGCGGCGGGTTCGCCGAATGGGACGGTCCCGGCCTGGGCGACCAGGCGGGCGGCCGGGGAGACGGGCGTCGCGGGTGCGGCGGTCGCACCGCCGGAGAGCGGCGTGCCGCAGAAGCCGCACAGGCGGAACCTGGACGGGTTCTCCTCTCCGCAGCTCGGGCACAGGACGGTGTCCATGGTGAGGAGTCTACGGGCAGCGGTCCAGAGGGTCGTCCCACGGCGCTCGGGACCCCGATCCGCGTCGATCCCGCGGCCACCCGCGCGCCGGACCCCCTGCCCGGGCCCCGCGGGCCGGACCCCCTGCCCGGACGCCGCGTCAGCTGTCCCCTACGCCTTCGGCAGCGCCTCGGCCTCGGGGGGCCTGGCCATCAGCTCGCGGAGCGCGGAGCGGTCCATGGTGGCCAGGCGCGGCAGGTCCGGCTGGTTCGTCCGGAGCAGGCGCTCGGTCAGCGTGGACAGCAGCAGGCCGTTGACCTCCGGCACCTCCATCACGCCGCGAAGCGCCTCGGACGGCACCTCCAGCAGCGTGCTCGCCTCCGTGACGACCACATCCGCGGTTCGCGGGCTGCCCGTGAGCGCGGCGATCTCGCCGAAGAAGTCGCCGGCGCCCATCGTGGACAGGCCCCGGTATCCGCCGTCCGGCTCCGGGATGCCGGCCGCCGCCTCGCCCTCGAGGATGAAGTAGGCGGCCGTCGCCGACTCGCCGTGGGTCACGACGCGGGCACCCTCGGGGACCTCCCGGACGAGCGCGTCGTGGATGAACGCCGCCCGCTGGGCCTCGTTCAGGCGGCTGAACGTCGCCAGGCGCCCGACGAGCCGGTCGAAGTCGGCCATCGTGGCGGGGCGTCCCGCGCCCTCCAGGGCGGTCGGGGTCGCGCGCAGGGCCGACAGCCCGCGTCGCCATTCCGCCGCCGGGCGCCCGACTCCCGGTGCCACGAGCGCGGCCAGTCCGGTCGCCAGGACGATCAGGGACGCGAACACCAGCAGCCCGCGGACCGGGAGGATGTCCGCCAGGCCGGCACCGGCCATGCCCACCAGGAAGATCACGTCGCGCATCACGAACATCGCCGAGAACACCCGGCCGCGCAGCTCCCGCGGGGTGCTCCGCTGGAGCAGCGTCTGGCGGGCGACCGACGACGGCGAGTTGAAGAACCCGCTCACGATGACCCACGCGATGGCGATCCAGATCACCGGCGACAGGCCGTAGAAGATGCCGGCCACGCCCATGCCCAGGCAGCCCACGAAGATCCACAGCCCCGTCTGCAGGCGGTCGCTGTAACGAGCCATGAACAGGCTGCCAGCCACGAACCCGACCGAGGTCAGGCCCTCCTGGAGGCCGTATTCGAACTCCGTCGCCCCGAGCTCCTTGATCGCCATCGGCAGCAGCAGGACGTTCCACAGGCCGAAGGCGAAGAACACCGGCACACCGAGCAGGAACAGCGATCGGAGCATCGGGGTGTCGACGATCGTCCGGATGCCGGTCCTGAGGTTCGCGATCACGACCCCCACCGATGTCTCCTCCGGGACCTCGATCCGGGAGCGAACCCGGAGCAGCCAGATGCACGCGGCCGAGAACAGGAACGTGAGGGAGTCGATCCAGAACGCCCAGTTGATGTCGAACGCGGACGCCAGCAGGCCGGCGCCGGCGAAGCCGATCGCGGTGGACCCGAACGAGGCGATCGACAGGAACGCGTTGGCGGCCGCCAGCTCATCGTCGTTCGCGATCTCCGGGATCAGGCTCTCGTACGCGGGGTCGAAGAACTGCTTGACGCCGGCGTTGAGCAGGATGGCCACGAACAGCAGCGCGACGTTGACACCCAGGAGGAACGGGATCGCCGCGACGATGACGGCCTGGCCGATGTTGCTCGCCATCATCACCGTGCGACGGTCGTAGCGATCCACGAACACGCCGGCGAGCAGCCCGACGATGAGGCTGGGGACCGCGGTCGCCATGAGCGTCACGCCGACGAGGAACGCGGAGCCGGTCTTGTCGTAGACGTAGATGCCCGCAGCGAGGTCCGTGAGCGACGAGCCGGCCGTGGACACCAGCTGCGCGACCCACATGAGGACGAAGTCCCGCTTGCGGAACACCGCCGTGGGCGAGACGCGTTGCCCCACCTGGGCCATCGCGGTCACGCCCACGCTCCTGTCGCGACCTGCGTCGCCGTCCGCCGCATTCCAGTCCTCCACAGGCATCGGGGCACGTCGCGCGCGGCGGCAGGGTCGGCGGGACCGGTCCGGGACGCGCGGATTGGCGCGAAGCATACGACCCGCGCCGCGCGGGATTCGGCCCTGCAGGCACGGCTTCCCGACACGCCGGCTGTCGGCTTCCCGACACGCCGCGGCCGGCGGGGACCCTACCGCGGGACGGACACGCCCTCCAGCGCCAGCAGCTCGCGCTTGACGGCCAGCGCCGCCTCCCGCCCGCCCCACGCCGCCACGCCATACCCGCCCAGGCTCCCGTCGCCGGCGATGACCCGGTGGCAGGGGACCAGGAGCCCGACGGGGTTGCGCCCGACCGCGCCGCCGACCGCCCGCGCCGCGCCCGCCCGTCCGATCCGCCGCGCGACCTCCCCGTAGCTCGCCACCCGGCCGCGCGGGATCGCTCGGACCGCCCCCAGCACGAGGCGGTCCCAGGCGGAGCGGTCGGCGATGTCGATGGGCAGGGTGTCGACCGGCGACGGCTTGCCGGCGAGCATCGCCTCGACCACGGCCCGCGCCCGGATGACCAGGGTCCGGGCGGGGCTGTCGGGGACGTCCGCCAGGGGCACGAGCGCGCCGAGCCGACGGCGCACGAGCCCAGCCTCGAACGCATCCGCGCTCGACAGCAGCTCCAGCGCGACCACGCCGCGCGGCCCGGCCGCGATCCGGACCGGCCCCCACGGGCCGTCGCCGAGGGCGAGGACGATCCGGTCATCCGACGTGCGCACGGAAGAATGGTTGCATGCTCTGCGGGTATGCGGCACACTGCGCAGGCCATGTCGCACCGTTTCGTCAGCTTCGACTCGAAGAAGAAGCTCTGGCGGCCCTGCCGGAAGGCTCGGGCCCTGGGGCTCTGACGGCGCGCGAGCGACGACACCGAGGAGCCTCCGGGACCGGAGGCGCCGAGGGGCCGCGGACACCACGAACGGTGCCGCGGCCTTTGTGATTCTTCGGACCTCCGGACCCGCGGCTCCCTCCGCGGAGGACGTTCGACCATGCAGCTCATCATCTACGGGCCCGGCCGGCTGGGCGGCGCGATCGCCGGTGCCGCGGTCGCGGCCGGATGGCCCGCGCCAGGCCTTGTCGGCCGGCCGGACGGCGGAACGCGGGACGCGCTCGCCCGCGCCGACGTCGTGATCGACGCGTCCGCCGGCCCGGCCGTGGCCGGCAACGTCGCCGAGGCCGTCGCGGCCGGTCGTCGCGCGTTCGTGCTGGCGACCACGGGCTGGGACGCGGACCTGCCGCGGGTCCGGGCGCTGCTCCTTGATCACGGTGCCGCCGCGGTCGTTGCCCCCAACCTGTCGCTTGGGGCGGCGCTGTTCGGGCGCCTGGTCGAGGTCGCTGCCGGATGGTACGGCCGCACGGGCGGCTTCGAGCCCTCGATCGTCGAGTGGCACCGCCGCGGCAAGGCCGATCGTCCGTCGGGCACCGCCCGTGCCCTCGCCCGGCGGGTCGTCGCCGCGGACCCGCGCTGGACGGCCCCGGACGCGGCGCAGGGTGACGCCCGCCCCGCGCTGGAGGTGGTCGGCGTTCGAGCCGGCGCGGCACCCGGCACCCACCTCGTCACCTTCGACGGGCCCGGCGAATCCGTCGAGCTGCGGATCACCGCCCGGGATCGCTCCGCCTACGCGGACGGGGCGCTCACGGCGGCCCGCTGGCTGGTCCGGGAGCCTCGCCCGCCCGGCATCCACCCGTTCGACGCCGTCGTGGACGACCTGCTGTCCGCGGCACCCGTCGCCATCCCCGCCTGACCTCCCCCGCCGCAGCACCCGAAGGAGATCGATCATGGCCCGCACCACCCGTTCCGCCCACCACCGGACGCCCCGCCTCCGCGGCGCGTTCACCGCGCTGGTGACCCCCTACACCGCCGACGGCCGGATCGACGAGACCGCCTACCGTCGCCTCGTCGCGTGGCAGGTCCTGGCCGGCGTCGACGGGCTCGTCCCGGTCGGCACGACCGGCGAGGCGCCCACCCTCTCCGCCGACGAGCGCGACCGCCTCATCGAGATCGCCGTGACCACGGTCGCCGAGCGCCCGTCGCGGGCCCGCGTCCCGGTCATCGCGGGCACCGGCACCAACGACACCCGCGCCTCGATCGCCGCCACGCGACGTGCCGCCGCCCTGGGCGCGGACGCCGCGCTCATCGTCACCCCGTACTACAACCGCCCCGACCAGCGGATGCTCGAGGCCCATTTCCGCGCCGTCGCCGACGAGGGTGGCCTGCCGATCGTCGTGTACAACGTCCCGTCCCGGACGGGTGCCAACGTGGAGGCCGACACGTTCCTGCGGCTCGCCGAGCATCCGCGGGTCATCGCGGTCAAGGAGGCGAGCGGCAACATCGAGCAGATCGCCGTGATCTGCCGCGACCGGCCGCGGGACGTGGCCGTCCTTGCGGGCGACGATGCCGCGACGCTCGCGGTCCTCGCGATGGGCGGCGACGGGGTGGTGTCCGTCGCCAGCAACGAGATCCCCGGCGAGATGGCCGCGCTCGTCGCCGCCGCCCATGCCGGCGACTGGGACGAGGCGCGCCGCGTGCACGCTCGCTGGCTGCCGCTGTTCCGAGCCAACTTCCAGGGTGCGCCCAACCCGGTGCCGGCGAAGGCCGCGATGCTGGCGATGGGGCTGCTGGAGCGGGACGACCTCCGGGCGCCGCTGCTGCCGCTGGCCGATGGGCCCCGCGAGCGGCTGGTCGCGCTGCTGCGCGGGCTCGGGCTGGTGGACGGCGGCGGGCGGCAGCCGGTCGAGCGGGAGGCGGCGAGCGTCGGGGAGGCGGCGAGCGTCGGGGAGGCGGCGAGCGTCGCCGCCGGCGGCGAGGCGGCGGCATGACGACCCTGACGCCGGCCGCCGGCACGGGCCTCTCGGCGACCATCCTCGACGACCTGGACGCCGGCCGCCGGCGCGCCGCCGTCCGGGATCCGTCCGCGCCAGGAGGCTGGCGGGCGGACCCGGAGGTCAAGGCCGCGATCCTCGCGCGGTTCCGCGACCGGGCGACCGCCACCTGGGACCTCGGCGGCGCGCTCCGGTTCCGGGACCGCGTCGGCCTGCCGACGAAGCGGCTCCTGGACGGGCCGGAGGCGATGGCCTCGGACGAGGCCGGACGCCCGTGGCGCATCGTGCCCGGCGGCACGAGCATCCGGGCGGGCGTGTACCTTGGCCCCGGCGTCGTGGTGATGCCGCCGTCGTTCGTGAACGTCGGGGCGTGGATCGGCGAGGACGCGATGGTGGACTCGCACGTGCTCGTGGGATCGTGCGCGCAGATTGGCGCGCGGGTCCACCTCGCCGCGGGCGTCACGATCGGTGGCGTCCTGGAGCCGGCGGGCGCGCGGCCGGTCATCGTGGAGGACGATGCGTTCGTGGGCGCGGGCAGCCTGCTGCTCGAGGGCGTGCTGGTGGGGGAGGGCGCGGTCATCGGGGCCGGCGTCGTGCTCACCGGGACCTCGCGCCTGTACGACCTCGTGCGGGACCGCGTGCTCACGGGCTCGGCCGACGCGCCATTGTCCGTCCCGCCCGGCGCGGTGGTGGTGCCCGGCTCCCGGGCGGTCACGGGCACGTTCGCGGCCGAGCACGCGCTGTCCGTCTCGGTCGCGCTGGTGGTCAAGGATCGAGACGCCGGCACGGACGCCCGGGTCGCCCTGGAGGATGCCCTGCGATGAGCCTCGTCCGCGAGCCCGGCCCGCCGCCGCGCCGGCAGGCCGTGCCCGTCGTCCGGCGCGGCCGCCCGCCCGCCCGCAACGAGATCCTGCGCAACGGCCGGCTGGGCGGCCACGACCCGGCCACGCTCGCCGAGCGGTTCGGCACCCCGTTCTACGCGTACGACCTGGACGTCGTCTCGCGGCAGGTGGCGGCGCTCCGGGCGGCGCTGCCGGACGCCTTCGACCTCGCCTATGCCGTGAAGGCCAACCCGAACCTCGCGGTGCTCCGCCACCTGGCCGGCCTGGGCCTGGGGGCGGACGTCGCGTCCGGCGGCGAGCTGCGGCACGCGCTGCGCGCGGGCTTCGACGCGGACCGGATCGTGTTCACCGGGCCCGGCAAGCGGGACGAAGAGCTCGCGGCGGCCGTCGAGGCGGGTGTGCGCGTGGTCACCGTGGAATCGCCGGGCGAGCTGCGGCGCCTGGCGAGGATCGCGGAGGGACGCGGCCGGCGGCAGCCCGTCCTGCTCCGGGCCGCCGTCTCGGAGGCCGCGCGCCTGGAGCGGGTCCGTCTCGTGGGCGACGACGGTGCCGGCAAGTTCGGGATGGATGGCCGGGACCTCCGGGCGTCCGCGGCCGAGGCGGTCGCCTCCCCGTGGCTGGAGCCGCTGGGCCTGCATGCCTTCGGGGCGTCGAACGTGCTGGAAACGGGCTCGCTGGCGGCGCACGTCGAGGCGACGGTCGAGGCAGCCCGCGAGCTGGCGGCCGCGGCAGGCTTCCCGCTTCGCCTGGTCGATGCGGGCGGCGGCCTCGGCATCCCGTACGAGACCCACGAGGACGCCCTGGACGTGCGGGCTCTGGGAGCGCGGCTGTCGGCGTTGGCCGCGCGCGTGGCCGGCGATCCCGCGACACGCGGCACCCGCGTGCTCCTGGAGCCCGGCCGGTTCCTGGTCGGGCCGGCCGGCGCCTACGTCGCGCGTGTCGTCGACCGCAAATCGGTGGGTGGCCATCACGTCGTCATCCTGGACGGCGGGATCCACCACCTGCTCCGGCCAGCTCTCGTGGGCCAGGAGCACCGGGTCAGGGCGCTGACCGGGATCGCCGCCACCACGGCGGCGTCCGCCAACGCCCAGCGCTTCCCGGTGACCGTCGCGGGTCCGCTGTGCTCCGGGCTGGACGTCTTCGCCCAGTCGGCCGTCATGGCGCTGCCGGAGACGGGCGACCTGGTGGCGATCCTGGACGTCGGGGCCTACGGCGCCACCGAGTCGATGCCGTTCTTCCTGTCCCACCCGCTGCCGCCGGAGATCGCGCTCCGCGGCGGCGAGGCCTGGGTCGCGCGCCCGCGCGTGGACCCGGACACGTGGCTGGACTGGCAGGCTGCGGAGCCGCCGGACTGAGCCCGCGCCCGTGACGGATGCCCGCCGGGTGGGCACTCGCCAACGGTGGGAGCCCTCCCGGAGCGGCGACGACGGCCGCGGCGACGACGACCGCCGCCGAACGGCGCAGTACGCCCACCAGGCGGGCGAATGCCATGCGACGAACCGCTCGTCGACGGCGAGTGCCCGTCACATGGGCGCATGGCAGGCATCGGGTCCGACCGCATGGGGCTGCCGCACAAGCGCCCAGCGCGGGTACACTCCGCCCGTGACCGACTCGCAGTTGGAGGCCGGGTCCGGGCCCGCGCGATACCGGATCGAGGTCCCGCCCGATCCGCGCGACCTGCCGGGCGAGTTCCCGCACCGCCTCGAGCTGGACGTCCGCTTCGGGGACACCGACGCGATGGGCCATGCCAACAACGCGCGCTTCCTCACGTACTGCGAATCGGCGCGGATCGCGTACTGGGAGGAGGCGACGGGCGAGCCCGTCGGGCTGCCGACGCACGGGGCCGAGGAGTCGCTGATCCTGGCCGATATCCGGGTGACCTACCGCTCGCCGGCCTACTTCGGCGAGGTGCTGACGGTCGAGACCCGGCTGGGGCACGTCGGCCGGACGTCGTTCACGCTGGAGCACCGGATCACCGCGCCCGAGTCGTCGCGCGGACATGCGCGGCTGGTGGCGACCGCGGAGGCCGTCCAGGTGCTGTACGACTACGCGACGGGGCGCCCCCGCGTGGTGCCCGAGGCGGTCATCGGGCGCCTGGAGGCGTACGAGGGGCGCTCACTGCGCTGACGTGTCGCGCATGGCCGCTGAGGAAGGATGAACCAGATCCAGTGGCCGGTCTTGCGACCGCGTCGAGCGCCGTGTCGCAGCGCTTCGCCCTGCGGTCACCTGGCGAGGCGCGGGTGTACTTCGTCATCCCGTCCTCGCCGTCTCCGGCGCGTCATGCGCCGTCGATGCCCAGCGAGCCGTCGCTCACCAGCCGGGCCAGCTGGGTCCGCGATCGGACGCCGGCCTTGCCGTAGATCCGGGTGAGGTGCGCTTCCACCGTCGCGACCGTCGTGAACAGCTGGGCCGCGACCTCGCGGTTGCTCCGGCCCTCGGCGACGAGCGCGGCAACGCGCGCCTCGGCGGCCGTCAATCGATCGCCGCGACCAGGGCGCGGCCGGGCACGCCGCAGCTCGTCCCGTGCCCGCTCCAGCGCGGGCTCCGCTCGCAGCGCCTCGAAGATCGCCGCGGCCCGCTCCAGGGCCGCGGCCGCGTCCCGGCGCCGGCCCGCGCGCCGGAGCGCGGAGCCCCGGGCGAGGAGGGCGAGCCCGTGCTCCCACGGGGCGCCGAGCGACTCGAAGCCCAGGCTCGCCGCCTCCAGGAGCTCCTGGGCCACCCCGAGCTCGCCCGCCGCGTGCGCCAGGAGCCCGCGGCAGAGCGCGGTCGCCGCGTCGCCCCAGGCGCCGAGCTGCTCGCGCCGACGTTCCAGCTGTGCCGTGAGGGCGGTGGCCGCCGTCACCTGATCCGCTTCCACGAGGACCCCGACCGTCTCGGGAATGTAGACGGCGAACTCCGCCCCGCGAGAGCCGCTCCGATCGCTCAACTCGGGGAGGCGGGCGACGAGCTGCCCGGCCTCGGCGACCGCGCCGTCGGCGAAGGCCATGAGGCCCATGGCGAAGTCCGCGGCCGCGGCGATGATCGGGTCGCTCGCCGAAACCGGCGACGCGCGCATCTCGGCGGCATCGGCCCGCGCGCCCGGGTCGCCGCGTCGGGCGCGGAGGATGGCCCGCCGCAGCAGTGCGCTCATGCGCCAGTAGTCGCGCGCGTCGACCAGCGTCCGCTCGAGGAGGTCCGCCGCGTCGTCCCAGAGGCCGCGCCGCATCGCCAGCTCGGCCCCGTAGACGTTCAGGCGCATGACGACGCCCTCGTCGCCGCGGGCCTCCGCCAGGCGGCGCTCATCGGCCATGAGCCCGGCAGCCGTCGCGAAGTCGCCGCGCCACCAGCGCTCGTTGGCATAGGCAAGCCGAGGGGTGTGGTCACCGGCCGCGGTCGGCCTCCGTTCGATGATGGCGAGCGCCCGCTCGAAGTGGTCTACCGCGCCCGGCCGCCCGGCAACCGACGTCAGGAGCCCGGCCGTGGTGAGGGCGGTCACGAGGGTCGAGTCGTCGGCCAGCGCCTCCGCCATCTCGAGGGCGGCAAGGGCCTCCTCGATCGCGGGATCCAGGTCGCCGAGCCAGGCTCCGCGCTGCCAGGCGAGCTGCGACAGCGTTCTCGCCCGCAGCCCGCGGTCGCCGTGGGGCTCGGCCGCGGCCGCCTCGAGCCGGGCGACGGCGGTCGCAGGGTCGGAGGCGGTCAGTGCCTGCTGGACGAGCGCGCGGACGCGGACGGCACCCCGGACGGGCCCGGCGAGGATCTCATCCACGAGCGACCGGGCACCCCGCTCGTCGGCCGACACGAACAGGTAGTCGGCCTGATCCATGGTCCGCCGGGCGAGGGCTGCGGCGTCGTCGGGCGGCGTCAACCGTCGGGCCTCCTCCGCCAGCTCAACCGCCGATTCCGGGGCTCCGCGGAGGCGAACCTCGCGGGCCGCGTCCTCGAGAATCTGCGCCGTCTCCGGGTCGGGGCCCGCCGAGGCCAGGGCCAGGTGCCGGGCGCGTGCCTCGGCGCCGTCCGCAGCGGCCGCGGCCTGCCGGTGCAGCTCGCGCCTGCGACCGGGTGGGATCCGGTCGTAGGCGCCTGCGGCGAGGAGCGGATGGGCGAAGCCGATCCGGCCATTCTCCTCGGCCAGGACGCCCGCGGCGACCGCCGCGTCGAGCGCTGCGACCTCGGGGAAGGCGGAGACCGGGGATGGTCCGGTGGCGGGTCCGGTGGCGAGGAGACCGATCCAGGCGCGGATGCGGTCGAGCTCCGAGTCTCGCCCGAGCAACGCTGCGCGATCGGATGCCGCCGTCATGTCGCAAGGGTAGCGGCGAATTGTCGGGTTTCCCTCGATGCGGCAGTCACGTGGCGGGGCGCACCTTCGGGTCATCGACAAACAACGGTCCCGGGTTCCGCGGACCGCACGACACGGAGGTCACGATGTATCGACGAATCCTCACCGGCATGCTGCTGGTCGGTCTGCTCGGGGCAGCCACGTCCGGTGTTGCCATGGCCAGGGCCGGCGCGCTGCCGGCCGACCTGCAGGCCGGTCGCGCCGCGGTCTCGAGCTACCGTAGCTACGATGAGGCTCAGGCCGCCGGCTACAGCATCGGCGACGAGCCCTGTGTCTCGTCACCCGCCGGAACGATGGGCATCCACGCGCTCAATCCCGCGTTCCTCGGCTCGATCGACCCCCTGCGTCCGCCGACGCTGCTCTACGTGCCCCGGGCGGACGGCTCCCTTCGGCTCGTTGGCGTCGAGTACTTCCAGGCGGCGCTCGCGAACACGGCGAACGGCCCCGTGCCGTGGTTCGCGGCCACCCCGCCGCCGCTCGGCTTCTTCAACGCGGCCCCGAGCATCTTCGGCCAGACTTTCAACGGCCCGATGCCCGGCCACAACCCCGCGATGCCCTGGCACTACGACCTCCACGTCTGGGTCATCGACAACAACCCCGCCGGCATCTTCGCCCAGTTCAACCCGGCGATCTCCTGCTAGGACGAGCTCCCCAAAGCCGGCTCCGGTCCGCGACCGGGGCCGGCTCTTCGCGTCTGAAGCGAATTGCGGAAGCTTCTCCCATCCCATGGCTCGGCGAGGAGCCGCCGCAGCGGGCGCCTGCGGATGGCTGGCAGGTCACGCCGACCGCATCGGCCTCGTCCCCTCCAGCTCTTCGCGTACGCCGCGAGTCGGTACTGGCCGCGGCGCTCGGCCGTCCAGATCTCGGTGAGTTCGATGAGCGGCGGCTTCGGCTGCGATGCTCCCGGCAGCTCCGCCACTCAGCCGTCGATCCGACGCTGGACGTCCTGATCAAGATCCTCGAACCTGGTTGAGGAAGACGGACGTCAGGTCGGGCGCTCGAGCCGGGTGCGGGAGCACGTCAGGTCGAGGTGCCAGGCGAACCCGGCACCGGCTCGGCGTTCGAGATCCTCCCGCCGCGGCCGGGCTGCGCGTGGTGAGCCGGCCGCTCGGGCCGTCGTTCGCGCGCCGGCGCTAGACCTCGAAGCGGCGGAAGATCGCGACCGCGTTCTGGCCGCCGAAGCCGAAGCCGTTGACCGCGACCGTGTCGACCTGCTTCCGGCGCGCGACGAGCGGAACGTAGTCAAGGTCGCATTCCGGATCGGGCGTGTGCAGGTTGGCGGTCGGCGAGATCACGCCGTCCCGGATGCCGCCGATCGCCGCGAGGGCGGAGGCGACCCCGGCCGCCCCGATGAGGTGCCCGATCATCGACTTGGGCGAGCTGATCGCCCGGGTCGCGGCGGCGGACCCGTACGCGGCCTTGATGGCGCGCGTCTCCGTGGCGTCGTTGAGCGACGTGGCCGTCCCGTGTGCGACGATCCAGTCGATCTCGTCCGGCGCGACGCCGGCGTTGCGCAGCGCGTTGGTCATCGCCCGCGCCTGGCCCCGACCGGTCGGTTCCGGGGCGCTGATGTGGAACGCGTCCGCGGTGAGCGCCCCGCCGATCACCTCGGCGATGGGCGTCGCGCCGCGCCTGAGCGCGTGCTCCGCGCTCTCCAGCACCACGACGCCCGCGCCCTCGCCCAGCACGAACCCGTCGCGCGTCCCGTCGAACGGCCGGGACGCGGTCTCGGGCGAATCGTTGCGCTTGGACAGCGCCCCCATGTTCGACAGCCCCGCGACGCCCATCGGCACGATCGCCGCCTCCGACCCGCCGGCCAGCACCACGTCGCATTCGCCGGTGGCGATGAGCCGCAGGGCATCCTGGAATGCGATCACGGATGCCGCACACGCGGCGACCTGGGTGATGACCGGGCCGGTGAGGCCGTACTCCATGGACAGGATGCAGCCGGCCATCGAGCCGGACATCGCCGGCACGGCGAACGGGGACACGAACCGCGGGCCCTTGGTGTCGTGGACGTGCGTCCCCTCGATGATGGCCTCGATGCCGCCGCCACCGGTGTTGATGACGACCGCCACCCGGTCCCGCTCCTCGGGGGTCATGGCGGCGAAATCGAGACCGCTGTCGGCGACCGCCTGCTTGCCCGCGCCGGTCGCGAGGTGGACGAACCGGCTCATCCGGCGCGCCATCTTGGCGTCCATCACGGCCGCCGGGTCGAAGCCCACGACCTCGGCCGCGATCCGCGTCTCGAACCCGCTGGCGTCGAAGGACCGGATGAGCCGCGTGCCCGTCACCCCGGCCTGGAGGTTGGACCAGTAGGTCTCGAAGTCGTTGCCGTTCGGCATCAGCGCGCCGAGGCCGGTGACGACGGCACGGCGCGCCAGGTCAGCGGAGGGCACAGCACACCTTTCCGGATCGGGTACGGACGGCTCGCACGAGGCCGGCAGCCGACCCCGGGATTGTACCGAACCCCTCGCTCAGTGCCCGTCCCAGCGCTTGAAGATGATCGCGGCATTGTGCCCGCCGAGGCCGATGTTGTTCGAGAGCGCGTAGCGCACGGGCATCGGCGTGGCCTCGGTGGACACCCACAGGTCCACCTCCGGGTCGAACTCCCGGTAGTTGATCGTCGGCGGGACCAGCTGCTCGGCGAGGGTCATGACGGTCGCGAAGGCCTCGAACGCCCCCGCCGCGCCCATCATGTGCCCGGTCATCGACTTGGTGGCGCTGATCAGCAGCGAGTGGCGGTCCCGGGCGGCGCGATCGCCGAACACGGTCCAGATCGCCTCGGCCTCGCGCTTGTCGCCGAGCGGGGTGGAGGTGCCGTGCGGGTTGATGACGTCCACTTCGTCCGCCGGCACGCCGCGCCGCTCGAGGGCCGCCCGCATCGCGCGGGCGGAGCCGGAGCCGCGCTCGACGGGCTGGATCATGTCCCAGCCGTCGGCGGCGGACCCGTAGCCCACGACCTCTGCGTAGATCCGCGCCCCGCGCGCCTTCGCGTTCTCGAGGTCCTCGAGGAGCAGCGCCCCTGCGCCCTCGCCCAGGACGAACCCGTCCCGCGAGCGGTCGAACGGGCGGCTGACGTCGGCGATGGGCTCGCCCGGTCGCGGCGAGCCGAGGCCGCGCATGTTGGTGAAGCCGGCGTGGGCCACCTCGATCAGGGGCATCTCGGTGGAGCCGGCGATGACCGTCTGGACGTCGCCCCGGCGGATCAGCTCCGCGCCCTCGCCGATCGAGTTGGTGCCGGTCGAGCAGGCGGTGACCACGCACATGTTGTGGCCGATGGCGCCGGTCTCGATCGCGATCATGCCCGACGCCGAGTCGACGAGGGCGTTGGCGATGAACGTCGGCGCGACGCGCTGCGGGCCCTTCTCCCGCAGGACGTTCCAGTTGTCGATCATCAGCTTCTGTCCGCCCGCCCCGGACCCGAACACGACCCCGACGTCCTCGCGATTCGCGTCCGTGATCTCGAACCCGGCGTCGGCGATGGCCTGCTTGGCGGCGGAGACGCCGAACCAGATCGCGGCCTCTCCGCGACGCACGGCCTTGGCGTCCATCCACCGCGTGGGCTCGAAATCGCGGACCTCGCCGCCCCAGCGATGCGCGTACGGCGTCGTGTCGAACTTGGTGATCTCGCCCAGGCCGGACACGCCGTCGACCAGGTTCGACCAGGCGCTGTCCCTGTCGTTGCCGACGGGACTGACCACGCCGAGGCCGGTGACGACGACGCGGCGAGTGAAGTCAGGCTGGCGCACGGATGTCCTCTCGATGTGGGCTGGTGACGGTCTACTGGACCGCCGGTTCGGTCGCGGCATCGATGGCCGCCGTTTCGGCAAACGGGATCGCGAGCTGTCCCGCGGACGCGGGGTCGTCCAGCGCGAGCGCCAGGGCATCCGGCGCGATCCGCCTGATGAGCCCCGTGAGCACGCGACCGGGCCCCACCTCGATGAACGTGGTGACGCCCCGGGCCCGCATCGCCTCGATCGCGCCGACCCAGTCCACGCCCGTGGTCAGGTGGTCCACGAGCTCCGTCCGGCAGGCGTCCGCGGTGGTGATCAGGCGGGCATCGGCGTTGGCGAGGAGCGGCGGATGCGGGTCGCGGAACGTGATCCCGGCGAGGACGCCGCGCATCCCTTCCGCGGCGTCGGCCATGAGCCGGGAATGGGCGGCGACGGAGACCGGGAGCTCCATGGCGCGCCTGGCGCCGAGCGCCTTCGCGATGCCCAGGGCAGCCTCGACGGCCGGCCGCTCCCCGGAGACCACGACCTGGCCGGGAGAGTTCCGGTTGGCCACGCCGAAGATGCCGTGGACCGACGCCTGCTCGACCAGCTCCGGGAGCCGGGCGTCGTCGAGGCCGATGATCGCGGCCATCCGCCCCTCGCGTCCCGCGCCGGACGCCTGCATCTGCACGCCCCGTTGGCGCACCAGGCGGATCGCGTCGGAGAGGTCGAGGGCGCCGGCGGCGACGAGGGCCGAGTACTGGCCCATCGAATGGCCGGCGGCGAAGGCGGGGTCGGGGGCATCGATGCCCAGCCGCGCCCAATCGTCCCGGACGGCCTCGAGGTAGGCGATCGAGGCGGCCAGGAGTGCCGGCTGGGCATTCTCGGTGCGGTTGAGCTCCTCCTCGGGGCCCTCCCACGCGAGGCGCGAGATCGGTTCGCCGAGCGCCTCGTCGGCCGCGCGAAACACCGCGGCGGCGGCGGACGAGGACTCGGCGAGGGCGCGGCCCATCCCGACGGTCTGGCTGCCCTGGCCGGGGAAGACGAATGCGATCTGGTTCATCGAGCCCCAGCCTAGCCGGCCGACGCCGGTTTCCCGGGAGGTCCGTGCACGGTTGCAGGAATCACCGCCCCACCGTACGCTCGGGCCATGAGGAGCCACCCGTGACCCAGACCGCCAAGCCGTCCACAGCCCCCGCCTCCGCCCCCGACGCGCCGTCCTCGTCGCCGCCGTCGGCCGCGCCGCGTCCGCACAGGACGCGCCGCCCGCGTGCCTCCGATCCGGCGGCCGGGCCGGCGCTCCCGGAGGCCCTCGTTCGTACCCGGCGCAAGGGCGCGCCCAGCCGGGTGATCGCCCGCGTCTTCGAGGCGGACCTGTCCGCCCCCGTGGTCGCGGCCGGGATGCGGATCCAGAACGTGCGCCAGATCTCGGAGCGGGTCGCGATGGGGCGCGCCCTGTGGCGTGAGCTGGTCGTCGGGTTCGCGTCACAGCTGGGCGAGCTCAACCTGGGGTTCACGCAGCTGGCGGCGCTGTACGTGCTGGCGGAGGGCGCCACGACCACCGTCGCGGACCTGGCTGAGGCGATCGGGCGCTCACCGTCCGCGACGTCACGCCTGGTGGCCGGCCTGGTCAAGCGGCGCCTGGTGGAACGACGGCGCGAGGAGGACGACGGCCGGCTCCGCTCGGTGTGGCTGACTGCACGCGGCCGGGCGTTGCTGCGGATCGTGGACCGGGCGCGCGCCGAGCAGTTCCTGTCAGCCGTCCGGCCACTGCCGCGCGGGGAGCGGGCGCTGATCGCGATGGGGGTGGCCGCACTCGCGACACACGGGATCAGTCGGCGCGGGCGCCTGGTCCGCGGCAGCGCCTAGGACGGCCGCCCGCGGCAGCGCCTAGGACGGCCGCCCGCGGCAGCGCCTAGGACGGCCGCCCGCGGCAGCTCAGGCCGAGCCGGTGATCAGGACGCTGAGGATTCCCAGGACGAAGCCCATCGCGACGATGACGACGACCATCCAGACGAGCATCCGGACGTAGCGACGCTCGCGCCGCAGCGTCTCGCGGAGGGCCGGGTCGTTGCCGCCCGCGATGTAGGCCTGCGGCAGGCCGCGGCGGCGCGCGTGCTCATTGCGCACCGCGTCGTACTGGACGGGGTCCGGCGGCAGCGGCGCGGATTCGGGGGCGGGGGAGGGGGCGGCCTCGGTCACGGGACCATGATGCCGCAGGTGTGCGGATCCGGTCGTCGCTTTCAATCACTGCCCCGTTGGCGCCGCAGGACGTGTCACGGCGTGGGCCGCCCCCGACGCGTGCCTGCGACGCACGCAATTGCCGCAAGACGGTCATCAGCATGCGTGCCGCGCACGGTCAGGACCGGTCTCGGGGCCCGTCGCGCCCCGAATCCCCGGTGCTCATGCGTCCCGCGCACGGCGGCGACAGGCGGGACCGGAATCCATGCGCCGCGCGCACGGGGCCGCCCACGCGCACGGCAGCGCCCACGCGCACCACGCCGCCCACGCGCACGGGGCCGCCCACGCGCACCACGCCGCCCACGCGCACGGGAACGCCCACGCGCACCACAGCGCCCACGCGCACGGCAGCGCCCGAAGGATCGTTCGAGCGGCGCCGGCGTTTCAGCCGAGGTCGAACAGGGACTGGACCTGTGCGATCCCGGTGATGCCCGTGGCCAGGGCGAGCCGGAGCAGGATGCGTGCCTTCCACGGCTGGAGATCGTCGGCGGCCAGCCAGCCGTGGGCGACGAGCGACGGCACCCGCGGCACGCGACCGCTGCCCACGCGGGAGGCCTGGCACACGACGACGCCGGCCGCGGCCGCGCGCTCGAGCGCCCCGACCTCGCCGGGGGTCGGGTAGCCGGCGCCCGTGCCCGCGCTCACGATCCCGCGCGCTCCGGCGGCGACGGCGGCATCGACCAGCGCGCCGTCCGCACCCTGGTGGGACACGACGACGTCCACGCGCGGCAGGGCGCGGAGGTCGGCGCCCTGGAACCGGCCGCGGAGCGAGGTCCCGCGCCCCGGCCGGTGGGCGAGGACCGCCCGGCCGTCGCCATCGGTCCAGCCAAGGGGCCCGGCCGCCCCGTCCGAGAAGGCATTCGTGCGCAGCGTGCTGGACTTCGTCACGTCCCGCGCCCCGTGGATGGTGTCGTCCAGGACCACCAGCGCGCCCAGGGCCCGCGCGTCGGGTGATGCGGCCACCCGGACCGCGTCGAGCAGGTTGAGCGGCCCGTCCGCGGACAGCGCGGAGGCCGGTCGCATCGCGCCGGTCAGGACCACCGGGGCGTCCGACGGCACTGTGAGGTGGAGCAGCCAGGCGGTCTCCTCGAGCGTGTTCGTGCCGTGGGTGACCACGACCCCGTCCGCCTCGTCACGCTCGAGCAGGCCGGCGACCAGGTCCCGCAGGTCCGCGAGATCCTCGTCCGTCATCGCGTGCGCGCGCAGGCGACGGAACGGGACCTCGGTGACGGCGGCGATTCGTGCCAGCTCCGGGATGTCGCCGAGCAGGGCCCCGGGCTCCAGGCGCCGGCCGGTCTCGAGGTAGGCGGCGAGGTCCAGCCGGTCGGCGCCGAGCGAGTCAATGGTGCCGCCGGTCGTGACGACGGCCACTCGCGGGAGGGTCACGAGGCGGCGGGTTCCGCGGCCAGCGGGGGCACGAGGCCGGCCGCGTCGCCGGCCGCGTCGCCGGCCGCGTCGCCGGCCGCGTCGCCGGCCGCGTCGCCGGGCGCAGCGTCCGCCGGGCGCCAGTGGGGCGCCGCGGCGGGCGGCGTGAATCCGGCCACCCGCGAGATCAGGCGGCGGATCCGCAGCCCCTCGATCGGGCCCAGGGCGTACAGCGGCATCGGCGCCAGCCAGACCGCGCTGCCGAGCGAGACCGCATCGGCGCCGGCCCAGAAGTACTCCCGGCAGTCGTCGAAGTCGCGGATGCCGCCGTTGGCGATGATCGGGAGCCGGATGCCGGCGTCCCGCAGCTCGGCCACGACGCGCAGGCCGATCGGCTTGATCGCCCGCCCGGAGATCGAGCCGTAGCGGTTCTTCATCCACGGCTCGCCGGTCTCCGGGTCCAGGCGCAGGCCCTTGACCGTGTTTATCGCCGTGATCCCCGCGCACCCGGACTGCTCGGCGAGGCGCGCCTGCCAGACGTAGTCCTCGTCCGGGGAGACCTTGAGGATCACCGGGTGACGGCTCTTCGGGACGGCGCGACGGAGGCTCTCCTCGAGGATCTCGCCGAACGGGAAGTTGACGTTGTGGCAGGAGGCGTTGAGCTCCACCGCCGCGATCGCGCCGGGCTTCACGCGCTCGTTCACGGTCTCGATCAGCTGCTCGATCTCGTCGGCGCTGAAGCCGCCCACCGACACGATCCGGTTGAGGCTAGCGGTTCGGCCGAAGTACTCGTCGAAATAGCGCTCGATGCCGATGTTCGACCAGCCGAAGGCGTTGAGCCAGCCCGCGTCCACCTTGCGCAGCGCCCGGCCGTAGAGCCGGAGCATCTCCGGGAGCTCGGTCAGGCCCCAGTCCTCGCGGAGCGTGAAATGGCCCTCGCGCGGCTGGAGGGTCATGGTCCGGGTGGTCACGGCACCGAAGCGCTCCAGCGGCACCCACTGGGCGATCGGGGACAGGCCGTAGAGGATCAGGCGCCGCTTCGACGCCCCGTACCCGAGCAGGCTGGCCGAGGTGACGAGCCGGTTGCGCAGCCGGATGCCGTTGAGGTCGATGGTGGACACGCCGGAAGTATGCCGGTGTTGCAGGCGCAAGGCCCGCCTGGCCGCCCGCGTGGCGCGGCAGGATCTCCGGGCTCAGCCGGTCGCCGCTCCCGCGCCTGCCAGCAGCGGCTCTGCGATCTCGTCCGCGACGGCGGCCAGCCCGTCGGGCGCCACGCTCGCGGGGACGCCGAGGATCACGTGGTTCGCGCCGGCCCGGACGAAGGCCCGCGCGGTCCCGAGGGCCTGCCGCCGGGACTCCGGCGTGGTCCCGCAGGAGAGCTGGGCCGCGAACGTGAACGCCGCGGGATCGCGGCCGGCCGCCTCCAGCGCGCGGGAGATCTCGTCCCGCTTGGCCGCGAAGTAGGCCACGTCGCCCGGCCGGTTGCCCGGCATCGGCCAGCCCTCGGCATACCGGACCGCCAGCGCGATGCCGCGGGACTTCTGCCCGCCCAGCCAGATCGATGGCCCGCCCGGCCGCACGGGCGGCGGCTCGTTCGTCGCGCCGCGGAGCGGGAAGAACGGATCGTCCAGCGTGACCCCGGGTGCCCGGCGGGCGTCGGCCGAGAACAGCGCCGAGAGGACGCGCAGCGCGCTCTCGAAGCGGTCGTAGCGCTCGCGCATCGGCGGCAGGGGGATCCCGAACGCCTCGTGCTCGCCCTCGTGCCAGCCGGCGCCGAGCCCCAGGACGAAGCGCCCGCCGGTCACGTTGTCGAGCACCGTGGCCGCCTTCGCGAGGACCGCCGGGTGACGGAAGGTGTTCGCCAGGACGGCGATGCCGATCCATTTCCCGGGCACGCGGTGGGCCAGCGCGGCGGCCGTGGTGAGGGACTCCAGCGCCGGCCCGTTGCGCTCCCGGGTGGAGTCGGACAGGTGGTCGCTCATCCAGCCGGCGGCGAGCGCGCGATACTCGCCGGCCAGCGCCCAGGCCTCGTCGAGCCGCGGCCAGTCGAGCCCGTCGGACTCGGTCGCCGAGACCCGGAACCCGACGAGACCGGGCCGGGACGCGGTCGTCATCCCCGCGCGTCCGGGGCGGCCGTCCGCGAGGCGAGGGTGCGGCGGAGCTGCGCGCCGCTCGTGATCGCCCCTTCGGAGGCGGACGAGACCAGCGCCGCGTACTTGGCGAGGGCGCCGCTCGTGTACCGCGGGGCCGGCGGCGTCCAGCGGGCGCGGCGCTCGGCGAGGACCGCCTCCGGCACCTCCAGGTTGAGCTCCCGGGCGTTCACGTCCACGACGATCGTGTCGCCCTCCTCGACCAGCGCGATCGGCCCGCCGACCGCGGCTTCCGGCGCCACGTGGCCGAGCATCAGCCCGTGGGTGCCGCCGGAGAAGCGCCCGTCGGTGAGCAGCGCGACCGACTCGCCCAGGCCCTCGCCGACGAGCGCGCCGGTGACGCTGAGCATCTCCTGCATCCCCGGGCCGCCGACCGGGCCCTCGTAGCGGATCACGACCACGTCGCCCTCGTGGATCCGGCGCTCCCGGACGGCGTCGTAGCACGCGGCCTCGGAGTCGAACACGCGGGCGGGGCCCTTGTGATAGAGGCGCTCGTGCCCGGCCAGCTTCACGATCGAGCCCTCCGGCGCCAGGCTGCCCCGGAGGATCGCATGGCCGCCGGTCTCCTTGATCGGCGCCTCGATCGGGTGCACCACCTGCTGGCCGGGCGTCTCGACGACGTCGGCCGCGATCTTCGCGATCGTGCGGCCGTCCACGGTCCTCTCCTCCCCGTGGAGCAGGTCCCGCTTGAGGAGCTCGCGCATCACGAGCGCGACGCCGCCGGCCTCGTAGATGTCGGCCGCCGCGTAGCGGCCACCCGGCCGCATGTCGGCGAGGAGCGGGGTCCGGTCGACGACCGCCGCGAAGTCGTCCAGCGTCAGCGGGATCCCGAACTCGGCCGCGATCGCCGGCAGGTGGAGGGCGGCGTTCGTGCTGCCGCCGGTGGCCGAGACGGACGCGATGGCGTTCTCCAGCGAGCGCCGGGTGACGATGTCGGCCGGCCGGATGTCGTGGTGGACGAGGGTCATGATCAGCTCGCCGGCCCGACGCGCCGCCTCCTCCTTCTTCGGGTCTTCCGCCGGGATGCCGTTGAGCCCGGCCGGCGACAGGCCGAGGAACTCCAGCGCCGTGGACATCGTGTTGGCCGTGAACTGGCCGCCGCAGGCGCCCGCGCCCGGACACGCCCCGTTCTCGGCCTCGTACAGCTCCTCGAGCGTGATCTTCCCCGCCCGGTAGGAGCCGATCGCCTCGAACACGCTCACGATGTCCGCGGGCTGGCCCTTGTAGGTGCCGGGATAGATCGTGCCGTTGTAGAGCACGAGCCCCGGGATGCCGAGCCGGCCGAGGGCCATCGCCCCCGCCGGGATCGTCTTGTCGCAGCCCACCAGGCACACGATGCCGTCGAACAGGTGGCCCCTCGCCACCAGCTCGATCGAGTCCGCGATGACCTCGCGGCTGATGAGCGAGGCCTTCATGCCCTCGGTGCCCATGGACACGCCGTCGGAGACCGCGATCGTGTTGAACTCCATGGGGGTGCCGCCGGCGGCCCGGATCCCCTGCTTGACGAACTCCGCCAGCCGCCGCTGGTTGAGGTTGCAGGGCATCGTCTCGATCCAGGTCGTGGCCACGCCGATGATCGGCTGGGCCAGGTCATCGTCCGTGAAGCCGACGGCCTTGAGCATCGCGCGAGCCGCGGCACGGTCCGGGCCGTCGGTCAGGGCGTGGCTGTGGCGCTTGCCGGGATCGGTGGGGCGGGCGTAGGGGTGCGGTCGGTCGGCGGTCATGGGGATCCTCGCGGGCAGAGCTGTGGCGGTCGGTCGTCGTGTCAAGTATGGCGCGGCGGGCCCCCGCGTTCGCACGCGCCCTACTCGGCGTCTCGCCCCTCGCCTCGCAGGCGGGCCTCCACCACGGCGTGCGCGGCTTCCAGGCTGCCCTGGTGGCCCAGCACGGCGGCGATGAACGTCTCGCGATCGATCGCCCACGCCTCGACGGGCTCGAGCGCGGTCACCGTGGCGGTGCGCGGGACCTCGCGCAGGATCGCGATCTCACCGATTCCCGCCCCCGGCCCTTCCTGGTGGTCGGCCCGACCGTCGATCGCCACCTCGACCCGGCCGCGATCGATGACGAGGTACGTGTCCCCCGGCTGTCCCTGGGTCATGAGGCGATCGCCCGCGGAGAACGCGGCCGGGCGCATGCCCGTCGCGACCCGCTCGAGGGCGGCCAGCGGCAGTGGCGCGAACAGCGTGATCCCGCGCAGCAACGCCGCCTGGTGCTCCGGGACGACCCCCTCCGCGTCGAGCCGGCGGACCCAGCGCCAGCCGATGACGGCGACCAGGGGCAGCGAGAGGCCGACCAGCACGAGCGCCGGCCGGGTGCCGAGCCCCGCGATCAGCAGCGACGCGAGCACGCCGCCGATGGACACGCCGGCGCTCGCGGCGACCTCGAGCACCGCGAACACCGGGGCCCGGGACCGGTTCGTCGTTCCGCGCTGGAGCAGCGTCAACCCGGTGACGTCCAGCAGGGCGTTGCCGATGCCGACCACCGTCAGCGCGAGCAGCGCCACGGCCGTGAATGGCAGGAACCCGATGACCGCGATCGGTGTGCCCCAGGCGACCAGGGCGAGGGCGAACAACGGCGCCAGCCGCCGCCCCGTGCCGGCGGCCAGGGCGAGCAGGGCGCCGACGATGCCACCCAGCCCGACCGCCGAGCCAAGGAGGCCGACGCCGGCGTTCCCCAGTCCGAGCGACTCGATGGCCAGGATCGCGAGAAAGGTCGTCAGCGCGCCGCGGACGGCGGTCTGGACGAGGAACGAGAGCATCACGACGCCCGCGGGAGGACGTGCCACGAGCTCTCGGACCCCCGCGACCAGGGGAACGCCAGACGCGCGGTCGCGGGGCGGCAGCCGGGCCGCGTCGGGGATGCGGACGGCGAGCACGATCGCGGCGGCGACCACGCCGGTCACGGCGGCGGCGGCCGCCGCCGGAGCCGCCCCCGCCCGGGCGACCAGGAGGCCCGCCACGAGCGGGCCGGCAAACGTCCCCAGGCTCTCGCCGAGCGCGCCGGCCGTGTTCGCGCTCACGAGCTCCGCCGGGCTGACCGCCACCGCCGGGAGGAGGGCCAGCTTGGTCGGCCTCACCATGGCGCCCGCGGCGGACGCCAGGGCGACCGCGGCGAACGCGAGCAGCGGCGCGTCGATCGCGACGGACCCCGCCACCACGGCGGCACCGATCCCGCGGACGAGGTGGGCAGCCGCGAGGGCGCGTTCCGGGCGCGCGAGGGCGGTCGTGTCCAGGAAGATGTTCGCCAGCGTGGCCGGGATCATGCGGGTGAGCGAGACGAGCCCCACGGCGGCCGCCCCCCCGGCGTCGTAGGCGACCAGCAGGGCGACCACGAGGAGAGCCCAGTCGGTGCCGACCCCGAGTGTCCACGCCAGCTCGAGCGACCGGATGTCGCGATTTCGCAGGACCCGGAGGAGCGACCGCCCTGCCGTGCCGATCTGCGACCGTGACATGGTCTCGTTCGGCGGAGGATGGTTTCGTTCAGCGGAGGCAGGCGCCGACGCCCACGGCCGCCGTCCGGCCGAGCGCCGGCGCCACCCGCACGGAGACCGCCGTCGGGGTCAGCGCGTAGCCGACGCCCGGGTCCGTGCGCGACTCGGCGAACACCAGCCCGCCGATGGTGCCGTCCTCGAGGATCAGCGGACCGCCCGAATCGCCGGGCTCGACGCCGGCGCGCAGCTCGATGATCTCGCGGGTCACCCGGCCGTCGCCGTAGATGTCGCGGCCCGTGGCCGAATAGGAGCCGGACACCGCGGCCGGCAGGACCACCAGCGGACCGCCCCCCGCGTAGCCGAGCGCGGCCCCGAGGTCCCCTCGCCCCGGCACCCTGGCGGCGAACCGGAGCGTCCGGGCGTCCAGGCCCGGGACGTGGAGCAGCGCCACGTCCAGGTCCGGGTCGAACAGGACCGGGGTGGCGTCCACGATCCGTGACCCGATCGCGGCCCTGATCGTGGTGGCGCCGGCCACGACGTGGGCGTTGGTGACGAGGTACCCGGGTGAGACGGCGATCCCCGTGCCGCTGATGAGCGAGGAGCACGCGCGGCTGGAGATCCTGGCGGTGCCGGCCTCGGCGATCCTCGCGATGGCGTTCGCCCGGGCGTCCGAGGGTGCGGTCACGGCCGGCAGCGGGATGGGCTCCAGGCCGACGAACACGTCCGGGAGGCCGGAGTCGTTGAGCGCGGTCGCGATCTCGCCCACGACCTCCGTCGGCGGCGGCAGCACGGCATCGAGCGCCCGGACCGCGCTGGAGGTGGAGGCCATCCGGCCGACGGTCGGGAACGGTCCCGCGGCCAGCAGGCCGCCGGCCAGCCACACGATCAGCAGCGCCTGGGCCGCGCCGATCGCCCCACCGACGACACGATCGAGCCCGGACAGCACGCCCCGGCCGAGGCTGCCGGCCACCGCGCGCCCGGCCGCCGAGCCGATCATCTCGCCCAGCGCGACCGCCCCGATGAGCGCGCCCAGCACGACCAGCGCGCGAGGGAGCGGCTCCAGCTCCCGGGTGGCGTCCACCAGCCAGGGGGCGGCGTGCAGGGCGAGGAACAGGCCGGCGACCGCGCCCGAGATGCCGCCCACCTGGGGCAGAGCGCCGGTGCGCAGCCCGGCGAGGATCGCGGCCACGAGGACGACGATCGCGGCGAGGTCGAGCCAGTTCACGAGGCGAGTATCGGCGAGGTGCGGGAACTGCGCCGCGTGGCCGTCCGCCGGCCCCGGGTCAGCCGGAGGCGCGCCGCGTGGCCGTCCGCCGGCCCCGGGTCAGCCGGAGGCGAGCGGCGTTCCCAGTCGTGTGTCCACGCGCGCCGGGTGCGCAGCCTCCCAGGCGGAGATGTCCGCGTCCCTGGCCAGCAGGTAGCCGATCTCGTCGGTGCCCGCGAGCAGCATCATCTTCGCGAACGGGTCCACCTCGAAGTCGATCGTGGAGCCGTCCGGCAGCAGG
This sequence comes from uncultured Chloroflexia bacterium, assembly GCA_963703575.1. Classification (GTDB taxonomy): domain Bacteria; phylum Chloroflexota; class Limnocylindria; order Limnocylindrales; family CSP1-4; genus CAIXZV01. Next base: position 44,167 of record CAVPEU010000012.1, read on the forward strand.
ATCCCCTGCTCCGCGAGGTCCACGCGCAACTCGGCGTCCGGGTCCTGCTCGACCAGCTCGAACAGGCGCCGATGGGTGGCCGCGTCGAGCGCGATCGGCAGCACGCCGTTCTTGAGTGCGTTGCTGCGGAAGATGTCCGCGAACGAGGTGGACAGGATCGCCTGGATGCCCCACGCGCGGAGCGCCCACGGCGCATGCTCGCGCGAGGAGCCGGTGCCGAAGTTGTCGCCCACGAGCAGGATCCTGCGACCCTGCATGTCCGGCCGGTCGAGGATGAACGGCGGGCTCTTCGTCGACCCGTCCTCCTCGAAGCGCCAGTCCCGGAACAGGGCGTCGGCGAGGCCCTCCTTGTCCGTGACCTTGAGGTACCGGGCGGGGACGACCTGGTCCGTGTCCACGTTCTCGGCGGGCAGGGGCACGATCCTCGAGGCGAAGGAGCGGAACGGCTCGGCCATCTCTAGTACCCTCCGCCGACGGTCACGAGCTCGGCGATGCCGGGGATCGTGCGTGGGTCGGTGACGGCGCCACGGATCGCGGAGGCGGCGGCGGTCAGCGGCGACGCGAGGAACGTGCGGCCGCCCTTGCCCTGGCGGCCCTCGAAGTTGCGGTTGGACGTGCTGACCGCGTACTGGCCCGGCGACAGCTGGTCGCCGTTCATCGCGATGCACATCGAGCACCCCGACTCGCGCCACTCGGCGCCGGCGGCGCGGAAGACCTCGTGGAGTCCCTCGCGCTCGGCCTGGGCCTTCACCTGCTGGGAGCCCGGCACGATCATGAGGCGGGTGCCCTCGTGGACCTTGCGGTCCTTGAGGACGCTTGCGGCAAGACGCAGGTCGCTGATCCGGCTGTTGGTGCACGAGCCGATGAACACGACGTCCACGGGCTGGCCCGCGATCGGCTGGCCGGGCGTGAGGTCCATGTACTCGAGGGCGCGCTCCAGGCTGCGCCGGGCGGCAGGGTCCTCGGTATCCTCCGGGCGGGGGACGCGGCCGCTGACCGGGATGCCCATGCCGGGGTTGTTGCCGTAGGTGACCATCGGCTCCAGCGTCGAGGCGTCGATGACGATCGACCTGTCGAAGACGGCCCCCTCGTCGGTCGGGAGGGTGCGCCAGTGCGCGACCGCCGCGTCCCAGTCGGCGCCCTGCGGAGCGTGCCGGCGGCCGCGGAGGTACTCGAAGGTTGTCTCGTCGGGCGCGATCAGGCCGGCGCGGGCGCCGCCCTCGATGCTCATGTTGCAGATCGTCATCCGCTGTTCCATGTTCAGCGCACGGATCGCCTCGCCGCGGAATTCGAAGACGTGACCGGTGCCGCCGCCGATGCCGATGCGGGCGATCAGGGCGAGGATGATGTCCTTGGCGGACACGCCGGGCTGGAGCCGCCCGTCCACCCGCACCTCGTACGTCTTCGGCTTGCGCTGGAGCAGGGTCTGGGTGGCGAGGACCATCTCCACCTCGCTGGTCCCGATGCCGAACGCCAGCGCCCCGAACGCCCCGTGCGTGGCCGTGTGCGAGTCGCCGCACACGATCGTCATGCCCGGCTGGGTGAGGCCGAGCTCCGGCCCGATCACGTGGACGATGCCCTGGGTGTCGCTGCCGAAGGCATGGATCGGGATGCCGAACTCGCGGCAGTTGGCCTCCAGCTGGGAGATCTGCGCGGCTGCCTGCATGTCCAGCATCGGCAGGCCGCGCGGAGTCGTCGGGGTGGAGTGGTCCGCCGTGGCCACGGTCCTGTCCGGGCGGCGGACCTTGAGCCCTCGCTGGCGGAGCCCGGTGAACGCCTGCGGGCTGGTGACCTCGTGGACGAGCTGCAGGTCGATCGCAAGGATCGCCGGCGCCCCGGGGTCCTCGGTGACGACGTGCTCGTCCCAGATCTTCTCGACGAGGGTGCGGGGTCTGTTGATCACTGGGGTCTGCTCTGCTGCGGCTGCGGGGTGCACAAGCGTAGCAGCGGACCTCACCGATGGGCCACGAGCCGCGCCCCGCCGCCGTCGAGGACGGCCCAGATCAGCGACGGTCCTGGCCACGGCGCGGTGCCGGTCAGCGCGGCGAGGGCGTCGTCCGGATGGGCCGGGTAGGCGATGCGAAGCTGGCTGGCGACGCCCTCGGCGACGGCACGGGTGGCGCGCGTCCTGCGGACGATCATCAGGCGGCTGATCGTGGGTTCCTCGCCCAGGTGTGCCCAGCCCTCCCAGCTGGGGATCGAGTCCGCCTTCGCGCCCTGCCAGCGGACCAGCTGCTCAATGCGCCGGAGCTCCGACTGCAGCTCCGAGGCGACCACAAGGCGCTCGCGCGGTTCGTGGAGCACCGCGTCGATCCAGCCGCGACTCGGCCTGCGCACCGCGACCTCCGTGAACGCGCGCCAACGTGGGTGGAGGTGCCCCAGAAGCAGCTCCAGCATCCGGGCCTGGTGCCGGTCCCGGATCATGGGCCCGGTGTTGGGGTAGTAGCGCGACGAGAAGTCGGCGCCCAGGACCGCGCCGAGGCGCTGGTACGCCTCGTGGCTCGGGCGCGCCTGGTTGGCCAGGATCCTGCCCACGTACGAGCGCGCGAGCCCGGCGGCGTCGGCGAGCTCCCGCTGGGTGATGCCGGCGTCGTCACACAGCCGCCGGAGCTGCTCGGCGAGCTCGCGCCGGGCGATAACGGCGCGCCGATCCGCGGCGGCCTGGAGACGGGTGATGGGCATGGGGCCATTGAAGCCCCTGCCGCTTACGCGCCACCCAACCGGCTCCGCCGCCCCCGCCACCCAACCGGCTCCGCCGCCCCTGGCAGGAGGCCAGAACGCGTCACATGCGTCATGCCTGCCCCAGTGAGGGGCGGCCACGACGCTTCCGAGCCCGCCGACGCCCGGAATCCCGTCCATCCGGCCCCTGCGAGGGGCGAGACGGCAGCCCGGGCGCGAGGGTGGCCCCCGGGGGGAGCGCCGGGGTCTTCGAGGCGGCCCCGCACCATGAGGCGGCCCCGCACCATGAGGCGTCCCCGCACCGCGAGGTTGCGGCCCGGTGGTTGCGCCTTTCGCGCGTATGCGGTTACACTGCGCGGACCCGCCGTCGGCGGGAGCACAGGAGTCGGGTCGCTTGGACTTCTTCCAGGGCCGCAACCGCAGCCGCGTCGCCGTCGTCGTGACGGAGGATGGCCGGCGCATCAACGTGCCCCTGCGCGATCTCGATCCCCAGGGCGTATCCCTCCTCGATCTTCTTCGCTCGCTCCTTGCCGGCCTTGAGGGCCTCCTCGGCCTCCTCATTACCGGCTCCCGGCGGGAGAACGGAGGAACCCGGAGGGGCAAGCGCCGCTGAGGCGCCGGCCACCGAGAACCGAAGGGACCCTCGCCGGGTGGCGAGGGTCTTTTGCATGTCCGGGAGGTCGCGGGGCCGCCGGGACGGAGGGACCACACGGATGACGATGACGAAGGGCGAGCCGGCCGACCCGGCCGCCGAGCAGCCGGGAGCCGCGATCCGGCCGCCCGACCGCCGGAGCCACGTGCCGGGCGACGGCTCGGCGACGGCTGTCGCGGTCGAGCAGGCCCGCAAGGAGATGCTCCACGAGGTCCGGCCACGAAAGCGCACCCGGATCGGCGCCGACGCGCTGATGGAGGCGCTCATCCGCCAGGGCGCGGACGTCCTGTTCAGCTACCCGGGCGGCGTCATCCTGCCGATCTACGACATCCTGGGCGACTACCCGGAGATCCGGCACGTCCTGGTCCGCCACGAGCAGGGCGGCGGCCACGCGGCCGACGGGTACGCCCGTGCCAGCGGCAAGGTCGGCGTGGCGATGGGGACCAGCGGTCCCGGTGCCACCAACCTCGTCACCGCCATCGCCACCGCGCAGCTGGACTCGGTGCCGATGGTCGCCATCACCGGCAACGTCCCGGCCGCGCTGATCGGCAAGGATGCGTTCCAGGAGATCGACATCACCGGCATCACGCTGCCGATGACCAAGCACAACTACCTGGTCCGGGACGCCGACGACATCCCGCGTGTCGTCGCCGAGGCCTTCTACCTCGCGAGCCACGGCCGCCCCGGTCCCGTGCACATCGACATCACCAAGGACGCCCTGCAGCAGGAGACGCACGCCGAGCACCCCTCCATCGACGATGTCATCGCCGGCCTGCCGGGCTTCCGACCCACGATCGAGGGTCATCCGAAGCAGCTCAAGGTGGCGGCGAGGGAGATCGCGCAGGCACAGCGCCCGCTCATCCTGGCCGGCCACGGCATCCTGATCGCGGAGGCCTGGGACGAGCTCCGAGCGTTCGCCGAGAAGACCCGGATCCCGGTGGCCTGGACGCTGCTGGGCGTCGGCGCCATCGACGAGGAGCATCCGCTCGCGTACGGCTACATGGGCATGCACGGCTGGAAGCACGTCAACCGCGCGATCCAGGCGGCGGACCTGCTGATCGCGATCGGCATGCGCTTCGACGACCGGGTGACCGGCAACGTCCGGACATACGCCCCGTACGCGCGGATCATCCACGTGGACATCGACCCCGCGGAGATCGGCAAGAACGTGGCGGTCGAGGTTCCGATCGTGGGCGATGCCAGGGCCGTCCTGGCGGGCCTCACGCGGCTGGTGCACGAGACGGACCCGGCCGATCGCGCCGGCTACCTCGCGGAGCTCGCGGAGTGGCGCCGTGAATCGGAGGGGTCCAGCTGGCACGGCTCCGGGGCCTGGCGCGGTGGGCTGCTGTCCGCGGACTTCGTCATCAACCGGATCGGCGAGCTGACCAACCACGTGGCGACCTACGTCGCGGACGTGGGGCAGAACCAGATGTGGCTCGCCCGGTACACGAAGTTCCGCCGGCCCCGCAGCCACATCAGCTCCGGCGGCCTGGGCACGATGGGGTATCTCGGTCCCGGCGGCGATGGGCGCCGCGCTCGGCAACCCGGACGCGGAGACTTGGGCGATCACCGGCGACGGTGGGTTCCAGATGACCAGCCAGGAGCTGATGACGCTGTCGGCGGAGCGGATCCCGGTCAGGATCGCGGTCCTCGACAACAAGAAGCTCGGGATGATCCGCCAGTGGCAGGAGATCATCTACGCGGGCAACTATCACTCCTCGCACCTGCCCGGCCCCGACTTCGTCAAGCTGGCCGAGGCCTATGGGATCCCGGCCTTCAAGGCCACGACCACCGAGGACGTGGAACGCACGATCCGCCAGGCGCAGGCCGTGGACGGCCCGGCGCTGATCTGGTTCGAGATCGCCGAGGAGCAGAACATCCTGCCGATGATGCCGGTCGGGAAGGGCCTGTCCGACCTGATCGAGACGTGGGGAGCGCCGGAGGAGTGAGCGGCGATCCCATGACCAACGGCCGGCACCTCGAGACCCCGGACCCGCCGCCCAACCCGGCCCACACCGCGCCGCCGCCCCGGGCGATCCCGGGCTCCGGCGAGGCCCGCCGCCACATCCTCGTCGTGCTCGTGCTCGACAAGCCCGGTGTCCTGAACCGGGTCGCGAGCCTCATGCGGGCGCGCAGCTTCAACATCGATTCGCTGGCGGTGTCACGCACGGACAAAGCGCACATCAGCCGGATGACGCTGACGCTTCACGGGGACGACGTCGCGGTCGAGCAGGCCGCCAAGCAGCTCTACCGGCTGATCGACGTGCTCAAGGTCCAGGACGTGACCGCCGACCAGGTCGTCGAGCACGAGCTGGCGTTGGTGAAGGTCCGGGCGACCGCCTCCAACCGGGCCGAGGTGATCAAGATCGTCGAGCTGTACAAGGGACGCGTCGTCGACATCGCGCCGGAGTCGGTCATCGTCGAGGCGACGGGAACCGAGGCGGAGATCGACGCCCTGGTCACGCTGCTGCGCGGCTACGGGATCAAGGAGCTCGTGCGGACCGGTGCGGTCGTGATGCTGCGCGGCGCCGGGTCCATCGAGGAGGCGCTCAAGCTGTGAAGTCCCCGGGGGGACCGCGCGCAACACGACGATGGTGAAGATGCCGGGACTCCGGCCGAAGGAAGGGACTGAATGACCGCCAGGATGTACTACGACGCCGACGCCGATCTGTCGGCGCTCGATGGCCAGACCGTCGCCATCATCGGTTACGGGAGCCAGGGACACGCGCACGCGCTCAACCTGCACGACAGCGGCGTGGACGTGGTCGTCGGGCTCACTCCCGGCTCCAAGAGCCGTGCCCTCGCCGAGGCGGCCGGCCTGCGCGTGCTCGACACGGCGGACGCGGCCCGAGCGGCCGACGTCGTGATGATCGCCGTGCCGGACACGGCCCAGAAGGATGTCTACGACACCGACATCGCCCCCAACCTCAAGCCCGGCGCGCTGCTGATGTTCGCCCACGGGTTCAACATCCGGTTCGGCCGGATCCGGCCGCCGGCGACCCTCGACGTCGGCATGGTGGCGCCCAAGGGGCCGGGCCACCTCCTGCGCAGCGTGTACGAGCAGGGCGGCGGCGTCCCTGCCCTCTTCGCCGTCGAGCAGGACGGATCCGGCACGGCCCGGGCACGCACGCTCGCCTACGCGCGGGGGATCGGCTCCACCCGCGCGGGCGTCCTCGAGACGACCTTCAAGGAGGAGACCGAGACCGACCTGTTCGGCGAGCAGGCCCTGCTGTGCGGCGGCGTCTCCGCCATGGTCAAGGCCGCGTTCGAGACGCTCGTCGAGGCCGGCTACCAGCCCGAGCTCGCGTACTTCGAGACGATGCACGAGCTCAAGCTGATCGTGGACCTCATGTACCGCGGCGGCCTCAACTTCATGCGCTTCAGCGTCAGCGACACCGCGGAGTACGGCGACTACGTCTCCGGCCCGCGCGTGACGGAGGGCGCCAAGGCCGCGATGAAGGACGTCCTGACCGACATCCAGAGCGGCGCCTTCGCGAACCGCTGGATCGCCGAGCAGGAGTCCGGCGGACGGGAGTTCGCGCGCCTGCGGCAGCAGGACCGTGACCACCAGATCGAGCAGGTCGGTGCCAGCCTGCGGGCGAAGATGCCGTTCCTCAAGCCGGTGGTGGTCGAGGCGGGCCAGGCGCAGGCGGTGGCCAGCGCGGTACCCGGCGGGGAGGGATCACGGTGACCTTCGAGGCGACCCATCCCCGGTTCGGCGGCGGCGTTCCCGCCGGCAGCGTCCGGATCTTCGACACCACCCTCCGCGACGGCGAGCAGGCGCCCGGCGCCGGGCTGACCGCCGCGGAGAAGCTGGAGGTCGCGCGGCAGCTCGCACGGCTCAGGGTGGACGTGATCGAGGCGGGCTTCCCTGCCGCCTCGCCCGGTGACTTCGAGGCGGTTCGGCGAATCGCGCAGGAGACCAGGGGCGGGATCGCGGTCGCCGCCCTGGCGCGGTGCCGGGACGGCGACCCGCAGCGGGCGGTGGAGGCGATCGGCGTGGCCGAGCGCCCGCACCTCCACCTGTTCCTCGCCACCAGCGACATCCACCTCACGCACAAGCTCCGCATCTCCCGCGACCAGGCGCTCGAGGAGGCGCGGCGCTGGGTCGGGTGGGCGCGCAAGGCGCTGGGGCCGGACGCCGAGATCGAGTTCTCCGCCGAGGACGCCTCGCGGACCGAGGAGGCGTACCTCCTCCAGGTCTACGAGGCAGTCGTCGAGGCGGGGGCGTCCACCGTCAACATCCCGGACACCGTCGGCTACGCGATCCCGGCCGAGTTCGGCGCGCTCGTCGGCCGCGTCGTGGACCGCGTCGGCCGCGACGCCACGATCAGCGTGCACTGCCACAACGACCTGGGTCTCGCCACGGCGAACACCCTCGCGGCCGTCCAGGCCGGTGCCCGCCAGGTCGAGGTCACCATCAACGGCCTCGGCGAGCGCGCCGGCAATGCGTCCCTCGAAGAGGTCGTGATGGCCCTCCGGACGCGCCCTACGCAGTTCCCGGAGCTCGCGGCCGGCGTGCAGACGGAGCAGATCACGCCGGCCTCGCGGCTGGTGTCGTACCTGACCGGCTTCGCGATCCAGCCCAACAAGGCGATCGTCGGGGCCAACGCGTTCGCCCACGAGTCGGGCATCCACCAGGACGGGTTCCTCAAGAACCCTCTCACGTACGAGATCATGACCCCGCAGTCCGTGGGGCTCTCCGGCAGCACGCTGTCGATCGGCAAGCTGTCGGGCCGGCGGGGGCTCCAGGGCAAGCTCCGCGAGCTCGGGCACGAGGTGGACGGCGAGGCCCTCGACGCCGTCTACCGGGCGGCGATCACCCTGGCCGACGCGAAGAAGGACGTCACGGACGCGGACCTGCTGGCGCTCGTCGAACAGCGCGCGTCGGACGTCCCCCGCTCGATCGAGCTGCTGGGCTGGAACATCAGCTCCTCGTCCGGCGGCCACTCCCTGGGCAGCGTGTCCCTGGTCGTCGCCGGCGAGGCGAAGGCCGCGGATGCGACCGGCAACGGGCCGGTCAACGCGCTGTTCGGTGCGGTGGACGGGGCCGTGGGCCCGGTCCTCGGCTGGCACCCCGTGCTGACCGAGTACGAGATCAAGGCCGTCTCGGCCGGCGAAGACGCCCAGGGCCAGGTCCTTGTCCGCTGCCGTCGCTCGTCGGACGAAGGGCCGGGAGCGCTGGTCGTCACCGGGCACGGCCTGTCCACGAACATCATCGAGGCCTCGCTTGACGCGTACCTCGTGGCGGCGAACAAGCTCCACGGCGCCGAGATCAACGGTGTGGAGGTGGCGTTCGTCGGCCGCCGAACTGCCGAGGAGCTCCCGTGACGGTGGCGCGCGGGCGCCGGGGGGTGACCGCCCACCACGCGGACCTGCAGATGGTTCCGCCCAAGCGGAATGATCGTGGCGGCCGCGCGTTGGCGACGCGGGCGACGGCTCCCGCGGCGGCCGGTCGGGATGGCGCCGCCCGCGACCGCTTCATCGTCCAGGCGCGTGCCGCCGCCCCCGGCCGTGCCGCCGCCCCCGGCCGTGCCGCCGCCCCCGGCCGTGCAGCCGGCCCGGCCGCCGCCGCCCCCGGCCGTGCCGCCGCCGCCCTCGGCCGCACCGCGGCCCCCGGCCGTGCAGCCGTTGCCGGGCCCGTGTCGGGTGCGGGCGATGGTTCCGCTTGGGCGGAACGACCTGCACGGGTGCGCACCGCCGCCCCCGGCCGTGCCGCCGCCCCCGGCCGTGCCGCCGCCGCCCTCGGCCGCACCGCGGCCCCCGGCCGCACCGCGGCCCCCGGCCGTGCAGCCGTTGCCGGGCCCGTGTCGGGTGCGGGCGATGGTTCCGCTTGGGCGGAACGACCTGCACGGGTGCGATCCACGCGCACCAGACCGCCCTGCCGCCGGGACCTCGCCGGCCGCGAGGCCCGAGGATGACGGCGCCGGCGCGCACCTATCGCGTCGCGCTGATCCCGGGCGATGGGGTCGGGCGCGAGGTCACCACGGGCGCGGTGACGGTCGTCGAGGCTGCGGGTCGCGCGTTCGGCTTCGGGTTCGAGTGGGAGGAGCTGGTCGTCGGCGGCGCCGGGATCGACGCGTACGGTGTCCCCATCCGCCCCGAGGACATCGAGGCCTGCCGCGACGCGGATGCCGTGCTGCTGGGTGCCGTCGGTGGACCGAGATGGGACGATCCGGACGCGGCCGTTCGCCCGGAGCAGGCGCTGTTCGCCCTCCGCGGTGGCCTGGGCCTGTTCGCCAACCTCCGACCGATCACGGTCCACCCCGCCCTGATCGCCGCGTCCCCGCTCAGGCCGGAGCTGCTGGCGGGCGTGGACTGCCTGATCGTCCGGGAGCTCACCTCGGGCCTCTACTTCGGCCGGCCTTCCGAGCAGCGCGAGACCCCCGAGGGCCGGGCCGCCATCGACACCCTGTGGTACACGGAGGGCGAGATCCGGAGGATCGTGACCCTGGCCTTCGAGCTGGCCCGCGGCCGCCGGCGCGCGGTGACCCAGGTGGACAAGGCGAACGTCCTGGCGACGTCCCGGCTGTGGCGCAAGGTCACCGAGGAGGTCCACGCGGACTTCCCCGACGTGACCCTCGAGCACCGGCTGGTGGACTCGGCGGCGATGCTGCTGGCGAGCCGGCCGGTGGCGTTCGACGTCCTGGTCACCGAGAACCTGTTCGGCGACATCCTCTCGGACGAGGCGGCGGTGATCTCCGGCTCGCTGGGGATGCTGCCTTCGGCGTCCCTCGGGACGCGGCAGACCGCGCACGGCCGCCACGGCCTGTACGAGCCGATCCACGGCTCGGCTCCGGACATCGCGGGCCGGGACCTGGCCAACCCGCTGGGCACTATCCTGTCGGCTGCGATGATGCTGCGCTGGTCGCTGGGCGAGGTCGCAGCCGCCGAGGCCATCGAGACTGCCGTGAGCGAGGCACTCGCGGAAGGCGTGCGGACGAGGGACCTCATGCCCTCGGCTCCCGACGCGGCCGCCGCGTGCACCCAGGTGGGAACGGCGGAGATGGCCCGCCGCATCGGGCAGCGGATCGCGATTCGCCGGCCGGTGACCGCCTGAGCGCGGGGCACCGGCCAAGCCAGGTTGGCGATCCCCCTCCCGAACGGCCACAGGACCAGGAACCCATGACGACCACCGCCGATCCCCCCGTCTTCCTCTACGACACCACCCTGCGAGACGGAACCCAGGGCGAGAACATCACGCTCTCGCTGGCCGACAAGCTGCGCGTCGCGAGGATGCTCGACGAGTACGGTTTCCCGTTCATCGAGGGCGGCTGGCCCGGCTCGAACCCCAAGGACATCGACTTCTTCGCCGCCGCCCGCAAGGTGCGCTGGGAGCGGGCGCGGCTGGCCGCGTTCGGCTCCACCCGCCACCGGGCGAACCGGCCGCAGGATGACCCGAACCTCCGGCAGCTCGTCGCGGCCGAGACGCCGGTGGTCACGATCTTCGGCAAGAGCTGGCTGCTCCACGTGACCGAGGTCCTGGGCGCCACGCCCGCGCAGAACCTGGACATGATCGCGGACTCGGTCGGGTTCATCGTCGACCACGGGCGCGAGACGGTGTACGACGCCGAGCACTTCTTCGACGGGTACCGGGCGGACCGCGAGTACGCCCTCGCGACCCTCCGGGCGGCGCGCGAGGCCGGCGCCCGGACGCTCGTCCTGTGCGACACCAACGGCGGCACCCTGACCGACGAGCTGGTCCGGATCCTGGCCGACGTGCGCGGGTCGCTGGAGGGGGATGCCGGCGCCGCGCCCGTGACCTGGGGCATCCACACGCACAACGACGCCGAGCTGGCCGTCGCCAATTCGATCGCGGCGGTGCAGGCGGGCGTTCGCCACGTTCAGGCGACGATCAACGGCTACGGCGAGCGCTGCGGCAACGCGAACATGGTCTCGATCCTGGCCAATCTCGCCCTCAAGACGCCGAGCGGGCTGGTCCCGGCGGGCGGTGGCGATCTCGCCGCCCTGACCGACCTCAGCCGGTCCGTCGCCGAGATCGCGAACGTCACCCCCAACGACTACCAGCCCTACGTCGGGCGGTCCGCGTTCGCCCACAAGGGCGGCGTCCACGGCGCGGCCGTGGCCAAGGTGGAGCGCAGCTACCAGCACGTGGACCCGGTCATGGTCGGCAATGCCGGCCGGCTGGTCGTGTCCGAGCTGGGCGGCAGGGCCAACACGGCCATTCGCGCCCGGCAGCTCGGCCACGACCTCGTCGGCGTGGATCCCAGGGAGCTGTCCAGGGTCATCAAGCGCCTGGAGAACGAGGGCCTTGCGTTCGAGGGCGCCGAGGCCTCGTTCGAGCTGCTGATCCGTCACCACAGCCCCGGGTATGCGGCGCCGTTCCGGATCGTGGACTACACGGTGCTGGTGGAGCAGCGCGAGGGCCAGGAGCTGCTCGCCGAGGCCACCATCAAGGTCGAGGTGGCGGGCGAGGTCCTGCACACCGCCTCCGACGGCAACGGTCCCGTCAACGCGCTCGACGGAGCGCTCCGCAAGGCCCTCCGGGCGTTCTATCCGGTCCTTGACGGCGTCCACCTCGTTGACTACAAGGTGCGCATCCTGGACGGGACGAGCGCGACCGCGGCACGGACGCGCGTCGTCATCGACTCCCGGGACGGGTCCCGGACCTGGTCCACGATGGGCAGCGACACGAACATCATCGCGGCCACCGCGCAGGCGCTGGCCGACTCGCTCGAGTACGCGATCTGGAAGTCCGGCGCCGAGCTCCGGCGGCGGGACGAGCGGCAGTTCACGACCACCAACGGCCACCACGAGCCGGCCATCCCGGGAGGCACTGCATGAACGACGCGGGAGCGCCCAACGCACAGTCGGAGGCACGGGCCCACGACGAGCCCGAGGTACGGCTCGAGCGCTGGACGGTGACCTCGGGCAGCAACGTCAACAGCCGGGCCGCCGTCGTGATCCGGGCCGGCGGCCACGAGTGGAAGGCCTCGTCGGAGGGCAACGGCGCGGTCGACGCCCTGTACAAGGCGGTCGACCGGGCGCTCCTCGACGTCCTCGGCGGACACCCGCTCCTGCTCGCCTACGACGTGCACGCGCTCGCGGAGGGGCCGGACGCGGAGGGCCGCGTGACGGTCCGGATAGCGCCCCCGATCGCCGCACCGGGCGAGCGGAGCGACGGCCGGTTCACGGGCGATGTCTCGAGCACGAACATCGTCGCGGCCTCCGTGGAGGCCTACGTGGACGCGCTCAACGCCATGCTGGGCGCCGCGTCATGGGCCGGCGCCGCGTCCGCGGCCGGGGCGCGCCGCGGCCGGCGGGGGGCCGAGGCCGGTTCCGCCGGACAGGCCGGTTCTGCCGGACAGGCCGGTTCTGCCGGACAGGCCGAGTTCGACGACGAGGCCAGCCCGATCGACACGACCGAGTGGTTCAACCGGTAGGTGGGGCCGGCCGCGCGGGCTTGCCGGCCGGCCCGACCAACGTCCGCGCCGACGAACGCCTTGCGTCCGCACAGCGCCGACCGGACGGGCCGCCGGCGGTCCCGGTCGCGGTGCAGGTCACCCACGGGCGGCGGCCGTGAGCTCGCCGGTCGTGGCCTACACCGGTGAGCCGGGCGCCTTCGCCGAGGAGGCCGTTCTCCGATTCTTCGCGGCGTCCGAGCCCCGGCCCCTGTCATCGTTCCGTGCCGTGTTCGAGGAGGTCCGCGACGGTCAGGCCGATGCGGGCGTCGTTCCGGTCGAGAGCTCCCTGCTGGGTACGATCCGCGAGAACCTCGACCTCCTGTACGAGTTCGAGCTGCCGGTGGTGGGCGAGGTTTCGGTGCCCGTGCGGCTGGCCCTGCTCGCCCTGCCGGGCGAGCGGCTGGAGACGATCGAGCGCGTCTACTCGATCGCCGCCGCGCTGGCCCAGGCGGACGAGTTCCTGCGGTCACGCCCATGGACGATCCTGACGACGTACAACACGGCCGGCGCGGCGAAGCAGGTCGCGGAGCGAGGGGAGCGGGGCGCGGCGGCGGTCGCCTCCGCGCGCGTGGCGGCGATCTACGGCCTCGAGGTCCTCGCCGACGGGATCCAGACAGGTGCCGACAACCGGACCCGGTTCGCGGTGACCAGCCGGCCCGGCGCACTGGCCGAGGTCCGGTCGGCCGCCCGCGTTGCGGCGATGGCGGGTGCGCCCAGGACGACACTCGTGTTCGCCGTGCGCAACGTGCCCGGCTCGCTGCACCGCTCGCTCGGCGCCTTCGCATCACGCGGGATCAACCTGTCGCGGCTGGAGTCGCGGCCGTGGACGGGGCGGGGCTCGCGCTGGGAGTACCTGTTCTGGGCGGACCTGGACGCGGATCCGGCGGACCCGGCATGCGCCGCGGCGCTGGCCGACCTCCGGGCCGAGACCGAGGTGGTCCGGGTCCTGGGCACGTACCCGCGGGCCGCCGAGGACTGACCCGGCGGCCCGCGGCGGGGCCGTCAGTGCGTGACGACCTTCTCGAACGTCCCCGCCTGCTCGATCCGGTGGGCGACCATCGTCTCCGACACCTGCCGCTGCTCGATCTCGAGGTCGCGGACGTGATGGATCGGCCCCGGCTGTACTCGACGTTCGTGCTGTGGATGCTCGCCCAGCTGTACGAGAGCCTGCCGGAGGTCGGCGACCTGCCGAAGCCCAAGCTCGTGCAGCTCGGCAACCGGGTCCAGCACGCGCTGCGCGCGTTCACGCGCGACGATGCCGACGCGTTGCGCAAGACGGCTCGCACGTTCCCGATGAGGGCCCATTACGACGTGGAGCGCACGATCAGGTCGCAGCGCACACGAGACCATGACCGCGCGCCTCGCCACCGCTCACCAGGCCGCAGAGGCGGCCCAGGTGGCCGCGGCACAGGCGGGCCAGGTGGCCGCGGGTACAGGTGGGCCAGGTGGCCGCGGGTACGGCCGGCGCCCCGGGCGGCTACGGGACGATGACGCAGCAGCAACGCGAGATCAATCGCCGGGCGAGGGACCTCGAGACCGAGCGCCGCGCCGCGGAACGCGAGCGCAAGGCGCAGGAGCGGGAGGCCAGGGCCGCCGAACGCCAGCGGGAGCGGATGCTCGAGACCGGGATCCGGATGATGGCTGGCCGCGTGGTGACGTCGAGCGTCGGGCAGTTCCCTGCTGCGCGGCGTGTCCGGCACGATCTTCGGGACCGGCAAGCGGCGGTAGGACGGCGCAGGAGCGTGGGCCCGCCGCGCCCGGGCATCGCGGCTTCGGGACGTGGCCGCATCGGGACATCGCCGCGTCGCCCATCGTCCCACACCCCTCGCCCCCTGCCGCCAGCCCGGCGCCTCGCCGCGCTGCCGTCTCGCGGCGTAGTCAGCCGCCGACTATTCCCCGCGGAACCGCACGCCAGGGATCGACTCGCCCGGCGGCTGGACCCCCGCGCCTCCCGAAATCGTGCGTGGAGTGGTGCTGCCTGGGCCCCCGCGGCGTGGTGAGCGACCCCGCGGACCCATCATGACGCGCCGCTGAGCCACGAATAGTCACAGGCTGACTGCGGCGACCCACTGGGCCACCTGACTATGGCGACCGGCCCGCAGCCGGGCGGACTTGAGGCGAAGGCCGGGCGCCGGGCCGCCACTCGAACAGCCTCGTGGCGTCCACGTCGCACATCACGAGCCCGGGCTCCTTCGGCGCCGGCGAGCCGGTGACCAGCGCGCGCACCCATTGCCGTGAAGACGCCGGGAACCGCGACGCGAACAGGGCCGGGTACGCGGCGAGCAACTCGCGGTTCGCGCGGGTGGCGCGCACGACCCACACGCCGGTCACCGTCCGGGGCGGAGCGGGAAAACCGATCGCGGCCTCGGTCGCCAGCGAGAGCTTCCGGTCGAACGAGCGCAGACCGGCACCGACGTCCCCGATGCGGTTCCAGGCCTCCTCGATGACGAGCTCGCCGTGCATCCGGCGGTGGACGCAGACGTCCACGGAGCGGCTACGATCACCGGCCCCCAGCGGCAGCTCCACGAGGGCGGCACCCGCGGTCGCGTGCGCAAGCCGGACGAGCAGCTCCTGCATCGCCAGGTGCCCGGCGTCGGCGGGGCGATCGAGCGGGTCGCGGCTGAGCTCGAGCCGCAGGGTGAGCCCGAGTACGCGGGCGACGCGGACCACCTCCTCGACCTCAAGGGGCGCGACGCCCCGCTCCATTCGGCTGATCGCCGACTGGCTCGTGCCGGCACGCGCCGCGAGCTGCAGCTGCGTCCAGCCGCGTCGCCGCCTGGCGGCGGCGACGCTCGTGCCGACCGACCGCCGGATCTCGTCCGCCTCCCGCGCTGCCGCGATCACGGCGGCGCTGCGTCGCCCACCCATGCGCGGAGCATGTCGCCGGCCGCTCATCCGCCGCTTACGCCCCGTCCGCTGCGTTGCAGGGCCGCCGCGCCCATGCCGCCGCGCCCGGCCCCGCCAGCCGCCGCTGGCCAGCCGCCGCTGCCCAGCCGCGACCGCCGCGCCCGCCCGGCCGCGTGCCGAGCCGCCCGTCGGAGCGCGCAGGGCCGCCTGCCGGACCCCGCCGGACCGCCTGGTGGCGAGCGCGCCGGGCCAACAGCCCGGCGGCCATAGAATCCGTCCGTCACGCCACGTACCGACCCGTACGCCCCAGGAGCCCATCGATGGCCACGCTCACCGGAACCGCCCCGCACCCGATCTATCTCGCCGGGAGGTGGGTGGACTCGCCAGACGTCCTGGTTGTCGAGAACCCGGCCCGACCCGGTGAGCCGGCCGGCGCCACCTACCAGGCGACGGCCGAGCAGTACGAGCAGGCCGTCCAGGCGGCCGTGGCCGCATTCGAGGTCACCCGCACGCTGCCGGCCTACGAGCGCGGCCGGATCCTGCGCGAGGTGAGCGCCGGGATCAAGGCGCGACGGGAGGAGCTGGGCGCCCTCATCGCGGCCGAGGCGGGCAAGCCGGTCCGCGACGCCCTGGTTGAGGTGGACCGCGCGGTGCTCACATTCCGCCTCGGAGCCGAGGAGGCGGAACGGATGACGGGCGAGGTGCTCCCGCTGGACCTGATGGCCAGCAGCAAGGATCGGGTGGGGATCACCCGCCGCTTCCCGATCGGCCCGATCGCCGGGATCAGCCCGTTCAACTTCCCGCTCAACCTCGCGGCCCACAAGGTCGCCCCGGCCATCGCGTCGGGCAACCCGATCGTCCTCAAGCCGCCGTCCAAGGATCCGCTGGTCATGCTCGCGGTGGCCGAGATCATCGATGCGGCCGGCGTCCCCGACGGCATGGTCAGCATCCTGCCCATGAGCCGGGAGCTGGCCGACCACATGGTCGGCGACGATCGATTCAAGCTCCTCACGTTCACCGGCAGTCCGGCGGTGGGCTGGCGGATGAAGGAGCGGGCCGGCAAGAAGAAGGTCGTGCTGGAGCTGGGCGGCAACGCCGGCGTGATCATCGACCGGTCAGCGAACCTCGACTGGGCGGTCAAGCGCACGATCACCGGCGCCTTCGCCTTCTCCGGCCAGGTGTGCATCAGCATCCAGCGGATGTTCGTCCACGAGGCTGTCTGGGACGAGTTCATGGACCGGTTCGTCGCGGCCGCCGGGGCGCTCAAGGTGGGTGATCCCGCGGATCCGACCACGGACGTGGGCCCGATGGTGGACGAGAAGAACGCCCTGCGGACGCAGGCCTGGGTCGACGAGGCGAAGGCGATGGGCGGCAAGGTGCTCATCGGCGGCACCGCCGACGGAACGTTCTTCCCGCCGACGGTCCTCACGGACGTCCCGTCGCACGCCCGGATATGCAGCAGCGAGGCCTTCGCGCCGGTCGTGGTCGCATTCCGGTTCCGCGACATCGAGGAGGCGATCGCCGCCGTCAACGACAGCGCCTTCGGTCTCCAGACGGGCGTGTTCACGAACGATCTCGACCATGCCTGGGCGGCGTTCGGCGGCCTCGAGGTCGGTGGAGTCATCGTCAACGACGCCCCGACCTACCGGATCGACCACATGCCCTACGGCGGGGTCAAGGACTCCGGCCTGGGCCGGGAGGGCCTGCGCTGGGCGATCCAGGACATGACCGAGACCAGGATCATGGTCCTCGCCTGGCCGCAGTAGCGGCTGCGGTCCGCGATCCCGTCCACAGATCACGCCCGAATGGTTGACGCGTGGCTGGCCGTTGCTTAGCATCGCGCCATGGTGCTAAGCGCGAAGGTCAGTACCAAGAACCAGATCTCCATCCCAAGCGAAGCCCGCCGGCGGCTGGGGATCGAGCCGGGCGATCGCCTGACGGTGGCGGTCCGCGGTGACGAGCTCATTCTGCGGCGACGACCGGAGAAGGCGTCGGACCGGCTCCGGGGTCTCGCCGCAGGCAAGGGCTGGTACGAGCCGGATCCTGTCACCTACGTCCGCCGGCTTCGCGACGAATGGGAGGAGCAGGCACTTGAACGAGAGGCCCGGATCGATCCAGGACCTGGTGGCGCAGCACGCGCGCGTCTCGATCGACAGCAACCTGCTGATCTACCTCATGGAGAACGACCCGAAACGGGCTGAGATCGCCGGGGCGGTCGTCGATGCGGTCGCCGCGGATCGCATCCAGGGGGTGATGGCGAGCGTCGGTATCGCCGAGGTGCTCACGGGTCCTGCCCGCTTCGGTGACGGCGCCGCCTTCGAGCACGCCGCGGCCGCGATCCGGGACATGGGATTCCGGATCATCCCGATGGACGCGGATACGGCCGAAGACGCGGCCTGGATCCGTGGGCGGACCGGTTTGGGCCTGGCCGATGCGATCCACCTCGCGTGTGCCCGGGCGGCCGACGCCACGGCCTTCGTGACGAATGACCGCCATATCACCTCGAGCCCTCAGCTCGAGGTGCTGTACCTCGACGACCTCCAGGTCGACGAGCCGGTACCTTGACCGAGGAGTCGGCCGACGGTCCTGCACAGCGTGAAGACCACGGACGGTGGACGACCGAGGAGTGCCAATGCGGCTCGAGTACATGCTCCTGGCTGATGCGGCGAACCTGAGCACTGAAGGGAAGCTGAACGTGCTGGGTGCGTTCGAGCGCATCGTGGCGCGCTCGTTCCCGGTGATGCATCCGACGATGACCGTCGTGATCCGCATGGTCGCCACCCCCGCCGAACGTGGTCGAAAGAAGCAGATCGGGATCCGGCTGCTCAACCAGGACGGGGTCGAGTTGGCGACCCTGGAGAGCAACAGATGACCCTCCTCCTTCCCCCGCAGGTGGCCGATGCTGAGGGCTATGACATCACCGTGGTTCCCGACATCGCTGGAGACCGGCAGGTCTACCTGGCCAGCCATCCGGAGCTGCCCGGGCTGATGGCCCAGGGTGAGACCCCCTACGACGCGGTCCTGCAGCTGGCCGAGGCACGCGATGTCTACCTGGCATCCATGGCGCGTCGCGGCCTGAGCGTACCGGCACCGCACCGAAATCCCCGGCTCCTCCACGTCGACATCCCGACCGCGAGCGCCGACGAGAGTCTGATCGTTCACTGGGGCAGCTGAGGCCGGGCGCTCGCGTGTGCCAGGAGGAGTCCGAGCCGCCGCCCGCCGCACCGCTGTTCGTGGCGGCCGTTGCGACGCTTCCGCCGGCCCCGCCGTATATGCGATGACGTTGCGGAGCGGCACGGTCCGGGCGTATCTCCAGGCGATCCAGGCGTGTCACGATCCCCGGGGCCACGGAGCACACGTACCGCGCGGCGCTTGGGGAGTTCCTCCTCGCGCGCGGCGGGTTCGGCCGGGTCACCGTCCGGAGCGAGCTACGTCTCGCGGATGTCGGCCAGCCAGACCTCCAGATCGTCGACGCGGACGGGATCGCGATCGGCTACGGGGAGACGAAGCAGCCGGGGACGGCCAGCCGCTTCGCCGAGGCCCTGGAATCAGAGCAGGTCACCGCTACCGGTCCACGCTCGAGAACCTGCTGGTCACGGACTTCCTGCGCCTGACGCTGTTCCGGCCGGAGGTGGGCCGGCTGGACGTGGTGCTGACCGAGTCCATCGCGAAGGTGTCGGCCGGCTCCACGGCGGTCTCGGCCGGACAGCTCGCCCAGGCCGGTCAGCTGCTGTCCGCGTTCTTCTCCGCGACCGCGCCCGCCGCGACATCGGCGGAGATGCTGGCCGATGGGCTCGCCCGTTGCGCCACCCTGCTGCGGGACGCGATCCGGGAGCTGCTGCGTCCGGCGATCGCGGACGGCGATGCGCTGCGCAAGCTGTGGGACTTCTATCGGCGGACGCTGATGTCGGACATGGAAGCGGACGACTTCGCCGACACCTACGCGCAGACGCTGACCTATGCGCTGTTCCTGGTGCGCCTGGAGGCCGGCCCTGTCGCGGACCTCGAGGCGGCGTGGAGGGCGATCCCGCCGGACATCCCGATCCTCCGCTCGGCCATCGAGCCGCTCCGGGTTGGCGGCGCCATGCCGGAGCCGATGACGATCTGGCTGACGGACCAGCTGCACCTGCTCAACTCGACACCGGATGCGGTCATCGGGTCGATCGGGCATCCGTCCGCGGGCTCACCGGACCCGATCCTGTACTTCTACGAGCACTTCCTGGCCGCGTACGACAAGGCCGAGCGGATCCGCAAGGGCGTCTACTACACGCCACGACCCCTCGTGGACTACGTCGTCCGCGCCGTCAACGATTCGCTCAAGCGGGACTTCGGGAAGCCACTGGGCCTCGCGGACAAGGACGTGCGGCTGCTCGATCCGGCTGTCGGCACGGGCACGTTCCCGCTGGCGGCCGCGCAGATGGCCGTGGACGAGGTCGCCAGCGAGCTGGGATCGGGCGTGATCCGGACGGTGCTCGAGGACCACGTGCTCCAGCACTTCTTCGGGTTCGAGCTGCTGCCGGCGCCGTACACGATCGCCCACGTGAAGATGGCGCTGTTCGCGCACGCGTACCACGTGAGGTTCCTCAACAAGCGCGCGGCGATCTACCTCACGAACACGCTGGGCGACCCGCTGGCGCGGGCGGACGACGGAGGGTTGCTGGCGTTCTTCGTGCCGGGCCTGATCGAGGAGGCGCACGCGGCCGAGCGGGTGAAGTCGGACGAGCCGGTCCTCGCGATCATCGGCAATCCGCCCTGGTCCGCCACGAGTCACAACAAGCAGCCGGAGATCGAGCGGCTGTTCGCGGCGTGGAAGACGGTCGACGGGCGCGCGACATCGCCGCTGATCAAGGACGCGCGGATCGCGCTCAACGATGACTACCTGAAGTTCATGCGCTGGGCGGTCTGGAAGCTGTTCGAGCAGAAGGCGTCGCCGGGGCACGGGATCCTGGCGTTCGTGACCAACCACGGGTTCATCAACGGGCGGATCCACCGCGGGATCCGGAAGGCGCTGCTGGACCGCTTCGACGAGGCGTGGATCTTCAACCTGCACGGCAACCAGCGGCTGTGGGTCAAGGGCGTGACCGACGAGAAGGTCTTTCCGGATGTCCAGCAGGGCGTCGCGATCTCCGTCTTCGTCAAGCGACCAGGGCCGGGCACGGGGCGGGCGGTGGTCCACCACCGGGAGATGCGCGGGACGCGGGCCGAGAAGTACGCGGCGGCGGACGCCGTGCGGTTGGGCGGACCCGGCTGGGCGACGGTGGAGCCGGAGGCGCCGTACTGGTCGTTCGCGCCGGCCTCTGCCGCGAGCGACTACGCCTCCTGGCCGTCGATGCCGGAGATCTTCCCACTCCATAGCAGCGGCACGAAGACCGAGCGGGACGACGTGCTGAGCGATCCTGATCGCGCCATCGCGATGTCCCGAGCTCAGGTCTTGACGGATCCTGTGCGCACCCCCGACGAGATCCATGAGTTGCTCGGCTTCGCCGACTCCAGCCGGTGGCGCCTCGCCGAGAAGCGCAAGCAATTCCAACCCTATTCTGGCGCGCGGGTTATCCGGTGGGCGTACCGGGTATTCGATCACCGTTGGCTGTATTGGGATCCGGTGGCAATTGGACAGCCGGCAACGCGCGTCATGCGCCATTTGCTGCCGAAGCCACTCGGCGCATCCGATGGTCATCGAATGGCACTCGTGGTCCAGCGGACTGGCCCGAAGATGAGTATGGCGGTGGCCAGCGTCGTCACCGTGGTCGCCTGTGCCCATCTCACCAGCGACTGGGACTTCGTCTACCCTCTCCATCTCGCCGAGGGCTCGGAAGACGCGGGCGCCCTCCTGCCCATCGAACACCCCTGGCGCGAGAATCTGAACCCGGATCTCGTCGTCCGCCTGAAGGCGACCTACGGCACGGCTTCGTCCGTCGAGCACATCGGCTGGTTCGTGTTCGGCGTCCTTTCCGCCCCGGCGTATCGCAGCCGCTTCGCCGCGGAGCTCGCCATCGACCACCCGCGCATCCCGTTCCCCGTCGACCACGACCTGTTCGTCCGGATGGCGGAGCTCGGGGCGAAGCTGGGCGAGGCGCATCTGCTGGAAGCCCCGACCCCGCCGGACGTGCGGTTCACGGGCGAGGGCTCGAACCGCGTGGAGGCCATCCACCATGACGCCGCGGCCTCGGAGGTGCGGATCAACGCCACCCAGGTGTTCACCGGCGTCTCGACCGACGCATGGGCCTGGGGTGGGTCGTTCCGACCGCTGGAGCACTTCCTCACGGACCGCAAGGACCGCATTCTCGACCTCGACCAGGTCCGGATGTACCTCCAGGCGATCACCGCCGTTCGCACGGCCATGGAACTGGGTCCGGCTCTTGACCAGGCACTGGCCGCGGTCCTCGCGAACCCGATCGGCTTCGACTCCATCGTCTGAACAGGACGTTCTCGCTCGACCGGGCCGGCATCCGCTACAGCTGCACGCCCTGACGGCGGTCCGGACCGGTCCGGGTAGACTCCCGGGGTGAGCACGCCGCGCACCGCCGCTCGCCTCCTCGTGGACTGCCTCGCGGCCGAGGGTTGCGAGTGGGTCTTCTCCGTCCCCGGCGAGGAGACCATGGACGTCCTCGAGGCACTCGCGGACGACGGCCGCGTCCGCCACGTCACCACCCGTCACGAGCAGGGCGCCGCGTTCATGGCCGATGTCTACGGCCGCCTCACGGGCCGCTGCGCCGTGGCGATGTCGACGCTCGGGCCGGGCGCCACGAACCTCATCACCGGCATCGCGGATGCGTACCTGGACCACGCGCCCATGGTGGCGCTGACCGGGCAGACCGGGATCGACAAGGTCCACAAGGAGGCGCACCAGTACGTGGACATCCCGCGGATGCTGGAGCCGGTCACCAAGTGGACGACGCGCGTCGAGCGGGCCGCGGCCATCCCCGAGATCGTCGCCAAGGCGTTCCGCGTCGCGCGACTCGAGAAGCCTGGCCCCACCCACATCGAGCTGCCGGAGGATGTTGCGGCGACGCCGGTGGACCCCGGGCTCGCGCCGCTGTCCCTGTCCCGCGCCTACTTCCCGGAGCCCACGGACGAGGCGATCGCCCACGCCGCATCGCTCATCGCCGCCTCCACCCGGCCGATCGTGCTGGCCGGCAACGGCGTGCTCCGCCGCCACGCGTCGCCCGAGCTGCGCGCCCTCGCCCGCGGGCTCCACGTGCCGGTCGCCGTCACGTTCATGGGCAAGGGCGCCATGGACGATCGATCCCACCTGTCGCTGATGGCCGTGGGGCTCCAGGCGCGCGACCACGTGCTGTCGGGCTTCGATCGGGCCGATCTCGTCATCTCCGTCGGCTACGACCCGGTCGAATACGCGCCCGCGCGCTGGAACCCGGACGGCAGGAAGCGCATCGTCCACATCGACACCACTCCGGCGGAGGTCGATGCCGCCTACCGGCCCGAGGTGGAGCTCATCGGCGATATCGACGGCACGCTGCGGCGGCTCCTGGCCGCGATCCTGCCCCAGGGCATCGGCGGTCGCGATGCCGGCGAGCGCCACGAGTCGGGCGAGGTCCTGGTCCATTCGGACCTTCGCCGGGCGCTGCTCGGCGACCTCCGTGCCTACGAGGCGGACGACGGCTGGCCGATCCGTCCGCAGAAGGCCATCGCGGACCTGCGCGCCGTGCTCGCCCCGGAGGACGTGGTGGTGAGCGATGTCGGCGCGCACAAGATCTGGGTCGCCCGGCTGTACCAGGCGTACGAGCCCAACACCGTGATCATCTCCAACGGCTTCGCGTCGATGGGGATCGCGCTGCCGGGCGCGATCGCGGCCGCCCTGGTGCACCCGGACCGGCACGTGGTGGCGCTGTGCGGGGACGGCGGGCTGCTGATGAACGTCCAGGAGCTGGAGACGGCCGTGCGGCTCGGCGTCCGGGTCACGGTCGTCGTGTGGCGGGACGACGGGTACGGGCTCATCGACTGGAAGCAGCGCAACGAGTTCGGGCGGCCGTTCGGGGTGTCGTTCGGCAACCCGGACTTCGTGGCGCTGGCGCGATCGTTCGGCATGGCCGCGTTCCGGCCGGAGTCCTCGGCCGACCTGGCGCCGACGCTCCGGCGGGCGCTGGACGTCGCCGGTCCGTCGCTGGTCGAGGTGCCGATCGACTACCGGGAGAACCTGCGCCTGACCGAGCGCCTGGGCGCCCTGGACCCGATGGCCTGACGCGGCGCGCGGCCGCGGCCGGGCCCATCGCCGCCGCGACCGGTCGAGCCGGCGAGCCGGCGAGTCCATCACGGTGTCAATTAGCGGACAGATGCGCCAAAACTGCCGAAATCCGTCCCGCATGGGCCATTAGGCCACTTGACCTAGTACTTCTGTACTTGCAAGATCCGCTCACGCCATGGCGCGACGACGGGGGTCCGGCGCCGGGCAGGTGATCCATCCCGACGCTGCGAGGGAGCTTCGGGCCACGGTCGCCGGGGGAGCAGGGAGAGCCCGGTTGCGGGTGTGTCGAGGACCCTCGTCCGTCTCAGGGTCACCGGTGCTCTTCGAGCGCGCCCATCTTCCTGCCCCGATGTCCGCTCAGCGGTCCCCGAGACCGACCGTTGGGCCCCGCGCGCACGCGCGAGGTCCCGTTTCCCGCGGTCTCGTCTCAACGCGTTGCCGCCGGGTGGGCGGCAGGAGGGTCAGCCCATGGAAGGAAACAGAAGCCACCCCACCAGAGCGAGGAGAGGTCTCATGCTGCACAAGCCACTCCAGGTCGCGGCGGCAGTCGTCGCGACGCTCGCGCTCGGCGTAGGCGCTGCCTTCGGGAGCGGCACGCCCGTCGATCTGACCACCCTGAACGCGTCGGCGACCGTCAACGGGGCGATCTTTACCCAGTCGAACTTCAGCAGCTCGACCGGGACCGGTGTGTTCGACTCCTTTGTCCGGTTCCAGGCCGGCAGCACCGAGCAGGGCTACAACACGAGCGGCCGGCCGGTCCAGTACGACGAGCTGACGTCGCCCTTCACGCGGGACCTGTCACTCAACCAGGTCCCGTTGGTGAACGTCGGTGGAACCCTGTATCGGGAGTTCCGGCTCGACATCAACGAGGTCTCCGGGAACCCAAGCGCGTTCCTGTCCCTCGACAAGCTCCGGCTGTTCCTGTCGCCGACCGCGAGCATCAACAGCGCGGACCCGACCAGCGCCACGTTCGGCCAGTCCGACGGGACGTTCCTGGTCTACGACCTTGACGCCGGGACCGATAGGTACGTCAAGCTCAACTACGACCTCGCGCCCGGCAGCGGCAACGGAGACATGGTCTTCCTCGTCCCGAACTCTGCCTTCGGCGAGGCGGGGCTAACCTGCCAGTACAACGGCTTCGACGGAGCGTCGTGCGGCAAGTACGTCTACCTCTACTCGGAGGCCGGCGAAGAGTACAGCTCGAGTGACGGGTTCGAGGAGTGGTCGGTCCGCAAGGCCGCCTACCTGACCGTCACGAAGACCGCGACCACCACCTACACCAGGACCTTCCCGTGGACGATCGACAAGAGCGCCACGCCGGCCTCCTGGAGCCTGTTCGCCAACGAGAGCGGGACCTCCCACTATACGGTTGACCTGACGAAGGGTATCGGCGTCGACAGCAACTGGGCGCTGAGCGGCAACATCGTCGTCAGCAACCCGTCCGGCGCCGCAGCCAGCGTGACCGGCGTCACCGACTCGATCAGTGGCGTCGGATCGGTCGTACCGGCCTGTCCGGTGGAGTTCCCCTACCTCCTCGCGGCCGGCGGGTCGTTCACCTGCACGTACAGCTCGGCCCTCCCGGATGGCACCTCGCGGACGAACACCGCGACCGCCACGCTCGCGGACGGCGGCTCGTTCCAAGGCACCGCGCCCGTGACCTTCGGCTCGCCGACCACCCTGGTCAACGACACGATCCACGTGACGGACAGCGTCCAGGGAAGCCTGGGTGCGTTCAGCGCGTCAGGCTCGACCTCGTACGACAAGACGTTCACGTGCAACGGTGACGCCGGCATGCACGACAACACCGCCACGATCACCGAGACGGGCCAGCACGACTCGGCCTCGGTGACGGTCAACTGCTACGAGATCAGCGTCACCAAGGACGCCAACACGTCCCTCACCCGAACCTACGACTGGACGATCGACAAGTCCGTGACGCCCGCCTCGTGGCAGCTGTTCACGGGCGAGTCGGGGACCTCCCGGTACACGGTCTCGGTGGACAAGACCGGCTACACCGACTCGGCTTGGGCCGTGTCGGGCAACATCCACGTCAACAACCCGGCCCCGATGGCGGCCACGATCAACAGCGTCAGCGACGCGATCAGCGGCGGGATCAACGCGACCGTGGACTGCGGCGTGGGCGTGAACTTCCCGTACAGCCTGGCGGCCGGCGCCACGCTGGACTGCACCTACGGCGCCAGCCTCCCCGACGGGACCAGCCGGACGAACACCGCGACGGCCGTCCGGCAGAACCACAACTACACGTACCTGCTCGTGGCCTCGAACGCCGGGACGACGAGCAGGACCGGCATCGCGAGCGTGTCGTTCGCGTCGCCGACGATCACGTCGGTGAACGCGTCGATCAACGTGACCGACACGAACGGCTCGAGCTGGGGTCCGGTGTCGGATGACGCCACCTGGACCTACGACAGGACGTTCACCTGCAACGGTGACGCCGGCACGCACGACAACACGGCCACGATCACCCAGACGAGCCAGCACGACTCGGCCTCGGTGTCGGTCTCGTGCTACGAGATCAACGTCACCAAGGACGCGGCCACGACGTACCAGCGCCAGTTCTCCTGGACGATCGACAAGTTCTCCAGCGATCCCAACGGCGGTGCCCTGACGCTCAACCCGGGTGAGACCTACGTGGGCTACCCGTACAGCATCAAGGTCGACGTCGACCACTACACCGACTCGGCATGGGCCGCGTCGGGCAACATCCACGTCAACAACCCGAACCCGATCCCTGCGACGATCAATGGGGTCAGCGACGTGCTCACGGGTGCGATCGATGCCACCGTCGACTGTGGCGTGACGTTCCCGTACACGCTTGCGGCGAACAGCACGCTGGACTGCACGTACGGCGCTGATCTGCCCGACGCGACCAGCCGCACCAACACGGCGACCGCCGTGCGGCAGAATCACAACTACACGTACCTGCTGGTCGCGAGCGACGGGACCACCGTCGACAAGACGGGGACCGCGAACGTGACCTTCGGTGCGCCGACCAAGCTCGTCGACGAGTCGACCACGATCGTCGATGACTACGGCACGCCGGGCGACACGAGCGATGACCTGACCTTCGGCCCGGTCAGCTACACGCAGGCACCCAAGACGTTCTCCTACACGAGGACGTTCGGGCCGTTCGACACCAATCAGTGCGGCCAGGTCACGATCGACAACACCGTGACCTTCACGACCAATGACACCAACACGAAGGGGTCAGATCACTGGCCGCTCGTGATCACGATCCCGTGCCCGACCGGTTGCACCCTGACCCAGGGCTACTGGAAGACGCACTCGGAGTTCGGACCGGCCCCCACGGACGAGAACTGGTACAACATCGGCGACGTCGATGGTGACGGCGTCTCCGAAGGCCCGAACGAGACCTTCTTCCTGAGCGGCCAGACCTGGTACCAGGTGTTCTGGACGGCTCCCAAGGGCGGCAACGCCTACTACATCCTCGCCCACCAGTACGAAGCCGCCGTCCTCAACATCGCCAGCCCGGCGGACGCACCGCAGTCCGTCCTGGACGCGATCACGTGGGCGGAGGGCTTCTTCTCCACCCACACCCAGAACGACAAGCTGTCGAAGACGCTTCGCTCGGAGGTGATCGCCTACGCGGGCCTCCTCGGCAGCTACAATGAGGGCACGATCGGCCCCGGACACTGCTCCGAGGACAGCATCGCGCGCTCCGCTTCGTCCTGATCTCTCCGTAGCCAACGTGAACGGCCGGCCCCACCGGGGCCGGCCGTTTCTCCTTCTCGCGGTGCGGCGTCGTGGCCGCCCTCGCTCAGCGCACCGTCTCGCCCGGCGCCCAGGCGTGCACCGTCGCCTGCAGGCCACGGGCGTCGATCGCCTCCTGCAGCGCGCCGGGCGTCCCCGCCAGGAGCGGGAAGGTGCCCCAGTGGATCGGGAGGACGTCCTTCACGCCCAGCAGCTCCACGGCGACCGCGGCCGCGCGCGGGTCCATCGTGAAGTGGCCGCCGATCGGCAGCATCGCGAGCTCGGGTCGATAGAGGTCCCGGATGAGCGCCATGTCGCCGAACACGGCCGTGTCGCCCGCGTGGTAGATGCGGAAGCCGTTCTCCAGCTCGACGATGAAGCCGGCCGGCTCGCCGAGGTACAGCGGGACTCCGCCGTCGGGGTTCCAGTCGCCCGCGGAATGCTCGGCCCCCACCATCGTCACCCGCAGCCCCGCAGCCTCCACGGTCCCGCCCTTGTTCATCCCGGTCACCTGGTCGCCGCCGCCGGGCAGGCGTCGCGCCAGCCACAGGCTCATCTCGTGGATGCACGGCCAGGCCGGTCGCAGCCGGCTCGCGAGCGCCACCGCGTCACCCATGTGGTCGCCGTGGCCGTGGGTCACCAGGAGCAGGTCGCAGCGGGTCACCGCGTCGGCCGGCTTCGGGCTCTTCGGGTTGCCGAACCAGGGGTCGAACAGGATCGTCCTGCCGCCCGGCGAGACGACCTCGACGCAGGCATGGCCGTACCAGGTGAACGTGGTGTCGCGACCGATCGCCATTCGCTAGCCTCCTGCCGCCCCAGGCGGCGTCTCCCATGCAACCCGATTCCCCGACACCGTGGCCTGATCCGCCGATCCGGGACAGATCTGCCGACACCGTGGCCTGATCCGCCGATCCGGGACAGACGAGCAAGATGCCCGTCTGGACAGGGAGGATGGCTGTGAATCATCAACCCATCGGTCATGACGGGGGAGCACCTGCCGGATGTGATCTTCCCACACTCTCGGGCCGCTCACGATCGACCTCGACTGCACGCCCGGCGGGACCTCCGGGCTGGCAGGAGGTCCCGCCGGGTTCACGCCTCCGAGGGCCCGCGGCGACCTGTCGCGCTGCTCGCGATCGCCGTGGGCACGGGCGACGGGCACATGGCCTCGGCTGGCGGGCGGTGCGGGCCGTGGTGGCGCCGAGCAGCTCGACCACGACCTCGTGGCTGACGAGTGGCCCGCCCGCCAGTTGCCGGTGATCGCGGAGAACAGCCGCTGCTGGATCTTGTTCCGCCTGGAGGTGACCGTGCGCCGGCCTGCCCTGAGGTGCGCCGGCCCGCCCTGAGGTGCGCCGGCCCGCCCTGAGGTGCGCCGGCCTGGGCCCGACTCCTTGTCAGATGCCGCCGTGGTTGGTGCTCGTCGAGGAGTCCTCGCCAGTCGTCGGCGGGGAGCGACAGGTGACAAGGACTCCGGGTCGCGGTCGTCCGGTTCGTGCACAGGGGAGCCGCCGCAGGCGCTCGGGTCCTCGACGTACGCCCCGCTGGTTGTCAATTGGCCAGGATCGGCGGCGGGGCGGCGCGGCGGGGCGGACGCCGGCGGGGCGGCGCGGGCGGACGCCGGCGGGGCGGCGCGGGCGGGAAGCGCGGGGCGGTGCGAGCGGCGACCGCAGGGAGGCGCGGGCGGACCCCGGCAGGGAGGCGCGGGGCGCCGCGGGCGGCGACCGCAGGGCGGACGGGGCGACCGAGCCCAGCCGGCCCCGCCCGATGGGCCGCGCCTCAGTGCGTCACCCAGCCGGGTCCCGTGGTCCGTGAGCCTGTCGGTCGGTCCGTCCCGGTGGATCCGGGGCAGAGCCCGACTCGGCCATTGTCCGCCGCCCGGCCGGTACACTCGGGTCGTGCCCTCCGAGCAGATCGCCTCCAATCTCGCGCTCGTCAACTGGACGGTCCTGGCGTCGCTTGCCGTGGGCTCGTTCGCGGTGGCGGTGCTCGGGCGGCTGGCCACGACCGCCACCCGGGGATTCCTGGCGTTCACGGCGTTCGGCGCGGCGGCTTTCGGGCTGCTCGCATTCCTGTCGGACGCGGGCCTGCCCCCGATCGCGGCGGGCTCACCGGTCGTGGCGGATCCCGCGTTCGACCTCCCGCGGCGCGCGGCGCTGGCCGCGTTCGTGGTGCTGGCGCTCGTGGCGATGGTCGTCATCGCGCGCGGCCGGCAGGCGAAAATCCCGCTGCTGGCGGGCCTGGGCGCCGGCGTCGCGGCCCTGGTGCTGGGGGCGATGACCTGGGGAGACGGCCTGATGGGCGTGATCCCCCTCGCGATCCAGCTGCTGGTGCTGGCCGCGGCGACCGGCGGGGTGTTCGCGGCCATGATCCTCGGGCACTGGTACCTGGTCACGCCGAAGCTGCCCGAGGCGCCGCTCGTGATGATCACGCGGCGGCTCCAGTGGATCGTGGGGCTGCAGGTCGTGCTCTTTGCGCTGTGGGTCGGCTTCGGGGTGGGACCGGGCGCCGGGGGGCCCAATGGCGGCGACGGCCCGTTCGGGGCGCTGGTGGGGCCGTGGGCGCTGTTCGTGTGGCTGCGCCTGGTCGTGGGGCTGGTGTTCCCGCTGGTCGTGTCCTGGGCGGCGGTCCGGACGGCCATGTCGCGATCGATGGAATCGGCCACGGGCCTGCTGTACATCAACGTCGGCACGATCGCCTCCGGGACGATCCTCGCGGCCGGCCTCTACTTCGGCGCCGGACTGCTGGTCTGATGGCTGCTCTGCCGCCGCTCCGGATCCGCGTCCGGTTGTTTGCGATGCAGCGCGAGATCGCGGGCACGCGCGAGCTGCGCCTGGAGGTGCCCCCGGGCTCGACGGTGGACGACGCGTGGTCCGCGGTCGTCGAGGTGGTGCCCGCGCTGGCGCCCGGCCGGGCGTTCCTGCGGTTCGCCGTCAACGGGAGCTACGCGGACCCGGACACGCCCCTTGGGGACGGGGACGAGATCGCGTGCATCCCGCCCGTGAGCGGCGGGGCGGACGAGCCCGCGAGCGGCGGGGCGGACGAGCCCGCGAGCGGCGGGGCGGACGAGCCCGCGAGCGGCGGGGCGGACGAGCCCGCGAGCGGCGGGGCGGACGAGCCCGCGAGCGGCGGGGCGGACGAGCCCGCGAGCGGCGGGGCGGACGAGCAGGCGCCCGCCGGCGACGACGGCCGCCGGATCCTCGAGATCCGCGACGCGCCGTTCCCCGCGGACCTCGTGACGGACCTCGCGGACCGCCTGGCCACGGACGAGGACGGCGGCGTCGTCGCGTTCGTGGGTCGCACGCGGGTGACGCCGGGGACGCCGGCGCCGGGCCAGGAGGCGGAGGCCGGGCGCCATGCCGGCCGCGTGGTCGAGGAGCTGGAGTACGAGGCGTTCGACCCGATGGCGCTCGCGGTCCTGGGGCAGATCGCGGACGAGATCGAGGCCCGCTGGGACGTCCGGCGGCTGGCCATCGTCCATCGCACCGGGCCCGTCCCGCTGGGCGAGCCGTCGGTGGTCGTCGTCGCCGTGGCCCCGCACCGGGACGCCGCCTTCGCCGCGGCCCGCTACGCGATCGACGAGACGAAGGCGCGGGCGCCGATCTGGAAAGCCGAGCGGTTCGAGGACGGCCACGTGTGGGTCGGCGACCCGGCGCGCTCGGGGCCCGCCGAGCCCGCGTAGCCCGCCATACTGCGGCCATGCACGCGCTTGGGGAGATCGGGGACCTCGACGCCCTGCGCGAACGGGCCGCCGCGCTCGCCGCCGCGTGGGGCGCCGCCGCCGCGTCGTCCACGACCATCGGCCAGGAGCGGGCGATCCTGCGCCTGTTCGGCGTCGCGGGGATCGACCGTGCGGGTCGCCCACTGGCGACGGAGGTGGTGGACCGGTACCTGGGCCCGGATCCCGGCCGCCTCGCCGGCGGCATCGCGCTGCCGTTCGCGATGGCCATGGCGGAGTACGACCTGCCGCCCCTCGAGCTCGCCCTCGAGGTGACGGCCGGCAACGTGGACCTGGCCCTCGAGGCGGAGCTGCTGGCGGAACCGGACCAGCGGGCGGTCGCCGTGGCCGACGCGACCCGGCTCGCTCGCGTCGCGCTCGACCGCATCGACGCCAACCGCGTGGCCCGGCGGGAGCTGCTCGGGTTGCTCGGTGACCCGCCGCGACCGTGGCTCGGGGCGGTGCTCATGGAGCCCGCGATCGCGGACGCGCTGGACGAGGCGCGGATCGCGATCGACGCGGGCGTGGAGCTGATCCGGGTGGACGTGCCGCCCAGCCGCGAGCTTGCCGACCGGCTGCGGCAGCAGGGCGCGGCGGTCGGGGCGTGGCAAGCGGCGCCCTCGTCGCGCGGCGGCCTGGATGCCGGGGACCCGTCCGGTCAGCCGATCCCCACCGGGTCCCAGCGCGCGCTCACCGTCCTGCGGCGGTTCGTCGACGAGGCCGGCGCGCGCCGTCGCGGGTACGTCCGCCTGGTCACGGACGCCCCGGCGCTTGCCGCGCCGGACCAGGCCGTGGTGGCCGCGTTCGAACGGATCGACATCGTGATCGCCGACCCGATGCGCGAGATCGTCACCGGGCGGGTGGAGCCGGACCGGGCCATCGCGGACCACGTCTTCGCGCACCGGATCCTCACCCGGGCCGGGACGCGGGTCCTGATTCCGGCGGGTCCCCTCGTCGTCGCTCCGGACCTGGCGACCGGCGTGCCGTCGGACCCGGCCACCCGGTCGGGACGGGCCCTGGCCCTGCAGCTGCTCGCGGTGGCGCTCGCCCGACGGGACGGGATGGCCGCCGGCTCGATCGCCGTCGGCGCCCTGCCGGACTGGCTCGTGGACGAGCCGGATGCGCCGGCACGCGCCGCCGCGGAGGTCGCCCTGCGCCGGGCGCTGCTGCCGGACCACGGGCTGGCCTTCGTGGAACCCGTCCTGGACGACGATGCCGCCGTGACCTGGCACGCGATCGTGGCCGCGCTGCTGCCCGACGCCGGCGAGGTGGAGACGATCCTGCGCCGGCCCGGCGCAGGGCTGGCCGCGGGCGCCCGCCTGACGCGCGCCGCGGCGACGGTCGCCGCGGGCCTGGCGAGCTCCCGGTTCGCACCCCGGTTGACCGGCGTGGCGATGGAGCACGCGACCGGGGCGGTCCGGGCCGCCACGGCGACCCTGGCGGCGCTCGAGGCGTCGGGATGGCGGTCCATCGTGGACCAGCCGCTGGGCTTCCGGGGGGAGCCGGGAGGGTCCGACGCGGTGCTCGAGCGGACGGACGAGTTCGACCCGCTGGCGGTGGCCGGACCCTGACGCCCTAGAGTCGCGTGAGCTCGTCCGGCTCCGCCTCGTTCACCAGGCGCTCGCAGGTGGGGCAGTGCCAGCGGGCCTCGAGCGGGGTCCCGCAGACCTCGTGGCGGATCGGCTCCCCGACGCCGCCGCGCCGCCTCCCCCAGTCGGCCAGCAGGTGCAGGGCACCGGCCAGCTCCCGGCCGTCCGCGGTGAGGGCGTACTCCATGCGGACGGGCCGCCTCGAGTAGGGGGCGGCGATGAGGATGCCGCCCCGTTCCAGGCGGCGGAGCCGGTCCGCGAGGATGTTCGGCGCGATGCCCGGCAGCGACTCGCCCAGCTCGCCGAACCGCCTCGGCCCGGACAGCAGCGCCTCGACGAGCAGAAGGCTCCAGCGGTCTCCCACGCGTTCGAGCGCCGCGTCCAGCGCGCTGAGCGGCGAGGGCGTCGGCACGGTGGCGGTCACGGCGCTCATGGTAGGCGATGGGCTTGCGTCCTGCGCCGGACGATAGTAGATTGCAATCCGCAAGTCACTCATCGGTTCGAGGTTCCTCCCATGTCCGTGCTCACCGAGCTCCAGGCCTCCGTCGCCGCCGTCGCCAGCGCGGTCGGCCCCTCCGTCGTCGGGATCGGCTCCCGGCTCCGCGGCTCCGGCGTGGTCATCGCCGACGGCTGCGTGCTCACGAATGCCCACAACCTTCGGGGCGGCGAGGTCACCGTCCGCTTTGCCGACGGCCGCACGGCTCGCGGCGTGGTCAAGGGCGTGGACTGGGACGGCGACCTCGCGGTCGTCGAGGTGGACACCACCGGCTGTCCCGCCGTCGCGTGGGCCGGGGACGGCGTCACCATCGGCTCCGCGGTGTTCGCGGCCGCGGCGACGCCGACCGGCAGCGTGCGCGTGTCGTTCGGCTTCGTGTCGTCCGTCGCGCGTGCCTTCCGCGGACCGGGCGGCCGCCGGATCTCGGGGTCCGTGGAGCACACCGCGCCGCTGGCCCCCGGCTCCTCCGGCAGCCCGCTGCTGGACGCCGACGGCGCGCTCGTCGGGGTCAACACGAACCGCGTGGGCGAGGGCTTCTACCTGGCGCTCCCCGCGGACGAGGCGCTCCGGGCCCGGGTGGAGGCGCTGTCGCGCGGCGAGTCACGCCGGCGGCCGCGCCTGGGCATCGCGGTCGCGCCGGCCCACGTGGCGAGGCGCCTGCGGCGGTCCGTCGGGCTGCCGGAGCGCGAGGGCGTGCTGGTCCGGGGCGTGGAGCCGGGCAGCCCGGCCGAGGCGGCGGGGATCCGCGAGGGCGACCTGATCGTCAGCACCGGAGGGCGTGTCGTCGCCGACGTGGACGACCTCCACGAGGCGCTCGCGGCCGGGCTCCCGGTCGAGGTCACGCTGGTCCGGGGCTCGGAGGAGCACACGCTGGCGGTGGCCGCGCAGACCGCGACCGGCGACGCAGACGAAGGGGACGCCGGCGCCGGCGCGTGAGCAGGGCGCCGGCTGCGGCTCCCGTGGCGCGTGCCCGAACGCTCCCTGGCGCGTGCCGGCACGCGGGCAGCTACGGGCGGCCGACGAGCACCGGCTCCCGGGCCTCCTCCCAGCTCACGTGCTCCCCGCGCATGAGCGAGATCAGGGCGCCGAGGGCGCTCGCGCCGACGCCCGCACCGAAGGCGAGGTGGAGCGCGGACATGAACGGCGACAGGTCGATCCCCGCCGACCCGGTCTGCGTGCCCGAGAAGATCTGGAGCATGACCCGGGGGTCCATCGCGCTGGTGACCAGGCCCATCGACAGCGCGATGCTGATCACGAACCCGCTGTTGGTGAGCATCGTGCGGGCCCCGGCCCCGACCCCCCGCTGGTCCGGCGGCACGACGCCCATGACCGCGCTCGTGTTGGGCGAGTTGAACAGCCCCGACCCGGCGCCGATGATCAGCTGCCACACCGCCAGCTGCCAGTACGGGGTGTCGACCTGGAGCGTCGTCAGGCCCGCCAGGCCGATCCCGGTCACCACCATGCCCCGTGGTCGCCAGTACCCGCGAGCCGAACCTGTCGGCCAGGGCGCCCGCGACGGGCGACAGGACCAGCAGCCCCGCGGCCAGCGGGGCGAGCCGGATCCCGGCCTCGACGGGATCCTCGCCTTTCGCGCCCTGCAGGTAGAACACCAGCAGGAACAGCACGCCGTTGCGCGCGATCCCGTTGAGCAGGCCCGTCAGGTTGCCGGCGGCGAACAGGCGGATCCGGAACAGGGACAGGTCCAGCAGCGGCTCGTCCACGTGCGCCTCGACCCACAGGAACGCGGGCAGCGCGATGACGAACACGACGAAGCCCGCCACCACCCAGGGCGTCGACCAGCCGTAGATGCCGCCGAAGGCGAGGCCGCTCATCAGGCCCGTCAGACCGACGAGGTAGAGCGCCGAGCCCGGTGAGGTCGAGCGACCGGCGGCCGGTCGGCTGTCGCTGCTCAACCAGGATCCACGCGGCCGCGGCCGTGCCGATGATCCCGATCGGGAGGTTGAACCAGAACACCGTGCGCCAGCCGAAGGCGGTGAGGAACCCGCCCAGGATCGGGCCGAGGATCATGCCGGCCCCGACGACCATCGCGTTGATCCCCAGCGCCCGGCCCAGCTCGCGCCGCGGGAAGGCATCGGTGACCAGCGCCGCCGAGTTGGCCATCAGGAACGCGCCGCCCACCCCCTGGAGGGCCCTGGCCAGGACCAGGAACGCCGCACTCGGCGCGACGGCGCACAGGACGGAGGCCAGCGTGAAGATCGCGAACCCGAACGTGTACGAGCGGGCGCGGCCGATCATGTCCGCGATCCGGCCCGCGTTGAGCACCAGGACCGTGATCACCAGCGTGTACCCGACGACGATGAGCAGCATCGTGAACAGGTCGGTGTGCAGGTCGCGCATGATGTCCGGCAGCGCGATCACCAGCGTCCCCGAGGTGAGGGACGCCAGCAGGGCCCCGAGGCTCGTCACCGAGAGCAACCACCAGCGGTAGCGCTCATCGGTGGGCTCGGGGCGGGACCAGGCGGACGCTCGGGGCTTGGGCGGGATGAACGACATGAGGGACGCTGACCAACCTTTCCGTGTGCGTTAAGGATAGCGAGGGTCGGCCGATCCCGCGCGTGCCCGCCGGGCCGGCTGAGGCCCGGGGTGCGCGGCGGCGTGGACCCGGGGCCCCGGATGGGGTAGGGTCGCGGCGATGAGCGACGACGGTCCTCTCCTCGACGAGCGCGCCGGCCCGGGCGGCGAGATCGTCCTGCTGACGCTTCATCGGCCCCACGTCCTCAACGCGATCGACAATGCGCTGCTCGCCGCCCTCCATGCCGCCCTGGACGAGGTCGAGGCCGACGAGGGCGTGCGGGGGGTCGTGTTCACGGGAGCCGGCGGACGCGCCTTCTGCACGGGCATGGATCTCAAGGAGCGGGCCGGGTTCTCCGAAGACGACCTGCGGGCCCAGCGGGCGCGGATCGTGGACCTCATACGGCGCGTCCACGAGCTGCCGGTGCCCACGCTCGCGGCGGTGGACGGCCTGGCCCTGGGCGGCGGGTTCGAGCTCGCCCTGGCCTGCGACCTGGTCGTGGCGTCGGAGACGGCGAGCTTCGGGCTGCCGGAGGTGAAGGTGGGGATCTTCCCGGGCGGCGGCGCCACGCAGACCCTCACCTGGCTGGTGGGACCGGCGCGGGCGCGGGACGTGATCCTCACCGGGCGCCGGCTGTCAGCGGCGGAGGCCGAGGCGTGGGGCGTGGTCGCGCGCGTGGTCCCGGCGGGCGGCGCCCGTGAGGCGGCCATCGCGCTGGCGGAGACGATCGCGGAAGGCGCGCCGCTGGGGATCCGCCAGGCGAAGACGGCGATTCGCGGCGCCCACCGGGCGCTGGCGGAGGGGCTGGCGGCGGAGAACGAGCTGTACGAGGCGGTGCTCCGGTCCCGCGACCGCGTCGAGGGCTTCCGCGCCTTCGCGGACAAGCGCAAGCCGCGTTACGAGGGCCGATGACGTGGCCGTGATCCCCGATGGCGGGCGCTCGCCCGACTTCGACCGCAACCGGGAGGTGAACCTCGGCCTCGTGCGCCAGCTGCGCGAGCGCCTCGAGCTGGTCCGGCGCGGCGGCGGAGAGGAGGCGGTCCGACGCCATCGAGAGCGCGGCAAGCTCCTCGCGCGCGAGCGGATCGACCTGCTCGTGGATCCCGGTTCCCCGTTCCTGGAGCTGTCGCCGCTCGCGGCCTGGGACATGTACGAGGGCGACGCGCCGTCGGCGGGGATCGTCACCGGGATCGGGGTGGTCGGCGGCCGCGAGGTCGCGATCGTCGCCAACGACGCCACGGTCAAGGGCGGCACCTACTTCCCGATGACCGTCAAGAAGCACCTCCGGCTGCAGGAGATCGCGGCCGAGAACCGGCTGCCGTGCGTGTACCTGGTGGACAGCGGCGGGGCGTTCCTGCCGCTCCAGGCGGACGTGTTCCCGGACCGGGACCACTTCGGCCGGATCTTCTACAACCAGGCGAACCTGTCCGCGGCCGGTATCGCGCAGGTCGCCGTCGTGATGGGGTCGTCAACCGCCGGCGGGGCATACGTGCCGGCGATGAGCGACGAGACGGTGATCGTGCGCGGGACCGGCACGATCTTCATCGGCGGACCGCCGCTGGTGAAGGCGGCCACCGGCGAGGAGGTCACGGCCGAGGAGCTCGGCGGTGCCGACGTGCACACGCGGGTCTCGGGTGTCGCGGACCATTTCGCCGACGACGACGCGCACGCGCTGGCGATCGCGCGCCGGATCCTGGCCAACGTGCCGGCGGCGCGAAAGGAGCCACCGTGGGAGGTGCTTCCCGTGCGCGAGCCGCTGTACGACCCGGCGGACCTGTACGGCATCGTACCGCCGGACCTGCGCCAGTCGTTCGACGTTCGCGACATCATCGCGCGGATCGTGGACGGCAGCGAGCTCGACGAGTTCAAGGCGCGCTACGGGACCACGCTGGTGACCGGGTTCGCCCGGATCATGGGCTACCCGGTGGGGATCATCGCCAACAACGGGATCCTGTTCTCCGAGAGCAGCCTCAAGGGTGCCCACTTCATCGAGCTGTGCACCACGCGCCGGATCCCGCTCGTGTTCCTCCAGAACATCACCGGGTTCATGGTCGGCCGGGAGTACGAGAACCGGGGCCTGGCGCGCGACGGGGCGAAGATGGTGATGGCGGTGGCCAACGCCCGGGTCCCGAAGTTCACGGTGATCGTCGGGAGCTCGTTCGGGGCCGGCAACTACGGCATGAGCGGGCGAGCCTACTCGCCGCGCCAGCTGTGGATGTGGCCGAACGCGCGGATCGGCGTGATGGGCGGCCGGCAGGCGGCGAGCGTGCTGCTCCAGGTGCGCTTGGACGCCCTGGCGCGAGAGGGGCGCGACCTGACGCGCGAGGAGCGGGAGGCGTTCACGGCCCCGACGCTCGCGTCCTACGAGCGCGAGGGGTCGCCGTACTTCTCCACGGCGCGGCTGTGGGACGACGGGATCATCGACCCGGTCGACACGCGGATGGTCCTTGGGTTGGGGCTGTCCGCCGCGCTCAACGCGCCGATCCCGGACACGCCGTTCGGCGTGTTCCGGATGTAGCGCTGCGGGCCGGGATTCGTCGGAGCGGTGTTCTCGTCCGTCCTGGTCGCCAACCGCGGGGAGATCGCGCTGCGCGTGATGCGCACCTGCCGGCGGCTGGGGATCCGGACCGTGGCCGTGTACTCGGATGCCGACTGGGGGGCGCCACACGTGCGGGCGGCCGATGCGTCGGTGCGCATCGGGGCGGGGCCGGCGGCGGACAGCTACCTGCGGGGGGACGCGATCGTCGCCGCGGCGCGCTCGACGGGGGCGGAGGCGGTGCACCCGGGATACGGCTTCCTGGCCGAGAACGCGTCCTTCGCGGATGACGTGATCGCGGCCGGGCTGGCGTGGATCGGGCCGCCACCGGCGGCGATGCGGGCGCTGGGCGACAAGGCCCGGGCGAAGGCGCTGGCCGAGGCCAACCATGTTCCCGTGTTAGCGGGCTATCACGGTGACGTGGTAGCAGACGACGAGCTGGCGGTGCAGGCGGCGGCGATCGGGTTCCCGGTGCTGGTCAAGGCGAGCGCGGGCGGCGGGGGGCGCGGGATGCGCGTGGTCAGCGAGGCGGCCGAGCTGGCCGAGGCGCTGGCCGCGGCGCGGCGGGAGGCGCTCGCGGCGTTCGGGGACGATCGGCTGCTGCTGGAGCGGTACCTGGAGCGGCCGCGGCACGTGGAGGTCCAGATCCTGGGGGACGCGCACGGCACGCTCGTCCATCTCGGCGAGCGCGAGTGCAGCATCCAGCGGCGCCACCAGAAGCTGATCGAGGAGTCGCCGTCCCCCGCGGTCACGCCCGGGCTGCGGGCCGCCATGGGCGAGGCCGCCCTCCGGCTGGCGCGTGCGGCGGGCTACCAGAACGCGGGCACGGTCGAGTTCCTCATCGACGAGTCCGGGGCGTTCTCATTCCTCGAGGTCAACGCGCGACTCCAGGTGGAGCACCCGGTGACGGAGGCGGTGACCGGGCTGGACCTCGTGGAGCAGCAGCTGCGCGTCGCGGCCGGCGAGCCGCTCGGGTTCGAGCAGGCGGACGTCCGCCTCGAGGGCCATGCGATGGAGCTGCGCGTCGTGGCGGAGGACGTCGCGGCGGGGTTCCTGCCCTCGACCGGGGTCGTGACGGCGTTCGATCGACCGCAGGGCGTCCGGGTGGACACGGGGATCGCCGCCGGCTCCACGATCTCGCCGTTCTACGATTCCTTGGTGGCCAAGGTGATCGCGCACGGCGCCGATCGTTCCGCGACGTTGGAACGACTTCGCGAGGCGCTCGCGGAGACGTGGATCGAGGGGGTGGCGACCAATCTCGGCCTGCTGGCGGCAGTCCTCGACGAGCCGGCGTTCGCGGCCGGTGACCTGCACACGGCGTTCCTCGCGGAGCACCGGGTGGTCGAGCGGCTGGGCGACGTCCCGGACGAGGTCGTGGCGCTGGCCGCGGCGGTCCGCTCCCTGGCTCCGCGCCCGGCCGCGACCGGGGATCCGTGGCGGTCCGCCGTCCCGTGGCGCGTCGGTCGGGCGGGCGAGCGGACGCGCTGGCTCGCGGGTGGCCGCACGCGCGAGGCCGTCACGAGCCTGGGCGACGAGCGCGCCGCCGCGGCCGTCGTGGTGGACGGCCGCACCTTCGGCGCCCGCCTCCTGGGAGGTGATGCCGAAGCCGGCTGGTCCGTGTCCCTCGGCGGCGAGACCGCCCTCGTCCGGCCCGCGACCGGGGCGCGGAAGGTGGAGACCGTCACGTGGCGGGGCCGCCGCCACCGGATCGCCCTCGCCCCACCTCCGTCGGGCGCGATGACGGCGGCCGAGGTGGACGAGCCCGACGCCCTCGTCGCCCCGATGCCCGGCCGCATCGTCCGGGTCCATGTCGCCGAGGGCGACCACGTGCGCGCGAACGCCCCGCTCCTGGTCCTGGAAGCGATGAAGATGGAGCACGTGGTCGCCGCCATCGCGCCCGGTCGTGTCACCCGCGTCCATGTGGCCGCCGGTGAGCAGGTGGTCCGCGGCGCGCCGCTCGTGGACATCGAAGCCGCGGAGGAACCCTGAGATGCCGTTGCCCGCCGCCGTCACGATCGTCGAGGTGGGCCCGCGCGACGGCCTCCAGAACGAGGCGGCCGACATCCCCACGGCCGTGAAGCTCGGCTTCATCGACCGGCTGGGCCGGGCCGGGCTCCGCGTGATCGAGGCGACCTCCTTCGTCCATCCGCGCGCCATCCCGCAGCTGGCCGATGCCGACGCCCTGTTCCCGGCGATCCGCCGCCTGCCGGGCGTCCGCTACCCGGTCCTCGTCCCGACGCCGCGCGGCCTCGAGCGTGCGCTGGCCGCGGGCGCCGACGAGGTCGCGGTCGTCATCGGCGCCACGGACGCGTTCAACCGGGCGAACCTCAACCGCACCGTGGAGGAGGCGATCGCCGATGCGGCGGCGGTCATCGGGAGCGCGCGGGCTCACGGGATGCGCACGCGCGGCTACGTGTCGGTCGCGTTCGGCTGCCCCTACGAGGGCACGGTCGCGCCGGCCCGTACCGCGGCGGTCGCCGCGCGCCTCCTGGACCTGGGCTGCGACGAGATCGGCCTCGGCGACACGATCGGCGCGGCCACGCCCGGCGACATCCACCGGGTGCTGGACGCGGTGCTGTCGGTCGTGGCCGTGGATCGCCTGGGGCTCCACGCGCACGACACCCGCGGCCAGGCGCTCGCCTGCGTGTACGCGGCGCTGGAGCGCGGCGTGACGATCTTCGACAGCTCCGCCGGCGGGATCGGCGGGTGCCCGTACGCGGGGCCGGGCGCGGTCGGCAACCTCGCCACGGAAGACCTCGTGTACTTCCTCGACGGGCTGGACATCCGGCACGGCGCCGAGCTGGAGGCGGTGATGGCCGCGGCGGCGTTCGTCGAGGGTGCGATCGGGCACCCGCTCCGCAGCCGGACCTACCTCGCGGGTGGCCGGCCGCGGACCCGCCCCGTCCCGGGAACCGGCGACGCCCGGGAGGCGTAACAGCAGCATCCACCCGCCGCTGGATGCCGCCGCTGGATGCCGCCGCTGGAGGCCCGGATGCTCCGCTCCCGTCAGCGATCCCCGCCCGGCCCCGGTGGCCGTGCCGTCGGCCCCCCGGATCCCGGGACGGCGCTCAGTCCGCCGCCGGCACCTTCGGAACCGCCGCCGGCACCTCCGGGACCCCCGCCGGCACCCCGGGCAGCACGACCCCCGGCAGCGCGCCCGCCAGGCCGAACGGGTCGCCGGCCCGGCGCACCACGTCGACGAGGCCGGCCACCACCTCCGGGTCCAGCTCCGGCAGCCGGTGCGTGGCGACCAGCTCCTCCACGCGGATCCGCGCCCGGGCGTACGCATCCAGCCCGCCGGCATCCAGCCACGCCCGCCTTGAGCTCCGGTCGATGATCTTCGACGGCAGGAACTGCTCCCCGCGGAACAGCCGGCGCGTGTCCTCGAGCTCCAGGAACCGGCCCTCCGGCCCGGCCGCGGCGAAGAACCCGGTCGCCAGCGTCTCCGTCGGGGTGCCGATCCCGCGCAGCAGCCGCTGGACCATCCCGATCGCCTCCGCGTCGATGACCAGCTTCTCCGCGCTCTGGGCGAGGAGGAAGTCGAGCATCCCGGCTCCGGAGATCATGTCGATCCCCGCCAGACCCCCGACCAGCGCCGTCATGCCCGTCTCGAGCCCGGCCTGGGCGTCGATCACCTTGGCGTCGGTCGCGCCCAGGTAGCCGTGCACGGGAAGCCCCAGCGACTGGCCGACGGCCGCGTAGCCGGCATCGATGAGGGCCGTCTCGATCGCGCCCATGGGCGTGGAGCCCGTGCGCATGTCCACGATCGTCGGGGCGCCGCCCCACACGATCGGGGCACCGGCCGCGGCGAGCTGGTGGATGACGACGCCGGCCAGCGACTCGGCCGCGTGCTGGACGATCGCCCCGACCAGCGTCACCGGCGCGGCCACGCCGGCCAGCGGCATCGAGATCAGCTCCGCCGGCACGTGCGCCCGCCCGAGGTCGATGACGTTCCGGCAGGCGAACTCGGACCAGGTCAGGGGCGGCGACGGGCAGACGTCGAACACGGCCCGCGGCCGCTCCGCGAGCGCATCGCGGCCGCCGGCGTCGATCGCCAGCAGGTCGAGCATCACGTCGGTCCCGTGCGCGGTGAACGCACCGGTCACGATCGGCTTGGACGAGTGGAGCAGCACCACGAACAGGCGGTACAGGTCGCCGATCCGGGTGGGGACGTCGTGGCACACGACGGCGGTGGAGACGGCGTCGTAGGCGGGCAGCGAGTCCGCGACCCGGATGAGCCGCGCCAGGTCCGCCGCCGTCGACGTCCGGGTACCCAGCGTCTCCGGGTCCAGCACGGCCACCCCGGACGACCCGGGATCGAAGTGGACGAGGCCCTGCCCGTACCGGACGGCTGGCCTGCCCGCCCGGTCGAACAGGTCGAACGCATGCGGCACCGTGTCCAGCGCCCGGCGGACCATCGCCTCCGGGATGCGGACCCGGTCGCCGTCCGCCGTGGCGCCCGCACCCGCGAGGAGCGAGATCGCCTCCGGCTCCTCCACCCGCACCCCGGGCTCCCGGAGGAGCTGCAGGGCCTCGTCCAGGATGCGGTCGACGAGCGCGGGCTCGAGGAGCTCGAAGCGGGGGCGCATCAGCCGACACCCGCCAGCGTCGTGCGTGCCCGGCCGGCGTGCGCGTCGATCATCCGCGCCAGCTCGGCCTCCAGCGCCGGGTCCAGCCGCGGGGGCTCGTGATCGCGGAGCAGCGTCCGGGCCCGTTCCAGCGCGGCGTGATGCATCGCATCCGGGTCCGCCTCCCACTGCCCGTACGGGCGGCGGTCCATGAAGCGCGCCTGCCACAGCTCGCGCATGTGGGCCCGCGTGTGGGCCGCCGTGAGGTACTCGCCGCCCGGCCCGACCTCGCGGATGACGTCCAGCGCCAGCGAGGCGTCGTCCCAGGGCATGCCGCGCAGGACTGCCCGGACGATCCGGTCGATCTCGGTGTCCAGGATCAGCTGCTCGTAGGACCAGATCCGGCTCCCGTGCAGCAGCCCGGCCCCCAGCAGCATGTCCGACCCGACGATCGAGGCCATGAACGCGGACATCGAGTTCTCGACGCCCGCCTGCCAGTCCGGCCGCTTGGCGCCGGTCGCGTAGGCGCCCATCGACAGGGGCACGTGGTAGAAGTCCGCCAGGGCGTTGGTGGCGGCGCCGAACAGGAAGTCCTCGGGGCCGCCGCCGGTGTAGGCGCCGGAGCGGAGGTCCATCGCGGTCTGGGCGGCGGCGTAGTACACGGGTGAGCCGGGGTACGCCAGCTGCATCAGCGCCATCGCCGAGATGACCTCGGCGTTGCCCACGACCAGCGAGCCGGCGACCGTGGCCGGGCCGCTGAACGCGCACGACGCCATGGTCATGAACCCGACCGGGATCCCGTGCTCGGCGGCGACCAGTGCGGCCTCGATCGCCCCGCCGTCCTGCGCGAGGGGGCTGATCGTGCACTGCATCAGCGACAGCACCGGGCGCGCGCGGAGCGCCTCGTGCCCGCCCGCGATGGCGGCCGCCATCGCGATGGCGGTGCGGGTCTCCTCCGGCGTGACGATGCTCTCGCTCTGGACGTGCTTGCTGGAGTTGCGCCAGACCGCGAACAGCTCCTCGAGGGCGCGGGTCTCGGGCGGCCGGTCCTGGGCGGACACGGCGACCCAGTGGAACGCGATCTCGTCGAGCGCGTCCGCGACGCGCGCGATGTCCTCCACGTCGTGGAGCTCGGACCGGCGGCGCTCGCCCGTCCAGGGATCCAGGACCTCGATGCCGCAGCCGTCCGTGCCGAGGTGGACGTGATGACCGTCCAGCGGCAGGTCGCGTGCGGGGTCGCGCGCCGCGAGCGTGTAGGCCGGGGGCGCGGTCTGGAGCGCCGCGTCGATCACGTGGCCGGGCACGCGGACGATCGAGGTGTCGCGGTCCACGGTGGCGCCGCGGGCCTGCCAGATGTCGAGCGCCACGGGCGAGGGGAAGCGGACGCCGACGGTCTCGATGACCTCGAGCGTCGCCTCGTGGAGTCGGCGGACGGCCGCCGGGGACAGGATCTCGAGCTGCGGGCGGGCCACCCGCTCGTCGTCGTTCAGGGTGCTGCTCATCGTCCGTGCCTCAGACCGCCGC
The DNA here is from genome assembly GCA_963703575.1 of uncultured Chloroflexia bacterium. Classification (GTDB taxonomy): domain Bacteria; phylum Chloroflexota; class Limnocylindria; order Limnocylindrales; family CSP1-4; genus CAIXZV01. Next base: position 88,666 of record CAVPEU010000012.1, read on the forward strand.
GGCCTCGGCGGCCCCGACGAGCCGCCGCACCAGGGCCACCGCGCCGATCGCGTCCTCGCTGTAGCCGTCGGCGCCGATCTCCGACGCCCAGGTCGCGCTCGCCGGCGCACCGCCGACGATGACCTTCACCTTCGGCCGCATCCCGGCGGCCTCGATCGCCTCCACGACCGTCCGCTGCCCGGACATCGTGGTCGTGAGCAGCGCCGACACGCCGACGATGTCCGCGTCGTGCTCCCGGGCTGCCTCGACGAACCGCTCCGGCGCCACGTCCACGCCAAGGTCGTGGACCTCGAACCCCGAGGTCGAAAGCATCATCCCGACCAGGTTCTTGCCGATCTCGTGGATGTCGCCCTTGACCGTGCCCAGGACCACGCGCCCGAGCACCCGGCGCGAGGTGGCCAGGCGCTGCATCTCCGGCTCCAGCACCGCGACCGCCTTCTGCATCGCCCGGGCCGCCAGCATCATGTCCGGGAGGTACAGCTCGCCGGCCCCGAACTGCTCGCCGACGTGCGTGAGGCCGGGGACGAACCCGTTCTCGATGGCGTCGAGCGGCGGGACCCCCGCCGCGAGCGCCTGCTCGGCCAGCGCGGTCGCGCCCGCCGGGTCGCCGTCGATGATCGCCTGGCGCATCGCCGCGAACATGTCGTCTGCCATGGGTGTTGCTCCTCCGGGGTGTGCAGTGGCGGGGACGCCTCGCGCGAGTCGGTGTCCCGCAGCGTCTCGCGAGCGGGCACGCCCGCGATAGGGCGGAAGGTCCCCCGCGAAGGGTCCGACGGACCATCCGGGATGGGCTGCGGCACGCGAGACTGTCGCCGATGCCCGATCTCCTCCACGGGCGCGAGCGTCGTCCCCTCGTGCCCGGTCGCACCCTGTTCGACGAAGCCGACGAGCTGTCGGTCATGGTCCCGGCGTCCTGCCAGCGGCTGGGGCGCTGCCACGAGTGCGTGGTCGAGGTGCGGGCCGGCGCGGACCAGCTCTCGGAGCGCACGGAGGCGGAGTCCTTCCTGCCCGCGGGCTTCCGGCTCGCCTGCCAGGCACGCGTGGAGGGTAGCGGTGCCGACCTGGAGTTCGTCGTCCTCCGCCGCCGGCTGCGGATCCTGCTCGCCCCGGAGGGCGCCGCGCCCGAGGTGGACCCGCCGGTGCGCAGGGTCGGCGACCGGGTGGTGCGCGACGGCAACGAGGACCTGGGGCCGTGGTTCGGACGGCTGCTGGGCCTCGCGGTGGACGTCGGCACGACGACGGTCGTGCTGGAGCTCGTCGACCTCGAGACCGGCGACGCCACGGCGGTGGCCGCGTTCGAGAACCCGCAGCGCTACGGCGGCAGCGATGTCATGAGCCGGATCTCGTACGAGGCGGAGGTGCCCGGCCAGTTGCGCCAGTCGCTGCGGCGGGCGATCAACCACGAGCTGCGGGGGCTGTACGGGACGCTGGGCGTGGACCGCCGGGCGGTCGTCGAGGCGATGATCGTGGGCAACACGACGATGCGGGACCTCGCCCTGGGCCTCGACGTCGCGCCCATCGGGCGACTCCCGTACCGCAGCACGACGGAGCCGGCGCCGGGGGTCGCCGGTTCGCGGAGCACGCGGGTCGTCAGGCTCGCCTACGAGCTGGGCCTGCTGATGCATCCCCGCGGCCGGGTCATCGGGTCGCCGATCATCGCCAGCCACGTGGGGGCCGACGCGGCCGCGGACCTGGTGGCCGTGGACGCGCTCCACGAGCACGCGCCGTTCATGCTGATCGACATCGGGACCAACACCGAGGTGATCGCGAGCGACGGCGAGCGCACGGTCGCCGCGTCGAGCCCGGCCGGCCCGGCGTTCGAGGGCGGCGGCGTGCGGTACGGGATGCCGGGCGGGGATGGCGCGATCGAGGCCGCACGCTGGGTGGACGGGCGATTCGAGGTCCGGACGATCGGCGGCACCGAGCCCGAGGGGATGTGCGGCTCGGGGCTCGTGGACGTGCTCGCCGAGCTCCGTCGCGCCGGCCGGCTCACGGCGCGCGGCGGGTTCCCGGATGGTGCCCGCGAGGCGGATGTCGTCGCGGACCGGGGCATCGTCCTGACGTCGGCCGACGTGGCGCATCTCGCGGTGGCCAAGGCGGCGACGGCGGTCGGGCAGCAGGTCCTCCTCCGCAGGCTGGGCCTGGTGCCGTCCGACCTGCGCCATGTCTACCTCGCCGGCGGGTTTGCCAACGCGCTGGACGTCGGGAACGCGATGGACATCGGGCTGCTGCTGCCCGTGGACCCGGCGCGCGTCGTCCGCGCCGGCAACGCGTCGATCGCGGGCGCCCGGGCGCTGCTCCTGTCGCGCCGGCGGAGGGCGGAGCTGGAGGCCGCCGTGCGCCGGATCGACCACGCGGAGCTCGAGTCCGAGCCGGACTTCTTCGACCTGTTCACGGACGGCTGCCTGTTCCAGCCGATCGCCGCCTGAGGATGCCGATGTCGCTCCGCCACACGCTCACCGCCACGTCCGACTTCGCCACCGTGGTGGAGCTCGTCCCGTGGGCGGGAGAGCTTGACGACGCCCGCGGCCAGCGGCCGCTCAGGATGGCCATGGATCTCGCCGGCGACCCCCGGGTGACCGCCCTGTCGATCACCGACAATGCCGGCGGCCACGCGCGCCTCAGCCCGGACACGCCGGCCGAGCCCGTGGTCGCGCTGGGCCACGACGTCGTCGTCCACGTGGCCTGCCGGGACCGGAACCGCAACGGGCTCCAGAGCCTGGGCTGGGACCTCCTGAGCCGCGGCCTGACCACGGTCCTCGCGGTCTCCGGCGACTACCCGGTCGAGGGCTACGCGGGGCTCTCGAAGCCGGTGTTCGACGTCGACTCCGTCGGCCTGCTGTCGCTGTACCGGGAGCTGGGGGCGGTGGCGGCCGAGCGGGCGGCCGCCGACGGATTGCCGGATCCCGGGTCTCGCGCCTTCTTCCTGGGCTGTGCCGTGGACAACGTCAAGCGCTTCGAGCGCGAGCTGATCCCGCAGTACCTGAAGCTGGCGCTCAAGGTGCGCAGCGGCGCCGGGTTCGTGATCAGCCAGGTGGGCTACGACGCCCGGAAGCAGGACGAGCTGCTGCGGGCGATGCGCCGCGACGGCCTCGACATCCCGGCCATCGCCAACGCGTACGTCCTGGACCGGGGTGTCGCGCGGGCGTTCCACGCCGGCCGGGTCCCCGGCTGCGTGGTCACCGACGACCTCCTGGCGCTGGTCGAGCGCCGCGCGGCCTCGCCGGACAGGGGTCGCCCGTTCTTCCTCGAGTTCGCCGCCCGGCAGGTGGCGGTCGCGCGCGGGCTCGGCTACCGCGGGATCTACCTGTCGGGGCACCGCGACGCCACGGAGATCGGGCGCATCCTCGAGTCCGCGGAGGCGTTCGCGGACGACGACTGGCGGGATCTCGTGGCCGATGTCTCGTTCCCGGTCCCGGGCGCGTTCCACCTGTTCGAGCCGGACCCCGCCACCGGCCTCAACACGGACGAGGTCAACCGGGCGTACCGGCGTTCGCTGGAGCCGGCCGCGCGACGGCGGGCGAGGGCGGGGGTGGACCCCTTCTACAAGGTGAACCGGCTGGTGCACGAGGGCGTGTTCACGGAGGGGACGCCCGGGTTCCGCGCCGGGGCGGGTGCCTACGCGCGGGTCGAGCGCGCACACCTGGCCAAGCCGCTCCACGTGCTGGAGCAGGCGGTCAAGGTCCCGCTGTACGACTGCCGGGACTGCGGCGACTGCTCGCTGCCCGACGTCGCCTACCTGTGCCCCGAGTCGCACTGCGCGAAGAACCAGCGCAACGGACCCTGCGGCGGGTCGCGGGACGGGCGGTGCGAGGTCGGCGACCGGCCGTGCGTCTGGTCGGAGGCCTATCGCCGGCTCAAGCCGTACGGCGAGGAGCTCGGGATGCTCGACCGTCCGCCCGTCCTCCAGGACAACGGGCTCCGGCGGACCAGCGCCTGGGCGAACACGTTCCTCCACCGCGACCACTTCGCGAAGGCGGCCGGGTTCGCGAAGGCGGCAGGGGCCGCGAAGCCCGCCGAGGCCGCTGCCGCGAAGCCCGCCGAGGCCGCTGCCGCGAAGCCCGCCGAGGCCGCTGCCGCGAAGCCAGCCGAAGCCGAGAAGCCCGAGAAGCCCGCTGCCGAGAAGCCCGCCGAAGCCGAGAAGCCCGAGAAAGGACCGCTCCCGTGAGACTCGACCGTGCCGGAACCCCGTTCCTCGTCGTGGGCGAGAACATCCACGCCACCCGCGTCCTCAAGCGGGCCGGGCGCCACGCGGCTGAGCTCGAGGACGGGACGGTCGCGATCGCCTTCTCCGCCGCCGACGGCTCCCGCGCCCTCCTGCCCGTGCACCCCGACCTGGCGGCGGCGCGCGACTTCGCGGCGGGCCGGATCAAGCACGTCGCGAGCGCGATCCTGTGGGGGCTCGAGGGTGGCGCCCGCGCGGACCTCGCGGCCGCCTACGTGCGCTCGATGGCGGCCCGCCAGGAGGCGGCCGGAGCGGACTGGCTGGACCTCAACGCGGACGAGGTCGCGTCCGACTCGGGAACGCGGGCGCGCGGGATCGCCTGGCTGGTCGAGGTGGTGGAGGCGACGGCCGGCGTGCCCGTCTCGATCGACTCGTCCGATGTCGCGGTGCTGGCCGCGGGCGTGGCGGCGTCATCGCAGCCCGTCGGGCCGCTGCTGCTCAACTCGGCGTCGCTGGAGCGGCCCGAGGTCCTGGAGCTGGCGGCCGCGACCGGCTGCGCCGTTGTGCTGGCGGCCAGCGGGCGGGCCGGGATGCCCGCCGACGCGGAGGAGCGGGTCGCGAACGCGATCGCGCTGGTGGAGCAGGCGATGGCGCGCCAGATCCCCCCGTCGCTGCTGTACGTGGACCCGCTCGTGCTGCCCGTCGCGGTGGAGCCGGATGCCCCCGGACACGTGCTGGAGGCCGCGCGCCAGCTGCGCGGGGAGTACGGCGACACGATCCACCTGACCGGCGGCCTGTCGAACGTGTCGTTCGGGCTGCCGGAGCGGCGCCTGCTCAACGACGTGTTCATCGACCTGGCCGCCGAGGCGGGGATCGACGGCGGGATCATAGACCCGGTGGCCTCCGACCTGGCGCGGGTGTTCGCGGCGGACAGGACGAGCGAGCCCTATCGCCTGGCCGCCGACCTCCTGCTCGGCCGCGACCCGTTCGGCGGCGAGTACGTGGCGGCGTTCCGCGCGGGGCGCCTGTCACCGGACGCGGCCGCGGCCGGCTGAACGGGTCACGGCCGCGGGACCGCCGTCGAGCGGTCGCCCGCCACCCGTGGCCCGCTCGTCGCCCTGGGTCGTCGTGAGGCCGTCGCCCTGCGTCGTCGCCGTGCTCAGCCCGTTGCCCGCCAGGGGCGTTGGAAGGCCGTGGCCAGGCCGTCGCCGTAGTCAGTCCTTGACTATTCCTGCCGGATCGGGCCCCCGGAGCGGACCCGCGGAGAGGCGAGACCGGCGCCAACACCGCCTCGCGGGCCGTACCCGCACGAGCGAACGGGACCCAGGCTTCGCGTCACGGGGACCTCGGGCGTCCGACGCGCCGGTGTGGCCGGAATAGTCACGCGCTGAATACGCTGCGTGTCGCCGTGGGCCAGCGGTCCGGCGGCGGCCGGCGGGACCGTGGACCCGCGCCGGACCGTGGACCCGCGCCGGACCGTGGACCCGCGCCGGACCGTGGACCCGCGCCGGCCGGCCTGGAACCTCACCCGGCGGCCGGCACCGCCTTCACGACGCCATCGTCGTAGCTCATCGTGAGGCGCTCGCCCGGGCGCAGCACCAGCACGTCGTCGTTCCAGTCGCCGTCCAGCAGCCGCCGCAACAGGACCAGGCTGCCCTCCACGGTCTCGAACTGCCAGCCGCGCCGATCCGCCTGCTCGCGGGCGACCGCCGCCGCCGGCGCCTCGTCACCGACGCCCATCGAGATGAACGCCCCGCGCCGATAGTGCGCGCGCCAGGCGCCCATGACCTCCATCAGGTAGTCCGCGTTGTCCTCGCCGTACTTCGCGACGTATTCGGCGCGAACGGCATCCAGCGCGTCGTCCGTGTCGCCGCCCACGCCCGTGCCGGCGGGACCCGGCCGCGAGCCGTCGGCGCGCTCGAGCTGGTCGGCCACGTACCAGTAGGTGGCGGGCGCCTCGCGCGTCTCGGCCTCGTACCGCTCGCGGGCGCCCAGGAACAGCGTGATGCAGTCGTGCGCGCGGGGCAGCACGACCGGGACGTCGCGGGCCTCGATGCCGGCGGTCGCGCCGCCGCACAGCCCGTAACCGAGGACGACGGCGTCCGTGCCGGCCGGGACCGCGTCGATGGCGGCCTGGAGGCGGGTCCGCAGGTCCCGCGGATCCGCGTGGAGGCCGCGCCGGAACAGCGTCACGTCCACGACGTGGGGCGACCGGGCGGCGCACAGGTACACCGGCCGTGCCATGATGTCGCACGCGATGGCGTGGAGCCGCATCATCTCCGCCCGTCGTCCATGGATGAGGATCGTAGCGCCGGTCCGGCGATCACCGCGGCAGGTGCCCGGGGATGGGGCCGCTTTGCCCCCTGCCGCTCGGGTGCGCGGTGTGGCACCGTGGACGCGTGCCCGGAGCTGCCGGGCCGGGAGGAAGCGGTCGATGGATGTCAACGAAGCGGGTCCCACGTCCCCGATGGACGCGATCCGATGGGTTCGGATGGAGCGCCGCCTCGACGCCTCCGCGGAGCGCGTCTTCCGCGCCTGGACAGACCCGGAGGAGCTGGCACGCTGGCTGCCGGAACGTATCGACGGCGCCCTCGCGGTCGGCGCGCGGAGCGAGCTGCTGTGGTCCGGCTCGCGCGTGTGGTGGGACGTGACGGAGGTCCATCCCAACGACACCTTCGAGTTCCGGCGCCCGGCGACGCCGGACGAGACGCTCGTCACGACGGTTCGCGTCAGCGTGCGGTCGGTCGGATACGGCAGCCGCGTCGAGCTGGAGGACGGGCCGTTCCCGACCGACGTGCCGGGCGGGCTGGACGCCTGGGCCGCCGCAATCGGGGCGTGGGCGGAGGCGCTGACGATGCTTCGCGCGCACCTCGACTACAGCATCGACGTCCGACCGCGGCGGTAGGGCCTCGGATCGGGACATGGACGCCCGGCTGGTCGCCTTCGGCCTGATCGAGATCGAGGGCCGCCGGTATGCCCACGACGTGGTCATTGAGCGGGGCGCGGTCCGGAAGCGCCGCAAGGGACCGTCGAAGGCGTACCGCGACCGCTACGGGCATACCCCGCTGTCGGCGGACGAGGCGCTCCCGTGGCACGGCAAGCGGCTCCTCGTCGGGACCGGCGCCGACGGCCTGCTGCCGGTCATGCCCGAGGTCCTTGCCGAGGCAGGCCACCGCGGCATCGAGGTGATCGCCCTGCCGACGAGGGAGGCGTGCCGCCTCCTCCGCGACCTGCCGCCCGAGCGCGTCAACGCCGTCCTGCACGCCACCTGCTGAGGCGGGCCGCTCCGATCGGGCGGCTGGCGCTCAGCCCACGCCGAGCGCCGCCTTCGCCGCGTCCACGGCGCTCGCCGCATCGGGCGCGTAGCCGTCCGCGCCGATCTCGGCCGCCCAGTCCGCGGTCACGGGTGCCCCGCCCACGAGGACCTTCACGCCGGTCAGCCCCGCCTCGCGGACCGCGGTCACCACGTCGCGCATCCCGGTCATCGTCGTCGTCAGCAGCGCGGACACGCCGACCAGCTGCGCGTCGTGTTCCCGGGCGGCGGCCACGAACGCCTCCGGCGACACGTTGGTGCCGAGGTCGATGACCTCGATGTTGGCACCCTTCCACATCATCGCGACCAGGTTCTTGCCGATGTCGTGGAGGTCGCCCCGGATGGTGCCGATCACCGCCCGGTGCTCCGGCCGGATCCCCTGGCCCACGAGGACCGGCTCGAGGATCGCCATCGCCTCCTTCATCGCCCGGGCCGAGATCAGCATCTCCGGCACGTAGATCTCGCCCCGCTGGAAGCGCCCCCCGACGACCTCCATCGCGCCCGTCATCGCGTCCAGGACGGTGCGCGGGTTCACGCCCTCCGCCAGGGCCTCGGTCGTGATCGCCGTGGCCGTCGCCCGGTCGCCGTTGTCCACGGCGATCGCGAGGGCCGCCAGGTCAGCCATGGGACGCCTCCTCAGCCGCGGAGCGGGTAGCGGCCGGACGCCTCGACCTCGTCCACCATCGCCAGCACGTTCTCCGGCGGCACGTCGCCCATCACGGTGTGCACGGCGCCGAGCATGAACCCGCCCCCCGGCCCGAGCGCCGAGATCACGCGCCGGACCTCGGCCCGGACCTCGTCCGGCGTGCCCTGGGGGAGCACCCGGTGGGTGTCCATCCCGCCGCAGAACACGAGGTGGTCGCCGAACCGCCGCTTGAGGCCGGCGAAGTCCGACATCCCGCCGGCGGACGCCTGGACGGGGTTCAGCACGTCCACGCCGATCTCGACGAAGTCGTCCAGCAGGTCGAACACGTCGCCGTCGGTGTGGAACAACACCTTCGCCTTCGTCCGCTGCCGGATGAAGGCGATGTAGTCCGCGTGGATCGGCTTGAGGATCCGCCGGTACATCGCCGGCGACATGAGCAGGCCGATCTGCGACCCCAGGTCGTCGCCGATCTTGATCATGTCCACGAGGTCCCCGCACTCGCGCAGGAACCCGTCCATGATCCCCTTGCACACCCCTTCGATCTTCCACAGCAGCGCCTCGGCGAACTGCGGCTCCGCCGCGAGGTTCAACAGGAAGGTGTCCGTGCCCTGCATCGCGAAGGCCCGCTCCAGCGGGAACAGCAGCCAGGGTGCGGCGAGGGTGGCGAACCGGCCTTCCTCACGCAGGCGCCGCGCTTCCGCGCGCACGCCATCGAAGCGGGAAGGGTCGGTCACGTCCGGCCACGGGTAGGCCTCGATCTCCTCGAGCGTCGTTGCCTCCGCCATCGGGTGGACGCCGGGAAACCAGGTCCCGGGCTCGCTCTCCAGCTGGCCGCCGCCCCAGTCGTCGATGAACGGCGAGTGCGGGTCACGCGCGGCGTTGCGGGCGCGGGTCGCCGCGGGGAACGCGTCCAGGACGCCCCGGACGTCGGCGTGGAGGCGCTGGTACGTCGCTTCGTCCGGGAGCGCCGTGCCCAGCTCCGGCCAGTCGTAGAGGTAGCGGTCCGGCGCCTCGATGCCGGCCAGGCGCTTTATCCCCCGGTACGTGGACATCTTGATGCCGGTGGCGTTGCTGGGGCCGAGCACGATCGGGACGCGGTCGGGTTCCTCGTGGGCGAGCGACGCGAGCACGCGCTCGCGCGGGGTCATGGGCATCCGGGCACTCCGGGCAGGGTGGGACGGCCGACACCGGTCGCTGCCGGTGAGCCTACCCGCCCGACCGCCGACCGGACCCGTCCGTCCGTCCCGAGGCCGGGGTCCGATCGGCCCGGGCGATGCGCGCAGGCAGTCCCGGACGGGGCTCTCAGGCAGCCCTCAGCCGGGCAGGGCATCCTTGACGCGACATGACCACGCCCCGGCAACCGCGCGGCGAGCCCGGCCGCGAACCCACCCAGGATCGCAACGCCCCACGTCACGAGCCCCGGCTCCGGCCGAGCGAGGAGCGTGTGCTGGGCGCCGCGCGCACGACGCGCCGGATCGCCCTGGCCGCGCTGGTGCTGGCGGTCGTCGCCGTCGGCCTGCTGGCCTGGCGGTTCCTCGCGCCGGGCGACGCCGGCTGCCAGACCACGGCCTGGGATGTCTCGCCTGCCGCGGAGAAGCTTCCCGCCGGGTGGACGATCGGCGCGACCCAGTACGACGTCAACCGCAAGCAGATGACACTGCTCGGCCCGGCGCCCCAGGACCAGGGCACGGCCCAGGCCGTCGTGTACGCGACGATCACGTGCTACCCGCAGGGCGCGGCGGAGTCCGTCACCCGCTCCGCGAGCGCGGCCACGTCGGGGGGCCAGACCGTCACCACGCGCAGCGACCTCGGCGAGCAGGGGTTCTCGGCGACCGACACCTCGGGCGCGAGCTTCCTGCAGTTCCGGCACGGGAGCGTCGTCGTGTACCTCGCGGCGTCCGGCGACGCCACGCTCGACGAGGTGGACGGAATCGCGTCCGCCTTCGACGTGTCGATGGGCGGGGACGGAGCGCAGGCTCCGATCGGCACGCCGGATACCGGCAGCGCCGGCCCCACCGAGGACCTGTCGAGCGCGGCCCCATCCGGATCGCCGCTCCCGAGCGAGAGCGCGGCCGCCCCCGAGCTCGAGTCCCTGCTACCGACGAAGGTGGGCGACACCACGCTGACCGTCGAGAGCGCGATCGGGCCGACCATCCTGGGCGACGACCAGGGGAGCCGCGCGATCACGGCGGCGCTCAGAGCGGAGGGCAAGCAGCCGGACGACCTGCGGGTCGCCCAGGCCTACGACCCCACCGGCACGGCGGACCTGACGGTCCTCGCGGTCCGGGTCGTGGGCATGAAGCAGGACGCGCTCAGGTCGCTGGTGATGGATTCGTGGCTGGCGGCATCCGGCGCCGGGGTCACGGATGACACGGTCTCGCTGGCCGGGAAGACGTTCACCCGCATCGACTACGGCGACCAGGGATCGAAGAACTACCTGCTCGCGGAGGGCGACACGATCCTGATCATCGAGACCGCGGACGCGGACGTCGCCGCCCGGACGGCCGCCGCGCTCCCCTGACGCTGCCGCGCTGCCCTGACGCCGCCGCCGGCCACGCACGACCGACCGACCCGTACCGCCCGGAACCCCACCCTTCCACCCGCCCGCCGGGCGTCGTATGCTCCGCCGCGGGACCGCGTGGACCGCGCGGACCATCGGTTGCGTGGACAGCCGGTCACCGGGAGGGCATGTGCGCGAGTCACTCGTGGCCTGGGCCGAGGACTGCGTCCTGCGCGGCGAGGTGGACCTGGACGAAGGCCGCCTGAGCGACGTCGTCAACGAGCTGGACTTCCTGACGTTCCGCGCCGCCACGCTGGAGGCGCTCGAGGATGGCCGGCAGGTCCGCGTCGATGAGCTCGAGGTGGAGCGCCGCGACCTGCACCTGATCGAGGTGCACGGGCGCCGCGGCGACCCCGATCGGCGCAAGCGGACGGTCGAGGAGCGGGTAGTGCTCGAGGTCGGGCCGTTCACCGTGACCGGGAACCTCCACCGGCCCCCCAACACGCAGTCGATGGCGGCGCTGTCGAGCTGGTCGAGGTTCGTCCCGGTGACCGACGCCGTGTTCCGGGCCGGCGCGGACGCGCCCGAGCGTCGCGAGGATGTCCTGCTCGTCAACCGCGAGCGGATCGCGAGGTCGTGGCCCCTGGACGACGTGCCGCTCCGGCCGGAGGGCTGGGACACGGCCCCTCCCGCCTGATCCCCGGTCGCGCGACAGGTTGCGGGCGCGAGGGAGATACGCCCCGGCCCGTCCGCGTAGGCCCCGACCTGCTCGGCGCTGGTCAGCGTCACCGTGCCGTCACCGTTGCCGCGCACCCTTCGCCCGGCGATGATGCCGTCCATGTCCGCAGCCGCCGATGCCGCGCCGATCCTGGTCGTGGATGACGACCCGAAGATCGTCGCGCTCGTCCGCACGTACCTCGAGCGCGAGCGCTTCCCCGTGGTCACCGCGACCGATGGCCGGACGGCGCTGCGCCTGATCGAGGAGCGGTCGCCGCGCCTGGTCGTGCTGGACCTGATGATCCCCGAGCTCGACGGGCTGACGGTCATCCGGCGCGCCCGGGAGCTGGGCGACGTGCCGATCCTCGTGCTCTCGGCGCGGGGGGCCGTGGGCGACCGGATCCTGGGCCTGAGCGAGGGCGCCGACGACTACCTGCCCAAGCCGTTCTCGCCGGCCGAACTGGTGACCCGGGTCCGCGCGATCCTGCGGCGCACGGAGCGGCCCGGGACCGCGGGGCCAGGGAGCGGCGTGCTGGCGATGGGTGACCTGGAGCTGGACGCGGACCGCCACCTCGTGGTCGTGGATGGCCGGCCGGTACCCCTGAGCGCGCTGGAGCTGCGGCTCCTGACCGCGCTGCTGGAAGCCGACGGCCGCGTGCTGGCCCGCGACCAGCTGCTGGACGCGATCCACGGCGTCGGGGAGGGCGACGTCACGGACCGGGCGATCGACCAGTACGTCAAGCGCCTGCGCGAGAAGCTGGGCGACGACCCGGCCGATCCGCGGTACGTGGTCACCGTGCGCGGCGTGGGCTACCGGGCCGCGGCGCCGGTCCAGCGGCGGGCGGCGGAACGATGAGGGCGCCCCGGGACCGCATCTCGGCACGCTTCCTGGTGGCGGCGCTGGGCGTCGCCGCCGTGGCCCTGGGGATCGTGGCGATCGGGGTGTTGCGCGTGGGCGGCGAGACGTTCGCGGCGCTGATGATGGCCGCCGGCGACAGCGCCGGCCACGCCCGTGAGATGTTCGACGCCAGCGTGACCCTGGTGTTCGCCATCGCGGCCGCGGTCGCCGCCGTGGTGGCCGTCGTGCTGGCGATGGTGCTGGCCCGCCGCCTCGCCCGGCCGATCGAGCGCCTCGCGGCCGCGGCGGCCCGCATCGCGGACGGGGACCTGTCCACCCGCGTGTCCGAGGAGGGCCCGGCCGAGCTGCGCGCGCTCGCCGCCTCGTACAACACCATGGCGGCCCGGCTGGCCGAGCAGGAGGCGATCCGCCGCGAGTTCATCGTCAATGCCTCCCACGAGCTGCGGACGCCGCTGACCAACCTGCAGGGGTACCTGGAGGCGCTTCGCGACGGCGTGCTGCCGCCGGACCCGGCCACGTTCGACTCGCTGCGCGAGGAGGTGGACCGGCTGACCCGGCTGGCCGCCTCGCTGGACGTGCTGGCCGGCGCCGAGCGACAGCCGGGCGGGGCGCGGGAAGCCGACGCGGCCGCGCTGGTCCGCGGTGCGGTGGAGCTCGTCGGCCCGGCCCTGGCCCGCCGCTCGATCGCGCTGGACGTGGACATCCCGGGGCCGATCGTCGCCCGCGTCCGGCCGGACGAGCTCACCCAGGTGCTGGCGAACCTGCTCCAGAACGCCGTGCGCTACACGCCCGAGGGCGGCGAGGTCCGCGTGTCCGCCGCGCGCTCGGCCGGCGGCATCGACATCCGGGTCGCCAACACGGGGCCGGGGATCCCGCCCCAGGACCTGCCGCGGGTCTGGGAGCGCTTCTACCGCGTGGAGAAGTCCCGCGACCGGGACCGCGGCGGCGCGGGCATCGGCCTCGCGATCGTCCGGCAGCTGGTGGAGGAGGCCGGGGGCCATGTCGGCGTCACCAGCGAGGGCGGCTGGACGACGTTCCGGCTGGTCCTGCCGGCCTGAGCTCCGCCGTCCGTGGCCCCCGACCCCCGTGACCGACCCTAGAATCGCGCGCACACACCAACAGGGAGCCCGCGAGATGCAGACGCACGCGATCACGATGCTCGGCACCGGCCTCATCGGCGACTTCTACACGATGACGCTGCACGGCCAGCGCGGCCGGGACCGGGTCCGGGTCGCGTATTCCCGCACCGAGGGTCGGGGCAAGGCGTTCAGCGAGCGCTGGGACATCCCGGAGCACACGACGGACATGGAGGCGGCGATCCGCCACCCGGACACCGACGTGGTCGTGGTGGCGCTGCCGAACCACCTGCACGAGGAGGCCGTCAGGGCCGTCGCGGCCGCCGGCAAGGCCGTGCTGTGCACGAAGCCGCTGGGCCGGACCGCGGAGGAGGCGAGGCGGATCCTCGAGGTCGTCGAGCGGGCCGGCGTCTTCGGCGGGTATCTCGAGGACCTGTGCTACACGCCCAAGACGCTCAAGTCGATCCGCTCGGTCCGGGACGGGGCGCTGGGCGACGTGACCTGGGTGCGCTCGCGCGAGGCGCACCCGGGGCCGCACAGCGCCTGGTTCTGGGATGGGCGCCTGACCGGCGGCGGCGCGATCATCGATCTCGGCTGCCACTGCATCGAGATCATCCGCAACTTCGTCGGCAAGGGGAACCGGCCCGTCGCGGTCATGTGCCACACGGACACGCTGGTCCACCCGATCGACGATGAGGACAACGCGATCGCGCTCATCCGGTTCGAATCGGGCGCGATCGGCCAGTTCGAGGTCAGCTGGACGTTCCGCGGCGGCATGGACCTGCGGGACGAGGTGGCCGGCACCCACGGCACGATCTGGCTGAACCACTTCCTGCGGACCGGCTACGAGATGTTCACCGCCGGCGGCAGCAGCGGCTACGTCGCCGAGAAGGCGGAGACCGCCGCGGGCTGGCTGTTCCCCGTCGGCGATGAGGTCTCGGAGCTGGGCTACCAGGACATGTTCACCGACATGTTCACTGCGCTCGACGGCGGGGGCACCCCGCAGGAGACGCTGTACGACGGCTACGTCGTGAACGCGATCATGGACGCCGCGTACCGGTCCGCGAACAGCGGCGCCTGGGAGCCCGTCGACCTGTTCGAGTGGCGGGGCGGTGCCACGCCACGGATCGCGAAGTCGCCGGAGACGTATGAGGGTCACGTGGTCATCAAGCGCGAGGTCCTCCCCGACGGGCGAGAGAAGCTGATCCTCAAGGACTCGGTGACCGGCGACTACGTGGATCGCATCGTCAAGGGGGCCTGACGAAAGGGGCGCGCCGTTGCCCCGCCGCCGAGGGCCCCGGGATCCGGCGCGCCGTTGCCCCGCCGCCCCGCCGTCGCTCAGCCGGCCGCGGCCAGCACGACCTCGGGCATCCCGGACGGCTCGCCGGCTCCCACCCACAGGGCGAGTGATTCCCGCGTGAACAGCTGGTCCGCGACCATGGACGATGCGCCGAGCACGCCGGCCAGCCCGCCCAGCGACGATCGCTGGATCAGCAGGTCCCGCGTGGCCAACGGAAGCGACCGCCGGTATACGGTCTCCCTGACCGAGGCCAGCAGCAGGTCGCCGCTCTGCGCCACCCCTCCGCCGATGACGATCAGCGACGGGTTGAAGAAGTTCACAACGCTGGCAAGCATCGAACCGACTCGCCGCCCCGCGGACTGGAGAAGCTCGACGGCGAACGGGTCGCCGAAGGTGGCCGCCTCGGCGACATCCTCCGCGGTCAGCGCACCCCGCAGCTCGAGTGCCGTCCGCAGCCGCGGGCTTCGCCCGGCACGGGCCGCCGCCTCGGCGTCGCGGGCGATCGCCGCGCCTCCGGCCAACGCCTCCAGGCAGCCGGTATTGCCGCAGCGACAGACCACCGACCGGTCCTCCGACACCTGGATGTGGCCGACGTCACCCGCGGACCCCTGGGCGCCGCGATGCAGCCGCCCATCCGAGATGATCCCGGCGCCGATGCCGGTCCCGATCTTCAGGACGATGACGTTGTCGTGGCCCGCGGCAACCCCGGAGCGCCACTCGCCGAGGGCAAGGACGTTCACGTCGTTGTCCACCCAGACCGGCGCGCCGTAGCGGTCGGCGAACCGCTCCCGAACGGGGTAGCCGTCCCAGCCGGGCATGATCGCCGGGGACGTCGGCCTCCCGGTCCGGAACTCGACGGGACCCGGCACCCCGATCCCGATGCCCCACAGCCGGCCGGGAAGCCCCCGCGTCGACGCCCGCAGCTGCCGGAACAGCTCCTCGACCCGCGCGAGCGCCACGTCGGGCCCGTCCGCGATGTCGGCCGGTTCCGCATGGTGGCCGAGGATGCGGCCGTCGAGGGTCGTCACCGCGACATCGATGCTCGTGGCGCCGAGGTCGGCGACCAGGATATGTCCCGCGTGCCCCTGGAACCTCAGCCGGCGCGGAGGCCTGCCGCCGGTGCTCGGGCCGGGGTCGCCCTCCACCACCAGTCCACGCTCGACCAGCTCACCGACGCGCTGGGAGACGATGGCACGGCCAAGCCCGGTCCGGGCGACGAGCTCCCGGCGCGAGCGCGACCGGCCGAGGCGGACCTCATCGAGCACCACGACCAGGGCGTCCAGCGCCTCGTCGGGGAGGCGGCCGCGGGCCCCGGCGGGAGAGGCGGCCGTGCCGACGGCCGGGGTGGCTCCGCCGGCGGCCAAGCCTGCGTCGCGGGTACGCGCCGCCGCATCGCGCGCCCGCACGGCGGTCGCCCCCGGTTCGGCCGTCGGACCGTCCACGGACTCTCGCCCTGGTGTAGCGGGATCGCCCACGCTGCGATGATACGCGGCCGGCGGGCTTCCGGAACCCACTTTTGCGCTTGACATGCCAAAGTATGATGACAACCGGAAAAAGCGCCGCCCGCCCGTCCCTTCGACGGAAGCGTGCGACGGGCCTGCTCCGCGTCCCTCAACGGAACATCGCACCGTCTCGACGGTGTCCAGCCATCTAGCCGTCTAGATGGGTGGACAGCTCGGAACGGGTTATCGCCGGCGCCGCCGCGGGATTGTCCGCAGGTTCCGGTGGACCTGAGCACGGAGGTCGGCCGCCGGACCATGACGCGACCCAGCGACATCGCGACCGCCGTGATCGGCAGCGGGTTCATCGGCACGGTGCACGTGGAGGCCCTGCGCCGCATCGGCGTCCGCGTCGCCGGTCTGCTGGAATCCTCGCCGGAGCTGGGCGTGCGCCGGGCCGCGGAGCTCGGCCTGCCCAAGGCGTACGCGTCGCTCGAGGAGCTCCTCGCCGACGACGTGCAGGTCGTCCACGTCGCGTCGCCCAACGAGCTCCATTACGCCCAGGCGAAGGCCATCCTGGCCGCCGGCAGGCACGTCGTGTGCGAGAAGCCGCTGGCGATGACCTCGGCGGAGTCCGCGGAGCTCGTCGCGCTCGCGTCGGCCTCGGGTCTCGTCAACGCGGTCAACTTCAACATCCGCTTCTACCCGCTCAACCAGCACGTGTCCGCGCTGGTCCGCGACGGCGGCCTGGGCGACGTCCGCCTGGTCACCGGCCGCTACTTCCAGGACTGGCTCCTGTACGAAACCGACTGGAACTGGCGCCTCGAGGCGGACCAGGGCGGCGCGCTCCGCGCCGTCGGCGACATCGGCAGCCACTGGCTCGACCTCACGAGCTTCCTCACCGGGCTGCGGGTCGAGGCGGTCATGGCCGACCTCACGACGTTCATCCCGGTTCGCCGCAAGCCCGCCGGTGAGGTCGTCACGTTCTCCACGGAGCGGGCCGCCGAGACCATCGGGGTGGAGATCCACACCGAGGACACGGCGTCGATCCTGCTGCGCTACGAGGGTGGCGCCCGCGGCAGCGTGTCGATCAGCCAGCTGTCGCCGGGGCGCAAGAACAGCCTCGCCTACCAGATCGATGGCTCCTCCTCCGCCGTCGCCTGGGATTCGGAGCAGCCCGAGCAGCTGTGGATCGGTCACCGTGACCGGCCCAACGAGCTGCTGCTCCGGAACCCCGCGCTCATGAACGACGCGGGCGCCGCGGCGGCCCGCCTGCCGGGCGGCCACGTGGAGGGCTTCGCCGACACCTTCGGCGCCGTGTTCACCGCCATCTACGAGGACGTCCTCGCGGGCACGCCGTCGGCGGCCCCGCGCTACGCCACCTTCGCGGCCGGGCACGAGGAGATGCTTGTCGGGGACGCGGTCCTGCTGAGCTCCCGCACCGGCGCCTGGGTGAAGGTGGGGCACGAGGCATGACCCGCACCCCTGCCCCGGTCACCGCCACCCGCATGAGCGCCCCGGAGGGCATCGCTCGATGAAGCTCGGCTTCCTGACCGCCCCGTTCCCGGAGACCCCGCTGATGCAGGTGGCCGACTGGGCCGCCGGCGCGGGGTTCGAGGTCCTCGAGATCGCCTGCTGGCCCCGCACGTCCGGCGACACCCGCCGGTATGCCGGCACGAGCCACATCGACGTCGCCAACCTGTCCGCGGACCAGGCCACGGAGATCCGCGCCGAGATCGAGAGCAAGGGCCTCGCCATCTCCGGCCTGGGCTTCTACCCGAACCCGCTGCACCCGGACCCCGCCCACCGCGCGTCCGTCATCGGCCACCTCAAGCTCGTCATCGACGCGGCCGAGAAGATGGACGTCCCGCTCGTCAACACCTTCATGGGCGGTGACGGTGCGAAGAACCAGGACCAGAACTGGGAGGAGGCGCTCCGCGTCTGGCCGGACATCGTCAGCTATGCGCAGGACCACGGACGCAGGATCACGCTCGAGAACTGCCCGATGCTGTTCTCGTACGACGAGTGGCCGGGCGGCCACAACATCGCGACCACGCCCCGGATGTGGCGCCGGATCCTGGAGCAGTGGAGCGGCACGATCGGGCTCAACTTCGACCCCTCCCACCTGGTCCTCCAGATGATCGACATCGGCCGGTTCCTCAGGGAGTTCGGACCCCACGTCCTCCACTACCAGGCCAAGGACCTGATGATCGACCGAGACGGCCTCTACGAGCGCGGGATCCTCTCGATGGGCATGGGCTGGCAGATCCCCCGGATCCCGGGCCTGGGCGACGTGGACTGGTCGGTCGTGTTCTCGCGAGCTGTACCGGGCCGGCTACGAGGGCGACTGCATCATCGAGCACGAGGACCGCGCCTTCGAGGGAACCGACGCGAAGGTCAAGCAGGGCTTCCTGATCGCCCGCGACGTGCTCAGGCCCTACTGCAAGTAACGATCCGCCAGGAGACCCATGACACTCTCGATCGACACCCTCACCGAACGGGACATCGCGAAGGCCATCGACCACAGCCTGCTGCGCCCGGAGCTGGACGATGCGTTCGTCGAGGCCGGCTGCCGCCTGGCCGCGAAGTACGACCTGGCCTCGGTCTGTGTCCGGCCGGCCGACGTGCGGCGCGCGAAGGCGATCCTCCAGGGGACCGACGTCGCGGTCGGCACGACGATCGGGTTCCCGCACGGCAACCACGTCACCGCGATCAAGGTGGCCGAGGCGCGCCAGGCCCTGGCCGACGGGGCCACGGAGCTGGACATGGTGCTCCAGATCGCGGCCCTCAAGTCCGGCCGTGACGCCGACGTCCAGGCGGACATCGCGGCCGTGGTCGAGGTCGGCCACGCGGCGGGCGCGATCGTCAAGGTGATCTTCGAGAACGCGTACCTCACGGACGACGAGAAGGTCCGTGCCTGCCGGCTGAGCGAGGCCGCGGGCGCCGACTTCGTCAAGACCAGCACGGGCTTTGCCCCGGGCGGCGCGACCCACGACGACCTGCGCCTGATGCGGGCGAACACCTCGCCGCATATCCGGATCAAGGCCGCTGGCGGCGTGCGCACCCTGGACGCGATGCTGGCCGTGATGGACCTGGGCGTGACGCGCATCGGCGCCACGGCCACGGAGGCGATCATCCAGGACTTCCGGGCCCGGAAGGCGGGCGAGGCCCTGACCGCCGGCGTGGCCGACGACGGAGCGGGTTACTGATGCGCGACGTCGGCGTGGGGATGCTGGGGTCGGGGTTCATCGGCGAGTTCCACACCCTCGGCCTGCGCTACGTGCCGAACGCGCGGGTCGTGGCGAACTATGGCGCGGGCGCCGAGCGGCGGGAGGCGTTTGCCGCGCGGTTCGGCAGCCGGGCGTGCGACTCGATCGAGGCGGTGTGCGCCGACCCGGCCGTCGATCTCGTCGTCGTGTCGCTGCCCAACCAGCTCCACCTCGAGGCCGTCCGCGCCGCCGCCGCCGCCGGCAAGGCCGTCGCGTGCACGAAGCCGCTCGGCCGGAACGCGGCCGAATCCGCGGAGATGCTGCGGCTGGTGCTCGACGCCGGCGTGTTCCATGCGTACCTCGAGAACGTCGTGTTCACCGCGGACATGATGCGAATGCGCGAGATGATCGAAGCGGGCGCGATCGGCCGGGTCACCACGTTCCGCGCCCGCGAGGGCCACAGCGGCCCCCATGCGCCGCACTTCTGGGATGCCGAGCTCGCCGGCGGAGGCGCCCTGCTGGACATGGCCTCGCACGGCACCGAGTGCGCCCGATACCTGTTCGGCAAGGACGTTCCGGTCCGCGACGTGTTCGCCTGGGGAGCGACGCTCGTCCACGGCGAGCGCACGACGGGCGAGGACAACGCACTGATGGTCATGCGGTTCGAGGACGGGAGGGCCGCGACCTGCGACGTCTCGTGGTCCTCGAAGGGCGGCCTCGAGGGCCGCTTCGAGGTCTACGGCGACGCCGGCCGGATGGTCCAGGACATGGGGTCCACGTCGCTGCGCGCCTTCATCGAGCGCCCGGCCGGCTACATCGGGGAGAAGGTGGACGCCGACACCGGGTGGATCTACCCGGTCCCCGACGAGACCCACGTGCACGGGCACGACGCGATGATGCGCGACGTCATCGAGGCGTTCCGCTCGGGATCCGCCCCCCGCGAGACGTTCCGCGACGGCTACGTCGTCAACGGCATCCTGGACGCGGCCTACCGATCCATGCGCAGCGGGTGCCGGGAGCCGGTGGCGCTCGACGACGCGCTGCTGGCGGCCGCCGCGTGAGCGGGGCGACGGGCGCCGCCGGGACCTGGCTGCGCGAGGCGGCGGCGATCCTGGAGCGCGTCGGGACCACCCAGGGCGACGCGATCGAGACCGCCAGCGCGTGGTGCGCCGAGGCGATCGCCGCGGACGGGCTGGTCCACCTGTTCGGCACCGGGCACTCCCGGATCCCGGTCGAGGAGATGTTCCCGCGCTACGGCTCGTACCCGGGGTTCAACCCGATCGTCGAGCTGTCGATGACCTTCCACACCCAGGTCGTGGGCGCCAACGGCCAGCGCCAGGCGATGTTCATCGAGCGGACTCCGGGTCTGGCCGAGGTCATCCTCTCGAACTTCAGATTCGGCCCCCACGACGTGATGGTCGTGTTCTCGGCCAGTGGCGCGACGGCGGTGCCGGTCGAGATGGCCCGCGGCGCCCGGGCGCGCGGGATGCGGGTCATCGCGGTCACGTCCGTCGCGCAGTCGATGGCGAGCGAGCCCGACCCGGCGACCGGGGCGCGCCTGCTCGATGAGGCCGACCTGGTCATCGACCTGTGCACGCCGCCGGCCGACGCGCTGGTGACGATCGGCGGCCTGGATACGCCGGTCGGGCCCGGGTCCACCGTCGGCGCGGTCGCCATCGTCAACGCGATCAAGGTCCGGACCGCCGAGCTCCTCGTGGAACGGGGTGCGATGCCCCCGGTCCTCACGCGCGCCAGCGTCGTGGGACCCGAGCGGTCGCGGGCGCTGTTCGACGAAGCCTATCGAGAGCATGCGCGGCGGCTCGCCCGTGCGATCGACCAGTCAGGAGGTGGGTGACGGAGGGACGAGCCATACGTCGCGTACCGATCACGACCGGCGCTCCAGACGGAGTTCGCGGTCACCGCATGGAGGAGTGCAGTTCATGAAGCGAACCGGAATGGCACGCAGCCTCGTGGCACTGGCCGCAATCGCGGTCATTGTCGGCGCGTGCTCCAGCGGGGGCGCGACGCCGTCCCCGAGCGTGGCCGCCCCAGCGCGGCCGCCCCCAGCGCGGCCGCCCCGAGCGCGGCAGCGAAGACCTACGCCATCGGGTACTCCAATGGCGGCGGCGTGGGCAACGGCTTCCGCGAGGAGCAGGTCTGCACCGCCAAGGCGCAGGCAACCGCGTCCGGCGCGGTCTCCAACCTCACCGTCATCCACCGCAACACGGATGCCGCGGGTCAGCTCGCCGACATCCGGAGCCTGATCGCGAAGGGCGTCCAGGCGATCGTGTTCAACCCCAACGACCCGAACGCCCTCAACCCGGCCCTCGCCGAGGCCAACGCCGCCGGGATCAAGACCGTCGCGGTCGACGCCTACGTCACCGACCCGACCAGCTGGAACCTGTACAACAACCAGATCAAGTACGCGGAGCTCGGCGCCAAGTGGCTGTTCGACCAGCTGGGCGGCTCCGGCACCGTCTGGTACACGCGCGGGCTCGCCGGCAGCCCGGCCGACTCCGACCGTGACATCGGGTTCAAGAACGTCCTCAAGGACTATCCGAACATCAAGATCGTCCCCAACCAGGACGGCGTGTTCACAGGGTGGGATCCGGCGACCACCACGAACCTGGCCAATGACTTCATCTCCAGCGGCCAGTACGACAAGATCAACGGCATCTGGGCGTCGGGCATGGGCGCGCAGATCGTGGACGCGATCAAGGCGGCCAACAAGCCGTTCGTGCCGATCGCCGATGCCGACATCGGCGCGTTCGTCAAGCAGCTCCTCGACCCGACCGGCTATCCGGGGCTCAAGGGCGCGGCCGTGACCAACACCGCCTCCGTCGGCGGCGCGGGCATCACGCTCGCGCTCAAGCTGCTCAACGGCGAGTCCGTGCAGGCCGATCCGAACGCCGGCCGGCCCAACACCGTCCTGCTCGACCCCGTGCTGGTCGACAACCTGACCGACGCGGGCAAGACGCAGCTCCAGTCCTGGATCTCGGTCCCGGGGATGGATCTGCTGTGGCCGCTCAGCCTCTCGATCGAGGGCTGGACCACGTACGATCCCAACACCGTCCCGAGCTCCTGCAAGGGCGCATAGCGAGCGACGAGCTCGCGGTCTAGGCGGGGGACGCCGGTCTCACGGCGTCCCCCGCTCATCCACCCCGGGAAATGTGCCGATGACTGCCACCCCGACCAACCTGCTGCTCGAGGCCACCGGCGTCGCGAAGGCGTATGGCGCCGTCGTGGCCCTCAAGTCCGCGTCGCTTGCCGTGCGTCCCGGCGAGGTCCATGCGCTCATGGGCGCGAACGGCGCCGGCAAGAGCACGCTGGTCAAGATCCTGACCGGTGCGGTCCAACCGGATGCGGGCAGGATCGCGGTCCGCGGCCGGGAGCGCACCGTCCACTCGCCCGCCGAGGCGCGCCGTGGCGGTCTCGTCTCCGTATACCAGGAGCCGTCCCTCATCCCGGACCTCGACATCCGGGCCAACCTCCGCCTCACCGACACGCCGCTTGACCCGTTCCGCCACTGGCTGGACGAGCTCGGGCTGGAGACCCTCGATCTGTCGAGCATGGCGCGGCGGCTGCCGCTGGCCACGCTCCGGATCATCGACCTCGCCCGGGCGCTGGCGATCGAGCCCGACGTGCTGATGCTGGACGAGATGACCGCGGCCCTGCCCGCGAACCTCACCCAGCGCGTCCTCGAGGTCGTGCGCGGCCATCGGGGCGGGGACCGCTCGATCATCTTCATCTCGCACCGCCTCATCGAGATCGCCTCGGTCTGCGATCGGGCGACGGTCCTCCGCGAGGGCGAGACCGTCGGGGTCGTGGACGTGACCCCCGGCTCGGAGGAACGGATCATCGAGCTGATGCTCGGTGAGGCCGACGAGGAGATGCCGGCCACCAACGTCTGGGCGGGCACCAATGGCCGGCCCTCCGGCACGCCTCGCCTCGCGGTGCGTGGCGTGAGCTCCGGGACGAAGCTCCAGGACGTCTCGTTCGAGCTCTACCCGGGCGAGGTGCTGGGCGTCGCGGCGCTCGAGGGCCAGGGCCAGGACGAGCTGTTCAGCATCCTCGCCGGCGCCCGGCGCCCGGAGAGCGGCAGCGTGCTCGTCGACGGCACCGCCGTGTCCTTCCACCACCCCGCGGACGCCATCCGGGCCGGCCTCGTGTACGTAGCCGCGGATCGGGCCGACGCCCTCCTGATGCAGCGTTCCGTGCGGGAGAACATCGCCCTGCCGTTCACGGCGCGGGTGGGTCGATGGGGGCTCATCGACCTCGCCGCAGAGGGCAGAAGGGTCGTCGATGTCGTCGGCCGCCTCCAGATCGACGCGCGAGCCGGGAACGAGGTGCGCCAGCTGTCGGGCGGCAACCAGCAGAAGGTCACGATCGCCCGGTGGGTTGCCGGCGGTGTCAGGACGATGCTGTGCTTCGACCCGACGCGCGGCATCGACATCCGGACCAAGCACCAGATCTACCGCCTGCTCCGGGACCTGGCCGAGGCGGGAGCCGCGGTCCTGCTCTACACGTCGGAGCTCAAGGAGGTCCAGCTCGTCTGCGACCGGGCGATCGTCATCTTCGGCGGTCGGGTCGTGCAGGAGATCGGCGGCGCCGACGCGGATGAGGCGACGCTGCTGCGCGCGGCCTATCACCTGAGGTCGGACGCGGCGATGCCCGAGGCCATCGTGGCGGGTGCCGCCGCGGCGGAGGGCGTCTCGCCGGGGGTGACCCCCGGGAGCGGCCCGCCGGCCGTCGGTCCGGCCGTGCCCGAGCAGGTCGGGCCGGAGGCGAGACCATGAGCGCCGTGCCCGCCCCGATCGAGGCCGCCCGCGCCACTCCGGCGAGGATGGTCGCGTCGGCGGTGCAGCGAAACAGCTGGACGCTCGGGCTGCTGGGGCTGCTCGCCGTCCTGCTGGTGTTCACCAAGCTCATCCAGCCGAGCTACGGTGTGGCGGCCGTCCAGGGCCTGGGAATCTCGGTCCTGCCGCTGGGGTTCGCCGCCGCCGCGCAGGCGGTGGTCGTGATCGCGGGCGGGATCGACCTTTCGATGGGCTCGATGATGGCGCTCACGAGCGTCATCACGGCCACGCTGATGCAGGGCCAGAGCGACGCATTCGGCGTTGGCGTCGTGATCGGCGTGCTGATCCTGGGCCTCGCGCTGGGCGCGATCAACGGTGGGCTCATCGTCGCCACCCGCGTCCCGGACATCGTCGTCACCCTCGCGATGTCCTTCGTCTGGGCGGGCTGCGCGCTGCTGGTGAGGCCCGCTCCGGGCGGTGCCGCGTCGCCATGGCTCATGAGCCTCGTCATCGGTCCGTTCGTCAACGAGTGGATCCCCAAGGCGGCGATCGTGCTGGTGGTCATCATCGCCGTCGTCTGGCTCCCCCTGTCGCGTTCCCGGCTCGGCCTCTCGATCTTCGCGATCGGCAGCAACCAGCTGGCGGCGTTCCGGAGCGGCGTCCCGATCGGCCGGACGAAGGTCGTCGCGTATGCGATCACCGGCCTGTTCGCGGCGGTTGCAGGCGTGTCGCTGACCGCGAGCACGAGCATCGGGACGCCCGTCCCGGGGCCGTACACCCTCCAGAGCGTGGCGGCCGTGGTCCTGGGCGGCGTGAGCCTCGCCGGTGGCCGGGGCGGCGTCTTCGGACCGCTGATCGCCGTGGTCGTCCTCCAGATCATCCAGAACGACATGACCTTCCTCGACGTCGACTCGAACTACGCCCTCGTCGTGCAGGGCGTCATCGTCATCGGGGTGCTGGTCTTCGGCAGCATCCTCGAGATCCGGAGGGCACGAGCATGAGCGCCGCCGCGGGCACGCAGCGCTGGGCGACGAATGCCGGCTGGCGGTCGCTCTTCCGGGACCGCCCGATCATCCCCCTGGCCGGGCTCCTGGTCGTCCTCGTCATCGTGATCGAGATCGCGAATCCGGGCATCGTCAGCCCCTCGTGGGCCGGGGTCATCGTGCGCGCCTCGGTCCCGCTCGCGATCCTCGCCGGCTGCCAGACGCTGACCATGCTGACCGGCGGGATCGACCTGTCGGTCGCCGCGGTCGGATCCATGGCCGGGTTCGTCACGGCGACGCTCATCCACAGCCCCGGCGGTCCCGCCGAGGGGATCGCGGTGGCGCTCGTGGTGGCCGCCCTCGCGGGCCTGCTCAACGGCATCGGCGTCGGCGTCTTCCGAGTGCACCCCCTGATCATGACCCTCGGCATGAGCTTCGTCGTGCTCGGCCTGGCGAACGTGTGGCAGCTGCAGATGGTCCAGACGGGTGCCGGCGTGCCCGAGCAGCTCCGGTGGATCGGGAGCACGACGTTCATGGACGTCGTGCCGTACAACCTGCTCGTCTTCATCCCGCTGGCGATCGTGATCCTGGTGGGGCTGCGCCGCACCGGGTACGGCCGGCTCCTGTATGCCATCGGCGACAACCCGGTCGCCGCGCGCCTGTCGGGCATCCGGTCCTGGCAGGTCCTCGTCGTCCTGTACATGATCTCGGCGGTCATGGCGGCCATCGCCGGCCTGCTGATCTCGGGCCTCGGCAACACCGCGAGCGTGTCGCTCGTGGACGCCTCCCTGCTGCCCTCGATCGCGGCCGCCGTGATCGGCGGGACGTCGATCCTCGGCGGCCGGGGTGGGTTCGGGGGAACCATCGTGGGAGCGTTGATCCTGACCGTGCTGACGGCGCTGCTGACGGTGCTCGGGCTGCCGGAGCCCACGCGGCAGGTCCTGTTCGGGTCGATCATCGTCGTGGTGGCGGCCGCCTACACCCGGTTCACCGGCACCGACTGATCGCCGTGAACGCCCGCGCGCCCGGCAGCCGGCATCTCGGACTCGATCTCGGCGCCACGAACCTCAAGTGGGCCGTCGTCACCCGCACCGGTGACGAGTGGGCGACCATCGCCCATGACCAGGTACCCACCCGGGTGGCGGCGGACCCGCAGGCCGTGCCCCGCACGGTCGTCGCCCAGCTGGCCGAGGTCGCTGCCGTGGCGATCGACGAGTGGGGTCCGGTCCTGAGCGTGGGCATCGGGGTCCCCGGTCTGTACGACCCGGTCGCCGGCACGGCGCGCTTCCTGGTCAACGTGCCGGGACCCTGGGCCGGCCATCCGGTGGCCGGTCCGGTGACCGCGGCGGTCGGCGTACCGGCCTTCCTCATCAACGACGCCCGCGCCTTCGGGCTGGCCGAGCTGCGACTCGGGGCAGGGCGCGGCGCCTCGTCAATGGTCGGGCTCACGCTCGGCACCGGCGTCGGTGGGGTGATCGCGATCGAGGGCCGCGTGCTCCAGGGGCACGACGGGACGGCCGGCGAGATCGGCCACCAGACGATCGACCCCGACGGTCCGTGGTGCCGCTGCGGCAACCGCGGCTGCGTGGAGGCCTACGCCCGTGCCGACCAGATCGCGGCCGCCTGCGGCACGGCGACGGCGGCGGAGGCCGTCCGCGCGGCGCAGGCGGGCGACCCGCGGGCGCGGGCCGGCCTGGCCGACGTGGGGCGCTACCTGGGGATCGGGATCGCCAACATGATCACGGTCATCTCGCCGGACCGGATCGTCCTGGGAGGCGGCGTCTCGGCCGCCGGCGACCTGCTGTTCGACCCGATCCGGGCCGAGATCGCGCGGCGCGTGACCACGACCTCGATCGACGACGTGACGCTGGTCCGCGCCGAGCTCGGGATCTGGGCGGGCGCGATCGGGGCCGCCGTGCACGGCGCCGAGCAGGCCGAGGGTGCCGGGCAGGACGGGCCTGGCGGGCAGGACGGGCCTGGCGGGCAGGACGAGCCTGTCGGGCAGGCCGACGGTGCCGGGCAGGCCGGGGGTGCCGGGCAGGACGGGCCTGTCGGGCAGGCCCGAGGTGCCGAACAGGCCGGAGCTGCCCGATGACGGCGACATCCGCCTGGCTGCCGCAGTACCGCCAGATCGAGCTCTCCCTCCGCAGCCGCCTGGGGGCGATGCGGCCGGGCGAGCGGCTGCCCTCGGACGATGAGCTGTGCCGCGAGTTCGGGGTCAGCCGGATGACGGCCCGCAACGCGATGCAGCGCCTGGCGCAGGACGGACTGGTGGAGCGGATCCCCGGTCGCGGCACGTTCGCCGTCGCGCCACCCACGCACCGCCACGCCGACCGGCTGATGGCCTTCTCCCGGGAGATGGAGCGCCTGGGTCGCCGCGCGACCTCGCGGCTGCTCGCCCGCGAGATTCGCCCGTCCACGGCCGCACAGGCGGGCGCGCTCGGGCTGCGGACCACGGAGCCGGTCGTGGTGGTCCGTCGCGTGCGCCTGGCGGACGGGGTGCCGATCGCGATCGAGACCGCGGTCCTCGCAGTCCGGGTGTCGGAGGTCGTGATGGCGGCCGACCTTGAGACGGGCTCGCTCCACGGGGCGCTTGCCCGCGCGGGCCTTCACCTCGGGCGGGGAGAGGCCACGATCACGGCCGAGGCAGCCACGCGGGAGGACGTCCGCCTGCTGGGCGTGGGCAGGGGCTCGCCGCTCCTCGTCGAGCGGCGCACCATCGCCGACGTCCAGGGGCGGCGCGTCGAGGCCACCGAATCGCGGTACGCGGCGGATCGCTACGCGCTCGATGTCCGCTTCGACGTCGACGTCGACGTCGACGTCGAAGCCGGCACCCGGGCCCGCCCAGGCACCCCGGCTGACCCCGGCTGACCCCGGCGGCCGGCAGATCCGGCCGCCGGGGTCCGTGCGTCAGTGCCCGGTCGAGCCGGCGAGCTCCAGCATCCGCGCCGCCGTATAGGACGGTCCGTCCTCGCGGGTGAGCTGGGCCAGGACATCGATCGGCAGGTCGTTCAGGATCGCGCCATTGGAGTTGAACAGCAGGTGCTCGTCCACGGCCAGCCCGAACGCCGAGCCCTCCTTCACGGCGTGATACAGGTTCCGCGGCCGGACGGAGTCCCCCACGTTGAGCACGGGCACGCCCGCCGCCCGGAGGTCCGCAAGGAGCGTGGTGTCGGCCCGGGTATGACAGGTGACGACGTCGTCGATCTCCAGCGTGGTCCGCACGAAGTCCTTGTCCTGGAGCACGACCTCGCCTTCCCGGATCTCGGCCACGGTCGTGTTCGTGATCACCGTGACCGGGTACTTGTACGGGCGCGAGTGCAGGGCCTCCGCGTCGCCCTGGGCGAACCGCTTGCGCTGGACGTACATGTGGATGACCTCGGTCTCCGCCGCGAACTCCCGGTTCTCGGTCACGATCGTGACCTGCCTCCCGATGCTGGCCAGCCAGGCGGCGGTATCGGTGGCGGCGTAGTGGTCCCCCCACAGGAGCACGCGGGCGCCGAGCTTGCGCATCTTCCGGCCGCCCGGATGGCACTCGCAGGCGACCTTGGGGCAGGCCATCGTGTCCTCGAACGGCACCACCCGCGACGGGTCACCGGCCACCGGCGGCACGAACGAGCGCGCGCCGGTCGCGTTGAGCACCAGGTCGAAGGAGCGCAGCTCGTCGACCGTCGGCGCGTGGTTGAGGCGGACGTCGACGTTGAGGTCGAGGACCTGGTCCCGGATCCAGTCCAGGTACCAGCGCATCTTCTCCTTGCCCGGCACCATGCACACGTACTTCATGGCGCCGCCGAGCTCTCCGCTGGACTCGAACAGCGTCACGTTGTGGCCGCGCTCGGTCGCGATTCGCGCGGCCTCCATGCCGGCCGGTCCGCCGCCCACGACCGCCACGTTCACCGGCTTCGCCGTTTGCTGCATGTCCGCGTAGGCAGGGTTGCCGCAGGCGGCGTTGATGGAGCACGCGATCTCGTGCTTGGCCAGCAGCGACTCCTGCCAGCAGCCGCCGAGACAGGAGATGCACCGGCGGATCGACTTGACCTTGCCGTACTGCGCCTTCACCGGCCAGTAGGGATCCGCGAGGAGCTGCCGGGCGAGCCCGACGAGGTCCGTCTTGCCTTCCGCGATGATCTGCTCGCAGTAGTCGGGGTCACGCAGCGAGTGGCTGGTGATGACCGGGATCCGGATCGCCTTCCGGGTCGCCTCGGCCGCGTAGGTCGCCCAGCCCTGCGGGTACTGCATCGGGTCGAAGCCGGCGCCCGGGCTCTCCTGGATGCCCATCGAGAGGTCCACCGCCGCGCAGCCCGCGCGCTCCAGGATGCGGGCGATCTCCACGCCCTCCTCGAGGCCGCGTCCTCCCTCCATCCACTCGTCGAACGAGTAGCGGACGAGGACCGGGAAGCTCTTGCCGCACTTCTTCTGGATCGAGTCGACGACCGCGAGCGGGAAGCGCATCCGGTTCTCGAGGCTGCCCCCGAAGCGGTCGGTGCGCATGTTGAGGAGCGGGCTCATGAACTCCGACAGCAGGTAGCCGTGGGCGGCGTGCAGCTCGACGGCGTCGAAGCCCGCCTGCTTGACGCGCCAGGCCGCCTCGCTGAACAGGTCGACGAGATCCAGGATCTCCGTGACCGAGGCCTCCCGGATCTCCTTGCCCTTCTCCTCGGCGTTCTCGTAGACGATCTCGTGGCCGGCCGACCACGGCAGCTTGATGACCCGGTCCGTGGCGCCCAGCGTGTTGTAGCGCGGGATCGCGCATTGCCGGCCGGGGTGCTGGAGCTGGACAGCGCACTTCGCGCCGTAGCGGTGCATGCTCTCGGCGAGGCGCGCCAGGCCCGGGACGTAGTTGTCACCGTCCGCGGCCAGGCACGTCACCGTGGGACGACCCGTCTTCGAGTCCGGCGTCGTGGCGCCGACGATGACGAACCCCGTGCCGCCCCGCGCGATGTCGGCGTGGTGCGCGATGTCGCGCTCGCTCACCTCGCCGTCAGCGTGGGACGAGCTGATGTCGGTGGGCACGTGGACGATTCGGTTGGGAAGCTCGATGTTGCCCAGCTGGAGCGGGCTGAACAGGTGCGGGAAGGTCATGACCGGATCTCTCCTGGGTGACGAGGCAGATCTCGACATGTCGATGCTGGCCCGGCCGCCCGTGCCGGGCAATGCCAGACGGGGTCGATGAACTGGCAGAAGCGGCTGGGCGATCCGAAGGACGCGCCGGAATCGCTCCAACTGGCCCTGTCCGAACCGGCTGCCGGCCTGCGACCGTCAGGGCATGTCCGTCTACGTCTGGCCGCAGGACCTGGAACCGGACTTCCCGCTGGCCGTGGTGGAGTACCCGGTGCACGGCGGGGATGACCGGATGCACTGGCACGAGTACTTCGAGATCGCCATGGTGCTCGAGGGCCGCGGCGTGTTCATGTTCGGCCGTCGGACCCTGACGGCGGATGCCGGCGACATCTTCTTCATCGACAACTCGCAGCCGCATGTCGCGCTGGCGGACCCGGGGACGTCGCTCCGATTGCTGCTGGTGCTGTTCCGGCCCGAGCTCATCGCGGGTCCCGGCTGCCGGGAGCTGGACCTCGGGTACCTGGCGCCGTTCCGGGTCGACGAGTGCAGCACGTTGCCCAGGATCTGCGGCACGTCGGCCCTGGCCGCGGAGGTGGCCCCCGTCCTCCACCGGCTGCGGGCGACCTGGGAGCGGCACGACCCGGCCGAGCGCCACCTGGCCGATGCCACCCTGCGCCTCGTCCTCGCGCTCGTCAATCGCCACCCGGACGCAGGGACGACCGCGGGTGCGGCCCGCACGGCCGCCGACCGCCGGGAACAGATCCGCCCCGTGCTCGCCTACGTCGATGGCCACTGCGGCGACAGCATCACCCTGGACGACGTGGCGGACCTGGTCCACGTGAGCCCGTCCCGCGTCCGGCACGTGTTCAAGGACGTCACGGGGGTGAGCTTCAAGGAGTACGTCACCGCGGTCCGGGTCGCGGAGGCGAAGCGGCTGCTGCTGGGCACGGATACCTCGGTGGCCGAGATCGCCCGCGCGGTCAGCTACACCAACCTCCACCAGTTCTACAAGGTGTTCTACCGCTCGTGCGCGATGTCACCCGGTGAGTACCGGCGCTACTACACGCCGTCCGGCGGCGACGCCGTGCCGGAGCCGGAGCCGGAGCCGGAGCCGGTGCCGGAGCCGGTGCCGGAGCCGGTGCCGGTGCGCTAGCGCGTCGCACGGCCCCGCCAGGGGTCGCCGACGGACATACGGAGAGACACGATGAACGTCGCAGTGGTGGGGGCGCCGGTTGCGCCCCCCGGCTCCTCGCACATCGTCGTGCGCGAGGCGGTGGACGACGACTGGCTCGAGGCCGGACGGATCTGCTACCAGGCGTTCGCGACGCTCGCGGACCGCCATGGCTTTCCGCATGACTTCCCGACGGTTGCCGCGGCGGCCGAGCCGATCCGTTCGCTGATCAACCACCCCCGCATCTACGGCGTCGTAGCGGAGGCGGATGGCCGCATCCTGGGCAGCAACTTCCTGGACCAGCGCGGGACCATCTCGGCGATCGGGCCGATCAGCGTGGATCCCGCGGCGCAGGACCACCGGGTCGGTCGGATGCTGATGGACGCGGTGCTCCAGCGGGCGGCGGAACACGGCGCTCCGGGCGTCCGGCTGCTGCAGATCGCCTACCACAACCGGTCCCTCAGCCTGTACGCCAAGCTGGGGATGGACGTCCGCGGGTCCTTCGCCGCGATGTACGGGGATCCCATCGGGGAGACGATGCCCGGCTACGCGGTCCGGGCGGCGACGTGTGAGGACCAGGCGGCCTGCAACGCCCTGTGCGTCCGCGTCCACGGCCACACCCGGGACGGCGAGCTGCGGGAGTCGATCGCGGACGGCCGGGCGAGGGTCGTCGAGCGGCTGGGGCGAATCACCGGCTACACGACCGGGATCAACTACTTCGCCCACTCCGTCGCCGAGACCAGCGACGACATGAAGGCGCTCATCGGCGAGGCCTCCGACTTCGGGACACCGGGCTACCTCGTCCCCCTCGCCAACGGCGACCTGCTGCGCTGGTCGCTGGCCCACGGGCTGCGCATCTTCTTCGTGCTCAACATGATGACGATCGGGATCTACCAGGAGCCCGCCGGCGCGTACCTGCCGTCGGTCGGATACTGAGCCGCGGCTCACGGGTCGGGGCGCGAACCCGGGCGTGATCCACGGCGCCGATGACCCGCCGGACAGCGTGCGGGCGACGTGGTCGGCGCATCGGGAGGCCATCCATGCCTGAATCGATCCGGGGGCGGCTCGTGCTCGGGGACGCGATCGTGCCCGGGCGCGTCGTGATCGAGGACGGCTGGATCGTGGCCGTTGAGCCGGACCAGGACGATGCCGCCGCCGTCGCGGGACCGCTCGTCGCCCCCGGGTTCGTGGACGTCCACGTCCACGGCTGGGGTGGCCACGACGCGACCGGCGACGGGGACGCGCTGTCCGGGATGGCCCGAGCCCTGCTCCGGCGCGGCGTGACCTCGTTCCTGCCGACGGCTCCGTCCCTGCCCGCGGACGAGCTGCCGCGCTTCGCGGCCCGGGTCCGCGGCTGGGTGCCGGAGGCGCCCGGGGACGGCGCCGAACCGCTCGGCTTCAACCTCGAGGGCCCGTTCCTGGCCGCGGCGCGCAAGGGCGCCCACGACCCGCGCGTCCTCCGGGCGCCGGCGGACGTCGACGAGCGCGCGCTCGAGCCCCTCCTCGACGGATTGCGCGTGATCACGATCGCGCCCGAGCTGCCGGGGGCGGTCGAGCTGATCGAGCGGCTGGCGGGGCGCGGCATCGCCGTGTCGATGGGACACTCGGCCGCGACGCTGGACGAGGCGCGCGCCGGCTACCGCGCCGGCGGGCGGACGACCACCCACCTGTTCAACGCGATGTCCGGGGTGGACCACCGGGCGCCGGGCCTCGCCGTCGCCGCCCTCACGGACGACGCCGCCTTCGTCGAGCTGATCGCCGACGGGCACCACGTCCACCCGGCGCTGTGGCCGATCATCACCCGCACCAAGCCCCGGGACCGGCTGCTCCTCGTCAG
The DNA here is from genome assembly GCA_963703575.1 of uncultured Chloroflexia bacterium. Taxonomy (GTDB): domain Bacteria; phylum Chloroflexota; class Limnocylindria; order Limnocylindrales; family CSP1-4; genus CAIXZV01. The sequence goes on from CAVPEU010000012.1 coordinate 121,738, forward strand.
CGACGCGCTGTCGCTGGCGGGGATGGGCGACGGCCGGACGACGATCGGCGGGCTCGAGGTCGAGGTCCGCGACGGCCGGGCGACACTCCTCGGAACCTCGACCCTGGCCGGCTCCGTGATCGCCCTGGACACCGCCGTCCGGAACCTGTCACGCGAGGGGACGCCCCTGCCGGCAGCGGTCGCGGCGGCGTCCGCGAACCCGGCCGCCCTGCTGGGCCAGGCGGACCGCGGCCGGATCGAGCCCGGGCGGCGGGCGCACCTGGTGGAGTTGGACGCGGACCTCCGGGTCCGCCGGGTCACTCGCGGGTTCGGCTGGATCGACGGCGCGGGCGTCAGCGCGGACGCGGCTCGCTGACGCTCCAGCCGCCGTCCACCCCGACCACCTGCCCGGTCACCATCCGGGCCTCGTCGCTCAGCAGGTGCAGCGCGACCGCGGTGACCGCGTCGGCGTCGATGGGCCCCCCGGCCAGCGGCTGCTTGTCGGCGAGGTAGGCGAGCACCGCGTCGTCCTCCTGCGCGCGCCGGCTCATGGGGGTCGCCACCAGCGACGGCGCGATCGCATTGATCCGGATCCCTTGCGGCGCGTAGTACGCTGCGGTCGCCCGGGTGAACGCGTCGATCGCCCCCTTGCTTGCCGCATACGCGTGGGTCGCGAAGTGCGCCGGCGCGGGATGCGTCGCCAGCGTGCTGGACATCGTGAGGATCACGCCCCGCGTGCCGAGGGCATCGGGCTCCTGGGCGAGCATCCGGCGGACCGCCGCCCGCGCGACGAGGAACTGGCTGGTCGCGTTGGACGCGAGCACGGTCTCCCAGCCCGCGAGGGTCGTCTCGTGCAGCGGCCCGTCGCCGAAGCGGCGCCCGCTGATCCCGGCGACGCTGTAGACCGCGTCCAGCCGGCCGAGCCGCCGATCGAGGTCCTCGAACGCGTCCTCGACCTCCGCTTCCCGCCGGAGGTCTGCGGCGTGCCAGGCGCAGCGGCCACCCGCGTCCTCGATCTCCGCGGCCAGCGCCCCGGCGTGCTCGGCGTGCCGGGACACGACGAACACGGTCCCGCCGTCGGCGGCGATCGCCCGGGCGGCCGAGGCCGCCATGCCCGTCGATCCGGTGACCAGGACAGTGCGGCCGGCAAAGCGCGGCCCGCCGCTCATCGACCGCCACCGTGCGCCGCAACGGCCTCGACGATCGTCCGCCGGGCGGCCGCGTCGGCCTTCGTGATCGCGCTGCCGATGCCGACGGCCGCCGCGCCCGCGTCGAGGAACGCGGACGCGTTCCCGGCATCGATGCCGCCGGTGGGGATCAGCTGCGCGGCCGGCATGGGGCCCCGCAGCTCGCGCACGAACGACGGTCCGACGGCGGACGCCGGGAACAGCTTGACGAACGTGGCCCCGGCCTCCCAGGCGGTTGCCACCTCGGTCGGCGTGAAGGCCCCGGGAATGAACGGGAGCCCCTCCTCGACCGCGGTCGAGACGAGCGACGGATCCAGCAGCGGGGCGACCGCGAAATCGGCGCTCGCCCGGCGGGCGGCCTCCAGCTCGTGGCGCGTCAGGACCGTCCCGGCGCCCACGAGGAACGGCCCGCCCCCGCGCCCGGCGAGGCGCTCGCGGACCGCCATCAGGTCCCCGGCCCCCGACGGCGAATCGAAGGTGACCTCGAACGCGCGGACGCCGATCGCCGCCAGCTCGTCCACCAGGCCGAGCAGCGCCGCCTGGGGTGCCACCCCGCGGAGCACGACGATCAGCCGGTGCCGCCGGATGGCGTCCGCGATCGGTCCGCCACGGAGCCCCTCGCCGGTCATCGTGGCCCCACCGCCGGGCCGACCGGCTCCAGGATCGCGCCGTCGGCCAGCAGCCGCTCCCGGATGGCATCAGCCGGCACCGCGCGCGGTGTCAGGCCGCCGGCCGCCGCGAACGCGGCTCCCGTCCCGGCCGCCTGGCCCATCGCCATGCACGTCGCCATCGAGCGCGCGGAGGCATGGGCGTCGTGCGTCGCGGAGAAGCAGCGACCGGCCACGAGCAACCCCTCGAGCCCAGCCGGCAGGAGGCAGCGATAGGGGATCCCGTACACGCCGCCCTCGACCACGTACTGCCAGTCAGTGTCGCCGCCGGCGTGATGGTCCTCGATCGGCGCCCCGCACAGCGCGATCTCGTCCGCGAACCGGCGCCCGGCCAGGACGTCCTGGCGCGTCAGCCGGTAATCCCCGTGAACGCGCCGGCTCTCGCGGATCCCGATCGCCGGGCTCGTCGCGACGAGCACCGCCTGCTCGAAGCCGGGCACCCGGTCCCGCAGGAAGCGGTGGTACTCCTGCACCTGCCGGCGGCCCTCCACCTCCGCGCGGGTCAGCTGCCCGGGATCCGTCGCGTCCACGTTGGGGATCCGCGTCATGTGGACCTGGACCACCCCCGGGTATGGCGTCCGGTGCCAGGAACCCTCGATCCTCGGCAGCCGGTACTCGCCGCTCTCCGCGGCCTCCTTCATGCGTGCCCAGAGCTCCGCCTTGGGCACCGTCCCGGCGCGCTCGAGATCCACGTTGGCGACCTTGAACAGCGTGGACAGCGACTGGACGCCGCCGCTCGTCGCCGCATCGTCGTAGCGCGCGCCGGCCATGGCGGCGACGTCGGCGTCGCCCGAGGCGTCCACGAAGGCGGCGGCCTCCACCCATCGCTCGCCGCCCTTGTTCCACAGGCGGACCGCGACCAGCCGGCCCGTGCCGTCCAGCCGCGCGCCGGTCGCCCAGGTGTGGAGCAGCAGCTCCACGCCCGCGTCCTCGGCCAGGCGCTCCCACAGCACCTTGAGTGCCTCCGCGTCGTAGGTGACGCCCGTGCCCGCCCCGTACGTGTTGGGGCGCTCGAAGGCGACGCCGTCGGCCGTCAGCCGGCGGGCGACCTCCCAGCCCAATCCGCCGACCACCCGGCGCGGGTCGGCGCCCGGCGTGTAGAACGCGTAGAACGTGTCCAGGACCGCGGTGGAGGTGCCGCCCATGAACGCCAGCCGGTCGACGAGCAGCGTCCGGGCGCCGAGGCGCGCGGCGGTGATCGCGGCTGATGACCCGGCCGCGCCCGACCCGACGACCACGACATCGAAGCGGTCGGTCATGCCGTCGCCTCACCGGTGCCCGGGATCGCGTACAGCCGGGCCGGGTTCGTGACCAGGATCCGGTGGGCCGCCTCGTCCCCCAGGCGGCGGCGGAGCCGGGGCGCGAACGCGGTCATCAGGTAGCGCAGGCCGGGGCCGCCCCCGTAGGCCCGGTGGTAGCCGCGCTGGCCGAGGTCGAGGCCGAGCACGATGCGATCGAGATGGCCGGCGGCGGCGACCGCCTCGATCAGGTCCAGGACGGTGCTGTCCGGGTGGTACTTGGTGCGGCCGATCGTGTCGTACTCGAGGGTCACGCCGCGCGCCGCGAGCTCCGCGTGCAGCTCCGCGTCCGGGTTCCGGTCCAGGTGCGCCAGCGCGATCCGGTCCGCCGCGGCCCCCGCCGCCTCCAGCGCGTCCACGATCTCGTGGCCGGCGGTGCCGATCTCCGCGTGGACGAGGACGGCGGCCCCGGTCCTCGCGCTCGCCGCGCCGATGGCCTCGAGGCGCCGGTGCTCGCCGCGGGTGATCCGGTGGTACGACGCGCCCCCCTTGATCGCGCCGGCTCGCGCCGCGTCCAGCGGCAACGACGCGTCCAGCCAGTCGGCGGGATGCATGCCGACGGTGAGGTCGGTGATGATCCGGTCGGCCAGGGTCTCCACGGAGGCCCCGTGGACCCAGTGACCCTCGGGGTAGTGCCAGTCCCGGTGGTAGCCCGAGGCGCCGATCACCGTCACGCCGGTCGCATCGGCGATCGCCCGCAGTCGATCGGGCCGGCGCCCAAGGCCGATCGGGGTCATCTCGACGATCGTGCCGATCCCGCTGGCCCTGGCCTCGAGGACCTCCTCGATCCCGCGCTCGACGTCCGTGAAGGCGTTGGCGCCGTCCGCGGGCGAGTCCAGGACCAGGTGGTCGTGGGCGTCGATGACGCCCAGCCCGTCCAGGCTGCGCGGACCTGTGACGCTGACGACGTAGCCCTCGAGCACTCGACACTCCGGCGCGACCAGGCCCGGCGGATGCTGGACCTCGTTCCTGATGGTACCGGCGCCGTCCCGTCCGGGCGGGTCGTGCGGGGCGTCGCCATCCCCCGGGCCCGTCCCCCGAGGTCCTCATTCACGTGTGGATCAACCGAGCGCTCCCCGAGCGTGGCCCGGGGGCCGAACCCGGGGTTGGGCGGTCAAACCGTGCGTGGAGGTCGTCATTCTCATCCACCTGTGAATGACCGTGCGGCGCACTCGTCGTCCTGATCCACACGTGGATCATGGTGCGGCAGACTGCACGGGATCGGTGGGCCGGGCAGGGCGATCGCGAAGCGCATTCCCAAGGTCGGCCCCCGGACTCGGGCCGCCCGGCCCGGCTCGGGTCCCGGGCCCGCGCACGCCGGTGACCGTCCGACCGGCGGGGCGAATGCGGGCCGTTCGGCACGTTGTTGACGCCCGACGGGGGCGGACGCTATGAGCATGGCTGCAACCGTCCGCCCGGACGCGCGCGTCCCGGCCGCCAGCGACGCGAACCCCGCCCGCGCCATCGTGGTTCAGGGCGTCGTCCAGGGCGTGGGATTCCGTCCGTTCGTGTGGCGCCTGGCCACGGAGCTGGCGCTGGCCGGCCGCGTGCGCAACGCCGCCGGTCGCGTGGAGATCGAGGCCGCCGGCCCCGCCCCCGCCCTGGACGCTTTCGCGACCCGGATCCGGACCGACGCGCCGCCGCGGGCCCGCGTGGAGCGGGTGACCGTCGAGGCGCTGCCCGCCGGGGTCGCGGCCGGGTTGCCCAGGCCGTTCGCCATCGATGACAGCGTCGTCGCCGCGGGCGCCGATCGCCTGTTCCCACCCGACATCGCGACCTGCGACGATTGCCTCCGCGAGCTGGCGGACCCGGCCGATCGACGGTTCCGCTACCCGTTCACGAACTGCACGAACTGCGGCCCCCGGGCGACGATCATCGACGAGCTGCCGTACGACCGCGCCCGGACCACGATGCGCGCGTTCCCGCTCTGCTCGGCCTGCGAGGCGGAATACCGGGACCCGGCGAATCGCCGCTTCCACGCGGAGCCCGTCGCCTGCCCGACCTGCGGACCGAGGCTCAGCTGGCGCCCGACCGGGGCCCCGGCCGCGATCTCGACCGGCGAGGATGCCCTGGCCGCCGCGGTGAGCGCCCTCCTCGGCGGCGCGATCGTCGCGGTCAAGGGTCTCGGCGGCTACCACCTGGCCTGCGATGCGACGAACGACGAGGCCGTGCGCCGCCTGCGCGACCGGAAGCGCCGCTGGGCGAAGCCGTTCGCGATCATGGTCGCGGACCTTGCCGCGACCGAGGCGCTGTGCCGGGTGGGCACCGCCGAGCGCGAGCTCCTGGCCGCCCCCGCCCGGCCCATCGTCCTGCTCGAGGCCCGCCGCGACGGGACGCCCGCACTGGCCCCGTCCGTCGCCACGGGGAACCGGCGGCTGGGCGTGTTCCTCCCGTACACGCCCCTCCACCACCTGCTGCTGGCCGGGGCCGGCCGGCCCATGGTCCTCACGTCCGGCAACCTGACCGACGAGCCGCTGGCGACCGACGACGACGACGCGCTCGCCCGCCTCGCCGGTCTCGCCGACGGCTTCCTCACCCACGACCGCGAGATCCGGGCTCGCTACGACGACTCGGTGACGCGCGTTGTCGCGGGACGCGAGTCCGTCGTCCGCCGCGCGCGCGGCTACGCGCCGGATCCGCTCGCCCTGCCGGTCGCCACGCCCACCCCGCTGCTCGCCGTGGGCGCCGAGCTCAAGCACACGTTCACCCTCGCGCGCGGCGGGCGAGCGCACGTGGCGCCGCACAACGGCGACCTCGAGGACCTGCCCACCCATCGCGCGTTCACGGACGGGCTGGCGCACCTGTCCCGGCTGCTCGCGCTGGAGCCGGAGATCGTCGTCCACGACCTGCACCCCGAGTACCTGTCCACCAAGTACGCGATCGACCGGTTCCCGGCCGGCCGCCGGATCGCCGTCCAGCACCACCACGCGCACGTCGCGTCGTGCGCGGCCGAGCACGGGATCACGGCGCCGTTCCTGGGCGTCGCCTACGACGGCCTGGGCATGGGCGACGACGGCACGCTGTGGGGCGGGGAGCTGCTGCTCGCCGACCTGCGCGGGTACACGCGGCTGGCGCGCTTCGGGCGGGCGCCGCTGCCGGGCGGCGCGCTGGCGGTCAGGCGCCCGTACCGGATGGCGCTCGGCTACCTGTTCGGCGCCGAGGATCCCGACGGGCCGGGGTCCGGGATCGATGACGAGGCGCACCACGGCGTCCGCGCCGACGGCCTGGCGATCCCCGTGTCCCCCGAGGCCGTCGAGCCCTTCCTCGCCCGCCTCGACCCGCGCGAGGTCGCGCTCGTCCGCCAGCAGGTCAAGCGCGGGCTCAACGCGCCGGTCGCCTCGTCTGCCGGACGGCTGTTCGACGCCGCCGCCGCGCTGCTCGGCATCCGGGACGTCGCGGAGTTCGAGGCCCAGGCCGCGATCGACCTGGAGCTGGCCGCCGGGGAGCGAACGGTCCTGCCCCTCCCGTACCGGATCACCCGCGCGGACGGGCTCCTCGTCTACGACCCGCGCCCGACGCTCGCCGCGCTGATCGCGTCGCGGACCGGCGGCGCCGCGCCCGGGCCCCTCGCCGCGGCCTTCCAGGAGACCGTCGCGCTCGTCACCCGGGAGCTGCTCGCGGAGGCGCGCGTGGCGACCGGCGTCCGGACCGTGTGCCTGTCCGGGGGCGTGTTCCAGAACCGCCGCCTCGCGTCCGTGCTGCTCCGGCGGCTGGCGCGCGACGGCTTCGACGTGTTCATCAACCGGCTCGTGCCCGTCAACGACGGTGGCGTGAGCTACGGCCAGGCGGCGATCGCCGCGGCACGACTCGGGACCGGCGTCGCGGGAGCGGCGGCGGCACAGGAGGGCTGAACGTCATGTGTCTGGGCATCCCGGGTCGGGTCACGGAGATCCGTGACGAGGCGGGCCTGGCCATGGGCAAGGTGGACTTCGGCGGCGTCCGCAAGGAGGCCTGCCTCGCGTACCTGCCGGACGTGAAGCTCGGCGATTACGTCATCGTCCACGTCGGCTTCGCGATCTCGAAGGTGGACGAGGAGGAGGCGAGGAAGACCCTCGCCATCCTCGACTCGATGGGCGTCATCGGGCCCGAGCTGATGACCATGGGCCCCGGCATGGCCGAGCCCGCGATCGTGTCCGACGACGCTGACAGCGGCTTCGACCCGGCTCTGCCGCCCGCGACGATCGGGGGACGACAGGCGTGAAGTACCTCGACGAGTACCGCGACCCGGTCCTCGCGCGCAAGCTGCTGGCCGAGATCCACCGGATCACCACCCGGCCCTGGACGCTGATGGAGGTCTGCGGCGGCCAGACCCACACGATCGTCAAGCAGGGAATCGACGAGGCGCTGCCCGCGGGCGTCCGGATGATCCACGGCCCGGGCTGCCCCGTCTGCGTCACGCCGCTGGAGCAGGTGGACAAGGCCCTTGCGATCGCCGCCCGGCCGGACGTCATCTTCACCAGCTACGGCGACATGCTCCGCGTCCCGGGCTCGACCACGGACCTGCTGGCCCTCAAGGCCCGCGGGGCCGACGTGCGGATCGTGTACTCGCCGCTGGACGCGCTCAGGATCGCCCTCGCCAACCCGGCCAAGCAGGTCGTGTTCTTCGCGGTCGGGTTCGAGACCACGGCGCCGGCGAACGCGATGGCCGTCGCCGAGGCCGCCCGGCGGGGCATCGACAACTTCAGCGTCCTCGTCAGCCACGTGCTCGTGCCGCCGGCGATGACGGCCCTGCTGGATTCGCCGTCCAACCAGGTCCAGGCGTTCCTGGCCGCGGGCCACGTGTGCGCGATCATGGGCTGGACCGAGTACGAGCCGATCGCGGCGAAGTACCGGGTGCCGATCGTGGTCACCGGGTTCGAGCCGCTGGACCTGCTCGAGGGGATCCTGATGGCGGTCCGCCAGCTCGAGGAGGGCCGGTTCGAGGTCGAGAACCAGTACGTCCGCGCCGTCCGGCGCGAAGGCGTGCCGCTGGCCCAGGAGCAGGTGCTGGCCGTGTTCGAGGTGGGGGAGCGCAAGTGGCGGGGGATCGGCGAAATCCCGCGCTCGGGGTACCGGCTGCGGCCGGAGTACGCGCGCTTCGACGCCGAGCGCAGGTTCGACGTCGAGGAGATCCGGACCAACGAGCACCCGGCCTGCATCGCCGGCGCGATCCTGACCGGGGAGAAGACGCCGCTCGACTGCGCCGCGTACGGGACGCTGTGCTCGCCGCAGAAGCCGCTGGGGGCGCCGATGGTCAGCTCCGAGGGAACCTGCGCCGCGTTCTTCTCGGCCGGGCGCGGGCTCAACGCCGCCGGTGGCTTCACCGGCGCGCTGCCGCTGATCCCCGTGCCATCCGCCCGGCCCGTGCCATCCGCCGGGCCCGTGCCATCCTCCGCGCAGGAGGCGTCCCGATGACCACGTCGGACGTGCCCCGCGTGACCATCGATCCCGACGGGGCCGCCTGTCCGGCGCCGATCCCGGAGGACCAGCGCGTGATCCTGGGCCACGGGTCCGGGGGCCAGCTGTCGAACGCGCTGATGCGCGACGTCCTCGCGCCGGCGCTCGCGGCGGCGTCGCCCGGCGGCCCGCTCAACGACGCGGCCGTCGTGGAGGTGGCGGGCACCCGTCTTGCGTTCACGACCGACTCGTTCGTCGTGTCGCCGATCCGGTTCCCGGGTGGGGACATCGGCGAGCTGGCCGTGAACGGGACGATCAACGACCTCGCGATGATGGGGGCGGCGCCGGTCGCGATCAGCCTCGCCTACGTGATCGAGGAGGGGCTGCCGCTCGAGGAGCTGCGCGCGATCACGGCCTCGGCGGCGGCCGCGGCGGTCCGGGCCGGAGCGCGGATCGTCACCGGCGACACGAAGGTGGTGGGTCGCGGCGCGGCGGACCGGCTGTTCGTGAACACCTCGGGCATCGGCCTGCTGCCGGACGGCGCCGCTCCCGCGGCCGACCGGGCGCGACCCGGCGACGTGGTGATCCTGTCGGGGCCGATCGGGCTCCATGGGGTGGCGATCATGAGCGTCCGCGAGGGACTGGAGTTCGAGGTGGAGATCGCCTCCGATACCCAGCCGCTCAACGGGCTGGTCGCCTCGATCCTGGCGGTCGAGCCGGACGTCCGGGTCATGCGCGACCCGACGCGCGGCGGCCTCTCGTCGGCGCTCAACGAGATCGCCGTCGCGTCGCGGGTGGGCATGGTGCTCGACGAGCCGGCGATCCCGATCCCGGGCGCCGTCCGTGCCGCGTGCGAGTTCCTGGGGCTGGACCCGCTCCACGTCGCCAACGAGGGCAAGCTGGTGGCGATCGTGCCCGCCGTCACCGCGGACGCCGTGCTGGCCGCGATGCGTGCCACCCCCGAAGGCGCCGAAGCCTCGCGGATCGGCGAGGTCGTCGCGGACCACCCGGGGATGGTCACGATGCGCACGATCGTCGGCAGCGAGCGGATCGTGGACATGCTGGTCGGGGAGCAGCTGCCCCGGATCTGCTGAGCGCCGGCCCTCGCGCCCCGGATTCGCGGCGCGCGCGGGTGATCCACAGGTGGTTCGGGACGACGGTTCGCCGCACGGTGATCCACAGGTGGATCAGGATGACGACCTCCACGCACGGTTTGACCGCCCAACCCCGGGTTCGCCGAACGGGCCACGCTCGGGGATCGCCCGGTTGATCCACACGTGAATGAGGGCCCGGGGGATGGTGCCCGGGGATGCCCGCGCCCGGCCCAGCGAGCGGCCCGCTCGGGTCACCGCGAGCGGGCGGCCGCGAATGGCTCTCCGGCGGCCGTGCCCTCGTCCTCGACCAGGCGGAGCATGTCGACCGTGCCGCTGAGGTGCGCGTTGAAGATCCGGCGCGCGACGTCCAGGAGCTCGAACAGGTCCCCGTCCGTCACGCTGTACATGATCGTCGTCCCCCGGCGCTCGGCGGTGAGGATGCCTCGACCCCGGAGCACGGCCAGCTGCTGCGATACCGATGATCCCGGCGCCCCGAGCGCATCCTGGATGTGGCTCACGCTCAGCGGGCCGCCGCGCAGGAGCTCGAGGATGCGGATCCGCAGCGGATGGGCAAGCGCCTTGAAGAACTCCGCCTTGAACTGCCGGAGTCGCTCGGCCTCGTCCGGCCGCGAGGGTTCCTGCGTCATGTCCTGAGACGGTGCCTCCGAGCGGATGGCGGCGATCCGGTCACCCTGGACCGCTGGGCGGTCGACGTCCGAGCTATCTCCGAGATTCGTATTCTTGCAAGGAATACGTGGCGTCGGGCGAGACGGTATCATCCAGTCATGCGCGACACCACGCCCATCCGTGTCACCGAACCCCGGTCCGGCGCCGTGACGTGCGCCGACTGTCCGGGACAGGTCGGTTGATGGAGCTGCCGGCCCTGCTGGAAGCCGCCCAATCCGCTCCCCCCGACCACCGGATCGAATGGCGAGACCAGATTGCGGCGCATGGGGCGCGCGCGATCGAGGCCGTCCGGCCGTGGCTCGTGGATGACAGCCTCGCCGCGTTCGCGATCCGCGTCATCGAGCGGGTGGGCCTCGACGGCGAAGCCGAGCTGGCCGCCCGGGCGCTGCGGGCGGCGCGCAAGCACGTTCCGGCGGGCGTGGAGGGTGACGTCGACTGGGCGCTCGTGCGGCTTCGCGAGGTGACACGACGGCGATCGTCCCCGCCGGCGGAGCCCGCGCCCACCGCCCCGCCCAAGCCGGTTCGGCGGACTCGGGCGCTCGGCACAGGGGTCGGCCGCCGCCGGACCGGGTGACCGGGCGGCGAGCTCCCGCGCCGGTTCGCCGTCCGCCGCTCTCCCTCGCGCGGGAACCGGCGGTGACGGCCGCCGGTTCGCCTACCTGTCGGAGCCGCCCTCGCCGCGCGTCGCGAGGAGCCGCCAGATCAGCCGGCCCATCCCGTAGCCGATCGAGACCGGCGCGAAGAACCAGATCGTCGCGATGACCCCGGAGATCGGGTCCACCGGCACGGACCGCCCGACGGCGAACGACAGGGCCAGGATCGCGGTCATGCCGATCACGGTGGCAACGAACAGGATCAGCAGGCCCGTCCAGCCACGGGTCACGAGGCCGGCGGCGATGCCCGCCGCGAGCAGGACCACCGGTGAGATGAAGATCGCGTTGAGGGCACAATCCGAGTTGAAGCCCTGGCCCACGCAGCCGGCCATCGAGCCGCCGAACAGGGCGACGGGGCAGGCGACCGCCACGATGACGGCGGCGATGAGGTCGCGCAGCACGCTGTAGCGGGTGGACTCCACGGGCACTCCCTCCGTGGCCGTGATGATGCGCTCATCGGTGCCGCCCCGGGACGCGAATCGCGCAGCCGCGCGGCACCGGCGTGCGCCGCGGGTCAGCCACCGGCCAGCAGCTCCTCCTTCGCCTTGAGCATCTCGGCCCGCTCCTCGTCGGTCGGGACGGGGTATTGCGGGTCGATGTCCATCAGCGCGTCCAGGATGGCGGCCCCGGCCGCGATGCGCATGAACCACTTCCGGTCGGCCGGGATCACGAACCAGGGCGCCCACTTCGTGCTGGTGTGCGAGAGCATCTCGGCGAACGCGTCCTGGTAGTCGTCCCAGTACTGCCGCTCGCGGGCGTCGTCCGCCGAGAACTTCCAGTTGCTGTGGGGCTCGTCGATGCGGGCCAGGAACCGCTTGCGCTGCTCCTCCTTCGACACGTTCAGGAACAGCTTCACGATCCGGGTCCCGTTGTCGGTGAGGTAGCGCTCCCAGTCGTTGATCTCGCGGTAGCGGCGCGTCCAGGTGTCCTTGCCCATCGCCGATCCCGGCAGCCGCTGCCCGGCCAGGAACTGCGGGTGGACGCGGACGACGAGGACCTCCTCGTAATGGCTGCGATTGAAGATGCCGATCATTCCGCGGGCCGGCAGCCGCAGCGCGGCGCGCCACAGGAAGTCATGATCCAGCTCGTGGGCGGTGGGGGCCTTGAAGCTCGTGACCTCCACGCCCTGCGGGTTGACGCCGCTCATCACGTGCCGGATCGTGCCATCCTTGCCCGCCGCGTCGATCGCCTGGAACACGACCAGCAGGCTGTGGACATCCTGGGCCGCCAGCCGCTCCTGGTACTCCGCCAGCAGCTCCACGCCCTTGCGCAGCGTTTCCCGGGCGTCCTCCTTGCGCACGAAGTCCGCGCTGTAGGCGGGGTCGAAATCACCGGGCAGCGACACCTTGCGTCCCGGCTTGACGCGCAACGGCTCGATCAGGCGCCGGAGCTGCTCGGCCGGGGCGTCCACCATGGTGGCGGTCTCCTGTGCGGCGGTAGGGTACGTATCCTGCGCCCTGTGCGACCCGCCGGACAGCCAGGGGGTCCCTCCCGCGCGGGAGGGACCCCCTGGACGGTGCTGCGAAGTTGCCTCCGGCGGAGCCGGCGGCAGGCTCAGGCGGTCTGCTCCTCGATGGACTGCTTGCCGACGGTGAGCGTCAGCACGCCGTAGAGCAGGCCGGACACGACCAGGCCCACCACCCAGCTGTAGTCGTAGAGCCCCTTGAGGGGCGCGATGATGCCGCCTTCGGGGAAGGGCGCCCCGCCCGTGGAGTACGCGCCGCCGATGGCAAAGAAGATGCCAACGAGCAGCGAGACCACCGCGATCCAGTTCCAGCCGCTGGCGTAGCGGTAGACGCCGTCGGCCCGGTACAGGTCGGCGAGCTTGAGGTTCGTGCGCCGGATCCACCAGTAGTCGGCGACCAGGACGCCGGCGATGGCGCCGGTCGCGCCGCCGTAGGTGCCCAGCCACGTGAAGATGTAGCTGCTCGGATCGTTCAGCAGGTTCCAGGGCATGATCAGGATGCCGAGGATGCCGGTGATGACGCCGCCCGTGCGGAACGAGATCCGGCGCGGCCAGAGGTTCGAGAAGTCGTAGGACGGACTCACGACGTTGGCCGCGACATTCGTGGTCAACGTCGCGACGGCTAGCGTCACGAGCATGAGCACCAGGACGATTGGGTTCTCGAGCTTGGCGGTCAGGGCGACCGGGTCCCAGATCGCCTCGCCGAACACGATCACGGTGGCCGAGGTCGTGAGGACGCCGACCAGCGGGAACAGGGTCATGGTGATCGGCAGGCCGAGGGCCTGGCCATAGGCCTGGTCACGCTGGCTGCGGCCGAACCGGGTGAAGTCCGGCATGTTGAGCGACAGCGTGGACCAGAACGCGATCATGCCCATCAGCGAGATCGGGAAGATCGCCCAGAAGTCTCCGCCCCAGCCGAGCGTGCCGGGCTCGCTCACGACCGGGCCGAGGCCGCCGGACCTGGCGATCATCCAGACCATGAGGCCCAGGAATACGACGATGAGGAACGGGGCAGACCAGGCCTCGAACCGCTTGATCGCCTCCATCCCCCACAGGATGATGATGATGTTCAGGGCCCAGAAGACGGCGAAGCTCAGCCACAGGGTCCACGGCTGGGCCGCCGCGACGCCGATGCCGATCGAGATCTTGTCCGCCGTCGTCCACCATGAGCCGGTGCCGAGCAGCGCGCCGACGACCGCGAACAGGGCCGTACCGCCGATCCAGGTCTGGATGCCGAACCAGGCGCACGCCACGCCGGCCCGGATGAGCGCTGGCAGGTTGGCGCCGAAGGTGCCGAACGAGGCACGGGCGATGACGGGATAGGGGAGCCCGTACTTGGTCCCCGCGTGGCTGATGAGCAGCATCGGGACCAGGACGATGAGGTTGCCCAGGAAGATCGTCATGATCGCCTGGGTCCAGGACATGCCGAGGGCGATCAGGCCGGAGGCCAGCAGCCAGCTCGGGATGTTGATCGACATCCCCACCCACAGGGCGAGGTAGTTGTAGGTGGTCCAGGTCCGCCTGGTCATGGGGACCGGGGCCAGGTCCTCGTTGTGGAGGACGGACCCATCCAGCGTCGCGTACGCCTCGGGCGTCAGCTCGTGCCGCCCGTCCGGGTGGATGATGTCGTCCATCGTTGCCGTAGTCATGTACTCCCTCCGCGATTGAGCCAGGGGCCACGAATCGGCCGTGCGGCTACCCACGGGTAGCCGGGAATCCTCTCTGCTGGGCACCTCCTCAGGTCAATCCCTCGCCCGGTTCCGTCCCCCTGGGCGTAGTCTGCCCCGCTGGTGTGCCGAATGGAAGGCCGCAGCCGCGGGGGCACCCACGATGTCCACGCGTCGCGTTCTCATCGGATCGATGGCGGGCCAGGTGATGGCCGATTGAACCATCGCGGGTACCGGGCGCCAGAGGGCCGCTGGTCCCGAATCTGACCCCCCGTTCGGTCCCCCCGGCGCCCGGGCACGGGTGTCGCGGGCGCCGGGACCGGGAGGGCCGGGGGGACCCGAACCTTCGGGGCTTCCGGCTCATGTCCCCCTGCCGCCCGGACGCGAGGCTATGGCCCATTCGGCGGGCGACCGCCCAAGGTCGCCCCGTGGCTTCCACGCGGAGAGGTTTCCATGCCCCGTATCGTTCGTGGCGCGCTCCTGCAGGCGACCTGGACCGGCGACAAGGAGTCGATGATCCAGAAGCACGAGGGCTACGCGCACCAGGCCGCCCGGGACGGCGCCCAGGTGATGCTGTTCCAGGAGCTGTTCTACGGCCCCTACTTCTGCCAGGTCCAGGACCCGCAGTACTACAGCTACACGGAGCACATCCCGGACGGCCCGACCACGAAGCGGATGCAGGCGCTGGCCAGGGAGACCGGGATGGTCCTCGTCGTGCCGATGTACGAGGAGGACAGCCAGACCAGCGGGATCTACTACAACACGGCGGCCGTGATCGACGCCGACGGCAGCTACCTCGGCAAGTACCGCAAGACCCACATCCCGCACGTGGCCGGCTTCTGGGAGAAGTACTACTTCCGGCCCGGCAACCTCGGCTACCCGGTGTTCCAGACCGCGGTGGGCAGGATCGGCGTGTACATCTGCTACGACCGCCACTTCCCGGAGGGCGCCCGGGCCCTGGGCCTCAACGGCGCCGAGCTCGTGCTCATCCCGAGCGCCACGTCCCGCGGCCTGTCCGAGTACCTGTGGCGCGTGGAGCAGGTCAGCCACGCCCTCGCCAACGGCTACTTCGTGGGCACGATCAACCGGGTGGGCGTCGAGGCCGAGATCGGCGACGACGACTTCTACGGCCAGAGCTACTTCGTCGACCCCCGGGGCCAGTTCGTGGGCGCCGTCGGCTCCCCGCGCGACGAGGAGCTGCTCGTCCGGGACATGGACCTCGACCTGATCATCGAGGCCCGCCAGACCTGGCAGTTCTTCCGCGACCGCCGTCCGGAGATGTACGGTGACCTGATCAAGCCCTGACGAACGGGCCCACAGGCGCCGGGGCCGGCGCGCGTGTCCGGCCCCCGGCGCCCGTTCCGGTCCCAGGCACGTCCCAGGCCCGGCCCGCCGACGCGCGGACCCCGAGGAGGAACCGATGCGCACGCTCATCAAGGGAGGCACCATCGTCAACGCGGACACGACCGCGAAGGCAGACGTCCTGGTCGACGGCGAACGGATCGCCATGATCGGCGACAGCCTCGATGTCGCCGCCGACCGCACCATCGATGCCACGGGCAAGTGGGTCATCCCCGGCGGCATCGACATCCACACGCATTTCGAGCTGCCGTTCGGCGGCACCTTCGCCAAGGACACGTTCGAGACCGGCACCCGTGCCGCGGCCTTCGGCGGCACGACCACGGTCATCGACTTCGCGGTCCAGCCGCGGGGCGGGACGCTCCGCCAGGGCCTGGACATCTGGCACGAGAAGGCCGAGGGCAAGTCCTACATCGACTACGGCTTCCACTGCATCGTCTCCGACATGCGGGACGACCTGCTGCCGGAGATGGACCAACTGGTCGACGAGGGCGTGACCAGCTTCAAGCTGTTCACTGCCTACCCGGACGTGTTCCTGAGCGACGACGCCGGGATCTTCAAGGCCCTCAGGCAGAGCGCCGGGAACGGCGGCCTGATCCTGATCCATGCCGAGAACGGCCCCGTCATCGACGTGGTGGCGGCCGACCTGGTGGCCCAGGGGGTCACGGACCCGATCGGCCACGGCATGGCGCGCTACTCGATCTTCGAGGGCGAGGCGACCAGCCGGGTCATCCAGCTCGCGCAGGCCGCCAAGGCGCCGGTCTACTTCGTCCACATGTCCGCCAGGGAGGCGCTGGACGCGCTCCGCCAGGCCCGTGACGAGGGCCAGCCGGTGTTCGCCGAGACCTGCCCGCAGTACCTGTTTCTGTCCCTGGACGACCTGGGCAACGGCTTCGAGGGCGCCAAGTTCGTGTGCTCGCCGCCGCTCCGCGACAAGGCGGCCGGCCACCAGGAGGAGCTCTGGAAGGGTCTCGTCCGCGACGACATCCAGGTCGTGTCCACGGACCACTGCCCGTTCGACTTCCACGGCCAGAAGGAGCTGGGACGCGGCGACTTCCGCAAGATCCCGAACGGCCTGCCCGTCATCGAGGATCGCGTGGACCTGATCCACTTCGGCGGCGTCGTCGGTGGCCGGATGACCCCCAACCGGTTCGTGGAGGTCGTGTCCACCGCACCGGCGAGGATGTTCGGCCTGACGAACAAGGGCGCCGTGGCCGTCGGGTTCGACGCGGACCTCCTCGTCTACGACCCGAACCGCCGGCACACCATCAGCGCCTCGACCCACCACATGGACGTGGACTACTCGATCTTCGAGGGTCTCGAGATCCAGGGCGGCTCGGACGTGGTGATGAGCCGCGGCAAGGTCATCGTGGACAACGGCCAGTGGCTGGGCAAGGCCGGCGACGGCAGGTTCATCAAGCGCGAGCGCAGCGCGCTCCTGCGCTGACCCGTCCCGCGACACGCGAGGAGCCCCGGAGCGATGCTCCGGGGCTCCTCGTCTCCTCCGGGCCGGCGGCCCTCTCCTCAGACGACGGCGAGGTCCGGGGTGTAGCCCTCGGCCTGTTCCTCGTCATGCCCGCCGTGGTAATCGGCCGAATCCGGGCGCCGGATCGCGGCGTGCGGGACGATCCGCCCGCGCCGCAGCCCGCGGATGTCCGCGAGCGAGGTCCAGCCCCGGTCCGCGTTGCGGTCCAGGAACTCCGACAGGCCCGTCGTCAGCGACCGGATCACGTTGGGGCCGATCGCATGGTCGAGCATGGCGGCTGTCGCCACCTGCGCGGTACCGCAGCCGAGCAGGAAGTAGTTGAGCGCATGCGTGAAGGTGGAGATCCCGCCCAGCCCGGAGAACTCGCGGTCCGGGAACGCCTGCGTCATCTCGGCCATCTTGGCCAGTGACTGGAGCAGGATCGCCGGGCCGCCCAGGCCGCCGGACGAGACGTACCCGTCCACGTTGGCCTCGAAGTCCAGGGTGTCTGGATCGATCAGCGGGATGGCGGGGAAGGTGTTGGACGACGAGATCGCGTCCGCGCCGCCGAGGAAGGTGGCCCGCGCCTCGTCGACGATGCTGGCGGTGGCCGGCGTCAGCTTGACCCACACCGGAACCCGGGAGACCGCCTTCACCGCCTGCGTGGAGACCGAGCACAGCACCGGGTCCTTGCCGACGTTGGCGCCCATGTCCACGCGGTCCATGTGCGGGCACGAGAAGTTCAGCTCGATGGCGTCCACGCCCGCGTCCTGCACGCCCTGGACGAGGGTCTGCCAGTTGCCGAGCTCCTTGTCGTTGCCGGAGCCGGCCATGATCGAGGCCACGAGGACGCGGTTGGGCCACGCCTTCTTGATGGCCTCCAGGCGTGGCAGCCACCAGTCCATCGGCTTGTCCGAGATCAGCTCCCAGTTCCAGGACGCCACCAGCGTCGTGTCCGGGCGCTTGGCCATGGACAGCCGGCTGCCGCCGCTGTCGGCGCGCAGGAACCTGGTCTTGGGGCCGGCCACGTTGATGACCGGGTGGAGCCCGATCGTCTTGGTGACGACCCCGCCCCAGCCGGCCTCGAAGGCCCGCATGATGTTGCTCTCGGACTCCGTCGGCGGCGCCGACGCGAGCAGGAACGGGTTCTCGAACCGGATGCCCGTGAACACGGTGGACAGGTCGGCCACTGGGCTTTTCCTCCTGGCCCGGTACCTCAGGTCGGCACCGCGGAAGGCCGCATGGTCCGGCCGGTGCGGGCGTTCCCGATAGGGCCGGTGGTCACGTCCCACCCGGGTAGTCCGTCCAGCCCGTCCAGCGAGCATCCTCCGGACCTATCGGGGCCGTCGCCGGGCTGCCAGCATCGGGGGATCGCGGCGCGGTCGTGCCATGGCGGTGCAGCCGCGTCCCTCGCGTCCCTCGCGTCGCGCGTCCTCGACCAGCCCGCAAGACGCATCAGCCAGGAGGCACCAGGTGACCACGGAGATCAGACCGGCGGCCGAGACGACCCCGCCCGCGCCGCTTCCGGTCCTTCCCCACTGGATTGACGGCCGTCCGGTCGAGGTCCTGCCCGAGCACACCGGGCCCGTCTACAACCCCGCGACCGGAGAGGTCATCGCGCGCGTGCCGCGCGGTGGCCAGGAGGAGGTCGACAAGGCCGTCGCGGCGGCGAAGGCCGCGTTCCCGGCCTGGCGCGACACGCCGCTGCTCGCCCGCAGCCAGGTCTTCTTCGCGTTCCGCGAGCTTGCCTGGAAGCACCGCGAGGAGCTGGCGGCGCTGATCACCCGCGACCACGGCAAGACCTTCCAGGATGCGCTCGTCGGCGTCACCCGCGGCATCGAGACCGTGGAATACGCGTGCGGCCTGCCGGTCCACCTGGCCGGCATGAACACGCCCAACGTCTCGACGGGCGTGGACGCGGTCACCCTCCGCCAGCCGCTCGGCGTCACCGCGGCCATCACGCCGTTCAACTTCCCGGTGATGGTCCCGATGTGGATCCTGCCGATCGCCCTGGCGTGCGGCAACACGATGATCCTCAAGCCCAGCAGCCACACCCCGGGCGCCACCCAGCTCCAGGCACAGCTGTGGCACGAGGCAGGGCTGCCCCACGGCGTGCTCAACGTCGTCTACGGCGGCCGCGAGGCCGTGTCCGCGATCGTCGAGCATCCCGACATCGCGGCCATCCAGTTCGTGGGCTCGACCAAGGTCGGGCGCTACGTGTACGAGGAGGGGACGAAGCGCGGCAAGCGCGTCGGGGCGTTCACCAGCGCCAAGAACATGATGGTCGTGCTGCCCGACACGGACCTCGACCTCGCCGCCGATTCCGCGGTCGCGGCCGGGTACGGGTCGGCCGGCGAGCGGTGCATGGCGCAGACGCTGATGGTCGCCGTCGGCGGCGTGGCCGACAAGCTGCGCCCGATGATCCTGGAGCGGATCGCCAGGCTCAAGGTCGGCCCCGGCATGGAGCCCGGCGTGGACATGGGCCCGATCTACACCCGGGAGCACCGCGAGTCGGTCATCAAGTGGATCGAGCGGGGCGTCGAGGAGGGCGCGGAGCTCGTCGTCGACGGACGCCCGTTCGTGCATCCTGACCATCCGGACGGCTTCTACCTGGGCGTGTCGCTGTTCGACCACGTAACGCCGGACATGGACATCTACAACGAGGAGATCTTCGGTCCCGTCTTCGGCATCGTGCGCGTGGACACGTACGACGAGGCGATCAGGCTCGTCAACACGCACCAGTACGCCAACGGGACGGCGATCTTCACGACCGACGGCGGCGCCGCGCGGCGCTTCCAGCTCGAGGTCGAGGTGCCGATGATCGGCGTCAACGTGCCGATCCCGGTGCCGACGGGCTACCTGTCGTTCGGCGGCGCCCGGCAGTCCGCGATGGGCGACCTGCCGATGCGCGGCGAGGACGGCATGCGGTTCTTCACCCGCCAGAAGGAGGTCACGATCCGCTGGCCGGAGCCCGGCAAGCGGGCGGCCCTCAGCCTCGTGTTCCCCAGCAACCGGTAGCCCACCGGGCACGCCCGGCGAGGCGACGGCCTCGCCGGAGGGAGGCGGCGGTCCATGCGGATCGCCGCCTCTGCGCACCGACGCCCGGGCCACGGGCCGCGAGTGCGGGACGGCGTGACCCCCTGGCCGATCGGTTCGCCGGAGCGCGAGGAGGGGTCGGCGCGACTCGCCCCGTGACCGGCTACGCTGGTCATTCGCACGACCCTTCTCGCGTCGGTCCCGGAGGCATCGCCATGGAGTACCGCAGGCTCGGCAGGACGGGCCGCGACGTCACCGGCATCCCCGGCGGACTGGTCGACCTCGCGCGCGGACTCGCCTGACGCGGGCGATGGTCACCGATCCCGCGTCCCCCGGCAGGGACGCCCCCCCGGACGGCCGCCCGATGACCGGCGACATCGCGTTGCTGTTCGCGACCCGCATCCTGCGGATGTTCGGGTACGGCTTTCTGGCCGTCGTCCTCGTGCTGTACCTGGCGGCGATCGGGCTGTCCGGGGCCGAGGTGGGTCTCCTGCTGGCCCTGACGCTCCTCGGTGACGCGGGCGTCTCCCTGTGGCTCACCACCCACGCGGACCGGATCGGCCGCCGGCGGGTGCTGATCGCGGGCGCGATCCTCATGCTCCTGGCCGGGCTCGTGTTCGTCGCCACGCCGGTGTTCGCGGTGCTGGTCGTGGCGGCCACGATCGGCGTGCTGAGCCCCAGCGGGAACGAGGTCGGGCCGTTCCTGGCGGTCGAGCAGGCGTCCCTGTCGCAGCTGGTGCCGGACCGCCGCCGGACGAGCCTGTTCGCCTGGTACCAGCTGGCGGGCTCGTTCGCCACGGCGGCCGGCACGCTGGCCGGCGGGGTGCTGTCCCAGGTGGCCATCGACGGCGGTGCCGCGCGCCCGGACGCGTACCGGCTCGTGATCGTGGGGTATGCGGTGGTCGGCGCGTTGCTGGCCCTGCTGTTCACGCGCGTCTCGCCGCGGATCGAGGTGCCGCCGGCGCAGGTGACCGACGAGACGATCCGCGGGCGGCTGGGCCTTCACCGCTCGCGGAACGTGGTGCTGCGCCTGTCGGGGCTGTTCGCGCTCGATGCGTTCGCGGGCGGTTTCGCGATCCAGAGCTTCATCGCGTTCTGGTTCCACGTCCGCTACGGGGTGGATCCGGCCGCGCTGGGCCTGCTGCTCTCGGGGGCGAACATCCTGGCCGGGTTCTCGGCCCTGGCCGCCGGAAGCCTGGCGGCGCGCTTCGGGCTCATCAGGACGATGGTCTTCACCCACCTGCCGTCCAACGTGCTGCTCATGCTCGTCCCGCTGATGCCGACGCTGCCGCTCGCGGCGGGCACGCTGCTCGCCCGGTTCGCGATCAGCCAGATGGACGTCCCGACCCGCCAGTCCTACACGATGGCCATCGTCTCGCCCGACGAGCGATCCGCGGCGGCCGGCGTGACCGGGATCGCGCGGAGCCTCGGGGTGGCCGCGTCCCCGCTCATCGCCGGCCCGCTGTTCGCCACCGCCGCGCTGGCGAGTGCCCCGTTCCTGATCTCGGGCGGGCTCAAGATCGTGTACGACCTGCTGCTGTACCGGTCGTTCCGCCGGTTGCCTCCGCCGGAGGAGCGCGCGGAACAGGAGCGCGTGGGGTAGGGCGCGTGGGGCAGGGCGCATGGGGCAGGGCGCATGGGGCAGCGGCGCGTTGCCGGGGTCGGGTGACCCGGCGGCCGTCAGGGTGTCGTCGGGCCCCCCGGGCGCAGGCCCGTGCCGGTGATCGGTGACGGTGCCGCCGCGGAGGGTGCCGGCGACGCGGATGGTGCGGACGCCGACGGCGACTCGAACAGGTAGGTGAACTCCGGTCCGTTGTGGCAGATCCAGCAGTTGTCACGGCCGGCCATCGAGGCGGGCAGCGGTGCGTGCTCATCCTCGCCGTGGCAGGAGGTGCACGGCTGCGTGTTGCCCATGTGCTCCGGCCGCAGCGGTGGGCGGGTGGCGGCCGTCGTGTCCGGCACCTTGTGGCAGACGAGGCACTCATTCCTGTGCAGCCCGGAGTGGCCCGGCGCCGTGGCGACGAGGCGGTCGTTGGCGTGGCACGCGGTGCAGTCCCGCCATCCCCACAGGGGGTGGGCCATGGTGGGGATCGTCCTGGTGCCCACGGTGCCGCCTGTCGTCAGGTGGCAGGCGGCGCAGTCGGCCGTGGCCGACATCTCGACCCCGATCGGGGACTGCCCCATCGCGGACAGCGGGGTCGCCGACGGCACCGCCGCGGTCGGGGTGGGGCTCGGCAGGACCGCGGCCGTCCCCGCGAGATCCGGCAGGGCCACGACCAGCAGGAACGCCGCCACGAGGCAGATCCCCGCCGCCAGCGCCGCGACCGAGAGCGCGAAGCCGTGCCTCGCCACCGCCCGCCCGATCATGCCTCGACCTCCGCCGGGTGCGCCTCGACCTCCGCCGGGTGCGCCTCGACCTCCGCCGCCGCGTGATCGGCGCCCCGCAGCCACGGCCACGGGAAGAACACGTGGATGTCGGCCTCCTCGAGGTCCAGGTACCGCTCCGCCAGCGTGTACGCGAAGGCGACGAAGGCGACCGCTCCGGCGATGATCGCGATCTCCACCGGCGACGGCGAGTACGCGGCGTACGGGTAGGACACGGTCCCGGCGGCCGTGGTCGTGGGCGCCACCTGGCCGGCCATCACGAACAGCAGCCGGTCCGTGAACACCCCGACCAGCGACAGCGCGGACGCGGCGAACAGCGCCCCGGGGGAGCGCGTCCAGGGCAGCGACACCAGCGCCAGCGGCACGACCAGGCCGAGGCCCACGCGCGCGCCCCAGAACGGCAGCGCCAGCGGGCCGGACACCAGCGCCTCGGTCGCCTCCCGCAGGCCGTGCTCCGTCCCGGTGAGCCCCGCGACGACCTGCCGCACGACGAGCGCGGCCACCAGCACCAGCCCCACGCCCAGCAGGAGCCGGATCGACGGGATGCCCAGGCGCTTCGCCCGCTCGACGTCCTGCAGGCGAAGGCGCGCGACCGCGTAGAACACGATGCCCAGGAGCGACGTCCCGGCGAGGAACGCCGAGGCGACCATCTGCACCGGCGTCCACGGACCGTGCCACAGCGGCTTCGCGGCGATGACGCCGAAGACCGCGCCCAGCGTGGCCGGGGCGAGGATCGCCACGCACGCCGCCACGGTGCACGACCACTGGTGGATCTTCGGGTGGGGGGTGAACATGCTCCAGACCTCGACCAGGAGCACGACCAGGTAGAGGCCGTAGAACACGCCCATCCACCACATCGGCGAGGTCGGCGACGGGACGAACACGGCGCCGAAGACCATCCGCACGGGGTAGTGCAGGTCGAGGGCGATGATGCCGAACGCCGTGGTCAGGCTGAGCACGGCCAGGATCGCGTGACGCTTCTCCAGCGGCCGGAAGCGCTCGATCCCGAACACCGTCCCGAGCGAGGAGGCCAGGCACAGGCCGCTGGTCATGATCGCGAAGAACACGTAGCCGACGATCATCAGGCCCCACTCGAAGCTGGGGCTGGTCCCGAAGACCTCCCAGCCGGGCGGCAGCGCGATCAGCGCAGACACTGCGGCGACCGCAAGGACGGCCAGCAACAGGGCGAACCAGGCCCGCAGGCCGAGCGACATGCCGCGGACCTCGCGCGCCACGGCCTCGCCGGCGGCCCGCGGCCCGATCGGGACGACGTGCCCGGCGAGGACCAGGGTATGTGCGCTCGCCTGCATGCGTCAGGCCTCCTCGATCGACGGACCGAGGTACAGCACGCGCGGTCGGGTGCCGTACTCGGGGTGGAGCATCTGCGGCTTGCGCTCGCGGACCAGCGTCGCGATGGCGCTGTCCGGATCGCTTGCATCGCCGAACTGGCGCGCCCCGACGGGGCAGACCTCCACGCAGGCGGGCTTCTGGCCGCGGCTGATGCGGTGGTAGCACCAGGTGCACTTGTCGGCGACGCCGGGCGTGCCGGCAGGCGAGCTCTCGCCGGCCGGGACGAGGTACCGGGCGCCGTACGGGCAGGCCACGACGCAGTAGCCGCAGCCGATGCACCGCCGCGCGTCCACGAGCACGACGCCGTCTTCCGTGTGGTACGTCGCACCGACCGGGCACACCGTCGTGCACGGCGAGTCCTCGCACTGCATGCACAGCCGGGGCTCGAAGTACGCGGCGGAGACCGGCTTGCCGGCCGCGCCGGGGGCCGTGGACTCGGGCGGGAAGCCGTTCATGCCGGCGTCGGGTGAGTCCACGTACCGGGTGCCGTCGGTGGTCGTCACATGGCGCTCGACCCAGGTCCGCGTGTAGGCGGCCTCCTCCGGCACGTGGTTCTCTTCCTTGCACGCGACGACGCACAGGCCGCAGCCGATGCACGACTCCGTGTCGACGACGAACGTCCACGCCTTGCCGGCGGGGCTGTACCGGCCGACGATCGGGGAGGCCGCGTCCGAGCTGTCGTCGAAGACCGGGAACAGGCGGGCGAGACCGGCCACCCCGGCCAGGCCGCCCGCGATGGCAAGGCCGAACCCGAGGAACGCGCGGCGGCTGACGGAGGCCGCGACGATCGCGGGCGCGACCTCGTCCAGCGGGACGAGGACGGGCGCCTCGGCTTCGGTCGGCCGGCCGCGACGCGGTCGGCTCGGCCGCGATCGGCTCGGCCGCGATCGGCTCGGCCGCGATCGGCTGGGCGACCGGCTCGGCCGCGATCGGCTCGGCCGCGACCGTGGGCGCCGCGGCGGCATCGGTCTCCTCCGGCCCCTGGGCCTCGACGGGCCCGAGGTGCGGTGCAGGCCCGACTTCCGCGGGTTCCGCGGGTACGTCGGGTTCGCCGGGTTCGCCGGTCACGGCGGGCTCGGCCGGTTCCCCGGCCGCGCGCTCGGCTGGCTCCACGGCGTCGGGCTCCATCGCGTCGGGCTCCACCGCGTCCTCGCGGTCCGGATCCATGGGCTCGCTCATTCGGACACCTGCGGCTCTTCCGGTCCGCGGCCCGGGGCATGGCACTCCAGGCACGCCCTGTCGTCCACCACCACCGGGTGGCGCACGTTGCGGGCCTTGAACCCCTCGGGCCCGTGGCAGGTCAGGCACGGCGGCAGGTTCTCGAGCGGGTGCAGCACGACCGGCGGGCGGTTGGCGACGCCGGTGTGGGGATCGTGGCAGGCAAGGCAGGTCGACACGTAGTGCAACGCCGGCGTGATCTGCCGGATGGCGGCCGGACGGCCGTCGATGGCGACGTGGCACCGGACGCACACGTCGTCCCGGGGCACGACGACGGCGACCGTGTTGCTGCCCGCGGCCGTGCTCGCCAGGACGTGCTCCGACAGCGGGCCGTGGCAGCCCTGGCAGCCGATCCCCGCGTGGGCGGCCGTCCTCGCCTGGCGGGACTCCGGGGCGTGGCAGGTGGCGCATACCCCGGCGCCCGCGAACGTGGGATCGAGCGCCGCCCAGGCGCGGGCGTCCACGTCGCGGTGGATGCTGTAGTCGACGTACGGGTTCCAGGCCATCGCCGCCCCGACGAACAGGGCGGCCGACAGGGCGGCCGCGCCGGCCAGAATCCCGGCCGTCGCTAGCACGGCCCCGCGACGGGTGCGCGGGCGGACGCTGTGCCAGTAACGCCGGAGCCGCGCCGGGAGGTTCACAGCGTTGAGGGGCTGAGGATGCCGCGCCGGACCGAGTACCGGAGCAGCTCGACCCGATCGTGCAGGTCGAGCTTCTCCATCAGGTTCGCGCGGTGGTAGTGGACGGACTGCTCGGACAGGTGGAGCGACCGCGCGATGTCGCGGTTGGTATGCCCCATCGCCGCCAGGAGGAGGATCTCCCGCTCTCGCTCCGTCAGCGACTCGTACGGGTCGTCGAGGCCGACGTCCGGGCTCCGGCGGACGTAGGTGTCGATCATCCGGGTCACGATCGCCGGGCTCACGTACGTGTGGCCGGCGGCGACATCCCGGACGGCGGCCGCGACGTCGCCGTCGGCGGCCTCCCGGGTGAGGTACCCGTTGGCGCCCGCCTTGAGCGCGACCGAGAACTGCTCAGCCGCACAGCGGCAGTCGAGGGCGATGATCTTCGCGTGTGGACAGGCGGCCCGGATCTCCTCGATCGACTCGAAGGGCGCGCAGCCGACCCCGCCGAAGGGTTCGCACTCCGTGACCACGACGTCCGCCCCGGTGGCCTGGACGTCCGCGATGATCGAAGAGCGGCTGGTCGCCTCGCCGACGACCCGCATGTCGTGCTCCCGGTCGATGACGCACCGGAACGCGGTCGTCAGCATCGGGAAGTCGACGATCGCGAGCAGGACGCGGAGCTTCGCGTCGCTCGATCCGTCGGCCTGCGCCTCGCGGCTGGTCATCGGGGGTCGCCGCTCAGCGCGGCTGGTTCCCGGGCTCGCCCTGCCCGTGGTGACGGATCACGAGCCCCCAGCCGAACGGCATCAGGACCATGAACACGGTCACCGCGAAGCCGCCCACGATCGCCGCCCACGAGCCGAAGCTGAACAGCAGGATGTGCAGCAGCACGAAGGCGGCTGCCGAGCCGACCCACAGGGTCAGCGTGACGAGGCCCAGCCATGCGGCGACGCGCGCACCGCGCCCCCCCCTCGATCCGTACGCAAACCAGGCGACGACTCCGACGATTCCCTCGACCAGGATCACGATCGGCAGGATCAGTGCCAGCTCCTCGGTGATGTCTGCGATCTGCATGTCCAGCCTCCCCGCCGGTCGTCGGCTCGGATTCCCCGTTCGATATGGGGATCCTCCGCCCGCGCACGGGCCGGGACCAGACATGGCGGGCGGTCTGCCGGGGAACCAGGGTCCTGATTCGGGGTGACGCGGGCCGCCGTTCGCGCGACGCGCGTCGGATCGAGGGGGCACGGGCGTCGCCGTTCGCCGACGCCCGTCGCCTTCGGCCACCCAGGTGGGTTGCGGGTTGCGGCCGGGGCACACGCCGACGGCGGCTGCGTTGCCAGGCTGCGTTGCGGGGCTGCCTTGACGAGCCGGGCCGGACGCGGATAATGCGCGTTACTAACGCGAGTTAGTCGAGGGTCTGCAGCATGCCCGACGGAGGCCGCCCGGCTCGGAGGAGACTTTGGTCCAGCGACGGCAGCGAGCAACCAGCGCCGACGTGGCCGCGCGGGCGGGCGTCTCGCGCACGACCGTCTCGTTCGTCCTCAACGCTCGTGCCGACACGGGCATCACCGATGAGACCCGCCGGCGGGTCGAGGAGGCCGCCCGTGAGCTGGGCTATCACCCGCACGGCGCGGCCCGCGCGCTGGCCGGCGGCTCCTCGCACACGATCGGGCTCGTCGTCCGCCAGTCGCCGGAGCAGGTCTCCGTGGATGCGCTGCTGGCCGAGACGCTGTGGGGCATCGGCTCCGAGGCCCACCAGGGCGGCTACCGCGTGCTGGTGGAACCCCTGTCGCCGGAGGGCGGACGGTACAGCGACCTCGTGCTCTCGGAGCGCGTCGACGGCCTCATCGTGTCCGGCCCGCGCACCGACGACGAGGAGCTGGTCGCGCTGGTCAGGGCCGGCTTCCCGATCATCCTCCAGGGCTCCCTGCCCACCCTCGACGCGCCCAGCGTGGACGTGGACAACCGCGCCGGCGCCCGGATCGCCGTGGAGCACCTGCTGGGGCTCGGCCATCGCCGGATCGGCTGCATCACCAACGCGCCGCTCGCCTACACGGCGGCCGCCGACCGGCTTGCCGGCTACCACGACGCCCTCGCCGGCGCCGGGGTCCGGCCCGACCCGGAGCTGGTCGTCGAGGGCGCCTTCGATGCCGGGAGCGGCCGCGCCGCGATGAACGAGCTGCTGGCCCTCTCGCCGCGCGTGACCGCCGTGTTCGTGGCCAGCGACATCGTCGCGTTCGGGGCCCTGCGCGCCCTCCGCGAGGCCGGCCGCCGGGTGCCGGCCGACATCTCGGTGGTCGGCTTCGACGACATCCCGCTGGCACGCCATTTCGATCCACCGCTCACCACGATCCGCCTGCCGGCCCGTGCCCTGGGGGCCGCCGCCGGTCGGGCGCTCGTGGAACGACTGGCAGGGCGGGCCGTGAGCCAACGGACGCTGCTCCCCACGGAGCTGATCGTCCGCGACTCCACGGCTCCCTGCCGCTGACGCACTGGAGGGCCATGCAAGACCTTCGCAGCGACACCTGACCAACCGCAAGGAGGAGTTCAGACAGTGATCGAACCCACACGCACCTTCACGACCCGGGCGGGGACCGCGCTGGTCGCGGTCGCGCTCGTCGTCGCGGCCTGCTCGGGATCAACGGCCACCCCCAGTCCGTCCGCCAGCGCGCCCGCAGCCAGCACCCCGGTCTCGAGCGAGGTGCCCTCCGCGTCCGCCGAGACGCTCGCCGGCCAGAGCGTGACCGTCATCGGCACCTGGGGCGGCACCGAGCAGGACGCGTTCCTGGCCATGGTCAAGCCGTGGGAGGACCAGACCGGCGCCAAGGTCAAGTACACGGGCACCCGCGACCTCAACACGGTCCTCACCACCGGCGTCGCATCCGGCGTGCTGCCGGACCTGGCCGGCCTCCCGGGCCCCGGCCAGATGACCGAGTGGGCCGCCAGCCTGGTCGACCTCGGCAGCGTCCTCGACGCGGCCACCTACAAGTCCGAGACCGCGGCACCGCTGGTGGACCTCGGCACCGTCAACGGCAAGCTGGTCGGCGTGTTCATCAAGACCGCCGTCAAGGGCCTGATCTGGTACGACCCCAAGACGGTCGACCTGTCGGCCAACCCGCCGGCCACCTGGGACGCGCTCCAGACCGCCATCACCGACAACAAGAGCAAGGCGGCGGCCCCGTGGTGCACGGGCGTCGAGTCCGGCGCCGCGTCCGGCTGGCCGGGCACGGACTGGATCGAGGACCTCGTCCTGCGGCAGGCCGGCCCCGACGTCTACAACTCGTGGTGGCAGGGCAAGACCAAGTGGACCGACCCGGCCATCAAGACCGCGTGGCAGACCTTCGGTGACGTCGTCGCCAACAGCTACGGCGGCGGCACGACGGTCAACGCCACCAACTTCGCCAACGCCGGGGACCCCCTGTTCAAGACCCCGCCCGGCTGCCTGTTCCTGCACCAGGCGAGCTTCATCACCGGCCTCGGCGGCTTCAAGACCGCGACCTCCGGCACGGACTACGACTTCTTCCCCTTCCCGGACATCAACAGCCAGTACTCGGGCGCCATCGAGGGCGCCGGCGACCTGTTCGGCATGTTCCACGACACGCCGGCGGCCCGGTCGCTGATGGCCTACCTCGTGACGGCCCCGGCCCAGGACATCTGGGTGAAGCTGGGCGGCGCGCTGTCCGCCAACAAGAACGCCACCGACTACCCGGACGACATCAGCAAGCGCTCCGCGGCACTGATCACGAACGCCAGGATCTTCGTGTTCGACGCCTCGGACCTGATGCCCACCGCCATGAACAACGCGTTCTGGTCGGGAATCGTCAAGTACGTCCAGCACCCGGACCAGCTGGACGCGATCCTCGCCGACCTGGACAAGACCCAGGCCGACGCCTACGCCCAGTAAACGCGGACGGTCTCCGGCGGGCGGCCCTCCGGGCCGCCCGCCGCCCATCCCCTGATCCCAGGGAGCGAGCATGGATCCACGCCTGGTCACCGCCGTCATCGTGGTTCTCGGTGTCCCCGCGGTCCTGGTCGGCTACATCTGGCTGACCGAGCAGGGCCTCCGCCTGGTCGGCCAGCGCATCCAGCCGCGCCTGCGGCCCTGGCTGTGGCTGGCGCCGGCGCTCGCGTTCCTGGCCGTGTTCCTCGTCTATCCGACGGTCGGCACGGTGGTCCGGAGCCTCCAGAACAAGGCCGGGACGGCGTTCGTCGGCCTCGACAACTACGCCTGGTTCTTCACCAACGACTCGTCGCTGATCGCGCTCCGCAACAGCCTCATCTGGCTGGTCGTGCTGACCGCCATCACCGTCGGGCTCGGGCTGCTGATCGCGCTGCTCGTGGACCGCGTGCGCTACGAGACGGTCGCCAAGTCGGTGATCTTCGTGCCGCTGGCCATCAGCATGGTGGCGGCCAGCGTGATCTGGACGTTCATGTACGACTACCGGACGCCACCCGATCCCCAGGTGGGGACGCTCAACGCCGCGCTGACCTCCACCGGCGCCGCGCCGATCGCCTGGATCCAGATCTCCGACTACGCGGTCAACACGATCCTGCTCGTGGTCGTCATGGCCTGGATGTGGACCGGCTTCGCGATGGTCATCCTGTCGGCGGCCCTCAAGGGCATCAACCCGGAGCTGCTGGAGGCGGCCCGGGTCGACGGCGCCTCGGAGCCACAGGTGTTCCGCGGGATCACGCTGCCGCTGCTCGCCCCGACGATCGCGGTCGTGACGACCACGATGATCATCACCGCCCTCAAGGCGTTCGACATCGTGTACGTCATGACCAGCGGCAACTACGACACCCAGGTCGTGGCCTACCAGATGATCAAGCAGCTCTACGACTTCGGGCAACCGGGCCGCGCCAGCGCGATCGCGGTGGTCCTGCTGCTCGCGATCATCCCGGTCATGGCCATCAACATCCGACGGTTCCGCGCCCAGGAGGCCATCCGATGACGACCACCACGGCCGCGACCGCCGTCGCCCGCCCCGAGCGCGCCACCCGCGTCCCCCGCTTCCTGCGCCGGCTGCCCCTCCACCTGGTCATCGTGTTCCTGGTGATCGTGTGGCTGATCCCGACCATCGGCCTGCTGGTCAACTCCTTCCGCCCGCCCGAGGCGCTCACCCAGTCAGGCTGGTGGACCGCGATCTTCAGCCCGGCCCAGTTCACGCTGGACAACTACGCCCACGTGCTGGCCCAGAGCAACATCACCGATGGGTTCGTCAACAGCCTGTTCATCTCGATCCCGGCCACGGTGATCCCGATCATGGTCGCGGCGTTCGCCGCCTACGCCTTCGCCTGGATGAGCTTCCCCGGCCGGGACATCCTGTTCATCGCGGTGGTCGGGCTGCTGGTCGTGCCGCTCCAGTCCACGTTCATCCCGATCCTCCAGCTGTACGGCCCCAACGGCGTCAACATCGCCGGCTCGTTCCTCGCGGTGTGGCTGGCGCACACCGGCTACGGGCTGCCGTTCGCGATCTTCCTGCTCCGCAACTTCATGGGCGAGCTGCCGCGGGAGGTGTTCGAGTCGGCGGCGATCGACGGCGCCAGCCCGGTGACGGCCTTCTTCCGACTGGCGCTGCCGATGACGGTGCCGGCCATCGCCGCCCTCGCGATCTTCCAGTTCCTGTTCGTGTGGAACGACCTGCTCGTCGCGCTGATCTACATCGGCCCCCAGAACCCGGACAACGCCCCGATGACGATCGCGGTGTCCAACCTCGTCAGCTCGCTCGGCGGCGGCTGGCAGTACCTGGCGGCGGCGGCGTTCGTCACGATGGCGGTGCCGCTGGTCGTGTTCGTCACCCTCCAGCGGTACTTCGTCCGCGGCATCGTCGGCGGCTCGGTCAAGGGGTGATCGGTCAAGGGGTGATCGGTCAAGGGGTGATCGGGGCGACCGATCCGTGATCAGCGATCCGCGACCGCTGTACGCCGTCGACGTCTGGCGAATCCGGGAGCTCGCCTTCGATCCCGGGCTGGCCGCCCGCAACGAGACGATCTTCTCGCTGGCCAACGGCCACCTCGGGTTGCGCGGCAACCTGGACGAGGAGGCCGGCAACGTCGTCCACGGCACGTACGTCAACGGCTTCTTCGAGGAGACGCCGATCGCGTACGGCGAGGTCGGGTACGGCTTCGCGCGCAACCACCAGGTGCTGCTCAACGTTGCCGACGGCAAGCGTATCCAGCTCTTCGTCGGCGGCGACGCGCTCGACCTCTCGACCGGCGCGGTGGAGGCGTACGAGCGGACGCTGGACCTCCGGACCGGCGTGCTCGCGCGGACGGTTCGCTGGCGGGCGCCGGGCGGCACGGTCGTGGAGGTGGCGGCGCGCCGGCTGGTGTCGCTGGTCCGGCCGAGCATCGCGGCCATCGACTACGCGGTGACGGTGGTGGACGGCGGTGCGCCGCTGCGGATCGAGTCCACGCTCAACGCCCGGGTCCGGAACCAGGAGCTGTCGGACGACCCCCGGGTGGGCGCGCACCTGCCCGAGGGCGCGCTGCGCACGGTCCACCAGGAGGCGTCCGGGACGTGGGGCGCCGTGGTGCAGCGGACGCGCGCCACGCGGCTGGCGGTCGTCGCGGCCGCCGACCACGCGCTCCACGGCGACCGGGTGGCGCTCGGAGCGGCCCGGCTCGCGTCGGTGGTGGGGGAGGACGGCGTGGCCATGTCCATGGACGTGTCCGTGCCCCGCGGCGCGACCATCCGCCTGACCAAGATCCTCGCCTACTGCACCTCCCTGGACCACCCCGAGGAGTCGCTGGTCGCGCGTGCGCGCGAGGCGATCGACGAGGTCCCGGCGGGCGGCTTCGACGCGCTGGTCGAGGAGCAGCGGGCGGTCCTGGACCGCTTCTGGAGCGTCTCGGACGTGGAGATCGACGGGGACGGCGCGCTCCAGCAGGGGGTCCGGTTCAACCTGTTCAGCCTGTTCCAGTCGGCCGGCCGGGACGGCCGGACCAGCCTTGCCGCCAAGGGGCTCAGCGGCGAGGGGTACGAGGGCCACTACTTCTGGGACACGGAGGTCTTCGCCCTGCCGTTCTTCGCCTACACGCAGCCTGCCATCGCGCGCTCGCTGCTGCGCTACCGGTGCGGGACCCTGGACAAGGCTCGGGCGCGGGCGGCGGAGATGAGCCAGCGGGGGGCCCTCTACCCGTGGCGCACCATCGGCGGCGAGGAGGCGTCCGCGTACTTCCCGGCCGGCACCGCGCAATACCACATCAACGCGGACATCGCGTATGCGATGGCCAAGTACGTCGCCGCCACCGGCGACCGGTCGCTGCTCCTCGACGGTGGCGCCGAGGTCGTGTTCGAGACGGCCCGCCTGTGGGCGGACCTGGGCGACTACATCCCGGCCCGTGGGGGCGCCTTCTGCATCAACGAGGTGACCGGCCCGGACGAGTACACCGCGCTGGTCAACAACAACGGCTACACGAACCTCATGGCGCGCGCCCACCTGCGCCAGGCCGTGCGGCTGGCGGGGGAGCTCGCGGTGGAGGCCCCCGACGCGTACGCCGCGCTGGCCGCGCGGATCGGGCTGGACGAGGCGGAGGTGGCCGAGTGGCAGCGGGCGGCGGACCGCATGCGGATCCCGATGGACCCGGGCCTGGGAGTCCACGCCCAGGACGACTCGTTCCTCGACCGCGCCCCGTGGGACTTCGCGGGTACCCCGCCCGGCAACCACCCGCTGCTGCTCCACTACCACCCGCTCGTCATCTACCGCCACCAGGTGCTCAAGCAGGCCGACATCGTGCTCGCCCAGGTCCTCCTCGGCAGCCAGTTCACGACCGCCGAGAAGAAGCGCAACTTCGACTACTACGACCCCCTGACCACGGGCGACTCCTCGCTCTCCCCGTGCATCCAGAGCGTGGCGGCCGCGGAGCTGGGCTACGGCGAGGCCGCGTACCGCTACTTCATGCAGACGGCGCGCATGGACCTCGACGACGTGAACGGCAACGTGGCGCACGGGGTCCACATCGCGGCCATGGCCGGCTCCTGGGTGTCGCTCGTCTACGGGTTCGCCGGCCTGCGCGACGACGACGGCCGGATCTCGTTCGCACCCCGGCTGCCGGAGGCATGGACCCGGCTGTCGTTCCGGCTGCTGCTCGGCGACGCCCGCCTGGGCGTGACGGTCACCCGCCACGCCGTGACGTACGAGCTGCTGGCCGGCGACCGGCGCGAGATCCGCCACTTCGGGCGCCCGGTCACCGTCTCCGCCGGTGAGCCGGTCACGATCGGGCTCGACCCGCACCTCGAGGCCGTCGTGTTCGACCTTGACGGCGTGATCACGGACACCGCGGAGCACCATTTCCGGGCCTGGCAGCGGCTGGCCGCGGAGGTCTCGCTGCCCTTCGACCGGGAGCTCAACGAGCGGCTCAAGGGCGTCAGCCGGATGGAGAGCCTGGAGATCATCCTGGACAACGCCGGGCGCACCGCCAGCCTCCAGGACAAGGTCCGCCTGGCGGACCGCAAGAACGCCTACTTCCGGGAGCTGATCGAGCAGGTCACGCCCGCGGATCTGCTGCCGGGGATCGGCGGACTGCTGCTGGATCTGCGGGCGGCCGGGATCCGGACGGCGATCGCGTCGATGAGCCACAACGTGTGGGATGTCGTCGGGCGGCTGGGGATCGAGTCGCTGGTGGACGTCATCGTGGACCCGGCGACGCTGGTCAAGGGCAAGCCGGACCCGGAGATCTTCCTGTCTGCCGCCGAGCAGCTGGGCGTCCGGTTCGAGGACTGCGTGGGCATCGAGGACGCGCGGGCCGGGATCGAGGCCATCCGGGCGGCCCGGATGGTGGCCGTCGGCGTGGGCCGGGACCTGCCGGGCGCGGACTGGGTCGTCGCCGACACGCGACCGCTCACGATGGACGCGCTCCGGGCACTGTTCGTCGAGCGGACGCGTGCCGTGCCGGGGGAAGTCGACCCGGCTGCCGGCCCACACTGACCGGGCCGCGGCCGGGGCGCGTGCCGCTGGACGCGGCCCGCGATACGCTGCCGTCCATGACCGCCGATCCCGCCCCCGGGGCACCCGGGATCGCCCCCACCTGGTCGAGCAGCGACAAGGACGCCGTCGGCACCTCGCACTACGCCAGCAGGATCTGGTTCACGGTGGGCCGCGGCATCCTCAACGAGGTCTACTGGCCGCGCGTGGATGCGCCCCAGGTGCGGGACCTCGGCTTCATCGTGGCCGACGGGTCCGGGTTCTGGAGCGAGGTCAAGCGGGACGCCACCACGGAGGTGCGCCGCGAGCGGCCGGGCATCCCCGCCGTCATCGCCGTCCACCGCCACCCACGGTACGAGCTGACGCTCCGGATCTGCGCGGACGACCACGCGGACGTGGTGCGGATCGAGGCCCGGCTGCGGGACCTCCGGGGCCCGGCCGACCCGTCGGGTCTGGCCGGCCCGGTCGACCCGGACGACCTGCCGCGGGACGCCGACCCGCTCCGGCTGTATCCGCTGCTGGCGCCGCACCTCGGGTTCGGCGGCCAGGACAACCGCGCCTGGACCGGCGCCTACAAGGGTCGCCCGATGCTGTTCGCCCAGCGCGGGACATCGGCGCTCGCGCTGGCCAGCGAGCCTGCCCCGGTCCGCCGGAGCGTGGGCTACGTCGGCGCGTCCGACGGGTGGCAGGACTTCGCGACCAACGGCCGGATGACGTGGACCCACGACACCGCCGGCCCGGGCAACGTCGCCGGCATGCTGGAGCTCGAGCCGGGCGAGGGGCCGGTCCAGGTCGTGCTCGGGTTCGGCGGCCGGCCCGAGGAGGCCGCGCTCCAGGCGAGCGCCGCGCTGGCCGGCCCGTTCCAGTCGGCCTGGGACGAGTACGTCGCCAGCTGGGAGGGCTTTCGGCGCACCTGCACGCCGCCCCCCGCCGACCTCGGCCACGCGCTCGGTGAGCTGTACCTGGACTCGGCGGCCGTCCTGCGCACGCACCAGGACCGGACCACGCCCGGGGCGACCGTGGCCAGCCTGTCCATCCCGTGGGGCAACTCCCGCAACGACCTCGGCGGCTACCACCTCGTCTGGTCCCGGGATCTCGTGGAGTCCGCCGGGGCGCTGGTGGCCCTCGGCGCGCGCGCGTCCGCGCAGCGCACGCTCGCCTACCTCGTCGCCACGCAGGAGCCCGACGGCCACTGGGTCCAGAACCAGTGGGTGGACGGCGTCCCGTACTGGCGGGGTGTCCAGCTGGACGAGGCGGCCTACCCGATCCTGCTCGCCGGGGCCCTTCGCCAGGCCGGCGCCTCGCACATGCACGGGCGGCGGGAGGCCGCGGCGGAGTTCGAGCACCTCGTGGACGACGTCGCCCTGGACCGGATGATCGCGGCCGCGGCCTCGTTCATCGCCCGGACCGGGCCGGCCACGCTCCAGGACCGCTGGGAGGAGAACCCGGGGCTCACGCCGTCCACCCTGGCGCCGGTCGTTGCCGCGCTGGTCGTGGCCGCCGACCACCTGCCCACTCCGGCCGCCGCGTACTGCCGCGAGCTGGCCGACGACTGGAATGCCTCGATCGAGGACTGGACGTACGCGACCGGCTCACGGCTGGCGCAGGAGCACGGCGTGGACGGGCACTACGTGCGGATCGCTGCGCCGGACGTCCTGGCCGGGGCGCCGCTGTCCACGCCCGTTCCCGTTCGCAACCGGCCGCCGCAGGACGCCTGGGTCCCCGGCGACGAGATGGTGGGCACGGACTTCCTCGCCCTGGTGCGCTTCGGGCTCCGGCGGCCCGACGACCCGTGGATCCTGTCCACCCTTGCCGTGACCGACGCCCTGCTGCGCGTCGACACGCCGGGTGGTCCGCTGTGGCGCCGCTACTCGGGCGACGGGTACGGCGAGCACGCGGACGGCGGTCCGTTCGACGGCACGGGCATCGGCCGGGGATGGCCGCTCCTGACCGGGGAGCGCGGCCACTTCGAGCTGGAGGCCGGCCGCGACGCGCGGCCGTACCTGGAGGCGATGCGCCGGTTCGCCTCCGCGGGCGGCATGCTTCCCGAGCAGGCCTGGGACACGGACGACATCCCCGCGCGCGGGCTCTACCGCGGGCGCCCGAGCGGCTCCGCGATGCCGCTGGCCTGGGCGCACGCGGAGTACATCAAGCTCGTGCGCTCGATCGCCCTGGGCCATGCGATCGACCGACCGGAGGCGGCCTGGCGGCGGTACCACGGCGCGCGCCCGGACGCGGTTCGTGCCACCTGGCGGTTCACCGCGCCCCGGCCCACGATGCGGGCCGGCCGTGGGCTCCGGTTCGAGCTGCTGGCGCCCTGCCGGGTCCACTGCTCGCTCGACGGCTGGCGGACCAGCCTGGACCTCGATGCGCGCGACACCGGGCTCGGCGTGTGGGTGGCGGACGTCCCCGGGTCGGACCGGCTGGCGCCCGGGCGCGCCGTGGACGCCACCTTCTTCTGGCCGGCTTCCGAGCGGTGGGAGGGGCGCAACGTCCGCATCTCGGTGGTCGGGGGCTAGCCGACGTGCCGCCGCTCGCCTCCCGAAGCCGCGACCGCCGGGCGCGGGCGCCCTCGTTGACCCGCGCCGGGCGTGGCGGATCCCGGGGATGACCGCCCGGTCCTCGTTCCGAGGCGTCGCCGGTACCGTCCTCGGGTACGCGATCGCCATGGCCTACGTCGAGGCCGCGGTGGTCGTCTACCTCCAGGGCGCGCTCGGGGCCCAGGTGGGCGCGATCTTCCCGCTCCGCCCCGCGAGCGAGGCGGGCAACCTGGTCGCGATCGAGGCGGGCCGAGAGGCGGCGACGCTCGTCATGCTCGCGGCCATCGGCCTGCTGGCCGGCGGCAGCCGCATCGAGCGGCTCGCCTGGAGCGCGGTCGCGTTCGGCGCCTGGGACGTCGGCTACTACGCCTGGCTGTGGGTCTTCAGCGGCTGGCCCCCGGGGCCGGGCACCACCGACCTGCTGTTCCTGCTGCCGGTCCCGTGGGTCGGCCCCGTCTGGTCCCCGGTGGCGGTCAGCGTGGCCCTGGTCGGGGTCGGGCTCACGGCGGCATGGCGGCAACGGACCGGCCCGCCCATGCGGCCGGCGCCCTGGCACTGGGCCGCGGGTGTCGCCGGCGGGCTCCTGGTCGTCCTCTCGTACACGCTCGACGCGGGGTCGGTGCTGGACGGGGACTACCCGGGGCCGTACCCCTGGCCGGTCTTCGCACTGGGGATGCTGCTGGCCCTGGCGGGGGCCGCGGCCGCGCTGCGCAGGCGGAGCGGGCAGTAGGCAGGGCCGCGCCGGGGACGGCCCGGCGCCCAGCACCCGGCTCACAACCGATGTCGCCTGGTTGCAACACGCCGAGGCCGATCCGGGATCGGGATGTTCCCTGGTCGCACGTACGTTGGGTCCCAAGCCGCTCCGGGTACCCTGATGGGGGTCCGCCGCGCCGCCAGGAGTTCCTTCCCGTGCAATCCATGCAACTGCGACGACTACCGGTGGATGGTCGCGCCGGCCGACCGTCCGCGCGCACCCGCTCATGACCACGATCTACTTGGACGGCTCGGCTCTCGATCTCAGCGCCCCGCATGAACCTGTCGCGCGAGGCGTTCGACCCGATGTGGCCTCGATCCACCACCTGTGCGACGCCGGCCATCGCGTGGTCGTCGTCGGGGACCGGGTCCCGCTGCCCGATGACCGTGCGCTCGAGGCACGGATGGGCTCCTCGATCGATGCCCTGCCCGAGGAAGCGAGCGGCTGGCTCGTGTCGGACCGGATCGCCACGTTCGACGCGTCCCGCGGCCGACCGTCGCTGCGAACCGTCCTCATCGCGCCGGTCGCCGATCGCGACAGCGTCCACCGGCCGGCGGATGTCGTCGTCCGTGACCTGCGGACCGCGATCCTGACGATCCTCGCCGCTGAGGCGATGGGCGAGCCGCACTCCCAGGCGTGAGCGGCGGCGAGCGCAGGATGGGGGTGGGCGTCAGCCGCCCGACCGTTGCCGCCCGCGCCGGCCCGGTGCTCGTCGTGCTGGCCGGGGCCCTCGCGCTGATCCCGGTGAAACTCGTCCTGAACGAGTTCGTCGGCGGCGACGTCGGGGCCGTTCCCGCCATGATCGTGGTGATCCTGGCCGTGTGGCTGGGGTTCGTTCCCGGCCTCGTCGCCACGATCGCCGTGATCCTCGTGGAGATGACCGTGTTCCTCCAGCCGCAGGGGATCCTCTCGGCCACCAGCGAAGCCGACCGCCTGCGACTGGGCCTGCTGGCGCTGGCCGGCCTGTTCGCCAGCTGGCTGGCCTGGGTCCGATCGCGGGCCGAGCGAACGGCCCGGGACGCGACCCTGGCGGCCTCGACCGCCAGGGCGCGCGGCGCACTCCTGGTGCGCCGGCTGGCCGCGCTCCAGGCCCTGGCGGCGGATATCGGGGCGGCGGTCACGACGGCCCAGGTCGCGGACGCGCTCGCGGTGCATGCGGGGCGGGCCCTCGAGGCCGACGAGGTGACCGTCTTCCTGCTCGGAGCCGATGACCACGAGCTGCAGGCCGTGGCGAAGTACAGCCACCCGGCCGGGAATGGGCCGGGAACCGCGCTACCTCCGACTGCGGTGCCGCTCCCGGTGGCGGATGTGGCGCGAACGGGCGAAAGCCTGTTCGTCGAGGACTGGGCAGCCTCAGCGGACCCCAGGGTCCGGAGCTTCGTGCCGGCGGTGCCCGCATCTTCGTCGAAGGGGCACGCGGTCGTGCCGGTGGAGATCGAGGGGCAGCGCTTCGGCGTCCTCGCGGTCTCCTGGGACCGCGCGCACGAGCTGCCGCCCGATCGCCGGGAGTTCATCGTGTCGATGGCGCGCCTGGGCGCGGCGACCTTCGAACGGGCCCGCCTCCTGGATGCGGAGCGGCACGCCCGCGCACGCGCCGAGGCCGTGCAGCGACACCTCGATCTCCTGGCCGAGGCCGGCCGGGTGCTCGGCCTGTCGCTCGAGTACGAGGTCACCCTCCGGCGCCTCGCGGGCCTCGCCGTCCCGCTGATGGGCGCCGTCGGCATCGTGGATGTCCTGGAACCGGACGGCGTGCGGCGACTGGTGGCGACCGCGGACGAGGGGCTCGCCGCGGCGGGGAGCATCCTGGAGGCGCATCCGCTCGATGTCGCCGCCCGCGGGCCGATCGTGACCGCCATGGAGGAAGGGAACGCCAGCGTGCGGGCCATCGACGAGCCGCTCGTCCTGGCGCTGGCCCGCACTCCGGACCAGGCGGCGGCGATGCGCACGATCGCCGCCAGGTGGATGCTGACGACGCCCCTGCGCGCGCAGGACCGGATCATCGGCGCGCTCACGTTCCTGCGCCGCGATGAACGGGCCTACGATCCGGAGGCCGTGGCCACGGCGGGCGAGTTGGGCGATCGGGCCGGGCGCGCCCTGGAGAATGCCCGCCTCCACCGCCAGGTGGAGCGCCTGGCGGAGCGCGAGCGGCGCCACGCCGGGGAGCTGGAAGCGGTGATAGGTGCCATCGGCGAGGGGATCCTGGTGGTGGATCCGGGCGGTGCGATCCATTCGTCGAACGCCGCGGCGACACGGCTGTTTGGCGGGCCGGTCGGATCCATGGACGAGCTGCTGGACCGGCTGCGCAACGCCGGCGACGAGCGACCCGTGGCGCTCGCCCCCGGAACCGCCGAGTATCGGCTGGCGGACCGGCCGACGGCCTGGATCGAGATGACGACCTACGTGATCCCGACGGCTGACGCGCTCGACGCGCTCTCGTCGGTGGTCATCTGCCGCGACGTGACCGCATTCCGCCAGGGGCAGGCCCTGCGGGAGGCCTTCCTGGGTCTCCTGTCGCACGAGCTCCGCACGCCGGTCACCACCATCTACGGGGGCTCGTCGGTCCTGACCCGGGCGGGCGCGCGGATCGCGCCGGAAACCCAGACCGACATCCTCGAGGACATCGCCGGCGAGGCGGACCGCCTGTACCGGCTGGTCGAGGACCTCATGGTCCTCGCGCGGTTCGACGAAGGGATCGACCTCGGGGCGGAGCCCATCCTGCTGCAGCACCTCGTTCCCGAGGTGGCCGAGCAGGAGGGCGCGCGCTGGCCGGCGCTCAGGATCAGCTGCGAGATCGAGCCCGACATGCCGATGGTCAGAGGCGACGAGACGAGCATCACCCAGGTGCTGCGCAACCTCCTGTCCAACGCGGCCAAGTACAGCGATGCGGGATCCACCATCCGTGTTGTGGTCGAGTCCGTGCCCGAGGGCGCCGCGATCCGGGTTCTTGACGAGGGTCCGGGCGTGGATCCCGCCGAGGTGGGGCACCTGTTCGACCCGTTCTACCGGTCGCCGTCCACGGCGAAGCTGGCCGGCGGCGCCGGCATCGGCCTGTACGTCTCGCGCCGGCTCGTGGACGCCATGGGAGGCCGGATCCAGGCAGCGCCGCGGCCGGGTCGGGGCAGCGAGTTCTCGGTCGTGCTCCCGCTCTACGGCCCGGAGCCCGACGAGCGCTGAGCCCGTCGTCCGGCCGCCGGATGGCCACCTCGGACGGCCGGCTATCGGCTGCATCTCGTGCTTTCCACCGCTGCCGGCGCCCGGCCCGGTGACAGGCGGATGCAACGCGATCGCCCGGTCCGTGGTGCACCGACGTTCCGCCGGCGCCCCTACGGTCGTTCCCGTCCCGTTCGAGGCGGGATGCGTCCTTTGGGAACGAACCAGGAGGAATACGCATGAAGCGCATGATCGCGATCCTGACGCTGGCTGCCGGCCTGCTCGTCGCAGCCTGCGGCCCGGCCGCGACGAGCCCCGGCGCGTCGGTCGAATCCCTGTCACCGGTCGAATCCCTGGCGCCGGTGGAATCGCTGCCGGACGTCTCGACGGCGCCGCTGGACTCGAGCAGTCCGTCCACGGCCCCCTGATGGCGAACGCGTCGGGCCCCCTGGCCCGACGCGTTCGTCTGAGGGGCCAGACAAGGAGAAGGCCATGACTTACGAGGAACAGCGACAGACGGTCGTCCGCGAGCCAGACGACCGGCCCGACGTCGTCGACGAGCGGCGCGTCGTGACCAACCCACCGTCCGCGTCCACATTCGCCTCCCGGGTGGTGATGCTCGTGTTCGGCGTCATCCAGCTGGTGATCGCGCTGCGGGTGCTCCTGCTCGCCGTCGATGCCCGCGAGGGCAATGCGATCGTGTCCGGGATCCTGTCCCTCAGCCAGCCGCTGGTGGCGCCGTTCGAGGGGATCCTGCGAAGCGACGCCCTCGCGTCGAACGGCTCGGTCCTGGACCTGGCGGCGATCGCCGCCTTCATCGGCTGGACGGTCGTGGAGCTGGTCGTGCTGGCCGTCGTTCGACTCGGCCGGCCCGGCGAGACCAGCTGAGCCGGGGGGAACCCTTTGACATCGTGGTCGCGTCGCCGGGCTCGCCGGGTGGCTCGACCACGACCGGGGATCAGGGCGATCGTGAACCCGGTGAGCGGGGCGTCTCGTCGAGCGTCTCGCCCAGGTCCAGGCGGACCACCCGCCGGTCGGTCACGATCGCCGTGATCAGTCCGGCCGGCGTCAGGTCGAACGCCGGGTTGAGCACCCTGGTCCCGGTCGGCGCCGTCCGGACCCCCCGGAACGTCGTCACCTCGTCGGCGGGCCGCTCCTCGATCTCGATCGCGTCGCCGGACGGCGTCGTGGCATCGATCGTGGACTCCGGCGCCACCACCACGAACGGCACGCCCGCATGCCGGGCGGCGAGGGCCAGCGCGAAGCTGCCGACCTTGTTCGCCGTGTCGCCGTTGCGGGTGACGCGGTCCGCCCCGATCAGCACCACGTCCGCCATGCCGCGGGCGAGCACCGATGCTGCGGCTGAATCCACCAGCAGCCGGAACGGCGCCCCCATCTGCCGCAGCTCCCAGGTCGTGAGGCGCGCTCCCTGGAGGAGCGGGCGCGTCTCGAGGACGAGAACCTCCTCGAGCGCGTCGCGGGCGTGCAGCTCGCCCGCGACGCCCAGCGCCGTGCCCCGCTCCACCGCCGCCAGCGCGCCCGTGTTGCAGATCGTCATGATCCTCGGCCGGCGACCCGGGACCAGCGCGGCGACGAGGTCCGCTCCCCGGGTCGCCATCGCGGCCGACGCCGCGATCTCCTCGTCCCGGATCCGGAGCGCCTCCGCGAGCACGGCCGCGGCACCGTCGCCCAGGCGGGCCAGGGCGCGATCCACGCCCCGCGCGAGGTTGACCGCGGTGGGGCGCGCGGCGCGCAGGCGGCCCGCCGCCTCCTCGACCGTGGCCGTGTCACCCGGGTGGCGCGCGGCCAGCAGGGCGACTCCGAAGCCGCCGGCCACGCCCAGCGCGGGCGCCCCGCGGACCGCCAGCGTGCGGATGGCGTCGATCAGCCGCTCGACCTCGGCGACCCGGAGCACGACGACCTCGTCCGGGAGCCGGGTCTGGTCGATCAGGACGATCTCGCCGTCGACCCAGTCGATGGTGCGCATGACCGCGTCATCTTGGCAGGGACCGGCCGGCGCCGGGTCCGGCGCGCGCACCACCGCGGTCACGGCGGGGCTATCCGGCGTGGTGCAGGTTGCGCGCCGCGATGAAGCTCAGGCCCTGCTCGGTGAGCGCCCGCGCCGTGTGGTTCGTCGCGTCCACCTTGTCCATGAAGTCGTCCTGCAGGGCGTCCCAGTCGCCGCTCTCGATGACCTCGGCCTTGGCCCGGAAGTAGTCGAGGATGTCGGACGGGTGGGGCCGGGCGGCGTCCACCGCCGGGTCACCGCCCTCGTGCTTGGCCGAGATGTTGCGCACGTGGTCGGCCAGCGCCAGGAGCTCCTCGCGCCGGTCGTAGGGCTGGCGGACGATGCTCTTCTGCGTCTCCGTGATGTGGTGCTCGAACCGGACGGC
This sequence comes from uncultured Chloroflexia bacterium, assembly GCA_963703575.1. Lineage (GTDB taxonomy): Bacteria > Chloroflexota > Limnocylindria > Limnocylindrales > CSP1-4 > CAIXZV01. The sequence continues at coordinate 165,012 of CAVPEU010000012.1, forward strand.
GTCCTCGAAGCCGAGCGCGCGGCGGATCCCCGCGGCGATCTCCAGGGTCGTGTTGTCGGTGGAGTTGCTCCAGTTGAGCCCGACCAGCGGCGTGGTGCCGTCCTGGCGGGCGAACAGCCTGGCACCCAGCAGCGTCCACAGCCCCGAGAACGGGTTGTCGGTGCCCATGAACACCGAGATCTTGAACTCGATGTCCACGCCCAGGCGATGGAGAAGGTAGCCGGCCAGGACGGTGCCCGCGTTGACGTTCAGGACCTGGCGCACGCCGCACGTCGTGTAGTAGTGGAGGAACTCGTCCACCCACAGCAACGGATGATCGTTGGGCTGCCCGACGCCACCGAAGTAGCCGGTGATCGTCGCCGGGCCGTCGAGGTGGACGTTCGAGCCGTCGGTGCCCTTGGTGTCCAGTGTCTCGACCACGCTCGCCCCGATGATCTGCATCGCGGCCGCCACCGCGGGCAGGTCCCCGTCCGCCTCCTGCTCGCGCATCGCGCGCACCCGGATCCAGCGCCCCGGCATCAGCGTGCGGTCCGCGATCGCGCGGCGGGCCACGGCGATCACCCAGGGGAAGTACTGGAGCGAGCTGACCTCGAGGGTCACCGCCAGGTCCTCGCGGAAGGCCATCGTGTCCGCCCGGTCGCCCAGGATCCCGCGCCGGTAGTCGGCCACGCCGACGAACGCGCCGCGGTCGCGTTGCCCGGCCAGCCACTCGAGGTCGGCGAGGTACTCCGGTCGCGTGGCCCGCACCCGGTCCAGCAGGTTGGGGAGCTGCCCGGCCTCGCGGGCGCGCTCGTTGATCTCCTCGGGCGTGCCGTACCGGGCGACGACGGCGAGGAGATCGTTCACCAGCCTTGAATCGGGATCGAGCAGGAAGGCGTTCAGGTCGTCCAGCCTGTCGCGCCCGATGGCCAGCCTGCGCCGGAGCTCGGCGCCCTGTTCGGTGTGGACAGCCGTGGTCACGGGAGATCTCTCCTTTCATGCGGCAGGGCGCGTGTGCCGTGGCTCGGACCGCTCAGTCCAGCAGCCGCACCAGCTCGTCGTACGCCTCGTCGGGCATGCCGAACCAGTTCTCCGGGGCCGGGAACGTGCGCTCCGTGACCTCGGTGACGTAGGCCGCCAGGCCCTCCCGGATGACCGCGCCCGCGTCCGCGAACACCTTGGCCATGCGCGGCTTGAACTTCGGGTACAGGGCGAAGGCGTCGTGGTAGATGAGCAGCTGGCCGTGCGCGTCCGGCCCGGAGCCGAGGCTCATGATGATCGCGTCCGACGTGCGCTCGGTGATCAGGCGGCAGACCCGGTCCGGCACGAGCTCGAGCAGGACCGCGAACGCGCCGGCCTCGACCAGTGCGGCGGCGTCGTCCACGATCTTCTTCGCCTGGGCAGCGCTCTTGCCCTGCAGCCGGAACCCGCCCAGGGCGCTGACACTCTGCGGCGTGAGCCCGAGGTGGCCGATGACCGGGATGCCGGACCGGGCGATGCCGGCGACGCGGTCGGCCATCTCGGCGCCGCCCTCGAGCTTGACGGAGTCGCAGCCGGCCTCGGCCATGAACCGGCCGGCGTTGCGGATCGCCGACTCGACGCTGGGCTGGTAGCTCATGTACGGCATGTCGCCCACGACCCACGCGTTGGGGGCACCCCGACGGACGGCCGCCGCGTGCCGGATCATGTCGTCCATCGTCACCGGCAGCGTCGAGTCGAACCCCAGCATCGTCATCCCCAGGCTGTCCCCGACGAGGATCATGTCCACGCCGGCCTGGTCCTGGAGATAGGCCGTCGGGTAGTCGTAGCAGGTGAGCCACGTGATCGGCTCCGCCCTGGCGACCTTCCCGAACAGCATGGGCAGCGTCATCTTCCTGCGGTCAGCCACCGTCATCTCCCGTGCAACCTTCGTACGCGCCCGGCTTCGTACGCGCCCGGCCATCGTCGGGGCGCGGGCCGGGGCGGGGGTAGGGTCGTTGCGCCCGAGTTGCGGTGACCGCGCGATCCCGGACCTGTTCGACCGGCCGGGCGCCGCCTCTCGCCATGCTTCAAGCGCAGCCGACCCCATCCCCCGGGCCCCATCCCCCGGGCCCCATCCCCCGGGCCCATCCCCCGGGCCATGCCCCGGGCCCGTCCCCGGCGCGGCCCCTATTCACGTGTGGATCAACCGGGCGATTCCCGAGCGTGGCCCGGGGGCCGAACCCGGGGTTGGGCGGTCAAACCGTGCGTGGAGGTCGTCATTCTCATCCACCTGTGAATGACCGTGCGGCGAACTCGCCGTGGGGGTTGCGCCGCAGATGCACGCGAGCCCGCCCGCGTCGGGCGGAGCCGCGCCGGGCGGAGGCGCACTATGGCCCGCCCGCGTCGGGCGGTTCGGCCGTCGGAGGAACGGCGGCAGGCGTCGACAATGGCGGCCTGCGTCCAAGCTGTCGCCGCCCGCCGGCGACCGACCGAGGGTCCAGGGACCATGACCGTCGACGCGTCGGTCGGGCGCGAGCCCGACCCGTTCCTCCCGTTGCCGCCGCTGACCGCGACCGCCGCCCGGACCGAGGCCGAGCGCTGCCTGTACTGCTATGACGCGCCGTGCACGCGTGCCTGTCCCACGGGCATCGACGTGCCGTCGTTCATCCGCAAGATCACGACCGGCAACCTCGAGGGCAGCGCCCGCACGATCCTCGCCGCCAACCCGCTCGGGGCCACGTGCGGGGCCGCCTGCCCGGTGGAGCGCCTGTGCGAGGGCGCGTGCGTGCGCAACGACCTGGACCGCCCGATCGCGATCGGGCGCCTGCAGCGCTACGCGGTAGAGGCGTATGCGACCTCCGGCGGCCGGTTCTTCGCACCCGGCGAGGAGGCCGCGGTGAGCGCCGCGATCATCGGCGCCGGGCCGGCGGGACTCGCCTGCGCGGCGGAGCTGCGGCGGGCCGGGGTCGGGGTCACGCTCTACGACGCGAACGAGCGGGCGGGCGGCCTGGGTGACCACGGGATCGTGCCCTGGCGCCTGCCGCGCGAGACGGTCGCCCTGGACGTCGCCGAGGTGGAGCGGGCCGGCGCGCGGTTCGTGCTGGGCTCGATCGTCGGGCGGGACGTGGAGCCGGAGGCACTGCTCGCGGGTCACGACGTCGTCGTCGTGGCGACCGGGCTGGGGCACGGCAAGCGGCTGGGCGTCCCCGGCGAGGACCTGGACGGCGTCGTGGACGCGCTCGACCTCATCGGGCGCGCGATCGACGGCCCGTCCGACGGCCGCCCCGAAGGCCCGTCCGACGTCCGGCCCGACGGCCGCCCCGAAGGCCCGTCCGACGTCCGGCCCGACGGCCGCCCCGACGGCCGGGCGATCGACGTCCGGTCCGAAGCGTCTCTCGCCGGCCGGCGGGTCGGCGTGATCGGCGGCGGGAGCACGGCCTTCGACGCGGCGGCCGCGGCGGTGCGCCTCGGCGCCGGGGAGGTGACGTTGTTCTACCGGCGGAGCGCGGCCGAGTGCCCGGCGTACCCCCACGCGATCGGGCTCGCACGCTCCCTCGGGGTGACCATCCGCTGGCTCACCGCGCCGGCGGAGATCCGCGGCGACGGCCGCGTGACGGGCGTCATCTTCGACACGATGGCGCTCGGCGATGTCGACGCCTCGGGACGCCGCCGGCCGCAGCCGGTTGATGGGGCACGGTTCGAGGTGGCGCTGGACACCGTGGTCCGCGCCGTCGGCCAGGCGGGGCCGGCCGGCCTCGCCTGGGTCCTCGGCGCGCTCGGCGTCACGGTGCGGGACGGTGTGGCCGTGGCGGACCCGGCAACCGGCCGGACATCGAACCCGAAGGTGTGGGCCATCGGCGACATCGCGAACGGCGGCGCGGAGGTCGTCAACGCCGTCCAGGCCGGCAAGCTCGCGGCGCGCTCGATCGTGGACGCCCTCGGTCTCGGCGGCCCGCGCATCGTCCCCGTCCGCCCGACCGACGCCACCGTCCCCGGCGTCGACCTGTTCACGGACATGGCCGGCATCCGGAGCCCGAACCCGTTCTGGCTGGCCAGCTGCCCGATCACGAACACCGGCGAGATGGTCGCCCGGGCGTTCGATGCCGGCTGGGGCGGCGTGGTGTGGAAGACGATCGGCGACCCGATCCGGAACGTGACCTCGCGGCTCGGGTCGCTCGAGCTCGACGGGCGCCGGCTCGCCGGCCTGTCCAACATCGAGCTCATCAGCGACCGCCCGACCGAGGTCAACTTCGCGGAGATCGCGGAGATCAAGCGCCGCTATCCCGACCAGGCCGTGGTCGTGTCGTTGATGGTCGAGTCGAAGCCCGAGGTCTGGCACGACTTCATCCGCCGGGCCAACGACACCGGCGCCGACGGCATCGAGCTCAACTTCGGCTGCCCCCACGGCATGAGCGAGCGCGGCATGGGAGCCGCCGTCGGACAGGTGCCCGAGTACGTCAAGATGATCACCGGGTGGGTGATGGAGGCGGCGGCCGTCCCGGTGCTGGTCAAGCTCACCCCCAATGTCACCGACATCCGGCCGCCGGCCCGGGCCGCCCGCGCCGGCGGCGCGAACGGCATCGCGCTGATCAACACGATCAGCTCGCTCGTCGGCGTCAACCTGGACACCTGGGCGCCCGTGCCCGACGTCCGCGGCCGGGGCAGCCACGGTGGCTACTCCGGGCCCGCCGTCAAGCCGATCGCGCTGCACATGGTCTCGGCGGTCGCGTCGGACCCGGACATCCGCATCCCGGTTTCCGGGATCGGCGGCGTCGTGGACTGGAAGGACGCCGTGGAGTTCATGCTCCTCGGCGCCACGACCGTCCAGGTCGGCACGAGCGTGATGCACCACGGCTTCCGGATCATCGACGACCTGGTCGACGGGATGTCCGCGTACCTGCGCTCGAAGGGGCTCCACAGCCCGTCGGAACTGGTGGGCCGGTCGCTGTCGACGATCGGGGACTGGGGGCAGCTGGACCAGTCGTTCCGGTTGCTCGCCCACATCGACGAGACCACCTGCGTCCACTGCAACCTGTGCTACGCCGCCTGCAACGACGGTGCCCACCAGGCGATCCGCCTGGAGGGCACGAACGGGACGTCACGGCTGTCCGTGGACGGCGACTACTGCGTGGGCTGCCGCCTGTGCGAGTACGTGTGCCCGGTCGATGGCTGCATCACGATGGAGGACCTGGAGGGGGCGGCCGCCGTCCACTGAGCGCCGTCCCGCGTGGACGGAGCGCCGTCAAGCGGGTGGGCGCCGCCCCGCGTGCCCGCCCGGCGGGCCTAGGGATGAACGCGCCACGATCCTGCCCGCCCGGCGAGGGAAACCATGGAGTTTGGCACGCAGCTCCATCACCCCGCGCGCCCAGCGGGCGCCAGGATGTGGTCTGCATCGGGAGGCTCGCCGGGCGGGCGAGTGGCACGCCGATCAAGTGGGCTGCCCACACGCCCCGGCACGCCATGCCGACGGGAACCCACCCCGACCACCCCGATGCGACAATGGCCATCGGGGCGCCGACGGCCGGCACCCGTGAGGAGGTCCATCGATGGTGGTCTGCGTTCCGGTGACGCCCGACGGCAGGATCGATCCAAGCTGGGGTCGCGCGGCCCGTGTCGCGGTCATGCGGGTCGAGGGCGGCGTGATCACGTCCGTCGATGAGCACGCGGTCGGCTGGGACGTGCTCCACGACTCGGGCCCCGAGGGCGGCCACCACGCGCGCATCGCGCGGTTCCTCGTCGATCAGCAGGTGGACACCGTCGTGGCGGACCACGTGGGACCGCCGATGGTGCGGATGCTCGGCGAGATGGGGATCCGCACGTCGCTGGGCGCCAGCGGCGACGCGCGGGCGGCGGTGGTCGCCGCGGCCGCGAAGGGATCCTGAGACCGCTCCCGAGGCAACCGGCTCGGGAGGCAGCCCGGGTTCCTGTTCGGGCAGGACACGGACGGTTCCTGCGGCCTGCGCGATCGCGTCGAACTGGCCCCACGCTACGGGCCGCGCTCCCCGCTCGTCAGCGCCTGGAAGATCGCGCGGTCATGACCGGCCGCCCTTGCGAGAGCGCTGCTCCTTCGTCTCGCCGGCCTCGCGGCGGTCCTTGTTGACGGTGCGCGCCGCCAGCTCCTCCGCCTCGTCGTCGCTGCGGCCGCGCTCCTCGTAGCTCTCCTTGACGTGTTCGTACTGGCGCTCGCGCCTGTCGGTCCAGGCCTTCTGCGGCATGGCGTGTCCTCCGGTTCCGGGCGATTCCCGGGTCCTGACGAGCGTCACCCGTGCCGGGTTGAATGCGCGGCCGACGCGTGCTGAGGGGACATCGCAGGCGCGTTTCAGGGACCCGGCCGACGCGGGGTCGCCCCCGAACCTGGGGGAGACCCGTCTCGGCGCCGCGGCCGCGTCACCCGAGCCGCGCGTCCGTCGCCTCGTCGGTGACGCTGCCGTAAGAGCGGTCCAGCACCTGCGCGAACACCGGCTCGTCCGGCGCGGCCCGATGGAACAGCGTCATGCACGAGCGGAGCTTCATCGCGTCGACCGGGCCGAGGATCGCCTCCGGGCTTCGGCCGCGGGTCGCCAGGAGGATCCCCGCGCATTCGCGCAGGCGCAGGCCCAGGACCGGGTGGGCGAGATAGGCGCGTGCCTCGTCCAGCGAGGCGATGGCGAAGCGTCGCGACATGTCGCTGGACCCGAGGCCGGCGATCTGCGGGAAGATGAACCAGATCCAGTGGCCGGTCTTGCGGCCCTGCCGCAGCTCGACGAGCACGCGGTCGTAGACGAGCTCCTGCTCCGCGACGAACCGATCGAGGTCGTACGGCATGGCCCGATTGTGCGCCCGCCGTCCACGGGTCCCACGGGCCGTCCACGGGTCCCGGGGGATAGACTCGCGATCGTGACCCGGCGACCCGCCGCACGATCGGCGGCCGGTATGCACGAGCGAGGAAAGGGGCGACGTGAGCGAGCCACGGCGGCAGGCAGGCGAGCCCGTGGTGGTCTGCCTGCCCGACATCCCCGAGCGACGGTTCATGGGCGAGCTGCCGGCCAACGTCCAGGTGCTGCTCGTCCCGCCGGGTGCCGATCCACTGCCGGACCTGTCCCGCGTCGATCTCATCGTGGCCGCCCACGGGATGCGGCACCAGCTGCTCGACGCCCTCGCCGCGCCGGGCCGGACCCTCGCCGCGCCGGGCCGGACCCTCGCCGCGCCGGGCAGGCTGCGGGTCATCCAGACCCTGACCGCCGGGGTCGACTGGCTCGCCGGCATGGTGCCGGAGGGGGTGACGGTGTGCAACGCCCGAGGCGTGTACGACGTCCCGCTCGCGGAGTGGATCGTCGGGGCGATCCTCGCGATGCAGCGGGGCCTCGTCCGGGCCCGTGACGCGCAGGCGGAAGCCGCGTGGACCTCGTTCGCGCCCGACGAGATCGCCGGCCGTCGCATCGTGATCCTGGGCTTCGGCTCGATCGGGGCGGCGCTGGCGGAGCGGCTGCGGCCCTTCGGCGTCGAGATCACCGGCGTCTCGCGTACGCGGCGCGGCGGCGTCCTGGGGCTCGAGGACCTCGACGGCGTGCTGCCCGGTGCCGACGTCCTCGTCGACCTGCTGCCGCTCACGAGCGAGACGGCCGGCTTCCTGGACGCACGGCGGCTGGGGCTGCTGCCGGACGGCGCCCTCCTCGTCAACGCCGGGCGCGGCAGGACGGTCGACACCCCGGCCCTCGTGTCCGAGCTCGAGCACGGCCGTCTGCGGGCCGCCCTCGACGTCACCGACCCTGAGCCGCTGCCGGCGGGCCACCCGCTGTGGAGCCTCCGGAACGTCCTGGTCAGCCCGCACATCGCGGGGGATTCGGCCGATGCCGCAGCCCGCTCGTTCGCGCTGGCCGGCGACCAGGTCCGGCGGTTCGCCGCCGGGCAGCCCCTGGTCAACCAGGTCGCCCGCTACCTGCTCGCCTGAACGATGATCCTGGTCTGCGGCGAGGCCCTGATCGACCTCGTCCCGGTGGCGGCCGAGGGCGAACCGCTCGCCTACGCGCCGAGGACCGGCGGATCCCCGTACAACGTCGCCCTGGGCCTCGGCCGGCTGGGCGTCCCGGTCGGCTTCTTCGGCCGGGTCTCCCGTGATCCGTTCGGGCAGTCGCTGCGCCAACGCCTCGTCTCGGAGGGTGTCGACTGCCGGCTCCTGCGCGAGGGGAACGAGCCCACCGCCCTGGCCATCGTCCACCTGCCGCCCGACCAGGAGCCCGTGTTCGTGTTCTACGGCGACGGAGCCGCGGACTGCACCCTTGCCCCCGACGATCTGCCGACGGCCGGGGACCTGGACGGCGAGATCGACGCGCTCCATTTCGGCTCCATCTCACTGGTCCGCGAGCCCGGCGCGACCGCCTACGAGCAGCTGATGCGGCGCGAGAGCGGCCGCCGCATCCTCAGCCTTGACCCCAACGTCCGGCCGGGCCTGATCGCCGAGCGGGTGGCGTACCGTGATCGGCTCGAAGGCTGGGTCTCGCTGGTCGACATCGTCAAGGTGAGCCAGGCCGACCTCGCCTGGCTCTACCCGGACCGGCCACCCATCGACGCGGCGAGGCGCTGGCTGACCCGTGGCCCGTCGATCGTGGTGATGACCCGGGGTGCCGACGGCGCCGTCGGGCTCCTCGCCTCGGCCACGGCCGAGGTCCCGGGGATCACCATCACGGTGCGTGACACGGTCGGCGCCGGTGACTCGTTCACCTCCGGCCTGCTCGGCTTCCTCGAGCTCCACGGGCTCCTCGACCGATCAGCCCTCCGGGCGATGAGCGAGCAGGACCTGCGGGCGTGCCTCACGTTCGCCAATCGGGCCGCGTCCATCACCTGCACGCGATCCGGTGCCGAGCCCCCGACGTTGGCAGACATGGCCCCGGCTATCAGCTGATCGCCACCTCGTCCCGGAACGAGCGGACGTCCTCGAGCCGGCGCCGGAGGGCGTTGAGGAACCGGGCGCCCATCTCGCCGTCCACGATGCGATGATCGGCCGACAGGGTCAGCTTCATGACCTGGCGGATGCCGATCCCCCCGTCCACCGCCACCGGGGTGGCGACGGCCGACGACACCGCGAGGATCGCCGCCTCGCCCGGGTTGATGATCGCGCTGAACTCCTCGACCCCGTACATCCCCAGGTTGCTCACCGTGAACGTCGAGCCGGCGAGGTCGTCCGGGGCGATGGAGCCCTCCCGCGCCGCAGCCGCCAGGGCCGCGACCCGGTCGTGGAGCTGGACGATGGGCAGGCGGTCGGCGTCGCGGACCACGGGCACGAGCAGCCCGGCCGGCACGGACACGGCGACGCCGAGGTGGACCCGGCGGCGCGGGAAGAGGAGCTCCCCGTCGGTCCGCGAGTTGACGTCCGGGAACTCGGCCAGCGTCTGCGCCGTGGCGGACAGGACGAAGTCGGTGACCGTGAGGGTGACGCCCTGCTCCCTGAGCTCGGCGCGCAGCGCCAGGACGCGCGTGATGTCGACGGCCACGGTGACCGTGAAGTGGGGCGTCGTCTGCCAGCTGCTGGTGAGCCGGGCCGCGATCGTGCGACGCATCCGGCTGAGCGGCCTCGGTTCCTCCTCGCCGTCCACCCGGGGAACGGCGATCGGTGCCGGAACGCGGGCCGGCGTGACGCCACCGCCGGGGACGCCGGCGGGCGACGGCGCGGTGATGGGCGACGGGACGCCGGTGAGTGTCGGCGCGGTGATGGGCGACGGCGCGGTCACGGCTGACGGCACGGCGGACCGGGCATCGATGGCCGCCTGGACGTCGCGCTCCACGATCCGGCCGCCGGGGCCCGAGCCCGCGACGGTCAGCGGGTCGATCCCGGCGCTCGCGGCGAGGCGGCTGGCGCGCGGGCTGAGCTTCATCCTCCGGCCCGTGTCGGCCGGGGCCGGCGCCGGGGCCGGGACCTCGGGGACGGCCTCGCCCGCCTCGCCGATCCAGCCGCAGACGGCGTTCACGGGCGCGGTCTCGCCGTCCGCGACCACCTTCGCCAGGAGGACGCCCTCGTCGAATGTCTCGACCTCCATCGAGCTCTTGTCGGTCTCGATCTCGAACAGGACGTCGCCCCGGTGGACGGGCTCGCCGACCTCCTTGCGCCACAGGGTGAGGACGCACTCCTCGGTCATCTGGCCGGGCTTGGGCATCAGGATCGGGTGGGCCATCGGTGCGCTCCCTTTTCGGCGCTCGGGGTGGGTCGGTTCGCGGCCGGGTCAGACCAGGGCCCTGACGGCGGCGACGATGTCGCCGGCGCCGGGCAGGAAGGCCTTCTCGAGGCTCTCCGCCTGGGGGCTGATGCCGGGCGCCGCCCCGATCCGGCCCACCGGGCCGTCGAGGTCGTCGAACGCCTCGGCCTGGATCCGGGCCACGATCTCGTTGACGAACGAGCCCGTGAGCACCGCCTGCGCGGCGACCACGGCGCGCCCGGTCTTGCGGACCGAGGCCAGGACCGTGTCCATGTCCAGCGGGACCAGGCTGCGCAGGTCGATCACCTCGGCCTCCGTGCCCTGCTCCGCCGCCAGTGTCTCGGCCGCCGCGAGCGCGTCCTCCACGGCCGGACCCCAGGCGACGATCGTCACGTCGCTGCCTGCGCGGGCCACGCGCGCCTTCCCGATCTCGGTCGTGTAGTCGTCCTCAGGCACCACGCCCTTCGTGGAGTACAGGCCCTGGCTCTCGACGAACACGACCGGGTTGTTGGTCCGGATCGCGCTCTTGAGCAGGCCCTTGGCATCGGCCGCCGTGGCCGGGTACAGGACCCACAGGCCGGGTGTGTGGGTGAACAGCGACTCCAGGCTCTGGCTGTGCTGCCCGCCGTACCCCTTGCCGGCCCCGACCGAGCAGCGGATGACCGCCGGCACCTCGACCTGGCCGCCCGACATGTAGTGCCACTTCGCGGCCTGGTTCGCGATCTGGTCCGACGACATGAGCGCGAAGTCCATGTACATCAGCTCGACCACCGGCCGCAGCCCCGCGATCGCCGCCCCCACCGCCGTGCCGCAGATCGTCGCCTCGGAGATCGGGGTGTTGAACACCCGGTCCCGTCCGAACGCCTCCACCAGGCCCTTGGTGAGCTTGAACGCGCCGCCGTAGTCGGCGACGTCCTCGCCGTAGAAGATGACCCGGTGGTCGCGGGTCATCTCCTCGACCAGCGCCTCGCGCAGCGCGTCGCGGTAGGAGATCCGGCCGTCCGCGTCCCGCCTGGCCACCGGCGCCTCGGCGTACAGCGTGACGTTGCCGGCGCCTTCGGGCAGCACCTCGGACGTGCCGTCGGTGTAGAGCAGGTCGAGCAGCGTGGACGGGTCGGGATCCGTCGCGGCGGCGGCGCGCGCGGCCGCCCGCGCGTTGCGCTCCGCGGCCGCGGCCACGAGCGCGGCCACCTCGTCCGCGCTTGCCGCACCCAATTCGACGAGCTGCGCCTTGAGCCGCTCGATCGGGTCGACCGCCCTCCAGGCCGCCTCTTCCTCGCGGGTCCGGTACTCGTTGCGCGGGTCCGACAGCGAGTGGCCGTAGTAGCGGTAGGTCGAAGCCTCGATCAGGACGGGGCCCTCGCCCGCGCGGCAGAGCGCCGCGGCACGGGTCACGGCGTCGCGCACCGCCAGCACGTCCATGCCGTTCACGACCTCGGCATGCATGTTGTCGGTGGCGAACCCGGCCGCCCGGCGCGCGAGGTGGGCGACGCCCATCACCTCCTCGTCGGTCCGGTGGGTCATGCCGTAGTGGTTGTTCTGGATGAAGAAGATGATCGGCAGCCCGAACGGGCGGTCGCCCGCCAGGTGGTTCGTCCACTGGTGCTGCGCCGCCCAGTTGAGCGACTCGAGGACGACGCCGTTCGCGTACGCGCCGTCGCCGGCGAAGCAGCACACGACCGCGTCCGAGCGCTCGTAGCGGCGGGCCATGGCGGCGCCGGTCGCGATCGGCACCGATCCGCCGACGATCGCGTTGGCGCCCAGGTTGCCGGTCGAGAAGTCGCCGATGTGCATGCCGCCGCCGCGGCCCCGCCCGTAGCCCTCGTCCTTGCCGAACAGCTCCGCGATGACCCGGTAGAGGTGCTCCTCGAGGGCGGCGGCAAGGAGCTCCCCGCGTGACCCCTCCGCGCGCCCGAGGCGCGTCCGCAGCTGCCCCTCGTCCATCTGGCGCAGCGCGGAGAAGCCCTTGGCGATCGCGTCCCCGTGACCCCGATGGGAGCTGGTCACGTTGTCCGTGATCCGGAGCACCGACGAGGCTCCGACGGCGGACGCCTCCTGGCCGATGGACACGTGCGTCGGGCCGCGGTACTCGTAGCCCGGCAGGGGCTCGTAGCCGCCGCCGGAGCGGAGGCGCACGATCATCTCCTCCATCTCGCGGATCGCCAGCATGTCGTCCAGCAGGCCGAGCGCCGCGGCCTTGTCGATCGTCCCGGCCGAGAGCTCCGCCGCCAGGTCGCCCGAGTATGTGAAGCCATGGATGACGCCGCAGGATTCCTCGAAGGGCGCGAAGTCGGGCCGGGTGTCGCTGCGGTAGACCGTTTCGGTGACCATGGGTGGGGCTTGTTCCTCCTGTCAGGCGTCCAGCAGCAGCCGGCCCGCCTCCTCGTCGGTGACCAGTCGATGGATGAGGCCACTCCGGAGAGCGGCCCGGATGGCGGGAACCTTCGCGACCCCGCCGGCGATGGCGATGACGTCGGGGACCCGCCGGAGCTGGGCCTCGCGGATGGCGATGGACCGGTCCGGGAGGCCCGCGGCGCGCACCTGTCGCCCGTCGGCGTCGAGCACGATCGAGCACAGGTCGGCGACGCCACCCGCGGCATCGAGCTCCCGGGCCTCGCGGTCCGAGAGGGCGGCCCGGATCGTGGAGCCCGTCGCCGTCCAGGCACCGATGCCCACGGCGGCCCGGGTCAGGGAGTCGAACATGCCCGTGGTCTTCGCCGCCAGCGGATCCCGCAGCAGGGCATCAGCCATGTCGCCGGACTCGACGAGCAGCGGTGCGTACAGGGGATAGACCGGGCCCGTGGCCCGCTCCGCCAGGCGGCGCACGAGCTCCAGCGAGTTGACGGCGAGATCGAGCGTCGGGACGCTGCCCACGAGCTGGACCACGGAGCAGCCCGGCAGGCGCGGCAGCTCCTCGACCATCGCGTGAAGGGTCCGACCCCACGAGATGCCCAGCACGTCCGTCGCCTCCAGCGAGTCCGCGAGGATCGCGGCCGCGGCCCGTCCCAGCTGCGCGTGCCGGAGCTCGTCGGGGAGGCCGATCGTCCGGACGACGACCGCGCCCCGGATCCCGTGGCGGCGCGCGAGCTCGTCGGCCAGGCCCAGCTCCAGCTCCGGCAGCGGGTCTATCTCGATCCGGACGATGCCTTCCCGCCGTGCGCGCTCGAGCAGGCGGGCGACCTTGAACCGCGAGATCCCCAGCTCCTCGGCGATCTCGCTCTTGCTGGCACCGTCGAGGTAGTAGCGGCGGCATGCCAGCACCGTGTTCACGAGGTGCAGGCGCGAGGCTGGTGCGCGGGTCTCGGTGGCCACGGACGGCTGCTCCCGGGCGGTCGGCACGCTCGCTCAGGATGGCGGCGGCGCCCATCCGTGATCGTACGAGCCAATCAAACGAGCGTCAAGCGCTCAGGTGAGCAGATCGATCGAGCCGAGCCGGGCGGGGCCGCGTCGCCGGCGGGTCAGAACAGCGTCGTCCGGATACCGAACGCCGCCACGACGGCGCGGCCCTCCTCGCTGGTGAGCCCCTCGGCCCTGGCGCCCGCGACGAGGTCCATGTACTCGTACCGGGCGGCCGCCTCCGCGTACTCGATCCGGTCGACCGCCCGGGTGACCGAGACGTCGCTCCGTGCCATGACCCCGTGCTTGGCCCAGACCACGATCCGGTGCCGCCGCAGGCTCTCGACGTTCGCGGCCATCAGCGTGTCGGAGCCGGGCAGCATGAACGGCAGCATCCCGACGCCCGCCGGCAGCTGGACGATGGTCTCCGGCTCCCAGCGCATCACGCGCTGGTTGAAGTACGCCTCGTCGCGGTATGCCGGCAGGTGTGACAGGTAGGTGAGGTGGGGCGGCTGCGCGTGGACCACGGCGTGGAAGTTCGTCCCGCTCCGGCCCACTGTATCGTCGTGGACGGCGAGGTGCGAGTTCCACTCCGAGGTGAGCTTCTCGAACAGCCGCGTCGGCGCCGTGCGCAGCGTCCCGGTGGTGCCGCCGGGGTCGATGGTGACCGCGCCCAGGCTCGCCAGCGGGTTCGTCCCGAGGTCCCGCAGGCGCCGCCCGGAGCCCGTCACGATCACCGTGTGGCCGGCCAGGTGCGGCACCGGGACCGGCAGCTCGATGGGGACCGCGTCGGGGAACCGCCGGCGGACCTCGATCGGCCAGCCGATGCAGATCGAGATGTTGCCGGCGGCGCCCTCGCCCGCGTCGATGTTCGCGATCCGCCGGCCACCCTCCCCGATCGACTCCAGCAGCTCGTCGAGGCCGGGAAGGGGTTCGCTGATCGGCATGGCCTCAGTCCCAGCCGGCCGCGGTGCCGCCCGCCCGTGCCGCGACCCGCTCCTCGGCCTCGCCGGAGTCGAGATAGGCGCGGTACGGGTCCGCGGCGAGGCCGCGGGCGACACGGAGCTCGGCGAGCAGCGGCCGGACGTCGGTGGCGAAGGCGTCCTGGAGGCAGCGGTTGGCCTCGAGCACGTCGCCGGCGGCCTGTGCCGCCAGGAGCGCCTCGCGGTCGACGAGGAGTGCCTTGGCGATCGTCTCCTGGAGGTTCATCACGCTCCGGATCATCGCGGGCAGCTTGGGCTCGATGTTGTGGGCCTGGTCGAGCATGTACACGGTCCGGCCGGCGCAGGCCTGGGCCACCGGGTCCGTGTCGTCGCGCATCGCGTTCACCAGCTCGTGGGCGATGCGGAACAGCTGGTAGGGGTCGATCGACCCGACCATCAGGTCGTCGTCGCCATACTTCTTGTCGTTGAGGTCGAACGCGGCGAGGCGGCCCTCCGCGAGGAGCAGCGCCACGATCTGCTCGATGTTGACGCCCATCGCGTGGTGGCCGGTATCGACGCACACGCCGGCACGGTCGCCCAGCTGGCGCACCACGTTGAGCGACTGGCCCCAGTCCTGCACGTCTGTGGCGTACAGGGCCGGCTCGTAGAGCTTGTACTCGAGGTACAGGCGGGTCCCCTCGGGGAGGTGCGCGTACACCTCCCGGAGGCCATCGACCAGCCGGCGGTGGCGCCAGCGCAGGTCGTCCTGCCCCGGGTAGTTGGTCCCGTCGCCCAGCCACACCTTGACCGCCGGGGCCCCCATCGTCTCGGCGATCTCGCAGCACTCGATGATCGCCGCGACGGCCTTGTGCCGGACGCGCGCGTCGGGGTGGCACACCGACCCGAGCTTGTAGTCCTCGTCCTGGAAGGTGTTGCTGTTGATGCCGCCGATCCGCAGGCCGCGCTCCGCGGCATACGCCGCGAGCGCCCGGTAGTCGTCCACCCGGTCCCACGGGATATGCAGCGACACCGAGCCGGCGATCCCGGTGTAGCGGTTCACCGTGGCGGCGTCGTCGATCTTCTCGAACACCGTCCTGGGCACGCCGGCCTGGGGAAACACCCGGAACCGGGTGCCGGTGTTGACGAAGCCCCACGACGGGATCTCGGTGTTGATGCCGGTCACGGCCCACTCGATGCGCTCGAGCGCGGGAGCGGAAGCGGGGCGGGCGACGGCGGCGGGCATGGCCATGGCGGTCTCCTCAGGGTGTGGCTGGCGTGGGGCGACGGGCGCACACGGCGGCGAACCGGTCGCGGGCTTCGGACCAGTCGCCTCCGGGCTCGTAGGTGGTGGCGGGGAAGGAGCGGGCCACGAGCTCGCGCGCCTGGGCCACGGACGCGAGCTCGCCGCCGGCGATCGCCTGGACGACCAGGTTGCCGATCGCCGTGGCCTCGACGGGTCCGGCTCGCACCGGCAACCCCGTCGCGCCGGCGGTCAGGCGGCACAGCAGCCGGTTGTTCGCCCCGCCGCCCACGACGTGGATCGTTTCGATCCGGTGAGCGGCGGCGGCCGCGAGCTGATCCACGGCCGCCGCGTATCGCAGGGCCAGGCTCTCGAGCAGGACACGGATCAGCGTCCCCGCGTCCTCGGGCACGGGCTGGCCGGTCTCGGCGCAGAACTCCCGGACGCGGGCAGGCAGATCGCCCGGTCGGAGGAACCGCTCGTCGTCGGGATCCACGAACGCCGTGAAGGCGGGAGCGGCCTCGGCCATCGCGGCCAGGTCTTCGTAGGATGGCGCATCACCGGACGGCCACAGCGCACGCCGGCTCTCCTGGACGAGCCACAGGCCGACCACGTTGCGCAGCAGCCGGATCGTCCCGGCCACACCCCCCTCGTTGGTGAGGTTGGCGGCCAGGGACACGTCCGAGATCACCGGCTCCGGGACCTCGAGCCCGATCAGGGACCAGGTGCCCGAGCTGAGGTAGGCGGACGTCGGGGCCGCGATCGGCGTCCCGACGACCGCCGAGGCGGTGTCGTGGGAGCCGGGCAGGACCACGCGCGTCGCGCCCAGGCCGGACGCCTCGGCGAGGTCGCCCTGCAGGCCTCCGAGCACGGTCCCCGGCGGGACGATCTCGGGCAGCAGCCGGGTCGGGATGCCGAGCCGCTCGAGCAACGGACGGGCCCACGCTCGAGCCTGGGCATCGAGCGCCTGGCTGGTGGACGCGAGCGTGTACTCGGAGACGCTGGCGCCGGACAGGAAGTGGGCGAACAGGTCGGCCGTCATCAGCAGCCGGTTGGCGTGGTCCAGCAGCGGATCGCCCGCACGGACCATCGAAAGCAGCTGGTAGAGCGTGTTGATGGCCATGAACTGGATGCCCGTCACGGCATAGATCTCGTCGCGCGGCACGATGCCGAAGGCGACCTCGGGCATCCCGTCGGTCCGGGCGTCGCGGTAGTGGACCGGGTTGGCGAGCAGCCGCCCGCGGTCGTCGAGCAGGCCGAAGTCCACGCCCCAGCTGTCCACGCCCACGGAGGCGATCGGTCCGGCCGCGCCGGCCCGGCGCAGGCCGGTGGTGATGTCCCCGAACAGGCGCAGCGCATCCCAGTGGAGCGTCCCCGCGACCGCGACCGGGACGTTGGGGAAGCGGTGGGCATCCTCGATCTCGAGCCGGCCGCCGTCGAACGTCCCGACGACGACGCGCCCGCTCTCGGCACCCAGGTCCACCGCCGCCAGCCGCAGCCGGGCGCCCTCAGTCAAGGTGGAAGACCTCCTCGAGGCGCCGGTGGAACCCCGTCGCGGGATCGATACAGGGGTCGATGAGCTTCGCCATCTCGGCCTGCCAGCGGTCGTTGACCGGCTGGGCCGCCATGTGCGCCCGGAACCGGTCGAAGTCCTCCACGTCGAACACGCCGATCAGCTGCTGGTCGAGGAGATAGATGGAGTAGTTGCTGCAGCCGGCTGCCCGGAGGGCGTCCAGCATCTCGGGCCAGACATGCGCATGGCGTTGCCGATATTCCGCCTCGGCTCCGGGGAGGAGGCGCATCGTGAAGGCCACGCGTTCCATGCTACGGCTCCGGTGGTGATCCGGTGGTGATCCGGTGGTGATCCGGGTCCCGGCGGGGACCGCCGGGACCCGGGTTGGAGGAGAGAGCTAGAAGTTGAACTGATCGACGTTGGTGGAGTCGAACCGGAACGCCGGGCCGAGGATCACCACGTTGTCCGCGCCGATCGTGTACGGCTGGCCATTGTTGAGGCCGGGGACGGTGAACGTCTCGCCCACCGCGCCGGTGATCTCGCCCTTGACCAGCTTGTCCGCGACGACGTAGGACAGGTAGCCCAGGTCGGGGACGCTCCACAGGCCGAAGACCGGAGAGGTGCCGTCCTTGACGAAGGGCTTCATGTCGTTGGGGAAGCCGAGCCCGGTCACCTTGACGGAGTCGGACTTGCCGGCCTGGGACACGACCTGGGCCGCCGCGAGGATGCCGACCGTGGTCGGGGCGACGATGACCTTGAGGTTGGGGTACCTGGTCAGCAGCGCCTGCGCCTGCTGGGTGCTCTTGGTCGGGTCGTCGTCGCCGTAGACGATGTCGACGAGCTTGAGCCCGGCGTACTTGGCTTTGCCCAGGGTCGTCTTCATGAGGTCGATCCAGGCGTTCTGGTTGGTGGCCGTGGCGGCCGCCGAGAGGACCGCGATCTCGCCGGTGCAGTTCGGAGCGAGTTCGCAGGCCCAGTCGGCGAGGTTCACGCCTACGCCGCTGAAGTCGACCTGGTTGACGAACACGTTGTACGCGCCGACGGCCGGGCTGGAGTCGAAACCGACGACCTTGATGCCCTTGGCCATCGCCTCCTTGAGCGCCGGGGCGACCTCATCCTTGCCGTCGGCAGAGATGATGATCGCGGAGACGCCCTGGGTGGTGAGGTCGGTGATGAACGGGATCTGGAGATCCGCCTTGGCCTCGTTCGGCCCGACCTGCGTGACAGTGCCGCCGAGCTCGGCGGCCGCCTTGTCGACGCCCGTCTTGGCGGCGGCGAAGTACTGGTTGACGATGTCCTTCGGCAGGTAGCCGACGGTCATGGCGGCGGGCGACGCGGACGCCGGCTCCGCTGACGCGGGGGCCGAGCTGGTCGGGGCTGCGGACGCGGCTGCGGACGGGGTCGTCGTCGTGCCGCTGGAGCATGCCGACAGCACGATGACTGCCGTGCCGGCGATGGCAAACCATCGCCCTGGGGAACTGAGCTTCAAGGCTATTCCTCCACATTGCCTGCTGCGAGCGCCGGCTCACCCGCGATCGCGTCGGCCGACGGGTGCCGGCCCCTCTGGACTCGATCGACGACCTTCCTGGCCTGGTGAGCAAAGGTTGGAATGAGGACGGACAGGATCAGCAGCAACCCGAGGGCGATGCTCTGGACCTCGACCGACACGCTGGCGAGGCGGAGCGCGTTCTGCATCACCGCGATGGTGAGCACGGCCAGCACGGTCCCCGGGATTGTTCCCGAGCCTCCGAAGATGTTGGCTCCCCCGAGCAGCACGACCGTGACGGCCGTGATGGTCATGCCGGTGGCGGCGTCGGCACGGGCGCTCGACAGGCGCGACGTCAGGATCACGCCCGCGAAGGCGGCGATCGTGCCCGTGAGCACGAACAGGCTGGTACGCAGCCGGGTGACCCGAACGCCGGAGTAGCGCGCGGTCCCGGCGTTCCTGCCGATGGCGTACGTCTGGCGCCCGATCCAGGTCCGGTGGAGCACGAAGCCCAGCACCAGGGCGAGCGTGACGAAGATCACGAAGGACCACGGGATCACCGTGCCCGGCACGTCCCCGAACCCGAGCGCGGTGAAGGCCGGGGGGAAGTTGCTCACGCCCCGCGGGCCCAGGATGATCAGCGCCATGCCCCGGAAGAGGGCCATCGTGCCCAGCGTGACGACGAGCGACGGCAGGCCGCCTCGAGCGACGAGCGTGCCGTTCAGGAGCCCGCCGGCGGCACCCATCAGGAGGACGATCGGGATCCCGATCTCGAGAGGCACGCCCGCGGCCCACATGAAGCCCAGGGCGGCGCTCGCCAGGCCGGCCATCGACTCCACCGAGAGGTCGATCTCGCCGAGGATGATGATCAGGGTCAGCGGCAGGGCCATGATCGCCACCTCCATGAGGGCGGCGACGAGGTTCGAGAAGTTGCCGGCCGTCAGGAAGAACGGCGACAGCGAGTTGCCGAGGACGATCAACCCTAGGAGGGCGACCAGGAGGAGCGACTCCCAGCGGACCAGCGCCCGCGACCAGCGGCGCAGGCCGCTGCCGGATCGGGTCGAGACCGTCATCTCGCACCGCTGCGCGTGTTCGCGCGCTGGACGCTTCGCCGGATGAGCTGGTCGCTGCTGATCGCGAGCAGGATCACGACGCCGTAGATGGCCTGGAGCCAGAACTGCGAGAGGCCGACGAGGATCAGTGCGTTGGCGATGAACCCGAGGAACAGGGCGCCGATGGCGGCACCCGCCAGGGTCCCGGACCCGCCGAGGGTGTTGACGCCGCCGACCACGACCGCGGCGATGATGGCCAGCGACGCGCCCGTCGCCGCGGTGCCGTTGATCGTCCCGAACTCCATCACCCACATCACGCCGGCCAGTCCGGCGAGCAGACCGCACAGCGAGAACGCGACGAACACGACGAGGCGGGAGGGGATGCCCAGGATGCCGGCGGCCTCGGGGTTGCTGCCCACCGCGTACACCTGGCGGCCGAACCGGGTCCAGCGGAGGAGCACGGATCCCGCGATGACGACCAGGATCGTGGCCAGGACGAACAGCGGGACACCCGCCAAGTCGGCGCGGGCCACGTGGACGAACCCCGGCGGGAGCCCGGCCAACGGGACCTGGTCGGGTCCCGCGATCACGTAATCGATCCCGCGGAAGATGCTTAGCGTGCCCAGCGTCGCGACGATCGCCGGCACCTTGAGCACGGCGACGATCAAGCCGTTGACCATGCCCAGCGCGAGGCCGATGGCGAGCCCCATCACGACCGCTCCCACCGGGTCGAGCAGACCCAGCTCCAGGGTCCGGGCCACGCTGTACGCGACCAGCCCGATCATGGCCTCGACCGACAGGTCGATCCCACGGGTGATGATCACGATCGCCTCACCGACCGCGGCCACCGCGGTGATCGAGGCGAGCACGGCGACCTGGCTGAAGTTCTCGACCGAGAGGAACTGCGGGGCCATCGCCGAGACCCCCGCGCCCAGCACGAACATGATCGCGACCAGGGTCAGCTCCCGCTGGCGGCCGATCGCCATCAGCCACCCGCGGCCTCCCTGGCTCGGGGCCGCGGCCGCCTCAGCCATGGGGCACCTCGCGCCCGGTCGCGACCGGGCGCTGGCCCTCGTCCGTGGCGAGGCTGCCGGTGGCGGCGAACATCACGCCCTCCTGGGTCGCCCGGTCGCGGGGGATCTCGGCGGTGATCCGGCCCTCGTGGAGGACGATGATCCGGTCGGACATCGCCAGGACCTCCGGCAGGTCGCTCGAGATGAGGATGATCGCGAGGCCCTTGGCCACGAGCTCCGAGATCAGGCGGTGGACCTCGACCTTGGCCCCGATGTCGATGCCGCGCGTGGGCTCGTCCAGGATCAGGACCCGCGGTCCTGCCGCGAGCCACTTGGCCAGCACGACCTTCTGCTGGTTGCCGCCCGACAGCGCACCGACGTCCTGGTCCACGCTGGTCATCCGGACGTTGAACTGCTCGGTGTGCTCGGTGGCGACCCTGCGCTCGGTCGCGGCCGAGACGAGGAGCCTGGGGAACAGGCGGGGCAGGATCGGGAGAGTGACGTTCTGGGCGATGGTGAAGTCCAGGATGAGGCCCTCCTGGTGGCGGTCCTCAGGCAGGTAGGCGATGCCCGCGCTCATGGCGTCGGACGGCGCCCCGAAGTCCACGAGGTCGCCACCCAGCCGCACCTCGCCGCTGTCGCGGCGGTCGATCCCGAACAGGACCCTGGCCACCTCGGTGCGCCCGGCGCCCACCAGCCCGGCGAGCCCGAGGATCTCGCCCGCCCGGACGCTGAACCCGATGTCGCGGAAGACACCCACTCGGGTCAGGCCGCTCACCTCGAGCAGGACGTCGCCGATCGGGTTCTCCGCCTTTGGGAACAGCGACACGGTCCGGCCGACCATGTGGCGGATGAGGTCCGCGGTCGACAGATCACGGGTGTTCGCGGTGACGACGTGCCGGCCGTCGCGGAACACCGTGGCCCGATCGCACAGGGCGAACACCTCGTCCAGCCGATGGCTGACGAACAGGATCGCGACGCCGCGATCCCGGAGGCGGCGGACGATCGTGAACAGCCGCTCGACCTCGTGGGCCGAGAGCGATGCGGTCGGCTCGTCCAGGATCAGCACCCCGGCATCCATGGACAGGGCCTTGGCGATCTCGATGAGCTGCTGGTCGGCCATCGACAGGCCCCGGACCGGTGCGCCGACGTCGAGCTGGACGTCGAGATCCGCGAACAGTGCCTGCGCCGCCCGGCGCATTGCGCGCCAGTCGATGGACCCGAGGCGGCCTGAAGGCGCGTGGCCGATGAACACGTTCTCCGCGACGGTGAGATCCGGGAACAGCCGCGGCTCCTGGTGCACGACGGCGATCCCGAGCGCCCGCGACTGGGCGGGCCCGGGGATCTGCGTCGGCACGCCGTCGAGCATGATCGTGCCGTCGTCAG
The DNA here is from genome assembly GCA_963703575.1 of uncultured Chloroflexia bacterium. GTDB lineage: Bacteria > Chloroflexota > Limnocylindria > Limnocylindrales > CSP1-4 > CAIXZV01. Next base: position 187,070 of record CAVPEU010000012.1, read on the forward strand.
GCTGGTGGACGCCGGCCAGGATCTTGACCAGCGTGCTCTTGCCCGCGCCGTTCTCGCCCACCAGGCCATGGATCTCGCCGGAGAGGAGCTCCAGCGAGACGTTCGTCAGCGCGGCGGTGGCACCGAAGCGCTTCGAGATGCCGGAGAGCTCGACACGGGCGGTCACGAGCCGTGCCTCGCGTCCACCTGGATGACCTGCACGCCCGCGGCACGCAGCTCCGCGACCATGTCGGCCGGGGCGTCGCCGTCGGTCAGGATGCCGGTCAGGCGATCGGTCCGGCAGAACGTGGCCGAGGCGACGCGGCCCCACTTGGTGTGATCGACGAGGGCGTACACCTCCCGGGCCGCCGCGACCATCGCGCGCTTGATCTGGGCCTCCTCCTCCATCGCATCGCTGAGGCCCTCCTCCATCGTGAGGCCCACGGCGCCCACGAACGCCTTCTGCACGTTCACGCGCCGGAACACGCCGTCGCCCAGTGGACCCACCACCGACAGGGCCTCGGCGCGGACGCGGCCGCCGAGCATCAGGACCGTGATGCCCGGGTGCCCTGCCAGCTCGAGCGCGATGCGGATGCTGTTGGTCACGACCGTGAGCTGGTGCCAGGTCGTGCGCTCCTTGAGGTGCCGGGCGACGTACAGGGCCGTGGTGCTGGCGTCGAACGCGATGCTCTCGCCGTCCTCGATCAGCGCCGCCGCCGCGGCCCCGATGCGCGACTTCTCGTCTCGCTGGAGGCGTACGCGGACCTCGAATGCGGGCTCCGGACGGCTCCCGCTCCGGGGCGCGATCGCGCCACCGTGCGTCCGGATCAGCCGGGCCTCACCCTCGAGCACCAGGAGGTCCTTGCGGATGGTGACCGAGGACACCCCGAACCGGGTGGCAAGGTCGGCCACACGGACCCGGCCCACGTCGGCCACCGTGCGGGCGATCAGCTCCTGGCGCTCAGGAGCGAACACCGCCCCCTCGACCGCAGCCGGCTTCGCGACCACCGCCATCTCCATTCGACATGCGGATGCCAAAGGGTTCGAACCTTCGGATAGTTGCGATTTGGAGCACTTTGCCCGCGGCCGCATGCGATGTCAAGGGCTGTTCGGAAGGACCATTGCGGCCCGTCGACAACCATTGCGGCCCGGGGTTGAGACAGAGGCTGCGATCGCGTACCATGAGTTGCCAAAACCAATCGCAAACAGTCGTAAGCAATCGAGGCTCACCGAACTCCAACCCCGCACGGCAGGTGACCTCGCCTGGCAGGAGCAGGACATGGCGATGCAGACGGCGCCGGCGCCGGACGGCCCGACCCCGGGCGACCTGCCGATCGTCAACACGCACATCCACGTGCCGCCCAACTTCTCGGCGTTCGCCACGCCCGAGGAAGCCGCCACGATGGCCGCTGCCCAGGGCGCCCGGGTGGTGGGCATCTCGAACTTCCACGACCACCGGGTATACCGGCGGTTCGCGGACGCGGCACGCGCCGCCGGTGTCGTCCCGTTGTTCGGGATCGAGCTCATCGCGGTGCTCGAGCCACTGCGCGAGGCAGGCACCAGGGTCAACGATCCGGCGAACCCCGGCCGCCTGTACCTGTGCGGCAAGGGGGTCAACCCGTTCCTCGAGCCGACGCGCCGGGCACGCCGGATCGCCGGGCGAGCGCGGGCGGAGAATGAGGCCCGGGCCCGGACCATGGTGGACCTGCTGCGCGGGCACTTCGCGGCCGCGGGCCTGGCCACATCGCTCGACGACTCGGCGATCATCGACGAGGTCGCGGAGCGGGCGGGCGTCCCACGGGCCTGGGTGGTGCTGCAGGAGCGGCACATCGCCATGGCGTTCCAGGAGGCCCTGTTCCTGAAGGTTCCCCCGGAGCGCCGGCCGGCCCTCCTGGAGCGTGCGTTCGGCGGACCAGCCGGCCCGGCGACCGAGGACCCGGTGGCCGTCCAGGGGGAGATCCGCTCCAGGCTCATGAAGGCCGGTCGCCCGGCGTTCGTGCCTGAGACCGCGCTGACCTTCGATGATGCCCGACGGCTGATCCTCGACTGGGACGGCATCCCCGCCTACCCGACACTCGCGGACGGGGCAAACCCTGTCTGCCCCTGGGAGTCGCCGCCCGAAACCCTGGCGCGGCGGCTGCGCGACCGCGGGATCCACCTCGCGGAGCTGATCCCGGGCAGGAACGCGCCCGAGGTCGTCGACGCCTACGTGGGCGCGTTCCGCGCTGCGGGAATCGCCGTCACCGCGGGAACCGAGCACAACACGCTGGACATGATCCCCATCGACCCCGCCTGCCGGGGCGGCCAGCCGCTGTCCGGCCGTGCCCGGGCCATCTTCTGGGAGGGCACCTGCGTGATCGCCGCGCACCAGCAGCTGCGGTCCGGGGGCCGGCCCGGGTTCGTCGACCGGGACGGGCTGCCCGCTCCGGGCTTTGCGGACGACGACGCCCGGATCCGCTGGTTCGCCGACCTCGGCGCGGAGGTCATCGGCGACCGGGGCAACCGACGATGACCGCCTCGCCCGTGCCGCCTCCGACCCCGGAGGTCGCCGCCCTGCTGGACGAGCTGATCGGGGTCGCCCGGCGATTCGGAGCTGACCCGGAGTTCTCCCGCGGTGGCGGCGGCAATGCGTCCGCCAAGGACGGCGGGGTCCTGTGGATCAAGCCGAGCGGCGTGCCCCTCGCGACGCTGGCCGCCGACGACCTCGTCCCGTTGGACATGGCGCCGCTCCTCGCGCTGCTCGAGGAGGATCCCTCCACCGCCGCGCACGGCGATGATCCCGTCATGCAGGTGGCCATGGAGGCGCGGCTCGCCCACGCGGGTGGCCGCCGCCCATCGGTGGAGCTCCTGTTCCACGCGCTGATGCCGGAGCGGCTGATCCTCCACACGCATCCGATCGTCATCAACGCGGTGACCTGCAACGGTGAGGGGGCGGCGCTCGCCGAGCGCCTGTTCGGCGAGCGCGTCCTGTGGGTCCCGTACACGGACCCGGGCATGCCGCTGGCCCACGCGATCCTTGCCTCGAGGCGGGCATTCGAGGCCCGAACCGGTCGGCCGGCACCGCGGATCACCCTCTTGCAGAACCACGGCCTCATCGTCGCGGCGGACACCGCCGCCGGGATCGTCGAGGCGTCCGACTGGCTCGTCGCCACCGTCAGGGCCGCCATCGACGCGGCCGGCACCGCTGACCTGCCGGGCCCGCCGGCCCCCGGGCATGCGGACGGCGACGCCGACCTGGCCGACACGCTCGCGCCCACGTTGCGGGCGCTGCTCTCGACGGACCGGCGCAGGATCGTCGTGTTCGACGATGCGCCGCTGGCGTCGCGCTTCGCGGCCTCCGAGGACGGCCGGTCGTTCGTGCTCGGGGGCCCGCTGACCCCTGACCAGATCGTGTATGCGGGCTCGTGGCCGCTGCTCCTCGACCTCGGGGCAGTGGACACCGCCGTGTCCGATGTGGCCGCCGTCGCGCGCGAACGCCTGGAGGCCTACGCGGCCGAGCGCGGCACCGCCCCCGTCATCGTGATCGTGCCCGGGCTGGGGCTGTTCGCGGTGGGCGATACCTGGGCCGAGGCCGACACCGCCCGCCACGTCTACCTGGACGCGCTCCGCGTCGGCGCGTCGGCGCTGCGCCTCGGCGGCGTCCGCCACCTCGCCGACGAGGAGCGGCGGTTCATCGAGGACTGGGAGGCGGAGGCCTACCGCCGCCAGGTGGCCGCGGGAGACCAGGCGGAGAGCCGGGTCGCCGGGCGCGTGGCCCTGGTCACGGGCGCGGCGCAGGGCTTCGGCCTCGCCATCGCCGAGGACCTCGCCGCCCAGGGCGCCCACGTCGCCCTCGCCGACGTCAACCTGGCGCTGGCCGAGGCGCATGCAGCGCGGCTGGTCGAGCGCCTGGGGCCCGGCCGGGCGATCGCCGTGGGCATGGACGTCACCGACGAGGCCAGCGTCGCCGCGGGCATCCGCGAGATCGTTCGCCAGTACGGCGGCCTGGACCTGCTCGTGTCCAATGCCGGCGTCCTCCGGGCGGGCGGCGTGACCACCCAGCCGCTGGCGGAGTTCGACCTGGTGACACGGGTGAACTACCGCGGCTACTTCCTGGTCGTCCGCCACGCGGCGCCGGTCATGGCCCGCCAGCACGCGGCCAATCCCGCGTGGTGGGGCGACATCGTCGAGATCAACTCCAAGTCCGGGCTCCAGGGATCGAGTCGCAACAGCGCCTACGCGGGCTCCAAGTTCGGCGGCATCGGGCTCACCCAGTCGTTCGCGCTGGAGCTCGTCGGCGACGGGATCAAGGTCAACGCCATCTGCCCGGGCAACTTCCTCGACGGTCCGCTGTGGTCCGATCCGCAGAACGGGCTGTTCGTCCAGTACCTGCGCACGGGCAAGGTCCCGGGCGCGACGACGGCGGACGACGTGCGCCGGTTCTACGAGGCCAAGGTGCCGATGGGCAGGGGCTGCACGCCGGCCGACGTCCTCGAGGCCCTCTACTACCTCGTTGCCCAGCAGTACGAGACGGGCCAGGCCCTGCCCGTGACCGGCGGCCAGGTCATGCTCGGCTGAAGCCCGGCACCCGATCCAACGCCCCAACCCTCGCCCCGACGCTCGCCCCAACGCCCAGGACTCCAAGGAGCATCCCGTGCCAGATCTTCCGGCCACGCAGCATGCGATCCAGTTCACCGGCCCGGGCGAGATCGTCCACAACCGGGCCAAGGCGGTGCCGCTGCCGGGCCCGACCCAGCTGGTCGTCAAGGTCGAGGCCGCGGGCATCTGCTTCTCGGACACCAAGCTGCTCCATGCCTTCAGCGCCCACCCGCGCAAGAGCGAGGTGCTCGCGGGGATCGAGCCGGAGGTGCTCGCCCAGATCCCGAGCTACGTCCCGGGCGATGCGCCGGCCGTGCCCGGGCACGAGGTCGCCGGCCGCATCGTGGCGGTCGGCGAGGCCGTGCGACGCCACTCGGTGGGGGAGCGGTGCCTGGTCCAGACCGACTACCGCCACCTGCCCACGGCGGGTTCGAACGCGGCCTTCGGGTACAACTTCGAGGGCGGCCTCCAGGAGTACGCGCTGCTCGACGAGCGGATGATCCTCGAGCCCGGAACCGGCGAGCGATTCCTGATCCGGGTGGACGAGACGCCGTCCGGGTCCGCGGTCGCGCTGCTGGAGCCCTGGGCCTGCGTCGAGAAGTCGTACGCGTCGCCCGAACGCCGGACCCTCGCCCGCGGCGGGCGGCTGCTGCTGGTCGCGGAGCCCGGCCGGGCGCTCGAGGGCGTCGCGGACCTCGTGGCTGCCTCTAGGCCGGGCGCCGTCACCGCCGTCCTCGCCGATGCCGCCCAGGCGACCGAGCTCGCGGCGATGCCCGGCCTGCCCGATGGGCCGGCGGTCACGGTGGACCCGGCCGGACCCGGGGCCCTCGGACGCGACGCGGGTCCGCGCTTCGACGACATCGTGTACTTCGGGGCCGATGCCGACCGGATCGAGGTGCTGCAGGATCTCCTGGGCCCCGGCGGGGTGCTGGACATCGTGCTCGGCGGAGCGCGCATCGGCCGGCCCGTGGGCGTGGACGTGGGGCGGATCCACTACGACCTCACCCGGTGGGTGGGCAGCGCGGGCCCCTCCGCGGCCGACGGCTATGCGCGCGTCCCCGCGGACGGAGAGCTCCGCCCGGGCGATGCGATCGCGGTGATCGGGGCCGCGGGACCGATGGGCTTCATGCACGTCATCCGTGCGGCGACATCCGGCCTGCACGGCCTCTCCGTGGCCGCGATCGATATCGACGACGCGCGCCTCGCCCACCTCGCCGACGTCGCGGCGCCGCTGGCCGCGGACGCCGGGGTCCGGCTCGACCTCCTCGACAGCCGGGTCAGCGCACCCACGGGGGACGCCTTCTCGTACGTCGGGGTCATGGTCCCCGCGCCCGCGATCGTCGCGCAGGCGGTGGCCATGGCGGCGCCCGGCGCCCGCGTCAACCTGTTCGCCGGGTTCGCCGCCGGGACCCGGGCGGCCCTCGATCTCGACCGGATCGTCGGCTCCGGGATCTACCTGTTCGGGACGAGCGGCTCGGAGATCCGGGACATGAAGGCCGTGCTCGCGCGGCTCGAGGCCGGCCGGCTGGACACGAACGTGTCGCTCGACGCGGTGTGCGGGATGGAGGGCGTCCGGGACGCGCTGGCCGCCGTCGAGGGTCGCCAGTCGGGCGGCAAGATCGTCGTCTACCCGGCGCTCCACGATCTCGGCCTGGTCCGTCTCGCCGACCTGTCCGACCGCATGCCGGACGTGGCCGCGAAGCTGCGCGGCGGCCGCTGGACGCGCGAGGCGGAGGAGGCCCTGCTCGCGGCCGGATCCGGCGGCCCGGCATGAGGGTCGCCCGCCTCCACGGCCGGGGCGACCTGCGCCTCGTCGACGAGCCGCCGCCGGTCCCGGGGCCGGGCGAGGTCCTCGTCCGCGTCGCGGCAGTGGGCATCTGCGGCTCCGACCTCCACTGGTACGACGAATCGGGGATCGGTGAGGCGGCCCTGGCGCGGCCGCTCGTGCTGGGCCACGAGGCGGCCGGCGTGGTTGCATCCGGGCCGCGAGCCGGCACCCGCGTCGCGATCGACCCGAACCTCCCGTGCATGGCGTGCGACACGTGCCGCCGGGGGTTGGGACACCTGTGCCCGCGGGTCCGCTTCCTCGGCCACAGCGACACCGACGGAGCCATGCGCGAGCTGCTCGCGTGGCCCGAGGCGCACCTGGTGTCACTGCCCGACGGTGTCGATGACGTGGCCGGCGCGATGCTGGAGCCGCTGGGCGTCGCGATCCACGCCCTCCGGCTGGCCCGGCTGCCCCCGGGTGGCTCGATCGGCATCTTCGGGGCGGGTCCCATCGGCCGCCTGCTGATCCGCCTGGCCCGGCTCGCCGGCGCGGCCACCATCGTCGCCACCGACCGGCTGCCGCACCGGGTCACCGCCGCGCGCGAGGACGGCGCCATCGCGGAGCTGGTCGCCGGCGGTGCCGAGCGTGACCGGCTCCTGGCGGCCACCGGTGGCCGGCTGCTCGACGTGGCCGTCGAGATCGCGGGCGACGACGACGCGATCGCCAGCGCGGTGGCCCTGACCCGACCGGCGGGGACCGTGGTGGTTGCCGGCATCGCGTCCGGCAGCGACCTGGTGGTGCCCGCCGCCGCCGCTCGGCGCAAGGGCCTGGACCTGCGGTTCTCGCGGCGGATGAACCGCACCTATCCCGAGGCGATCGCCCTGGTCGAGGACGGGCGGATTCGCCCCGGCGAGGTGGTGAGCGACGCGTTCGACCTGGCCCACGTCGTCCCTGCCTTCGAGTCTGCGGCTCGCCGGGCAGGGCACAAGGTGGTCGTGGTGCCGGAGGCCTGACCAGGAGGCGGCCGGGCCGTGCGAGCACGTCGGAATCGGCGGACCGGACCCTTGACAACCGCGATAACGTTGCGATGTGTTATCGGTAACCGACCCCGATCCCGCAACCCGGGCGCAACCCTCCGACGGAGACGTGTGACCGCTTCGATGGCCGACCTGCTGGTCCAGATGAGCGACATCTCCAAGAGCTTCCCGGGCGTCCACGCGCTGGACGGCGCCCGCTTCGAGCTGCGACCGGGCGAGATCCATGCGCTGGTCGGCGAGAACGGCGCCGGCAAGTCCACCCTGATGAAGATCCTGGCGGGGATCTACCGCCGGGACGCGGGCACCATCCGGGTCAAGGGCAACGAGGTCGAGATCAACTCGCCCGGCGCCGCCCAGGCCCTCGGGATCAGCATCATCCACCAGGAGCTGGACCTGATGGGCCACCTCACCGTGGCCCAGAACATCTTCATCGGTCGCGAGCCGCGCCGAGGCGTCCGGTTCTGGCTGGACGAGCGGGCCCTCAACACCAGGGCCGAGGAGCTGTTCGCGGAGCTCCACATCAGGCTCGACCCGCGGGCGCGCGTGTCCGGCCTGGCGGTCGCCCAGCAGCAGATGGTGGAGATCGCGAAGGCGCTGTCGTTCAACTCGGACGTCCTGATCATGGACGAGCCCACCGCGGCCCTCACCGAGACCGAGATCGACGAGCTGTTCCGGATCATCCGCCACCTGAAGGAGCGGGGCACCGGCATCGTCCACATCTCGCATCGGCTCGAGGAGCTCAAGCAGATCTCCGACCGGGTCACGGTCATGCGCGACGGCCGGTACATCGACACCGTCGACACCGCTGAGGCGACCATCCAGCAGATCATCGGCATGATGGTCGGCCGGACGATCTTCGAGGAGGCGCCGGAGCTCCCCGAGCAGCCCAACCCGGAGGTGGTCCTGGAGGTCCGCAATCTCAATCGCGGCCGCGTCATCCGGGACGTGAGCTTCCAGCTCCATCGCGGCGAGATCCTGGGCATCGCCGGGCTGGTCGGCGCGGGCCGGACCGAGGTCATGCGCGCGGTGTTCGGCGCAGATCCCAGGGACTCCGGCGAGGTCCTGATCCACGGCCGGCCCGTCGAGATCCACGCGCCCGCCGATGCCGTCCGCAACGGCGTGGGCTACCTGTCTGAGGACCGCAAGCGCTATGGCCTGGCCCTGCCGATGGACGTCGAGGCCAACGTGGTCCTGGCGAGCCTCGGGAAGTTCACCGGCCGCTTCGGCCGGATCCAGTTCGACCGGACGCGGCAGGTCGCGCTGGAGCACGTCGAGAGCCTCGCCATCAGGACGCCCGGCATCGGCCAGCGTGCGAAGAACCTCTCGGGCGGCAACCAGCAGAAGCTGGTCATCGCCAAGTGGCTGACCGCTGACACCGAGGTCCTGATCTTCGACGAGCCGACCCGCGGCATCGACGTGGGCGCCAAGAGCGAGATCTACAAGCTGCTCAACGAGCTCGTCCGGCAGGGCAAGGCGGTGATCATGATCTCCTCCGAGCTGCCCGAGATCCTGAGGATGAGCCACCGGATCCTGGTGATGTGTGAAGGGCGCATCACCGGGGAGCTGTCGGCGCAGGAGGCCACCCAGGAGCGGATCATGACCCTCGCCACCCAGCGCGAAGCCGTCGCGGCCGCCTGATCCCAACCCCAGGACATACATGAGGCTACGTATCCGATGCAGATGACGACCGGGGCCGGCAGGTCGCGGGTGCAGGCCGCAGTCGGTGGCGATTCCCTGCAGCGGCTCCTGGCGCTGGGCGCGCTGGTCATCCTGCTCGCCTTCTTCTCGGTGATCTCGGAGCCGTTCCGGTCGACGGAGAACTACATCTCCATCCTGGTCGCCACGGCCGTCAACGGCGTGCTGGCCATGGGTGTCACCTTCATCATCATCACGGGCGGCATCGACCTGTCGGTCGGCACCACGATGACCTTGTGCTCGGTGGTCATGGGCCTGGTCGTGACCAATGCCGGCCTGCCGCTGTTCCTCGGCATTCCGGCGGCGCTGGTGGCGGGTGCGGTGGTGGGCATGGTGAACGGCACCCTGATCGCGAAGGCGAAGATCCCGCCCTTCATCGCCACCCTGGGCATGCTCAATGTCGCCCGAGGCCTGGCGCAGATCCTGTCCGACGTCAAGCCGATCTACTTCGAGGGCACGCCCCAGTTCTACGACATCTACATGGGCAAGTACCTGCTCGGGATCCCGAATGTCGTGTTCATCATGTTCGGGGCCGGCCTGATCGCTCACCTCATCCTGACCCGGACCTCGCTCGGGCGCTACACGTTCGCCCTGGGCTCCAACGAGGAGGCCACGCGACTGTCGGGCGTCAACGTCGATCGCTGGAAGATCGCCGTGTATGCCCTCGGCGGCCTCTTCTCCGGCCTTGCCGGAACCCTCATCGCGGCCCGAATGACCTCGGCCCAGCCGTCCGTCGGCATGGGGTACGAGCTCGACGCCATCGCGGCGGCCGTCATCGGCGGCACGTCGCTGTCCGGCGGCGAGGGCAGCATCGTGGGCACGATCATCGGCGCGTTCATCATCAGCACGCTGACGATCGGCCTGTCCATCACCGGTGTCCCCGACCAGTGGAAGCTGGTGGTCACGGGCCTCGTGGTCATCGGCGCCGTCTGGCTCGACATCCTGCGCCGGAGGCGGCGCGCCTGACCCCGGGCCATCGGCCCACATCCAGATCGGACCGCGCGGACGCCACGCCCGCTCACGGTCAGCCATCTCACACGGAGGAGAACCATGAAGCTCACGCGTATGGCCCGCCCGGTGGCGGGTGCCCTGGCGACAGCCATGCTGTTCGCGGCCTGTAGCAGTTCCAGCGGCACGCCTGCGCCGACGGGCAGCAGTGGCGGCGGTGGCGGCGGGGCGAGCGCCCCCTACATCGCCATCGTGTCCAAGGGTTCCCAGCACCAGTTCTGGCAGGCCGTCCAGAAGGGCGCGACCGATGAGGCCGCCGCCAAGGGCGCCACGATCACCTACGAAGGTCCCGCGTCCGAGTCCGAGGTGGACAAGCAGCTCACCATGCTGCAGACCGCGCTGGACAAGAACCCCAAGGCCATCTGCTTCGCCGCCCTCGACAGCAAGGCCGCCACGCCGTACCTGGAGCAGGCCAAGACCAAGAACATCCCGGTCGTGGGCTTCGACAGTGGCGTCGACAGCGACATCCCGGTGACCACGGTGGCGACGGACAACGTCCTGGCTGCGGGCGACGCCGCCGATCACATGGCCACCCTGATCGGTGATTCCGGCAAGGTCGCGGTCATCGTCCACGACCAGACGAGCCAGACCGGTATCACCCGTCGCGACGGCTTCGTCAACCGGATGAAGGACAAGCACCCGAACATCCAGGTCGTGGCCATCGAGTACGGCGCTGGCGACCCGGTGAAGTCGGCCGACCTGGCCAAGGCCATCATGACCGCGAACCCGGATCTCAAGGGCTTCTTCGGGGCCAATGAGGGTTCCGCCAAGGGCGTCCTCAACGCGCTCAAGGAAGCCGGCAAGGAAGGCAAGATCGTGGCCATCGGCTACGACTCCGGCCAGCAGCTGATCGACGCGATCAACTCCGGCGTGATGGCCGGCGCCATCACCCAGAACCCGGTCGGCATCGGCGCCAAGTGCGTCGACGCCGCGATGGACGCCATCGCGGGCAAGACCCTCCCGAAGAACATCGACACCGGCTACTACTGGTACGACAAGACCAACATCAACAACCCGGAGATCCAGGCGGTCCTCTACAAGTAGAACCGTCCGGTGCCCTGAGCATGGTGAACCCTCGGGGGCTGCCCGCACCGCGGACGGCCCCCGAGCCTCCTCCGGCCCTGTGCACCGTTACCGGGACCTTCCGATGAGCACCATCAGCGACGTTGCGAAGCGGGCCGGCGTCTCCGCCATGACCGTCTCGCGGGTCGTCAACGGCACCGGGTACACCAGCAGCGGGACGCGGACCCGCGTGGAGGCGGCGATCGAGGAGCTGGGCTATGTGCCCAACGCCCTGGCCCGCCAGCTCCGGTCCAAGCGAACGAAGACGATCGCCCTCGTCGTCTCGGACATCTCGAACCCGTTCTTCACGACCGTCGCCCGCGGCGTCGAGGACTACGCGATGGGCCATGGCTTCTCCGTCATGTACTGCAACACCGATGAGTCGGAGGCGGAGGAGGAGCAGTACCTCCTCATGCTGATCGAGCGCCAGGTCGACGGGCTGCTGCTCGTCCCTGCCCGCAGCTCCGGCGAGTCCTTCCGGCTGCTGGCCAACCACCACATGCCCGTCGTCGTGCTGGACCGCCGCGTCGCCGCCCGGAACGTCGACAGCGTCCGCTGCGACTCCGAGGCCGGCGCGTATGCGCTGGCGAGGCACCTGCTCGATCTCGGCCACCGCCGTATCGCGGTGCTCACGGGCCCCCGCAGCATCTCCACGTCCGTGGACCGCGTCGCCGGCGTCCGCCGGGCCCTCGACGAGGCGGGGCTCTCCCTGCCCGACGAGCTCGTGCACTACGGCGGCTACAACTTCGGCAAGAGCAACCAGGCCGACGGCCACCGCATGGCGCTCGAGATGCTCGGGGCATCGGGCGAGCGCCCGACGGCGATCTTCTGTGCCAACAACTTCATCGCCTTCGGGGCGATCCGGGCGCTGCGCGAGGCGGGGCTGCGGGTGCCGGAGGAGACGTCCGTCGTCGCCTTCGACGACCTTCCCGAGGAGTGGGTGAGCGAGCCGTTCCTGACGGTCGCCGCGCAGCCCGCGTACGAGATCGGCCAGCGTGCGGCGACGCTCCTCCTCAGCCAGATCGACGGCCACCAGGAGCCCACCGGCCAGTCGGTCGTGCTGCCGTTCGAGCTGATCGTGCGGCGATCGAGCGCCCCTCCGGCCACGACGACCAACGCCTCGCGGGAGCCCGCCACAGAAACCGCCGTCGCATGAGGCGTGCCGTGATCGCCGGCCACGCCACCCACCAGGTCAGCCCCCGCCACGTCGACCCGCACGCCGCGTACCCGCCGGCGAGCCCGAAGGAGGTTCCATGCTCAAGACGCGCCTGTTACACCCGGAGATCCTGGCTGCGCTCGGAGAGGCGGGGCACGGCGCCCAGGTCCTGATCGCGGACGGCAACTACCCGCTGGCGACGCGCTCCAACCCGAACGGCTACCGGGTGTTCCTCAACCTCGAACCGGGACTGCTCACCGTCACCGACGTCCTGTCGGTGCTGGTGGACGCCATCCCGATCGAGTCGGCCCACGTCATGGGGCCGGAGGACGGGTCGGAGCCGTCCGTCTACGCGGACTTCCGGGAGCTGCTCCCGGGCAAGGAGCTGACGCGGCTGGGCCGCTTCGAGTTCTACGACATGGCCCGCGGGCCGGACACGGCGCTGGCGATCGCGACGGGCGAGCAGCGCATCTACGCCAACATCCTGCTGACGATCGGCGTGGTGATGCCGGAGTAGGGCGGGCACGGAACCGAAGGACACGCACGGAACCGCAAGACACGCAAGGCACCCCGACTTGCGTCCCAGGAATCGAGGAACTCGAATGACCTCCGTCAACACCTCTGGCCGCTACGTTGGCGACTGGCCCAGGGTCGGCATCCGCCCGGTCGTGGATGGCCGCCAGCACGGCGTCCGCGAATCGCTGGACGCCCAGACCCACGCCATGGCGCAGCGGACCGCGGACCTGATCCGCGAGTACCTTCGCTACCCGGACGGGACCCCGGTCGAGGTCGTCGTGCCCGACCACAACATCGGCGGCGTCTACGAGGCGGCCAAGGCCGCCGAGCTGTTCCGCAAGGAAGGCGTCGGCGTCTCGATCACGATCACGCCCTGCTGGTGCTACGGCTCCGAGACGATGGACATGGACCCCCTGACGCCGAAGGCGGTCTGGGGCTTCAACGGCACCGAGCGGCCGGGTGCCGTCTACCTCGCGGCGGTCCTCGCGGCCCACACGCAGAAGGGCCTGCCGGCCTTTGGCATCTACGGGCGAGACGTCCAGGACATCGATGACGGGTCCATCCCCGCGGATGTCGCGACGAAGCTCCTGCGGTTCGCACGGGCCGGGCTCGCCGCGGCCATCATGCGCGGCAAGTCCTATCTCAGCCTCGGCGGCGTCGCGATGGGCATCGCGGGCTCCATCGTTGACCGACCGTTCTTCGAGAAGTACCTGGGCATGCGCGTCGAGGCCGTCGACATGTCCGAGATCTCCCGCCGGCTCGACCGCGCCATCTACGATCCCCAGGAGTTCCAGGTCGCGCTGGCGTGGGCGAAGGCCAACTGCCGCGAGGGCGAGGACCGCAACGATCCGGACAAGGGAAGGACGCGCGAGGAGCTCGACGGGGACTGGGAGACGGTCGTCAGGATGGCGCTCATCACCCGCGACCTGCTCGTGGGCAACCCGCGGCTCGCCGAGCTTGGACACGCCGAGGAGGCGATGGGCCACAACGCGATCCTGGGCGGCTTCCAGGGCCAGCGGCAGTGGACGGACCACTCGCCCAACGGCGACTTCATGGAGGCGATCCTCAACTCCAGCTTCGACTGGAACGGGATCCGCGCGCCGTACGTCTTCGCGACCGAGAATGACAGCCTCAACGGCGCGACCATGGTCCTGTCCTACCTGCTCACCAACCGGGCCCAGATCTTCGCGGACGTGCGGACCTACTGGAGCCCCGACGCCGTCGAGCGGGTCACCGGCTACCGGCCCGAGGGTCTCGCGGCCGACGGCTTCATCCACCTCATCAACTCCGGCGCGGCCACGCTCGACGCGACCGGCGCGATGACCGATGGAGATGGCCGGCCCGCGATGAAGCCGTTCTGGGAGATCACCGAGGGAGACGTCGAGGCGGCGCTCGCGGCGACCACCTGGTACCCGGCCAACCGCGGCTACTTCCGCGGCGGCGGGTTCTCGGGCAAGTTCGTGTCCCGCGGCGGCATGCCGGTCACGATGGCGCGGCTCAACCTCGTCTCGGGGGCGGGCCCGGTCCTCCAGATCGCCGAGGGATGGACCGTGGAGCTCCCAAGGGAGGTCCACTCCATCCTGGACGAGCGGACCGACCCGACCTGGCCGACGCACTGGTTCGTCCCGCGAACGACCGGCACGGGCCCGTTCCGCGACGTCTACACCGTGATGGCCAACTGGGCCGCCAACCACGGCGCCATCAGCTACGGCCACATCGGTGCGGACCTGATCAGCCTGGCCTCGATCCTGCGCATCCCGGTCCACATGCACAACGTGCCGGAGGAGGACATCTTCCGACCGTCCGCCTGGGCCGACCTGGGCACCGCGGACCTCGAGGGCGCGGACTTCCGCGCCTGTGCCAACTTCGGCCCGCTGTACGGCCGGAACTAGCCCTTCGCTCCTTGGCGATCAGGTCCCGCTGCGTCACCGACGGGCGGTGGCCTGATCGATTCCCGGGCCGTCATCCACACCGCGGCCGACCGGACAGGAGAGGCGCCCGGCAGGGAGGAGGTCCGCCGGGCGCCGGGTCTGCCGGGCGGCTACTCCGCCGGCAGGTGGAGCGGGTACGCGCCGAACTCGCGAACGAGTTTGACGATCTGGTCGTAGGTCTGGCCGGACACGTCGGATGCGACCGAGTGGTCGCTCATGAAGATGTAGCCGCCCCCCTCGGCGGCCCGCAGCCGGTGGAGGACCTCGCGCCGTACCTCGGCCGGGTCGCCGCGCTCCCAGACGCGGATGTCGCTGTTGCCGCAGAACGTGAGCCGGTGGCCCAGCCGCTCCCGGAGCGTGACGACGTCGAGGTCGGCCTTCGCCTCGAGCGGGTTGTAGCCGTCGAGGCCGATCTCGATCATGTCCTCGAAGATGGCGTTGGCGTTGCCGCAGCCGTGGTACATGACCGGCAGGCCATGGCTGTGGGCGAGCTCGATGATCCGGGCGACCGTCGGCTTGTAGTAGCGCCGCCAGTACGTGGGGCCCATGAACAGGCCCTTGCGGTAGGCGACGTCGCCCCAGATCACGAGGCCGTCGAGGAGGCCGTCCGCAGCCTCGATCTGGGCCTTGGCCACCTGGTAACTGAACTCCCCGATGCGCAGCAGCTGTTCGCCGAAGCGCTCGGGGAACTCGCCGGTCCACATCAGGGTGTTGAGCTGACCGAGGAGCCGGGTGCAGATCTCGGAGGCCTCGGTGATGGAGCCATAGACGGGGAAGTCCGCGTACAGCGAACGGAGGGTGTCCACCCACGGCGGGCTGTTGCGCTCGAACCCGTCGCCGACCCCGGCAATCTGGTTGTCACCGGCCTCGAAGTACCGGCGGCGGTCCCAGGGATCATCGAATTCGAACGCCTCGAGCTTCTCGATCGTGTCCGTCTCCCAGCTCACCTGCTCCGGCATCGGCAGGTCGAACCGCTTGCGGATCGTGGTCTCGAAGCCCGTTCTGACCACGACCTCCTCATCGTCCTCGCGGATCGTCTCGAAGGACCGGATGTGGGGGTCCATGTTGGGGACGGTGACGATGAGGTCCAGGTCGTAGTAGTAGTAGGGATCAGCGTCGTCGGGCAGCCCGAGCTCGCGGCGCCAGCGGTCCCGGAACTGGCCCCAGAAGAAGTCCGAGATGGGCACCCGGTCGGCCTCCTCGTGCCGGAAGGTCTTGCGGAGGCGCGCGAGCTTGGCGAGGGTGGAGGGCTTCCTTTCGATCGAGTCGGCCGTCCCGTAGGTGGAGAACATGCTCATGGGTGAGTGCTCCGGGCTGCGCTAGGGGGTGGCCAATAGGCCGAGTGCCACGTCCACCGCGGACGCCGCATCTGGCGCGAACCCGTCGGCGCCGACCTCCGTCGCGAACTCGGGTGTGACGGGGGCGCCACCGATCACGATCTTGACCGGGATACGGGACTCCTTGACCGCCTCGATCGCCGTCCGCATCCGGGGCATCGTCGTGGTGAGGAGGGCGGACATGCCGACAATGTCGGGCCGATGCTCGATGACCGCCTTGGCGAACGAGGCCGGCGACACGTTGACGCCCAGGTCGATCACCTCGATGTTGGCACCCTTCCACATCATCGCGACGAGGTTCTTGCCGATGTCATGGAGGTCACCCTCCACGGTGCCGATCACCGCCGTGTGAGCGGCCTTGAATCCGGACTTCGCCAGGAGCGGCTCCAGAAGCGCGAGTGACTCCTTCATCGCCCGGGCGGCGATCAGCATCTCGGGCACGAAGATCTCGTCGTTCTTGAACCGCTCGCCAACAACGGCCATGCCCGGGACCAGCCGGTTCTCGATGATCCAGCCGGGATCCTCGCCGGCGTCCAGGCACTGCTGGGTAAGCTCCACGGCCTGGGCCCGGTTGCCGTCAATGACGGCCTGGGTGAGCGGGTGCATGTCGTCCATCGGAGGAGCCTCTTGCGTCACGGATCTGCGTGCTGGGTGTCGTGTCGCGACGGTCGGGGCATGACGGTGCCTCAGTCGCGCTCGAGGCCGCCGTCGATATTGATCGACTGGCCGGTGATGTAACGGGCGGCGTCCGACACGAGCCAGGCGGCCGCCTCCGCTACCTCCTCGGGCAGCGCCATCCGGCGGAGCGGGATTCGTTCAACCATGACCGCCCTGGAGGTCGCGGCCGGGACCCCGCTCTCGCGCTCTCTTGCCTCGTGCAGGGCCTGGGTCATCTCGGTGTCCACGACGCCGGGACACAGCGCGTTGACGCGGATCCCGTGCGGCCCGAGCGCAAGGGCGGCGGACCGGACCAGGCTGATGACCCCGGCCTTGCTCGCGGCGTAGTGGGCCTCCATGGGCCGGCCCCCGCGCCCGGCCACGGACGAGATGGCGACGAGCGAGCCGGTCGCCCCGCGGTCGAGGAGGCGGCGTGTCACGGCCTGGAAGACCAGGAGCGTGCCCGTCAGGTTCACCGCCATGACCAGGTCCCAATCCGCCCGGCGGATCTCGGTGAACGGCGTGGAGCGGACGATCCCGGCGGAGGCCACCGCCACAGACACGGGACCCAGCCGGCGTTCGGCCTCGTCGAGCACGCTCGCCACGTCGCCGTCGCTGGTCACGTCCAGCGGCCAGGCTGCCGCCGTGCCTCCAGCCCCGGTGATGGACGCTGCGACGCGTTCCGCGGCCGCCCCGTCCAGGTCCGTGACCGCGACCGGCATGCCGGTCGCGGCGAGACGTCGCGCGATGGCCGCGCCGATGCCCGAGCCGGCGCCCGTGACGAGCGCCGCCTGGGCGGCCCGGGGGACGGAGGGGAGCGTCATCGGTCAGTCCAGGTGGAACAGCTCGTCCATCGACGCCCACCACTCGCCGGGGGCCCGATTCTCCAGCGGCTCCTGGAGCGGCTTGGTCACCGCCCACCACTCCTGGGTCGTGGGGTCGTCGCCCATGCGCGCCATGTCGGCCTCGTAGTCATCGCCGACGTACTCGAAGTAGCTGAACAACCAGCCGCCCCGGTGGTAGATGGAGTAGTTGCGGATATTGCATTCCGTGATCTTGGCGAGGACGCCCGGCCACACGGCCGCGTGGAGCTCCGTGTAGCGCGCGAGGTTCTGCGGCGGGATCCGCACGGCGCTGGCGTACCTGGTCATCGAGCCTCCCTGCCGGGGGCTCCCATGAAGACCACCTGGCCCGTCTCGCCCGAGCGGTACAGGGCCTCAACCACCCGCAGCGTCTGCAGGTTGTCGCGGGCGCTGGTCTCGGCCTCGCCACCCTCGGCAATGGCCCGCAGCAGCGACCCGACCGGCCCCAGGAATGCATCCGGGATCCAGCGGTGGGTGACGGGATAGGGAAGCCAGCCGTCGGTGGGCAGGATGCGGCTCCAGACCTCGACCGTGCTCGTCCGACCGTGCGGGTAGTCGTAGAGCAGCCCGATCGTGCCCCGGATGGAGCCCTCGGAGCCGTCGATGCGCCAGCGGGCCTCGTTGTCGCCGGCCAGGTTCTCGTGGTTGGAGAGGATGGTCGCCCGCACGTCGCCCGGATACGTCAGGACGCTGACGGTCCGGGTCTCGCCCACCGGTTTCTGGCCGGGACGCCGCCACTGGGTACCGAACACAGCGGTCGGTTCGCCCAAGAACGCCCGGACGGTGTCGACGTAGTGGATCGAGTGGAAGTAGATCTCCAGCTTGGGCACGCGGCCAAGCCAGCCCCAGCCGGCGAAGTCCGTCGCGATGTTGACGTCGATCGTGATCGCCGTCACCTCGCCGATCCAGCCGGCCCGGAGCATCGCACGGGCGGCCATGATCGACTCCTCGAACCGCATCTGCTGCTGGACGGCAACTCGGCGGCCCAGGGTGGCGGCGCGCTCCACGATTCGCTCGGCATCACGAGCGTCCAGCGCCAGCGGCTTCTGGCACATCAGGTCTTTGCCGGCGTCGAGGGCGCGCAGGGCGATCTCAACCTGCGCCTCGGGAACCACGGCGATGTCCACGATCGCGATCTCGGGGTTGGCGAGGAGGTCGTCCAGTGTGGCATGCACGTGCTCGATGCCGTGGGCCTTGGCGAGACGCTCGGCGTGTCCGGGATTGCGGGCCCAGATGGCCGGCACCGGGATCCCGGCCGAGCGATAGACTGGCAGGTGCGCCACGTCCAGGACCGCGCCGGAACCCACGATGCCGATGGGCCTGCGGTATGCATCGGGGATCGCCAAGTCGCAGGCCGCAGCGATCTCGGCGAGCGGCCCGATCACGGGAGGTCCTCGGGCCGGTCAGCCCCGGCCAGGGCCGGGGCAGCCATGGTCGGCGTTGCCTGCCCCCTGTGCCCGAGGCGACCGCTCCGCCTCCCGTCGTCCGAGCGCGAGGCGGTGTAGATCGCGGCCGCGCCGATGATCACGAGGCCCACGACGAACGACTGGTAGGTAGCGCCCAGATTCAGGATGTTGAAGCCATTCGTCAACGTGGTCAGGATCAGGGCGCCGATGACGGACTTGATCGGGTTGCCCGAGCCGCCGTTGAGCGAGGTGCCGCCGAGGATCGCGGCCGCGAGAACGCTCAGCTCCAGGCCCGACAGCGTTCCCGGGTTGACCGACTTGATCTCGGCGCCGTACAGGATGCCGATAAACGACGCGGCAATTGCGGTACAGACGAAGCCCGCGATCTTGTAGCGGTGGGTGTGGATGCCCGAGAGCTTGGCCGCCTCGACGTTGCCGCCCACGGCGTACCAGCGCCGCCCGAAGACGGTGAAGCGCAGGAACAGCCATGCGGCCATGGTGATCACGATCAGGTACAGCACCGGCATCGTTATCTCCCAGCTGAACCGGGTAATGAGCCCGAGGACCAGAAGGAGGCCGCCCATGACTGCGGCGAGGATGCCGCCAACGCCCCGGCTGCCGTTGGCGCGCCGCACGTAGGCCAGGATCCCGAGCACAAGAACGATCGCGCCGAGCACGAGGACCAGCGTGTTCGAGAACGCCCAGGTTGCGTTCTGGAGTGGTGTCAGCGCCTGGCCGGTCGTGTTGGCGATGACGGTCCGGCTGTTGGTCAGGATCTGAACCAGGCCGCGGATGGTGGTCATCGTGCCGAGGGTGACGATGAATGCGTTGATGCCCACGTACTGAACGAGGACGCCGTTGAGGAGGCCGAAGCCGAGGCCCGCGAGGAGCACCAGGCCGACGGTGATCGGGGCACCCATCTGGTCCAGGGTCAGCATCGTCATGGCGCCCGCGAACGCGGCCACGGACCCGACCGAGAGGTCGAAGTTGCCCGTGATGAGCAGCATCGTCATGCCGACGGCGACAATGCCCGTCCACGCCGTCTGGTCCAGGATGTTGGCCAGGTTGGTCGGATTGAGGTAGAACGGGCGCCCCGCGACGGCGCTCAGGAGCACCAGCACCACGACCAGCACGCCGAGGGCATACCAGACGCCTGCGGTCTTGAGGCCGAACATCGAACGCTTCATGCGGGCAGTCCCTGCGCAGCGGCTGAGGAGTCGTCCGCGGATGCGGGCGACGAGTCGGTTGGATCCGTGGACGCCGCGGCGCCGAGGCCGCTGGCGAGCCCGAGGATCTCGTGCTCCGTGGTGGTCGCCGCATCGAGCTCGGCGACGATGGAGCCCTGTGCCAGGATGAGGATCCGGTCGCAGACGGCGAGCAGCTCCTCGAAGTCCGAGGAGGCCATGAGGACCGCCTTCCCGGACCGGGCGAAGCCGCGGATCAGCTCCAGGATGTCGCTCTTCGCGCCGACGTCGACACCGACGGTGGGGTCGTCCAGCAGGAAGACGCGCGCGGCGCCGTCGAGCCACTTGCCGAAGACCACCTTCTGGGCGTTGCCGCCCGAGAGATCGCGGACCTCGGTGTCGATGCTGCGGGTCACCACGCCAAGCGTCTCCACCACGCGGTCCGCGCGGGTGCGCTCGGCAGCCTCCGACGGCACCAGCCGGCGCCATGAGAGGGTCTTGATGTCCGGGAGGCTCGTGTTCTGCCAGATCGACCAGGGGCCCAGCAGGCCCTGCTTGAAGCGGTCCTCGGGCACCAGGGCGACACCAGCGTCCACGCTGGCACCGGTCGACCGCGCGACCTTCCGGCCCGCGACCCTGACGGTCCCGCGGGCCTTGCCGTCGGCCCCGAAGATCCCGTGCAGCAGCTCCGAGCGGCCGGCGCCGAGGAGTCCTGCCAGACCCACGACCTCGCCCGCGCGGACGGAGAGACTGACGGCCTCGACACGCCCCGGGATCGTGAGGTCCTCGACCTCGAGCAGCGGCTCGCCGATCGTCTCGGCTCCCGTGCGATGGTGCTCCGTCGCGAGCAGCCGGCGGCCGACGACGGCCGCGACAAGCGTCGCCGCGTCCAGGTCGCTGGTGGTCGCGCGGAGGGTCACCCGACCGTCCCTCATGACCGTGACCTCCTCGGTCAGGTCCAGGATCTCGTTGAGGAAATGGCTGATGTACAGGAATGTCGTGCCCTGCGCACGCAGACGGCGGGCGATCGAGAAGGCGAGCTCCCGCTCAGCATCGGAGAGGGACGCGGTGGGCTCGTCCATGATGACCAGCTCGGCACCGGTCGAGAGGGCCTGCAGGATCGCGACCATCTGGCGGTCGCCGATCGGCAGATCAGAGATGACGGCGTCGGGGTCAATGTCGTAATCGATCCGCTCGAGTAGCTGGCGGAAGGCGGCCCGCAGGTCGCCCTCGCCGCGCAGGACGCCCTTCTGGTCGAGGAACACATTGTCCAGGACGGACAGCGTGGGGACCAGGGGGATGTGCTGGTAGATCGTCCGGACGCCGGCGGCCCGCGCATCGCGAGGGCTTGACCAGTCGACCTCGCGGCCCTTCCAGAGGACGGCGCCATCCGTGGGGCGGATGGCGCCGGCGACGATCTTGATGAGGGTGGACTTGCCGGCGCCGTTGGCACCGACGATGCCGTGAATGGTGGCCGGGCGAACCTGCAGGTCCACCTCGGTCAGGGCTTGGGTGCCGTTGCCGAAGACCTTGGTCAACCCCCTCGTCTCGAGGATCAGCTGTTTGGCGTCGTCCGGCCCGGAGATCATGTCAGTCGACTACCACTGCGGGGCGCATTCGGCGAGGTTGTCCTTGGTGATGCCGGGGATCGGGTACGCGAACATCTCGCCGTTGTACGTCTTCTTGGCAGTCAGCTGGTTGTCAACGGCCTCCATGATGAGTTCGCCGGAGGTGTACGGCTTGTAGCAGACCGTGCCGAGGAGCTGCCCCGCGGCGACCGCGTCGATGCCGAGCTTGGCGCCGCCGATGCCGATGACCTTGGCGTTGCTGCCGGCGGCCTTGATGGCCTCGTAGCAGCCGGTGCCCATGTCGTCGGACTGGGCGTAGAAGAGCTCGATGTCCGGGTTGGCTTGGAGCATGTTCTGGCAGGCGATCTTGCCCTTGTCCGGGGTCCAGTCGCCGGGCTGCGCGGCAACCTTTGTGAAGCCCTTGCCGGCGATGGCCTCCTCGAAGCCCTTGGAGCGGAGCTCGACCTCGACGAATCCCGCGGCGCCCTCGATGATCGCGTACTTGGCACCGCTGGGGAACGCCTTGATGGCGATCTCGCCGGCGTTCTTGCCCGCGAGGACGTCGTCCTCGGTGATCTGCAGCAGGACGCCCTTGTAGACGTCGTTGATGTCGTGGCCGGCGGGGCCGACGTTGCCGTGCACCACGAAGACCGGGATTTCGGCCGCCGTGATGTTGTCAACGAGGCCCATGGCCTGCGTGCCGTCGACTGGGATCAGGATGATCGCCGCAGGCTTCTGCGCGATCAGGTCGTTGACGTCCGTCGTCTGCTTGTCGGTCTTGAGGCCGGCATCCGTCTGGATGACCTCGTAGCCAAGGGCTGCGCCCTTGGCCTTGACGCCCTCGCCGACGGCACCCGGGAACGGGTAGGTCGCCCCTTGGTTGGACACGCCGATGAGTCTGTTCGCCGCCGGGGTCTCGGTGGCTGCGCTCGCACTCGCGGTCTCCGTGGTGGCGGGCGGGCCTTGCGTTGCGGGGGCCGAGGTTGCGGCACCGCTGGAGCAGGCGGCGGTCATCAGTGCCAGGACCGGAACAACGAGGAACCTACGCATGATCCTCCTCCAACGCCTGAACGACGGCGTGACAGCTCAACGGTTGGCTCACACGCCCCGTTCCATGGCGCGCCCTCCAATCGACATGGACAGCACCAACGCGCTATTCAAACGATTGGATTGCGCTAGAGTTTCAGCAGACTGCCGCCGGGTGTCAAGGGTCAAAATGGCCCGAAGGTCACTCAGGACCGGCCAATCAGGACGGCTGCGCGGAAGGGTGTGAATGGTGAGATGTCTTTGGCACGTCGGCCTTGTCACCTCGGACATCGAACGGGCGATCGCGCTCTGCCACGACGCCGTCGGCCTGGACCGCCACGCGCGTCGGGTGCCTCGGGGTGCGCCTCCGGGTCGCCCAGATGCGGTCGCGTCCCGAGTCGACCGGAGGTCTCTTCCTGCCTGATCCCGTGGCCATCACTGCGGGCATCACTACCGGCGGCCGGACGTCGACCGTCGGCCTGACCCCCAGCACTCAATCGTTCGAAGCACATGGAGGATCGGATGATCGAGGACCTCTGGCACGTCGGGCTCGTCGTGTCTGATATCGAGCTGGCGATCGCGTTCTATCGAGACGCGCTCGGCCTCGAGCTGCGCCACCGGCAGGATCAGGCGAACGCATACACGGCGTCGCTCGTCGGCTACGAAGGGGCGAGCCTGCGCATCGCCCAGATGCGCCTGCCGGGTAGGGCGCACGGCCGGTCGGGACACTTCCTCGAACTGATTGAGTACGTCAACCCGGCGCCGGACCGCATGGAGGCGGTGCGAGCCCGGGTCGGTGCCGGCCACCTCGCCTTGCAGGTCAGCGACATCGACGCGCTCCGGCCAAGGCTCGAGGCGGCGGGCGCCGTTCTCATCAACGAGCCGGTGGATATCACGGCGGGCATCAACGCCGGTGGCCGGGCCGTGTATCTCCACGATCCGGACGGGATCACGCTCGAGCTGGTGCAGCCGCCGCAGTCCGCCGGCTAGACCGCGGGCTCGGGCCCGGCGCCATGGGCGCCGTCCCCAGGCAACGCGTAGGCGCGGGCCGCCGTCTCCCATCGGATGGCGGCCCGCTCGGCTTGTGCCAGCTCGCCGGTCAGCCGCTCGAAGGCCGCATGCTGACGGGCGTAGCCGCCCCCGAGGCGCGTGACCGGCCAGTCACCGCCGTACATCAGGCGCTCGGCGCCGAACACCTCGAGGGCATGGTCGAAGGCCGGCCGGAGGTCGTCGGCCGTCCAGTCCGGGGATCCCGCTGCGGTGTCGAGCCCGGAGACCTTGGCGAATACATTCGGGTAGGCCGCCGCGGCGGCAAGGCGTACCTTCCAGGCCTCCAGGTTGCCGGACGCGATGGGCGGCTTGGCGAGATGGTCGATGACCAGCACGAGGTCGGGCACCTCGCGCGCGAGCGTGGGCACGTGTTCCAGGTGGCGGGGTGTCACGGCGACCACGTCGAACGCGAGGCCGACCCGGGCCAGCACGCGCAGCCCCTCGATCACGGCACGCTGGACGACCCAGTCGGGGTCGGGCTCGTCGTGGATGAGGTGGCGGATGCCCACGATCCGTCCGTCGGCGCGTAGCTCCTCGGCGTCTGCCGCCACCCCGGCGCCCTTGAGCAGGTCGACCCAGCCAACGACGCCGCGCACGTACGCGTGGCTGTCCATCGCCGCCCGCATCAGGTCCGTGTCGCAGCGGCTGTTGGCTGCCTGCACGAGGATGGCGCCGGTGACCCCCGCGGCTGTGCGCTCGTCCTCGAGCTCGTCGATGGCATGGGATCGGTTGAGGATCCCCTCGGCGGGCGTGATCCACGCGTACTCGCAGGCGTCGAGGTCCCACATGTGCAGGTGGGTGTCGATCAGCGGGTCGTGGCCCGCCCGGTCCGTCATGCGTGCCCCTCCCGGCAAGGTCCGGGCCCCCACATCGCAAGGGCGGCATTGACCACGGTGTTCACCTCGCCCAGGTAGCTGGCCGGGTCGAGGACCTCGTCCAGCGGCGCGATCAGCGCGACCTGCGCCGGGGTGAGGGTTGCCTCCAGTGCCGCCCGCAGGTTGATGCGGCGCTCGCGTGCCACGGAGCACGCCTCGTAGACCAGATCGTGGGCAGCCGTCCGCCCGATGTGCGGGGCGAGCCGGAACATCACTGCCTCGGCCATGATCGTGCCGCCGTCGGTGACCAGGTTCGCGTGCATGGCGTCCGGGTACACGGCCAGCCCGTCCAGGATGTCGATGGTGTTGGCGAGGGCGCCGGCGGCCAGCGACCCGGCCAGCGGCAGGGCGTCCCACTCGATCTGCCACTCGCCTGCGGCTCGCTCGTGGCCGGCGGACATCGCCGTGATGAGTGCAGGGACCTGCTGCGCGGCCAGGACGCTCATGCCAACGACCACCTCGCTGGCGATCGGGTTGGCCTTCTGGGGCATCGTGGACGACGCGCCGCGGTGGTAGCCGGCCACCTCGCGCAGCTCGCCGATCTCGGGCCGGGACAGGTCGATGACTTCGCGGGCGATCTTCCCGCACGTTGCGCTGATCGCTGCAAGGACGAATGCCGCTTCCGCCAGGGAGTCGCGGGCCGTGTGCCAGGGGACGGTCGCGTCGCCCAGCCCAAGGCGCTCCGCCATCCGGGTCCGGACCTCCTGGCTGCGGTCACCCAGCGCGGCTGCGGTCCCGCCGGCCCCGAACAGCGAGATCCGGCAGACCCGCGCGCGGACCGTCTCAACCCGGTCCCGGTGGCGGGCGAACTCGGCCAGCCAGATCGCGGCCTTGGCGCCGAACGTGGTGGGGACAGCCGGCTGCGCGTGGGTTCGGGCCGTCATGATGGTGGCGCGGTGGGTGTCCGCGAGCTGCGCTACGGCACGCGCCACTCGCTCCAGCAGCTCGGAGACGCGGTCAAAGACCTGCCCGAGCACGAGTGCCAGCCCCGTATCCATGATGTCCTGGGTGGTCGCGCCCCAATGGATGTAGGCGGCAAGCTCGGGCGAGCCCGCGCGGCTGAGCTGGCCGATCAGGGGAAGGATCGGGTAACCCACGAGCCGGGTGCCTTCCGCCAGCTCGGCCTCGTCCACATCGCCCGCCGCCGCTGCCTCGGCGATCTGCCGCGCGGCCTCGACGGGGATCAGCCCCAGCTCGGCCTGGACCTCGGCCAGCGCCCGCTCCACGTCGAGCCAGGCGCGGATCGTCGCACGCGAGTCGAGAAGCTCCGCGGTCCGCTCGTCGCCGAAGACGCGGATCAGCGGCAGGTCGGGGAGGCGGCCGCCGATCACCGCATGGTCTCCGGAGGCGGTGCGGTGGACTCGCGGCGGATCAGCTCGATCTCGCCCTTGACCATGATGTCGCTTAGGGCTTCCCCGCGCACGCGCGCGAGCAGGAGGTCCACGGCCGCCTTGCCGAGCTCGCTGAGTGGCAGCAGGACGCAGGTCAGGGCCGGTGCAAGGTAGGCGGCCAGCGGGTGGTCGTGGATCGCCACGACCGAGATGTCGTCGGGGACCCGCAGCCCAGCGTCCACGATCGCACGAAGGGCGCCGATCCCGACGTTCACGTTGGCGGCGACGATGCCCGTGACGGTCGGATCCCGGGCGATGACGTTGGCGGCGGCTGCGCGACCACCCTCGGCGTCATAGCCCGCGATCTCCACGAGCGTCGTGGGCAGCCCGCCGCGCGTGGCCGCGTCCAGGAACCCTTCGCGCCGGCGCGACGCGGTGTCCACGCCGGTGGGCCCGCCCAGGTGGGCCAGCCGGCGATGCCCGAGGGCGATGAGGTGGTTCGTGGCGAGCGCGGCACCCGCGGCGTCGTCCACGACTGCGCTGCCCACCACGCCCGGCACCCGCCGGTTCGCGAAGACGATGGGCGCCCCACGGGTGTTGATGGCCTGGATGCCCGCGTCGGAGAGCTCGCCCGACGCGACGATCAGCCCGTCCACCCGGCGCTCCAGGAGCAGTCCCTCGAACGCCCGGTCCGAGAATTGGGCGTCGATGCTACTGCCGAGGACGATCAAATAACCCTGCTCGGCCGCGCGCCGCATCGCCGCGATGATGATCGGATCGTAGATGGGGCTCCACATTTCGGGGAGCAGGAAGCCGATCGTGAACGTACGGGCCGTCCGCAGGCCGCGGGCCTGGACGTTGGGCCGATACCCGGTCTGCGCGACTGCCGCTTCAATCCGGCCGCGCGTAGTCGGCAGGATGCTCAGGGACGGGTCGCGATTGACCACGCGGGAGACGAGGCTGACGTCCACCTCGGCGATGGCGGCGACGTCCCGGAGCGTCGGTGGCCTCGGAGCACCGTCGATCGCTCTGCGAGAGGGCGAGCCGACCGGGCGCGGCGTGCCGCGGGACGGC
>CAVPEU010000013.1:0-117219 GCA_963703575.1 uncultured Chloroflexia bacterium
CGGGACCGTCTGACCGCGGTTCTCTGACACATGCTTATCCGGTTGCTTCAGCACAGCGCAACATCTTGTGGTGGCCGGCCCGGCCGTGTGCGGAACCAACCCCACTCTCGGTCAATCAGCCTGACCCGGCACGACGGCCCCAAGCAGTTCCGCATCTGCTCGTAGTGCCTCCGGCAGCGGCGGGTTGGGGAACCGCACCGAGGTCAGCCCTGTTGCCCGTCCGCGCCGTCGGGCGACGCGCTCGGGCGTCAGCGGCGAGAGGATCTGGTCGCCGGTCGTCAGCGGCGAGAGGATCTGGTCGCCGGTCGTCGGCGGCGAGAGGATCTGGTCGCCGGTCGTCGGCGGCTGGACGGCTCCGAGGCCGAGCAGCGTGGTGAAGCCGGCCATCGGGTAGTAGCGCCGGTTGAACCGGAACACGAACTCGTCGAGGTAGGCGTCGAGGTGGTCCGCGCCGACCCCGTGGTGCGTGCCCCGGAGCCAGGTCTTGAGGTTGGACGTCACCCGATCCACCCCGGGGACCGCGCTCGGGCTGCCGCCCGCTCGCATCTGGGCCGCCTGCGAGACCGACTGGTGGCCGTAGACCTCGGGCTCGATGCCCGAGTAGCCCTGCCAGGCGTCGCTCACGATGAGCGAGCCAGGTTCGACGTTGCGCTTGATGAAGTCGTAGAGGGTCTCGCTGCCATCGTCGCGGATGATCTCCAAGCGGAGCCGCCCGAGCGAGTGCTCGCGCCGCTCGACCGCGACGACGACCTCGATGGCCTTGCGGCCCTTCCGCTGCCGACCGCCCTTCAGCCCCGCCTGCTTGCCGCCGATCCAGGTCTCGTCCACCTCGACGGTGCCCGACAAGCTGCTCCGGTCGGGGTTCACCATCGCCCGGCGCAGCTTGTGGAGCAGGAACCACGCCGTCTCGAAGCGCGTGAGGCCGAGCTGCCCCTGGAGCTGGAGTGCCGAGATGCCGGGCTTGAGCGAGGCCATCAGGTAGGCGGCGGTGAACCAGGCCATCAGCGGCAGCTTGCTCCGGTGGAGGACGGTGCCCGCCGTGGCGCTCGTCTGCTTGCGGCATGCGCGGCACTGCCAGGTGCGCCGCGCGTCCATCAGGCGGGCGTCGTCACTCCCGCACGCTGGGCACCGGAAGCCGTCGGGCCAGCGCGTCTCGACGAGGGAGCGGAAGCAGGCCGCGTCGTCGGGGAAGCGGCGGTAGAAGTCCGCGAGGTTCTTGGGGTAGTCACCCTGGTTGCGAGCACCCACGGCTCGACACTACATGTAGTGGTCCGCTGAAGCAACCGGATAAGCATGCTCTGACAATGGGGCGATTGGGCGGACAACGCCCGCACCCGAACTTGCGCCAGGCGTCCGCAGGGCACACGATGGGAGGCATGGAGGAAGTCCCGGACGGTGGAGACGAGTTGATCGACGAGAACGGTGTCGAGATCATCTCGAGCCCGACCAGCGTCGATCACCTCAAGCAGACCGCGCGGAGGACCTTCGGCGATCTCGGCCTCGTGAAGGCCGTCGTGGATGTCGAGCGGAAGGTGATGGCGATCGGCGGCGGGCTCCACGCCGATGAGCAGGCCGCCCTGCTGAACAACGGATCGCGGCAGCGCGCCGCGTGGGGGATCAACCTCTACCCGGACCAGTTCGGGACGCCAGAGTGGCTCGAGTTCGACTCGACGATCAACCTGCGCCCGCCGGGTAACCGATCGCGGGACGTTCAGGATCCCACGACGCGGGCGGAGATCATCGCGGTCGTCCGCGGCCTGGTGACGGAATGAGTCCCGTCAGCGGGGGCGCCCTGCATGGAGGGTTGACCCGCGAGCGTTGGCAGCGCCTGAGCCTCGCCGACCAGCTTGCCAATATCGGAGCGGAGGTCGCGCGAGCAGCACGGGCCAGGAACGCCGGGAACGAAGGCCGTCTTCAGCAGCACGTTGACCTGGCGCTGGAACTGTTCGAGTTCACGCTTGACGAGGAGCGATGGCGGGACCAACGGGTCGAGATCGCCCGGGCTCGGGAGCTCGTCTGCGATTTCCTCGTCGGGAACAACGAGTTCGAGTCCACCGCCGAGTCAATGGACGCCTACTTCTTGCCGTTCTCCTACCTCTCGATCCAGGCCAGAGGCTCGTCGCCACTGCACGCCCCGTAGCTGCGCCCGCAATGGCCCCATCGTCAGAGAACCCCTGTCTGACGCCGGACCGTTTGACGCCCTCGGGCGCCCGTGCCACGCTGGAAGCCCGAGTCGCAACCGCCAGTATCCCCGGAGTCCCCACCGTGGTTCGCTCGTCTCGTGCCGCTTCCCCGTCCGCCGCTTCGCAGTCCGCCACCCATCCTCCCGCCGTCCGCCCCGCCACCCTGGGTGAACTGCGCGCATCCGGCTGGCAGCCCCGGACCGTCAAGGAGGAGCTGCGCGCCAACCTCGTCGCGCGCCTCGCGTCCGGCCAGCCCATCTTCCCCGGCATCGTCGGCTACGAGGAGACCGTGGTCCCGTCCATCGAGAACGCGATCCTGGCCGGTCAGGACATCGTGTTCCTCGGCGAGCGCGGCCAGGCCAAGACCCGCCTCGCCCGGATGCTCGCCGATCTCCTCGACGAGTGGCTGCCCGTCGTCCGCGGCGGCGCGCTCAACGACAACCCGTTCGCGCCGATCAGCGCCGCCGCCCGGGCGATCGTCGCCGAGGGCGGTGACGCGACCCCCATCGACTGGCTCCCACGCGACCGCCGCTACTCGGAGAAGCTGGCCACGCCGGACATCACGATCGCCGACCTGATCGGTGAGGTGGACCCGATCCGCGTGGCGGAGGGGCGCTACCTGAGCGACGAGCTGACCCTCCACTACGGCCTCATCCCGCGCGCCAACCGCGGCATCTTCGCGATCAACGAGCTGCCGGACCTGGCGGAGCGGATCCAGGTGGGGCTGCTCAACATCCTGGAGGAGCGGGACGTGCAGGTCCGCGGGTTCCAGATCCGCCTGCCGCTCGACCTGTTCGTCGTCGCGTCGGCGAACCCCGAGGACTACACCAGCCGCGGCCGGATCATCACGCCCCTCAAGGACCGCCTGGGGTCGCAGGTCCGGACCCACTACCCGCGGTCGCTGGACCACGAGATCGCGATCGTGCGCCAGGAGAAGCAGTCGTTCCCGCCGCAGGACGGCGTGCCGACGGTGGTCGTGCCCGGGTTCATGGAGGAGCTGGTCGCGGAGCTCACCCACCTCGCCCGGCGCTCGCCGGACATCAGCCAGCGCAGCGGCGTGTCCGTGCGCGTGTCGGTCGCCAACATGGAGGTCCTCGAGGCGGCGGCGCTCAAGCGGGCCGTTCGCCTCGGCGAGCCGCTGGCCGCGCCCCGGATCTCGGACCTGGGCGCCGTACTCGCCTCGACGACCGGCAAGGTCGAGGTCGAGACGGTGGGCGAGGACACGCCCGAGGAGCGCATCGTGGAGCGACTGGTGACCAGGGCCGTGTTCGGGACGTTCAACCGCCACGCCTCGCTGGACCGCCTGGCGCCGGTGATCGAGGCGTTCGAGGGCGGCTTGGTGCTCGAGACCGGCGAGCGCGTGCCGTCGCGCGACTACGTGCGCTGGATGCGCGAGGTCCCGGGCCTGCGCGACGCGGTGGAGCGGCTGGGCACGTTCGATGTCACCGACGGCGCCCGGGAGCCCGCGCTCGTCGCGTCGGCGGTGGAGTTCCTGCTCGAGGGGCTGCATCTCCAGCGCCGCCTCAACAAGGACCGCGGCCCGTCCGGCGTGACGTACCGGCGCTGACGGCGCGGCACGGACGGCGCGATGTCCTTCCTCACCCCCGACCGGCGTCACCTCGAGCGCCCGGACGCGTCCCGCCCGGCGCGCGACCCGGCCCTGGTTCCCGCGGCCAGTTACCGGGCCTGGGACGGCAGCCAGGCGATGCCGGATCTCAGCGCCGACGACATCGTGGACGCGCTGGCGGACGACGTGCTCGAGCAGGGCGACGTCCGCGAGGCGATGCGCCGGCTGATGGAGCGCGGGCTGCCCTCGGACGACCCCTCCCGGGGCGATCTCCACGGTCTCCGGGACCTGCTCGACCGGCTCCGCGACCGGCGACGCGAGGTGCTGGACCAGGGGCGGCTGGCGGATCCGCTGGCGGACGTGCGGCGGGAGCTGGACGAGATCGTGGCGGCGGAGCGGGCCGGCGTGCAGCGGCGCCTGGACGAGACGGAGCCGGGCGCCGAGCCGGTCGGCGACGATGGCGGCGGCCCGGTGGACCCCGAGCTCCGGCACCCGGTGGACCCCGAGCTCCGGCGGATGCTGCGCTCGATCGCCGCCAGGCGCCTGGACAGCCTGGATTCCCTGCCGCCGGACGTCGGGGGGCGGATCCGGGGGCTCGAGGACTACGACTTCATGGATGCCGAGGCCCGGCGGCGGTTCGATGACCTCGTCGACCGCTTGCGGCAGGGCACGCTGGACCGGATGAGCCGGGGCCTGGCGGACGCGGTCAAGGGCATGCGGCCGGAGGACCTGGACGCGCAGCGCGAGATGGTCCGGGACCTCAACGCGCTCCTGGGCCGGCGGATCAACGGTGACGAGCCGTCACAGTCACAGGTGGACGAATTCCTGCGCCGGCACGGGGGCTTCTTCCCCGGTGCCGCGACGCTCGACGACGTGATGGGCCAGCTCGCCGACCGGATGGCGGCGATGCAGTCGCTGCTCCGCTCGCTCTCGCGCGAGCAGCGGGCGGAGCTCCAGGACACGATCGACGCCCTGCTCCGTGACGACCGCCTGCGCTGGGACCTGGCGCAGCTGGCGGCGAACCTCGACCAGCTCCTGCCGGGCGGGCTGGGCGAACGGGTCCGGTTCACCGGCGATCAGCCGCTGGGGCTCGAGGAGGCGCTCGACCAGCTGGGCCGGCTGCAGGCCCTGGACCGGCTGGAGACGCAGCTGGACGGTATCGGGGGGCCGGCGGATCTCGGTTCGGTCGACCGGTCCGAGGTCCGCGACCTGCTGGGCGATGACGCGGCGCGGGACCTCGACGCGCTCGAGGACCTGGCGACCCGCCTCGAGGACGCCGGCTACCTGGAGCGGGACGGGGATCGCATGGAGCTGACCCCGCGGGCCAGCCGCCGCATCGGCCAGAAGGTGCTCGACGACCTGTTCGCCAGGCTCCGGCGGGACGCCTTCGGCGGGCACCGGCTGGAGCGGTCCGGGCGCGGAGGGGAGCGCGAGGAGACGAGCAAGCCGTTCGAGTTCGGGGACCCGTTCCACCTGGACCTGCGGGCCACGCTGGGCAACGCGCTCATGCGCGAGGAGAATGCGCCCGGGCGCCGGGCGCCCGGGTCGGGGGTGCGGCTGCACCCGGACGACTTCGAGGTGTTCCGGACGGAGACGGCGACGTCCGCGTCCACGGTCCTGCTCGTGGACATGAGCCGCTCGATGCTGCTGCGCGGCTGCGATCTGGCGGCGAAGAAGGTCGCCATCGCCCTGGACACCCTGATCCGCACGCAGTTCCCGCGCGACCACCTGGCCATCGTGGGCTTCGCGTACTACGCGCGCGAGCTGCGGCCGGAGGCCCTCGCCGAGCTCTCGTGGAACGGCTACGAGTACGGCACCAACCTCCAGCACGGCCTGCAGCTCGCCCGCCGGATCCTCGCCCGCCAGGGTGCGGCGAACCGGGAGATCATCGTGATCACCGACGGGGAGCCGACGGCCCATTTCGAGGACGGCCAGGTCGAGTTCAGCTACCCGCCGACGCGCCGCACGATCCGCGAGACCCTGCGCGAGGTCGTCCGGTGCACGAAGGAGGGGATCACGATCAACACCTTCATGCTCGAGCGGACGCCGGCCCTCACCGACTTCGTCGGCCTCATGACGGAGCTCAACCGCGGCCGCGCCTTCTACTCGGAGCCCGAGCGCCTGGGCGAGTACGTGCTGGTCGATTTCGTGCAGCGGCGCACGAGGCACGTGGCGTAGGGCTCCGGGCGACACGCGTCAGGTGGCGGCCGACCCGTGACCGGACCGCCCGGCCGTCCGGACGGGGCGCCCGGGCCAAGCGACCCGCGATCGACGACCTGTGGCCCTCCCGGACGTCCCGTTTCCGCCCTTCGAACCGCCGGTCGGTGCGGGCATCCTTGACTCGATCGCGTACCCACGGCCGGTGACGCGCCCGCCATCGACACCCACGGCTACCATCTGTTCGACAACACTCAGGAGACCTCCCCAATGCCCTACGTCGCCACCTCGGTCGCCGACCTCCTCGCTCATCTCACCGGCATCGCCCACATCGAAGGGGACCGCCTCGTCATCGACGACGAGGCGCGCTTCCGGTCCGACTCGGCGGCGGACCTCGCCTGGACGGCCGCGTTCACCGCGGACGAACCCACGGCAGAGGCCGCCCGCTGGATCGTGTGGGAGGCCAGCCAGGCGCTGGGCGCCCGCTCGGCGAGCATCGAGGACCTCTATCGCGCTCGCGGCCGGGGCGAGGTCTCCGGGTTCACGGTCCCGGCGATCAACCTCCGCGCCCAGACCTTCGACATGGCCCGGACGATGTACCAGACGGCTGCCCGCGCCGATGTCGGCGCCGTGATCTTCGAGCTCGCCCGCAGCGAGCAGACGTACACCTACCAGCGGCCGATGGACTACGCCACCTCCGTCCTGGCCGGCGCCATCGCGGCCGGCTGGACGCACCCGGTGTTCATCCAGGGCGACCACTACCAGTTCAACGCGAAGAAGTACGCCGCGGATCCCGAGGCGGTGACCGAGGAGATCCGCCGCGCCTGCCGGCTGGCCATCGACGCCGGGTACCGCAACATCGACATCGACAGCTCCACCCTGGTGGACCTCTCGCAGCCCGACCGGGACGCGGAGCAGCGCGAGAACTACACCCGCGCGGCGGAGCTCACCGCGCTCATCCGGAGCCTGGAGACGGACGGCGTGACCGTCAGCGTCGGCGGCGAGATCGGCGAGGTCGGCAAGCAGAACTCGACACCCGAGGAGCTCCAGGCGTACCTGGCGGGCTACACCCGCGAGCTGGCGGCCCGCGCCCCGGGCGCGAAGGGCCTGTCCAAGGTCAGCGTCCAGACGGGGACCTCGCACGGCGGCGTGCCGCTCCCCGGCGGCGGCGTGGCCGAGGTCAAGCTGGACTTCGAGGTGCTCCGGCGCCTGGGCGACATCGCGCGGAGCCACGGGCTGGCCGGCGCCGTCCAGCACGGCGCGTCCACGCTGCCCGATGAGCTGTTCCACCACTTCCCGGCGGTCGAGACGGCCGAGATCCACCTCGCCACGGGTTTCCAGAATGCGCTCTACGACCATCCCGCGTTCCCGGCCGCGCTGATGGCCGAGATCAACGCCTGGTGCGAGACGAACGCCGCCGACGAGCGCAAGGAAGGGCAGACCGAGGAGCAGTTCCTGTACACGACCCGCAAGAAGGCCATCGGGCCGTTCAAGCGCCAGCTGTGGGAGCTGGAGACGAAGGACGAGATCCTGGCCTCCCAGGCGCGCAAGGTCGCCTTCCTGTTCACGAACCTGCGGGTCAACGGCTCGATGGACCTGGTGGAGCGCTACGTCCGGCCGGTCGCGGTGGCGCGCCCGATGCCCGAAGCGCTGCGCGCCGCTGGTCGTCGGCTGACATGGCGGACGGCTCCGGCCGGGTGTTCGCGGCGAGGGCACCGGAGCCGCTCCCGGTCACGATCCGCCTCGAGGCTCCCGGTGACGAGCCGGGGGTCCGGGTGGTCGAGCTGGCCGCCTTCACCGGACCGGAGGAGGCGGATACCGTTGACCGCATCCGGCTCGATGCGCCGCCCGGCTGGCAGTCGCTGGTCGCCGTGGGGGAGGGCGGCGCGATCGTGGGACACCTGCTCATGACACCCTGCCCGGTCGAGGCGGTGGGTTCGAGGGTCGTGGGCGAGGTCCTGGCCATCGGGCCGGTGGCGGTGCTGCCGGCGGCGCAGTTCCGCGGCGTCGGTTCGGCGCTGATGACGGCCGCCATGGGGCTCGCGATCGCGCGCTCCTCCCCGGCCGTCGTGCTGCTCGGGCACCCGTCGTACTACCCCCGCTTCGGGTTCACGCCGGCGCGGACGATCGGCCTGGAGCCGCCCGCCCGGGCGTGGCCGGATGAGGCCTGGCTGGCCCGACGCCTGCCGGCATGGACCGACGGGATGCGCGGCACGGTCCGCTATCCGGAGGCGTTCGGCCCGCTCAGCTGATGCGCCCCGCGCACCACCCGGCCAAACGCCGGCCCGAGCGTTGACTCGCCGTGTCCGGGGGCCCAACTTCCGGCCAGCGCGTCCGCCAGCGCGTCCGCCAGCGCATCCGCCAGCGCGTCCGCCAGCGCATCCGCCAGCGCATCCGTCCGGCCCCCTCTAGGCTGGCGTCGTGCAGCACCGACCCACGCTCCGCCGGCCGCTCGCCCAGCTCGCCGCCGCCGTCGTCCTCACCGGCCTGGGCGCCGTGCTCGTGCTGGCCGGGCTGCTGGGCGCGCTCTCGCAGGTCGATCCGGGAACGGGCGCCGAGTCGTCCGCGGCGGTCCCGATTGCCGGCACGCAGGCGCCACCCGGCAACGCGTCAGCGGGAACCGCGGATGTCCCGTCCGACGGCGCGTCATCGGGCGCGTCATCGGGCGCGCCGTCGCTCGCCGCCTCTCCATCGCCGTCCACCGACCCAGTGCTGCTGGGTGCCGGCGACATCGCCCGCTGCGACGCCACGGACGACGAGGCGACCGCCGCGCTCCTCGAGCGGACACCCGGCATCGTGTTCACCCTGGGCGACAACGCGTACGAGCAGGGCACGGCGCAGCAGTTCCGGGACTGCTACGGGCCGGGCTGGGGCCGCGTGCTGGACCGGACGGCCTTCGCCGTGGCGGGCAACCACGACTACGGAACCCCGCAGGCCGCGGCCTTCAAGGCGTACTTCGGCGCCGCGGCCGTGCGTGATGGCGTGACCTGGTTCTCGGCGGACGTGGGCGCCTGGCACGTGATCGTGCTGGACGCGGATTGTGGCCAGGTCGGCGGGTGCGGGCCCGCCTCCACGCAGGGGCGCTGGCTCCGGGCCGATCTCGCGGCCAGCACGGCGCGCTGCACCCTGGCCCTGTGGCACCAGCCGCGGTTCAGCAGCGGCATCCACGGCAACGACGCCACCGTCGCCCCGTTCTGGGACGCGCTGTACGCCGCGGGCGCGGACCTGGTGCTCAACGGCCACGACCACGACTACGAGCGCTTCGCGCCGCAGGATCCGCAGGGCCGGGCGGACCCGGCGAGCGGCATCACCGAGGTCGTGGTGGGGACCGGCGGCGCGGCGCTGCGGGACTTCGGCACGAAGGCCGCCAACGGGATCGTCCGGTCCAGCCTTGCGCACGGCGTGCTGGCCCTGACCCTCCAGCCGAACGGCTGGTCGTTCCGGTTCCTGTCCACGGACGGCTCCTTCAGCGACCAGGGACGAGGGACCTGCCACTGAGCATCTGTGAATGAAACCCGGGCCCACGGGCACTTGACCCATCAGGCCCCCCGGGCCGACAGTGCGACTGTCGAGCACAGGAGGCGTCGGATTCGAGCGGTGTCGTGGTTCCTCGGGATCGCGCTGGGCATGATCGCGGGCGGTGCGGTCCTCGTTGCCGGAGTGCTCGCACTCCTGCTGCTTGTCCCCGCCGTCGTGTGGGCGGCACGTGAGAAGGCGCGTCCGCTCGGGCTGGGGGGCGTGTTCATCGGTCTCGGTGCAGGGAGTGCCGGTCTCCTCGCGCTCGCCAATGCGCGATGTGCGGCCTCGAACGTGTCCGGGCCGAACTACTTCTCGGAGTGCGTCCCCCCGGACCTCACGCCGTGGTTCGTCGCCGCCGCGGTGCTCGCCGCCATCGGTATCGCGGTGTCGCTGCTCGGGATCGCGCGCAAGCAGGCGCGCACGGCCTGATCGTCAGGTCGGCTCCGTCCGCAGCCGCGCGAACAGGTAGGCGACGCAGGCGACTTCGAGCCAGGCACGGGTGCTCGCCTCGGTCCCCTCGTAGCGTCCGTCCGGCTCGATCATCGCGCCCATCGGCGCGATCGTGCCTCCCGCTCGCGACAGGTTCCATGGCACGGAAGGGCCAACTCGAACTACGGCTTTCATTCACAGATGCCGGGTCGCGCCCGAGGGCGTGCCTGTCTCGGTGCCCGAATTCCCGCCGCCCCGGCTCGCGGCAGGCGCGGGCGATGCGCAGGCGGATCCACGTGTGGATCACCACGCTCCGGGACTGCACGGTGATCCACAGGTGGATGAGAATGACGACCTCCCCGCACGGTTCGACCGCCCAACCCCGGGTTCGGTCCCCGGCCCACGCTCGGCGATCGCCCGGTTGATCCACACGTGAATGAGGGCTGTGGATGGGCCTCTACGACCCCGCCGGCGAGCGTGCGCGAGCCCCTCTATGACCCCGCCGGCGAGCGCGTGCGGGCGTAGCGCGGCATCATCACGGCCATGACCGACCCCGCCTTCGGACCCGAGTGGTCCGCGTCCCTCGCCCGCGTCCCGGAGGCGCAGCTCCGGGAGTGGCTCGCCTTCGCCCTCGATGCCTGCGACCTCGCGGACGAGATCGCCCGCGGCCATTTCCGGCGTGACCTGGACGTGGAGCGCAAGCCGGACCGGTCGTTCGTGACCGTCGCGGACCAGCGCATCGAGCGCGAGATCCGGGGCCGCATCCTGGCCCGCTGGCCGGATCACGGGCTGGTGGGCGAGGAGTACGGGACCGAGGCCGTCCATGCGACGACCCGCTGGTTCATCGACCCGATCGACGGCACCCACAACTTCATCCGGGGCGTGCCGCTGTTCGGGACCCTCCTCGCCGTCGAGCACGCGGGCGAGCTGCAGGTCGGCGTGATCTCCGCGCCGGCGATGCGGGAGCGCTGGTTTGCCTACCGGGGCGGCGGCGCGTGGAACCGGGGGCAGGACGGGGAGCGCCGGATCCGCGTTTCCCGCGTGGGCGCCCTCGAGGATTCGCAGCTGCTCTACGGCAGCGGTCGCGACAACGTGGCCAGCGGCCTGATGCCCGGCTTCGACGCCCTGATCGCGGCGTCCTGGCGGGAGCGCGGCTTCGGCGACTTCTGGGGCTACGCGTTGGTCGCGGAGGGCGCGGCGGAGGCGATGCTCGAGACCGGGATGAACAGCTGGGACCTCGCGGCGCCCCAGGTGCTGATCGAGGAGGCCGGCGGCCGCGTGACGGATGTCCACGGCGAACGGCGGATCGACGCCCCGTCATTCGTGGGGTCGAACGGGCTGCTCCACGAGGAGATCCTGCGGCGGCTCCGCGCCGAGGGCTGAGGGCCGGACCGGCTGGTCAGCCGCTGTCCCCACCCACGCTGTCGCCGTCCGCGGCCGAGTCGCCGCGGACGCGCCGCACGCTGTCGCCGTCCGCGGCCGAGTCGCCGCGGACGCGCCGCGTGAGCGCCACGACGATCCCCGCCGAGACAACGGCAGCCGCCACGGCGGCCCCGAGCCCCGCGCCGGTGCCGGCGCTGCTGCCGAGCACGACCTCGACCATCCCGAACACCAGGCTGCCGACGACGAGCGCGCCGACCCACGCGACCAGCCGCCGCCCGCGCGAGTCGCGCAGGCCCTCGGCCGGGGGCGCCATCGCCCGTGCGAGCGACCCCTCGGAGACCTCGCCCGAGGCCATGCCCGTGAGCAGCGCGGCATCCAGGCCGAGCGCGTCCACGACCTCCGGCTGGACGAGGTCGGCCACGACCGCGGCGGCCGCGGCGTCCTGGAGCGCCTCGACGATCGCGACCCGGTCCTCGATCCTGCCCTGCGAGATGCCCCAGTTCAGCCCGACCCAGGTGGGGTGGAGCCCGCCTTCGCTGTAGCGGCGCAGCACCGCCTCGCGGGCCTCGTTCCGGGTCTCGTAAAGCAGGGCGGTCCGGTCCCCGGACCTCGCGGCCTCGTCGACGGTGCGCAGGAGCGCCTGCCGCGCGTCGTCGTCCCACCGGCGGAGGCCGGCCCGCTCCAGCTCGTAGGGGGTCAGCCGGTCGAGCCCCGCGAACAAGGCCTGGAGCCGGGTGCGCGCCTCCGCCTCGCCGGCCGGCGCGGGCCGGTCGGCCGCGGCGCTCGCCTGGGTCAGCTGCGTCGCGGGCCGATCGCTCACGGCGCGATCATGCGCGCCAGGCGCCGGCCGCGTCCAGTGCTTCGGTCATGATCGCGAGGGCCCGATCGACCTCGTCGGCGGTCGTGACCAGCGGCGGGATGATGCGGATCACGTTCACGTAGGTGCCGGCCGTCAGCACCAGGAGCTTGCGCGCGAACGCCTCCTGCTGGATGCGCTTCGTGAGCTCGGGGTTCGGGACCCGGCCGTCGCCCTCGCCGGGCATCACGAGCTCGAGCGCCACCATCAGCCCCAGGCCGCGCACGTCACCGACCGACGCACGGCCCGCGGTGATCCGCCGGAGCCCGTCCAGGAACTGCCGCCCGCGCTCGCGGGCGTTCGCGACCAGGCCCTCGTCCTCGATCACGTCCAGCGTCGCCAGCGCGGCCGCGCAGGCCACGACGTTGCCGCCGAAGGTGCCGCCGTGGGAGCCCGGCGGGAACCGGTCCAGGATCTCGCGCTTCGCGATCAGCCCCGACAGCGGCAGCCCCGACGCGATGCCCTTGGCCATGACGACCACGTCCGGCTCCACGTCCCAGTGCCGGACGGCGAACAGCTCGCCCGTGCGCCCGAACCCCGTCTGGACCTCGTCGGCGATGAGCAGGATCCCGTGCTGCCGGGTGATCTCGCGCAGTCGCGGCAGGAACGTCGGTGGCGGGACGATGTAGCCGCCCTCGCCGATGACCGGCTCCACGATGATGGCCGCCACCTTGTCCGGGTACACGAGCTGGTGGAACAGGAGGTCCAGCTGGGCCTCCCAGTCGCAGGTGCACGCGGACGGGTCGTGGGCGCCGCCGGCGGCCCGGTAGCAGTACGGGTAGGCGGCATGGTAGACGGAGCCGGGCAACGGTTCGAAGGCGCCGCGGTACACGTCCTTGGCCGCCGTGAGCGCCATCGCCTGGCCGGTCCGGCCGTGGAATCCGTAGCGGAACCCGATGATCGCGGGGCGGCCCGTCGTGGAGCGGGCGAGCTTGACCGCGGCCTCGACCGCCTCGGCGCCGGAGTTGGACAGGAACGCGCCCCAGGGCCCGCCCGGCAGCAGGTGCGCGAGCCGCTCGTGGAGCCGCAGCCCGGGCTCGTGGTACACGATGTTCTGCTGTCCGTGGAGCAGCTTCGCCGCCTGCGCCTGGACGGCCGCCACGACCCTGGGATGGGCGTGGCCGGTATTGGTGACGCCGATCCCGGACGTGTAGTCGAGGTAGCGGTCACCCTCCGGCGTCACCAGCCACGATCCCTCGCCGTGGTCCACGACGAGGTTCGTGATCCGGCTCCAGACCGGCGGCACGACCGAGCGGTCCGGGAGGGGCGCGGGGCCCGGGGCCGGGGAGACGGGGACGGTGTCGACCATGGCGGGCCTCCCTGGCGACTAGCGGATCCGGGGGGCTTGCCCGGAGCGGAGCGACGAGACGGCGACGAGCGCGACGGCGCCCAGGAACACGATCGACCCGACGACGTTGATCTGGACCGGCAGCGCGTTGCGCTGGATCGAGTACACCCAGATCGGGAACGTGTTGGTCGTGCCGGACACGAAGTTCGTGATCACGAAGTCATCGATCGACAGGCTGAACGCGAGCAGCCCGGCGGCCATGATGCCCGGCAGGATCAGGGGGAAGGTCACCTTCCAGAACGTCGTCAGCTCGTTCGCGCCGAGGTCCATCGCGGCCTCCTCGAGCCGCCGGTCGAACCCGGCCACGCGCGCCTTCACGGTCACCACCACGTAGCTGATGTTGAACATGACGTGGGCGATGACGATGGTGGCGAACCCGGTCGGGTAGAGGAGCGGGACGGAGCCCGCGATCGGCGGCAGCGCGGTGGCCACGAACAGCGTCAGCAGGCTGGCGCCCATGACGATCTCGGGCGTCGCCATCGGCAGGAAGATGAGGCCGTTGAGGATGCCGCGACCGCGGAACTGGTACCGCGTCAGGGCGAGCCCGATCAGGGTGCCCATGACCGTCGCCACGATGGTGGACAGGACGGCCACGATCAGGGTGATCCGGACGGAGTCACCGAGCCCCGGCCAGTCCAGCGGGTGGAGCCAGCCGTCGATCGAGAAGCCGTTCCAGGCGTAGTTGAACTTGCCCACCGGCTTGTTGAACGAGAACACGATCATCACGGCGATCGGGATCAGCAGGTAGCCGATCGCGAGGACCGTGAACACCGGCAGCAGGAGCCGGTCGATCCGCTGCCGGATCGGCTCCCGGGGCCGGGCCACGGCGAGGTCCGCAGGGGAGATCGCGGTCGCCATCAGCCGGTCAGCTGCTCGGTGCCCAGGACGCGCGCGTAGACCGCGACCGCGGCCAGGATCGCCGCCATCAGGATGAACGACAGGGCGGAGCCCACCGGGTAGTCGTTCTGGATCAGCAGCCGGTTCTGGATGACGTTGCCGATCATCCGGGTCTGGGGGTTGCCCAGCAGCTCCGCGTTGATGTAGTCGCCCATGGCCGGGATGAAGGTCAGCAGCGAGCCGGCGAACACGCCGGGCAGCGCCAGCGGCAGCGTCACGCGGCTGAACGCGCCCCAGTGGCCCGCGTACAGGTCGTTGGCCGCCTCGATCAGCTTGGGATCGATCTTCTCGAGCGCGACGTACAGCGGCAGGATCATGAACGGCAGGAAGTTGTAGGTGAGGCCGGCGACCTGGGCGAGTGGCGTGCCCAGCAGGCTGAACGTGCCGGGCAGGATCCCGAGCGTGTGCTTGAGCGGACCGAGGAGCGGTCCCTCGTCGCCCAGCAGGATCTTCCAGCTGATCGTGCGAATCAGGAAGCTGGTGAAGAACGGGGCGATGACGAGGAACAGGATCAGGTTCTTGTAGCGGCCGCCCCGGAGGGCGATGGAGTAGGCGACGGGAAAGCCGATCAGGAACGTGAACACCGTGGCGGCGCCGCCGAACATGATCGAGTTGAGGAACTGCTTCCCGAACCTCGTCAGCGCCACCTGGTAGGCATCGGGGGTGAGCGTCATCTCGAAGCCGGTCTCGAGCGACCCGGTCGAGATGGAGTACGTGAACATCTGGATGACCGGCAGGACGTAGAAGAACAGCAGCCACAGGAGGCCGGGCGCCAGCAGCAGCCAGGGCACGGCCCCGCTGAGTCGCTGGCGGAGGCCCGGCCCGGGCGCCGACGTCTCCGTCGCTGCCGTCATCGCGCGTGTCCCTCGAGTGGCTCCTGGTGGAGCGGCCTACGTGCCGGACAGGTCGGAGTACAGCTCGTTGAGCCTGGACTCCTGCTCGTCGGACAGAGACTGGAAGTTGTACTGCTTGGCGACGACGTCCGGGGTGGGGAACAGGAGGGGATTGGAGGCCGCCTCCGGGTCCAGCTT
The DNA here is from genome assembly GCA_963703575.1 of uncultured Chloroflexia bacterium. Taxonomy (GTDB): domain Bacteria; phylum Chloroflexota; class Limnocylindria; order Limnocylindrales; family CSP1-4; genus CAIXZV01. Next base: position 15,371 of record CAVPEU010000013.1, read on the forward strand.
CTTGATCTCCTCGTCCGCGCCCTTGACCGGCGACACGTAGTACACGTAGTTCGCGATCTGGGCCGCGACCTTGGGGTCGTACACGAAGTTCATCATCAGCTCGGCCGTGTACTTGTTGGCGGCGCCCTTGGGGATGAGCATGTTGTCCGTCCAGATGAGGGCACCCTCGTCCGGCACGATGAAGTGGTCGTCCTCGCCGCCGGACGACGCGAGGTCGCCGGACCAGACGAACGCCGCCCAGACCTTCTTCTGGGCGAAATCCTGGAGGTACTCGTTGCCGGTGAACCGCAGGCCCTTGTCCACGAGCGGCTTCATGTCGTCGTGGACCTTCTGGAGATCGTCCACGGTGACGGTCTGCGGATCCGCCTTGATCCCGAGCTTGAGCAGCCCGAGCCCGAACGTGTCGCGCGACTCGGACAGGAACGTCAGCTTGTCGGCCGGGATGTTCCACAGGTCGGCGATTTTGGTGGGATCGGCGATCTTGTTCTCGGACAGCGTCCTGGAGTTGAAGCCGACGCCCGTCATGCCCGACTGCCACGGGTAGTGGTAGTCGTTGCCCGGGTCCCACGGCTGGTTGCGGAGCGCGTCGCGCAGGTTGCCCGTGCAGTTGGGCACCGCGGCCTGGTCGATCTTCTCGATCCAGCCGCTGACGACCAGCTTGGACGCCATCCAGTCCGTGATGACCATCAGGTCCCACCCGGTGGGCAGGCCCGCCACGAGGGCCGGCTTGATCGTCTCGACGAACGACGGGTTGTCGGAGATCTTCTCCTGGTAGTTGATGTCGACGCCGTACTGCTTCTTGAACTCCTCGAGGGTCGGCGAGGAGCCGGGGGCGTACTCGCCCGAGTCACCAGCGGCGCCGGCCAGGTCGATGTACGCCGGCCAGTTCGCGAACATCAGCGGCCCGGTGGGCGACGGCTGGGGGGTCGGCTCGGCGCTGGCGGCCGCGGAGGCCGGGACGCTGGGCTCGGCCGACGCGCTGGCGGCGACGCTCGGCGACGGGCTGGCCCTGGTGCCGGTGCACGCGGCGATGAACGCCGAGATGCCGGCCAGCGCCGTGCCCTTGAGCACGGCACGGCGCGAGATCGAGGCGACGAGGGGATCCGGTCCCATGTGCTCCTCCAGGCTCACTCCGCCGCGGTCGCGGCGGTCGACGACGATTCGACGACGAACGTGTGGTCCGGGGACCAGGTGAGATGCACCTCGTCACCGCGCGCCCAGAGCTCGTCCTTGGTGGTCCGTTCGACGTTCTGCTCGTAGACCGAGACCCGTGCCCCGTCCCGGGTCTCGATCAGGTACTGCGTGCTGACGCCCATGTAGGAGGTGTCCCGTATCACCCCGGCGAGGTGGTTGAACTCCCCGGACGCAGGGTCCCGGTGGTGGATGCGGATCTTCTCCGGCCGCACGCCGACGTCCACGCGCGTCCGCTCGCCGACCAGCGAGCGCGGGACGCGGACACGGGTATCGTCGCGCAGGCGGACGATCGCGTACCCGTCGGCCGTGCCGTCGGCCGTGCCCGGCAGCAGGTTGCTCACGCCCAGGAAGCCGGCCACGAACCGGGTCGTCGGGTGCTCGTACAGCGTCTCGGGATCGCCCAGCTGCTCGTAGCTCCCCCGGTTCATGACGGCGATCCGATTGGACATCGTCATCGCCTCCTCCTGGTCGTGGGTCACGTACACGAACGTGATCCCGACCTCCTGCTGGATGCGCTTGAGCTCCACCTGCATCTGCTTGCGCAGCTTGAGGTCAAGCGCGCCCAGTGGCTCGTCGAGGAGCAGCACGGCCGGCCGGTTGATGAGCGCCCGTGCGAGCGCCACCCGCTGCGCCTGGCCGCCGGAGATCTGGGTGGGCTTGCGGCTCTCGAAGCCGGGCAGCTCCACCAGCTTCAGCATCTCGGTCACGCGCGCCTTGATCTCGGCGTCCTTGACCTTCCTGCGGCGGAGGCCGAAGGCGATGTTCTCGTAGATCGTGAGGTGGGGGAACAGGGCGTAGTTCTGGAACACCGTGTTGACGTTCCGCTTGTAGGGCGGCAGCCAGGTCACGTCCTCGCCCTGGAGCTCGATCCTCCCGGTCGTGGGCTGGTCGAAGCCGCCGATCATGCGCAGGGTCGTGGTCTTGCCGCAGCCGGACGGGCCCAGGAGACTGAAGAACTCGCCGTCGACGACCTCGAGGTCGATGTGATCGACCGCGATGACCTCCCCGAAGGCCTTCGAGACCTGGACAAGCCGAACGTCAACGTCGTGCACGGGTAACGACCTGCTCCTCCAGCGGGGCGAACGGGCGGCGGTCCGGGCGGGACGATCCCGGTTGGGCGTGCGAAGCCTCGGTCTCGCACGTTCCACCCCCCGTAGAGGTGCGAACGATAGGGCGCGCGTCGTGGGGGTGTCAACTGCACGATATCGAACCCTGCCGGTGCCCTGGTTGCGAGAATCGCACGCACAGGTGTCGAGAGCGACCTGAATCGCACGCCCTGTCCACCCGGAAGCCGTATGGCCGCGGGCGGCCGGCGAGCCGGGCCGACAGCCCGGACGCGGACTCGGGTGGGCGCGCGTAGGATTACGGCGGCCCGCGCGTCGGAATTCGGCGGGTCAGAGCACAGGAGCGATGACCCCCACATGAGCGCCATCTCCGAGGCCGCGGTCCTCGACGCCCTCCGCACCGTCCAGGAGCCCGAGCTCGGCGGCGACCTCATCACCCGGAACATGGTCCGGGACCTGTCGATCGACGGCTCCCGCGTCGCGTTCACGATCGAGCTGACGACGCCCGCCTGTCCGCTGAAGGACGAGATCGAAGCGGACGTCCGGCGCGCGCTGGCGCCGGTCGGCGTGGACGGCGTCGCGATCAGCTGGGGGGCCACGGTCCGGCGAGCGACGCCGAGGACGGCGGAGCAGCTGGTGCCGGGCGTCAAGAACGTCATCGCGGTCGCGTCCGGAAAGGGCGGCGTCGGCAAGAGCACGGTCAGCGTCAACCTCGCCGTGGCGCTGGCCAGGGCGGGGGCCTCCGTGGGCCTCCTGGACGCGGACATCACCGGCCCCAACATCCCGATGATGCTGGGCGTCGAGGGCCAGCCGGTGTCGAGCGCGAACAACAAGATCGTCCCGCTCGAGCGCCACGGCGTGAAGGTCATCTCGATCCAGTTCTTCGTCCCCGAAGGCCAGCCGATCGTGTGGCGTGGACCGCTCATCGGCGGGGCCATCCAGCAGTTCCTGCGCGACGTCGAGTGGGGCGAGCTCGACTATCTCGTCGTGGACCTGCCGCCCGGGACCTCCGATGCGCAGCTGACGCTCGCCCAGGCGGTGCCGATCAGCGGCACCGTCCTCGTCACCACCCCGCAGGACGTGGCCCTCTCGGACGTGGCCAAGGCGCTCGCGATGCTCCAGCGCATGAACGTGCCGGTCATCGGCCTGGTGGAGAACATGAGCGCGTTCGTGTGCCCGCACTGCGGCGAGGAGACCGAGATCTTCGGTCGCGGCGGCGGGGAGCGGTTCGCGCAGGAGCACGGCCTGGACTTCCTGGGCAAGGTGCCGCTGGACATCACGGTCCGCCAGGGCGGCGATGTCGGCGTTCCGGCGGTCGCCCAGCGGGAGCCGGGTCCGGCGGCGCAGGCGCTCGAGGCGATGGCGGGCCTCGTGGCGGCCCGGATGAGCGTCCGCGCCGCGACCGCGCAGACCCCGATCCTGTCGATCTCCTGACGACCCGGACCGGCGCGCGGAGCGCGGATCGTCACCGCCGGCGCGTCGGGCGGCTACGATCCGTGTCGTGAGCCAGGACCGCAGACCCGCCGACGCGCTGGGGGCCGCGCTCGAGGCCGTGCCGCTGTTCGCGCACCTCGGGCCGGACGATCTCGCGACCCTCGCGCGCAGCGTGCGGACGCGGCGCTACGCCCGCGGGGAGGTGATCTTCCACCAGGGAGATCCGGGTGACGCGCTGCACGTCCTGCTCGCCGGCCGGGTGAAGATCTCCAGTCCCTCCGACAACGGGGTCGAGGCCATCCTGACCACCCTCCGGCCGGGCGAGTGGTTCGGGGCGCTGGCCCTGCTGGACGGGGCGCCGCGCAGCGCGTCCGCCACGGCCGTCGGCGCCGCCGAGACGCTGATCCTGCCGCGCGACCGGTTCTACCAGCTGGTGGACGACGTGCCGGCGATCCGGCACCAGGTGTTCGTGGCCCTCGCCCACGAGCTGCGGCGGCTCACCAATCACGTGGAGGAGCTGCATTTCCTGGACATCGCCGGGCGCCTGGCGGCGCGCCTTGCCCGTCTCGCCGAGGAGCATGGGACGGCCGGCGAGAGAGGGGAGATCCGGCTCGACGGCCCGATCACGCAGGGTGAGCTGGCGGCGATGGTCGGCAGTACCCGCCAGAGCGTGAACAAGCTGCTGGGATACCTGATCGCTGACGGCCTCATCCGGGTGGACCGCGACGCGATCGTGATCCTGGACATGCCCGGGCTCCTGCGCGCGGCCCGCCGGTAGCCCCAGGCCCGTCCGGCCCGTCCGGCGCCTCGGCCCGTCCGGCGCGTCGCTACTCCTTCGCCGCCCCCCGGAGGACGGAGAGCAGCACCGCCGCGCCCGCGATCGCGGCCCGGTCCTCGCCGTGGCTGCCGGTCGCGAACACCAGCCGTTGCTCCCCGTGCGTGCCGCGCGGCGTCGCGACCGCGACGTGGACCGTCGTGTCGCGGCCGGCGGACAGAGCCCGGATCACCAGGCTCACGTCCGCGCCGGTCCTCTCCCGCGTCCGCGCGGCCTCGGCGACGTCATCGTGGTCGTCCTCGGTCTCGGCCGCGTCATCGAGGACCTCCGCGCGGCGCACGGCCCGCAGGCCGCGCAGCAGCCCCACCAGGGCGCCGCCGGTCCCGTGCTCCACCGTCGCCAGCGTCCAGCCGCGCTCGTCGAGCGCCGCCCCGAGCGCGGCCGCCCAGGTCGTATCCCCACGCGCCCAGACGTGGTCCCCGAGGGCCGCCAGCACCTCCGCCTCGGCCGCGTCCGCCAGCTCGGCGGCCGATCGCCCGCCGGCCGCGCGGGCCGACACGCGCACGTCCACCGCCTCGTGACGTGCGTACGTGGCCACGATCGGGTTCGTCGCCCGCAGCAGCGGTTCTCCCAGCAGGTCCACGACCTGCGACTCGCCGATGTCCGTCAGCCGCAGGGTTCGCACCTCGCTGTCCATCCCGACGCCCCGTGCCGCCAGCCGGGGCAGCACGCCGTCGGTCCACATGGGACGCATCTCGCGCGGCGGCCCCGGGAGGGTCACGATCACGCGCCCGTCGGGGCGGTCCACCCACCAGCCGGGCGCCGTCCCGTTGGGGTTCGGGAGGACCGTCGCCGAGGGGATCACCCACGCCTGCTTGACATTCGACTCGGGGAACGGCTGCCGGCGGCGGGCCCACGATGCGCGGAGCCCGTCCAGCGTCACCGGGTCCACGCTGACCGTCTCGTCGCACACGGCCGCGACCGCCTCCCGCGTGAGGTCGTCCGGCGTCGGGCCCAGACCGCCCGTCGTGACGACGAGATCCGCGCGCGTGAGCGCCACGCGGAGGGCGTCCACGACCACCGCCAGGTCATCCGGCAGGTCCTGGACCCGGGCCACGGTGACCCCGTGCGCCACGAGGGACCGCGCCAGCGTGCCGCTGTTGGTGTCGGTGGTCTCGCCGGCGGTCAGTTCCGATCCCACGGCGAGCAGCTCCGCCACCAGGATCGGGCGTGGCGTGACGGGGTCCTGGGCCATGGAATGGAGCGTACCGCCGCGGCGCGAATCCCCGCTGGTATGATTCCCGGGCTCCCCGCCAATCGCCCAACCCGTCCCCGGAGGACGACCGCTGGATCCTGATCCGACCGCTCAACGCGATGCGCCGCCCGGCCTGCGCGGCCAGGCGACCGCCACCAGGGACGCCCTCCTGGGTCTCCTCCGCGCCCACGTGGATCTCGCCAGGGCCGAGGCGAACGAGATCAAGGGCGAGGTCGCGCGCGCCGCACTGCTCGCGGGCATCGCGCTCGCGAGCCTGCTCCTCCTCGGCTTCTTCGTGGGCATCGGGATCCTCCTGTTCGCCGGGGAGTGGGTCTTCGGGTCCATCGGCTGGGGGCTGCTCCACGGCACCCTGCTGCTGATCGCGGTCGCCGTGCTCGCCGTTCTGCTCGCGATCCGGGTCCCGAGGCTCGGCGTGGCGTTCCTGGTCGCGCTGGTCGCGGGCGCGATCGTGGCGGCGCTGCTCGGCGCGCACCTTCCCAACGAGGCCTGGCGCGGGATCGGGGAGGGGCTCAACCTGGGCGTCGATCCCGGCGTGCGCCCGCTGCTCGTTGGCACCCTCGTGATCGCGCTCGTCGGTGCGCTGGCCGGGCTGGCGATCGGGTCCCGCTCCGGGGCGGCCGCCGGCGGACTGTTCGGCGGGCTGGTCCTCGGCGCCATCGTCGGCGCACTGAGCGCGCTGACCCCCGGACTGGCGGGTGGGGATCGCCATCGGCGTCACCGTCTGGCTGCTCGCCTGGCCGATCCTCATGGGCGTGACCACCGCGCGCGAGGGGATCGACACCGAGGTCGCTCAAGGCGCGGTTCTGGCCGCAGGCGACCATCGACACCACGAAGGAGACGATCGAGTGGGCGAAGGCACGGATGCCGCTCGGGCCCAGGTCCTAGCGGCGCGCGGGGCCGTCGACGACGAGGTCGACCGGCTCGAGGCGTCGGCCCGGGCCGCAGTCGACGTGAAGGCCAGGATCCGCCGCAACCCGGCGAAGACCGCGGGGCTCGCCGCCGGCGCCGGCTTCCTGCTGGTCGGGGGGCCGGCCAGGGTCCTTCGGGGGGCCCGCAACGCCGTCTTCGGCAAGCCCGACCCGCTCCCGAAGTCGATGTTGCCCAGGGAGATCGACAAGGCCCTCCGGGAGCTCGGCACGGACGGCGAGCGCGTGCGCGGCACGCTCGAGCGCGAGTTCGCGGGCTACCTCGAGGCGCACGGCCCGGAGCGGAAGAAGCGCGACCTGTCCGGCATGACCGCGCTGCTGCTGGCGTCGGTCGGCAAGCCGATCGTGGATCGCTACGGCCGGCAGCTCGCCGCGCGGCTGCTCAACCCGGACAGCGCCACGCTTGCGGAGCAGCTGGAGAAGGTGAAGGCGCGGCGCTCCGGCACGGGCGAGGCGCGGCGCTCCGCCGCCGCAACGGGCGAGGCGCGGCGCTCCGCCGCCGCAACGGGCGAGGCGCGGCGCTCCGCCGCCGCAACGGGCGAGGCGCGGCGCTCCGCCGCCGCAACGGGCGAGGCCCTGAAGCCACCCGCCTGACGCTCGATCCTGGTAGGCGAGGTCGGGGTCGAACCGACACGCCGCTCACGCGGCACCGGCTCCTAAGGCCGGCGCGTCTGCCATTCCGCCACTCGCCCGTGCGGGGAGTCTACCTGTCCCGGCGACCCACCCTATACTCGCCCCGCGATGAATGTGACCGCCACCCCCGCCCCCAAGAGCTCCGTCCTCCTCGAGATCGAGGTCCCCGCCGACCGGCTCGATCGCGCCGTCCGCGACGCCGTGAGCCGCCTGTCGCGCCAGACGCGTGTCTCGGGGTTCCGCCCGGGGAAGGCCCCGCGACCGATCCTCGAGCGCGTGCTCGGCCAGGGCGCGGTGCTCGACGAGGCCGTGGAGCACCTGGTCCAGGACGTGTACCGGGAGGCGATCATCGAGCAGGGCATCGTCCCGCTGACCAATGCCGACGTCGAGGTCGTGCAGGCCGAAGAGGGCAAGCCGCTCGTGTTCAAGGCGACGATCCAGGTCCCCCCGGAGGTGACCCTCGGCGATTACGCGGGGTTCAACTTCCGGCCCGAGATCGAGACCATCGACGACGGGAAGGTCGACAAGGTCGTCGGGGAGCTGCGCGACCAGAACGCCACGCTGGCGGCGGTCGAGGACCGCGGGGCGAAGGACGGCGACTGGGCGGTCATCGGCTTCGTGGGCACCCGGGACGGCGTCCCGTTCGACGGCGGCACGACCGACCGGATGCCGCTGATCCTGGGCGAGGAACGCCTCATCCCGGGGTTCGAGGCGCACCTGGTCGGGCTCCGGCCCGGCGAGTCCACCGAGTTCGACATCGCGTTCCCTGAGGACTACCCGGAGGCGGCGCTTGCCGGCCAGCAGGCCCACTTCGCGGTGGACCTCAAGGAGCTGCGCGAGAAGATCCTGCCCGATGTGGACGACGCGTTCGCCCAGAACATGGGCGAGTACGCGGACCTGGCCGCGCTCAGGGCCGACGTCGCGCAGCGCCTCCACCGCAACGCGCTGGACCGTGCGCGCCACGAGTTCGCCGACCGGATCATCGAGTACGCGGTCGCCAACTCGACCATCGACCTGCCCGACATCCTGGTGGACCAGGAGGTCGAGGTGATGCACGACGAGTTCCGCACCACGCTCTCCAGCCAGGGCATCGGCGAGGCGGCGTACCTCAAGGCGACCGAGAAGACCGATGCGGACCTCCACGCCGAGTTCCGCCCCCAGGCCGAGCACCGGACCCGGGTGCTCCTCGTGCTCTCGAAGATCGCGGAGGCCGAGGGGATCGAGGTGTCCGAGGCGGACGTCGAGGCCGAGATCGACCGCGCCCGCGCCCGCTACCAGGACCCCAAGACGGTCAAGTACTTCGAGTCCGAACGCGGCCGCAACTTCATCCGCAGCTCGCTTCGGCGAACGCAGGTCGTCGAGACCCTCGTGGACCGGTGGCTCGCCGAGCATCCGGACCATCCGGCGCTGCCGCACCTCGAGGCGGATGGGCCGTCCGCGGTGGACGGCCAGGCGGCCGAAGCGGCCGCAGCCATCGATGCCACCGACCCGGGCTCGATCCCGGGTGCGGAGCCCGCCGCCGCCGGCGCGTGACGCAGGCGACGGATCGAACGCAGGAGACCCACGATGCTCGTCCCCATGGTCATCGAGTCCACCAGTCGCGGGGAGCGCGCGTACGACATCTACTCGCGCCTGCTGCGGGAGCGGATCATCTTCCTGGGTGACGCGATCGACGACCACCTCGCCAACCTGGTGATCGCGCAGCTGCTGTTCCTGGAGTCCGAGGACCCGGAGAAGGACATCAGCCTGTACATCAACTCGCCCGGCGGCGTGGTGACGTCCGGCCTGGCGATCTACGACACGATGCAGTACCTGCGGGCCCCGGTGAGCACGATCTGCATCGGCATGGCGGCGTCGATGGCGGCGGTCCTGCTGGCCTCCGGCGCCAAGGGCAAGCGCTATGCGCTGCCGCACAGCCGGATCATGATCCACCAGGGATCGGGTGGCTACCGCGGCAACGCGCCGGACGCCGTGATCCAGATGAAGGAGTGGGAGTACCTGGTCGAGGTCAACCACGAGATCCTGGCTCGCCACACCGGGCAACCGCTCGAGAAGGTGATCCGCGACACGGATCGGGACTATTTCATGGGTCCCGACCAGGCCAAGGACTATGGCATCATCGACGCGGTGTACACCCTCACCGGCGACTCCCTGATCGCGCAGGCGTACGACGCGGGGCTGGCCGGCGGCGAGGGTGGCAGCAGGGGTCCGGATGCGACCGGGCCCGGGACGGCGACGGACCGCTAAGGCAGGGAACGACGTGCCGGTGACCACGACGGGCTCGAAGGGGACGAAGATCCCCTATCGCTGCTCCTTCTGCGGCAAGAGCCAGGAACAGGTTCGCAAGCTCATCGCAGGCCAGGGGGTCTATATCTGCGACGAGTGCATCAACCTGTGCCAGGAGATCATCGAGGAGGAGATGCTGGAGGCGCCCAAGGCGCGCCCGGCCCAGCAGAAGCTGCCCAACCCGCGGCACATCACGGCGTCCCTGGACCAGTACGTCATCTCGCAGGAGAAGGCGAAGAAGGTCCTCTCGGTCGCCGTGTACAACCACTACAAGCGGATCAACGCCGGCTCCACCGTGGACGACGTGGAGCTGCAGAAGTCGAACGTCCTGCTGGTCGGCCCCACGGGATCCGGCAAGACGCTGCTGGCCCAGACCCTGGCCCGCATCCTGGACGTGCCGTTCTGCATCGCGGATGCGACGTCGCTCACGGAGGCGGGGTACGTCGGCGAGGACGTCGAGAACATCCTGCTGCGCCTGATCCAGGCGGCGGACTTCGATGTTGCCCGGGCGCAGCGCGGGATCATCTACATCGACGAGATCGACAAGATCGCGCGCAAGGCGGACAACCCGTCGATCACGCGCGACGTGTCCGGCGAGGGCGTCCAGCAGGCGCTGCTCAAGATCCTCGAGGGGACGCTGGCCAACGTGCCGCCACAGGGCGGTCGCAAGCACCCGCACCAGGACTTCATCCAGATCGACACCACGAACATCCTGTTCATCTGCGGCGGGGCGTTCGACGGGCTGGAGAAGATCGTCGAGGAGCGGGTGGGCAAGCGCTCGATCGGGTTCGGGTCCGATGGTGGGATGTCCCCCACGGATCGGGCGAAGATCATCGAGAAGCTGATGCCCGAGGACCTGCTCAAGTTCGGGCTGATCCCGGAGTTCATCGGCCGGCTGCCGGTCATCGTGACGCTCTCCCCGCTGACCGCGGATGACCTGATGCGGGTCCTCGTGGAGCCGAAGAACGCGGTCACCCGCCAGTTCCAGAAGTTCCTCCAGCTGGACAAGGTGGAGCTGGTGTTCACCGCCGGCGCGCTGCGTGCCGCCGCGGAGGTGGCGCTGGACCGCAAGACCGGCGCTCGCGCCCTGCGCTCGATCGTGGAGGAGGCGCTGCTCGAGGTGATGTTCGACATCCCGGAGCGCAACGACGTGCGCAAGTGCATCATCACCGAGGAGACGATCCGGGCGGGTCGCGCCCCGCTGCTGCTCACGAAGACCGACGTGGACAAGGGCGTGGACGAGACGAACTACCAAGAGTGGCTCTCGGAGCAGGGCGCCTCCGCGTAGGTCTCCGCCGCGCCTCGCCCGCCGCGCCGCGCCTCCGCGTAGGTCTCCGCCGCGCCGCGCCTCCGCGTAGGTCTCCGCCGCGCCGCGCCTCCGCGTAGGTCTCCGCCGCGCCGCGCCTCGCCCTTGCCTCGCCCGCCCCCCGTAGTCGCTGCATTTCTGTACCCAGGGGATCGCCGGCCCCAGGTACCGACGGCGGGTCACGACGGCTCCGATTGGACGCTCGCGAGGGCCTCCTGCGGCCCCCTCCATGCATGCGGCGCATGCGGCGGGTCATACAAGGGCTCGGAGGGGGCCGCTCCAGCTGGGTGGCGCCGGGTAAGGGCCGGTGAACGACGTGGTGCAAGCATGCAGCGACTATGGCGACACGCGTTCGAACCCGCCTCTCCCGGGACGCTGAGCGCGCGAACCGCGAACAGCTCGTCCGCATCGGCGCCGACGTCCACGCTGCCCGCCACCGCAGGCGCCTGACCCAGGCACAGCTCGGGGCACGGGTCGGGCTGAGCCAGTCGGCGATCAGCCGGGCCGAGCGCGGTCTGGGCGGCGGCCTCACGTTGGACGCATGGCAGCGGATCGCGCTCGCCCTGGGAATCACGCTGCGGGTGACGCTCCAGCGCGACCCGCTCGCGGAGACCGCTGATGCCGGCCACCTGGGGATGCAGGAGCTCGTGTTGCGGTTGGGCCGCGCCGCGGGCTACCGCGGCCTCGTGGAGCTTCCGACGAAGCCGCAGGAGCCATGGCGGTCGATCGATGTCGCGCTCGTCGACGACGCGCGCCGATGGATGGCCGTCGTCGAGTGCTGGAACTCCATCGGCGACATCGGGGCTGCCGTGCGCGCATCCGCCCGCAAACAGGCCGACGCCGAGGCTCTGGCGGCCGCGCGCTGGGGCGAGCAGGAGCCGGAGCCGCGCGTCGGCCTTGTCTGGGTGGTTCGGGCCACCGCTCGCAACCGAGCGCTCCTGGCGCGCTACCCGGAGGTGTTCGGTGCCAGCTTCCCGGGCAGCAGCGCGGCCTGGCTGCGCTCGCTCACGGCAGGCGGCGAACCGCCGCGAGACCCCGGCCTGCTCTGGGCGAGCGTGGACGGCTCGCGACTGTTCGCCTGGCGACCCCACCGACGGCTGACCGCTCGCCCGGACCGGCCGCCCCCTGATCGCCCGCGCCGCTGACCGCAGACCGCGCCGCTGACCGCCAACCCCGCCCCGCGCCGCTGGGTGGCCGGACGAGCACAGGATGAGTGGACGAGCACAGGACGAGTGGACGAGCACAGGACCGCGGCACCGGGGACGCCGGACGGGGATCATGGGGCCATGCAGCATGCCGATCACGTCGCGCTGATCCGCGACGGCGTCCTGGGCGCCGGCCGCCGCTGGCTGGAGCTCGGCGCCGGTGACGGGGAGTTCACGCTCGCCTTGGCCGACCTGCTCGGCGAGGGAGGCCGGATCGTCGCGCTGGACCTGGACCGCTGGGCGCTGGCGGACCTGGCCGGGCGCGTGGCCCGACGGTTCCCGGACACTGAGGTCGAGACGATCGCGGCCGACTATACCCTCGGCCTGCCGGCCGGACCCTTCGACGGCGTCCTGGCGGCGAACAGCCTCCACTTCACGGGTGACCCGGCCCCGGTGCTGGCCGCGATCCGGGATCGCCTGGTCCCGGCCGGTCGCCTCGTGCTCGTCGAGTACGACAGCGACCAGGGCAACCCGTACGTCCCGCACCCGATCTCGCTCGCGCGCTGGCAGGCGATGGCGCCGGCGTCCGGGTTCACGGCGCCGCGCCTCCTGCACCGCGTCCCGAGCCGGTTCCTCGGCTCGATCTACGGCGCGGTCGTGGAGCACCCCCGGCAATCGCCCGGAACCGTCGTGCTACACTCCGGCCCTCACGGCGACGACCGAGAGGAGTAGGTCCGGCAACGGCCCCAAGCGAGCGCGGGATGGTGCGAGCCGCGCGGGCAGGACGGACGCGAAGGTCGCTCGCGAGCCGTGCGGGTGGCGCCCGATAGCGCGCCCAGAGCGTGACCGGACGCAGGCTGACCGCGATGAGCGACCGCCCCGGCCACGGAACCCAGCAGGTGGTACCACGACCCCGTTCGTCCGCTGGACGACGGGGCGTTCTCGTTTCCGGGAGCCGACGATGACGATGCCGAACCAGGAGCTCGCCAAGGCCTACGTGCCGGCCGACTTCGAGCACGCGATCTACGAGCGCTGGCTGGCCGCAGACGTCTTCGCCCCCGACGGCGCGGGCTCCACGGCGGACTGGGACCTGCCGCCGTTCGTCATCATCCAGCCGCCGCCCAACGTCACCGGCAGCCTCCATCTCGGGCACGCACAGCGGACGACGGTGGAGGACCTGATGATCCGCCACGCGCGGATGCTGGGGCGTCCCGCGCTGTTCCTGCCCGGCCTCGACCACGCGAGCATCGCCGCCCAGTTCGTGCTGGACGGGATCCTGGCCAGGGAAGGAGAGAGCCGGGCGACGCTCGGCCGCGAGCGCTACCTGGAGCGGATGCGTGAGTTCGTCGACGTGACCAGGGAGGCCATCCTCACCCAGCAGCGTCGGGTCGGGGGCAGCTGCGACTGGGGCCGGCTCCGGTTCACGATGGACGAGGTATCCGCACGGGCGGTGCGGGAGGCGTTCCTGCGGCTGTATCGCAGGGGCCTCGCCTACCGGGCCGAGGCGCTGATCAACTGGTGCCCGGGCTGCCGAACCAGCGTCAGCGACCTCGAGGTGATCCCGACCCCGGAGACCGGCACCATCTGGCGGATCCGCTACCACTTGCTCCACGAGGCGACGGGCGAGCCGGACCCGGACGCCACCGTGACGGTCGCCACGACCCGTCCGGAGACGATCCTGGGCGATACCGCGGTCGCGGTCCACCCGGACGACGCCCGCTATGCCGCACTGGTCGGACGGCGCGTCCGGATCCCGTTCGTGGACCGGGACGTGCCGATCATCGCGGACCCCGTGGTGGATCCCGCGTTCGGCACGGGAGCCGTGAAGATCACGCCCGCCCACGACCACGACGACAACGAGACGGGTCGCCGTCACGGCTTGGCCATGCCCACGATCCTCGACGACGCCGCCCGGGTGGCCGGCACCGGCACGCCATACGACGGCCTGGACCGCTACGAGGCGCGGACCGTGATCCTGGCGGACCTCGCCGCGCGGGGCGACCTCGAGGGCGAGCAGCCGCACGAGATGGTGATCGGTCGCTGCCAGCGCAGCGACGACGTCGTCGAGCCGCGTCTCAAGACCCAGTGGTTCGTGCGCACGGCCCCGCTGGCGGAGGCGGCGCTCCGGGCCACGCGTTCCGGACGCACGAAGATCCTCCCGGCGCGGTTCGAGAAGGTGTGGGAGCACTGGATGACGAACATCCGCGACTGGAACGTGTCGCGGCAGCTGTGGTGGGGACACCGGATCCCGGCCTGGTACTGCCCGCTGGGACACGCCACGGTCAGCGCGGACCCCGGCGGCCCGAGCGCCTGCGAGACCTGCGGCCGTCCGGCATCGGAGCTCCAGCAGGACCCCGACATCTTCGACACCTGGTTCAGCTCCGGCCTGTGGCCGTTCTCGACCCTCGGCTGGCCGGAGCAGACCGACGACCTGCGCCGCTTCTACCCGGGATCCGTCATGGAGACGGGGTACGACATCCTGTTCTTCTGGGTGGCCAGGATGATGATGCTGGGCATCGAGCTTGCCGGCGACATCCCGTTCGGGACCGTCCACCTGTCGGGCCTGATCCGCGACCCGTACGGCCAGAAGATGTCGAAGACGAAGGGGAACACGGTCGATCCGCTGGGCATGATCGACGAGATGGGCGCCGACGCCCTGCGCTTCGCCCTGGTCCACGGCACGACGCCCGGCAACGACCAGCGCTTCGGCACGGCCAAGGTCGAGAATGCCCGCAACTTCGCCAACAAGCTGTGGAACGCGACCCGCTTCGTGCTCGGGGCGCGCCCCTCCACCATCCCCGCCGCCGCAGAGCGGCGACTGCCGGATGCGACGCACCTCGGGCCGGGGGACCGGTGGGTGCTGTCGCGGGCCGCGGCGACGGTGGCCTCCGTGGACCGGGCCATGGTCGACCACGCGTTCGGCGAGGTGACGCGCCTCCTGTACGAGGCGATCTGGGGCGAGTACTGCGACTGGGGCCTCGAGCTGGCCAAGGTCCGCCTCGGGGATGAGCGGCTGACCGCCTCCGAGCGCGAGGCGACGTGGTGGGCGCTGGTCGAGGCGCTGGACACGTACCTGCGTCTGCTCCACCCGGTGATGCCGTTCCTCACGGAACGGCTGTGGGAGGCGCTGCCGCACCGGGCCTCCGATCCGGAGTTGCTGATCGTGGCCCGGTGGCCGGGCGCGGGCGAGCGTGACATGGCCGCGGAGGCCGGGGTGGGGGCGCTGGTCGAGCTGGTGCGCGCCGTGCGCAACGCGCGCGCCGACGCGAAGCTGGAGCCGGCCGCGTGGCTGCCGCTGGACGTGTTCGTGGAGCCGGAGCTGGGTGAGACGTTCGAGGCGCTGCGGCCGGCCCTCGAGCGGCTGGCGCGCTGCCGGCCGCTCCGCCGCCAGCTGACGCGGGAAGCGCTGCACGGCACGGCCGGAGCGGCCGCCGGCCTGGCGGTCATCGCCGGACCCGCGGAGGCGGTCATCGGCCTCGGTACGGCGGACCCGGCTGCCGCGACCGCGGACCGGGCCCGCCTGGAAAAGGAGCTGGCCGACGCGGAGCGCCTGCTGGACGCGGCCCGCGGCCGCCTTGCGAACGAGGCGTTCACGGCCAAGGCGCCCCCGGCCATCGTCGCCGGAGCACGGGCGCGCGAAGCGGAGCTCGCGGACCAGGTGGACCGTCTCCGGTCGCGGCTCGCCCGGTGACGGTGTCACACGGTGCGGGTCGCCCTCGGGTCGCCGACCCGCGCCACCGCGTCGATCCGTCGTTGCCACCGGTCGCCCCCGTCACGGCGCGCTGGTAGGATGGCGCCGTCCCGCCAACAGGCCGTGTCCCGGAGGACGCCGTGCCCCTCGAGTTCCTGAAGCGTCGCGGCGGCGAGCCCGACAAGCCCGCAGCTGCGCCCCAACCCGCCCGCGTCGTCGGCCTGCCCGAAGAGGTCGTCGCGCAGGAGTACCAGCTCAAGCTGTACTTCGCGGGCAAGAGCACCGAGGGCGTGCGCATGAGCGCCGGTCCGCAGGCGCTCGCCGAGCTGCCCGGGATGCTCGCGGGCACCGTCCGGGGGGACATCGAGGTCGTTGAGCCGCTGCCGCTGGAATTCGCCCAGGCGGTGCCCCAGATCGTCCGCCCGTCGGAGGCGATGCAGTGGCTCAACGCCCACCACGAGCTGAGCCCCGTGACTCGTCACGCGCTGTTCGTGCTGGAGTCGATCGATGCGGTGGACCTCGCCTTCGACACGTTCGCCTGCGGGCTGCTGGAGGGCGACGTCGACACGTCCGGGTACCCGGAGTACAACGCGATCGTCGGGGGCGTGGCCTCCCACTGGGACGAGGCGACCGGCGACATGATCGTCCGGGGCGTCGTGGGTTGGGGCGGCCGCGGCGTGAGGGGCGACACGGACCGGATCGCCCAGCGGATCCTCGGGGGGATCCTGACCAACGTCCTTGCCAACCAGCACGCGCTCGGCCTGACGGCCGTGGAGCGCCCGGTGCCCGCCGCGGGTCGCGGCGGCCTGGTCTGCGCCCACTGCGGCTTCGCGTCCGCTCACGACCGAGCGTTCTACTGCCCCAAGTGCGGGATGCGGCTGCTCCGCGGCTGAGCCCACGATCGAGACCACGCGACATGCCGATCTACGAATACGTCTGCACCGCCTGCGACCACCGCTTCGACATCTTCCACGGGATCAACGATCCGGGACCCCCGTTCTGTCCGTCGTGCGGCGCGGAGGGGACGGTGCGCAAGCTGTTCGCTCCGCCTGCCATCCATTACAAGGGAACGGGCTGGGCGAAGAAGGATCGCGGCGGATCGAGCGGGGGCGGCGCCCGGTCGTCGCGGTCCTCGTCGGGCTCGGGAGAGCGCGGGTCCTCGTCGGGCTCGGGAGAGCGCGGGTCCTCGTCGGCGACGTCGTCGGGAGAGGGCGAGTCCTCGTCGGGCTCGGGAGAGCGCGGGTCCTCGTCGGCGACGTCGTCGGGAGAGGGCGGGTCCTCGTCGGGCTCGGGAGAGCGCGGGTCCTCGTCGGGCTCGGGAGAACGGTCGTCCGGCTCGCCCGGCTCCCGGGACTGAGGCGATGCCCGCTGCCGCCGACTGGATCACGCTCGCTGAGGCGGCCGAGATCCTGGCCGCCGCCAACATTCGGTTCCGGCCCGAGACGATCGGGAGCTGGGCGCGCAGCGGACGCCTGTCGAGCATCAAGCTGGGCGGCCGCCGCTTCGTTCGGCGGGGCGAGGTCCGGGCGCTGGTCACGGCACCGCGCCGGGTCCACGCGGAGGACATCCAGCCCCGCCTGTTCGAGGACCTCAACCCCTGAGGCGATGAGCGAGCGAGACGAGGCTGCCGGCGTCGACCGACTGCGGGCGCTCGCCGCGCGGATGACGGGGCGCGTGGGGGGGCTGCCCGCCGTTCGGACGCTGGCCGCGACGCTGGCGGTCTATGACCGGGCGGGCGGGGGACTGGTCGCGGGCGGGCTGGCGTACTCGGCCCTGGTCGCGCTGCTGCCCGGCCTCCTGCTCATCCTCTCGGTCATCGGCCTGCTGGTGGTCGACCCGGCGCTCCGCGAGGACATCGTCGCCGGGATCTCGACGGCGGTCCCGCCGCTGGAAGGCGTCGCGCGGATCGCCCTCGAGCAGGTCTCGGCCGGTGCCGTCCCGACCGGCGTCATCGCGATCGCCGGCCTGCTGTGGGGGTCCAGCCGCTTCTACGCCGCCCTGGATTCCGCGTTCTCACGGATCTTCCACACTTCCTCGCGGCGCAACCCGATCCAGCGCACGATGCGGGGCATCCTGGTGACGATCGGATTCATTGCCGTCCCGATCCTGGTCGTGATCGTCGGGTCCGTCGTGTCATGGCTTCTCGACCTGACGCCGACGGGTACGCAGGCAGGCGCCACGGTCAGGGCCGTGTGGACGATCGCGTCGCCGCTGGCGTCGATCGTGCTGTTCGTCGCCGGGAGCGCGCTCGTCTACCGGTTCGTGCCGGCGGACCGGGTCCCCCTGCGGGCACTGCGGAGGCCCGCGCTGGCCGCCGGGCTGGTGCTCGCCGTGTTCACGCAGGCGTTCACGTTCGTGGCGCCCCGGCTCGTCGGGGCAGCGGCGCTGTTCGGCACGTTCGTGGCCGTGTTCGCGCTCCTCGCCTGGCTATCCGTCGGGTTCAACATCCTGCTGCTCGGCGGCGCCTGGACGCGCGTCCGGGCCCTGGCCGCCTCCAACCCGACGGCCAGCGCGGCGGACCCGACCGAGCCCGGCCGGCACCCGGTGCTGGAACGCGACTAGGCCTGGCGGCTGCCGCAGCGGCGGCAGAAGCGCGCGTTGGCCGAGAGCGACAGCCCGCAGTTCACGCACGGCTGGGCGGCTGCCGGGGCGGCTGCCGCGAGGGGGGTCGGCGCCGCGCCGAGGACCTCCTGGGCCGACGCGGCCCACAGTGCGGATGCACCGGCCTGCGGCAGGAGGGGGCGGCCGGCGAGGGTCGTTGGGACATCGCGACGGGACGTGGCCGAGGGCCACTGGGGTGCCACAGGCCACTGCGGAGCGGGGCCGTCGTCCGGGGCCACCGTGAGCCACGGACTCGGAGCCGTGGCGGGCGCCGGGGTCGGGGTGACCGGCACGGCGCGCGCCGGCGCGCTGCCCGGCGAGGCTGGCCAGGTTGGCTGGACGATGTGGTCCTGGGGCGATGCGACAGGCTCGGCCGCCACCGGCACGGCTTCCGGCTCGGCCGCCACCGGCACGGCTTCCGGCTCGGCCGCCACCGGCACGGCTTCCGGCTCGGCCGCCACCGGCACGGCTTCCGGCTCGGCCGCCACCGGCACGGCTTCCGGCTCGGCCGCCACCGGCACGGCTTCCGGCTCGGCCGCCACCGGCACGGCTCCGGCTCCGCCTCGACGGCCCGCGCGGCCGTTTCCGCGGCGAGGGATGCCTCGTACGCGGCGATCGCGTCGTCCAGGTTCTGGCCGGGGACGACGCCGAACAGCGGCGGAGCCGTCGCGGTCGCCTCGGCCTCGGCCGGAGCCGTCACGAGCTCCTCGACCTCGGCCGGAGCGGCCTCGGCCATCGCCCCTGCCCCGACCTCCGGGGCCGTCTCCGTCATGGGCGTCCCGGACACGGGCACATCCACGATGGCCGCGTCCGCCGCCGGGAGATCCAGCACGCGCGCCAGCCGGTCGGCCGGCAGGTCCATCTCCGGCCAGGCCTCGATGTCCCCTGCCGCGGTGCCATCGTTGCCGTTGCCGTCGTGGTCCGTCTCCAGGACGGACGGCTCCAGGGCCGCGAGGTCGAGGCGGACGGCGGGCTCCTCCTGGCCGGGCAGGGGCGCGCAGGTCAGGCAGCGGCCCTCGGCCGGATTCCAGCAGTCGCCGCACGTGTACTGCCGGCAGGTAAGGCAGAAGTTGAACGTCCTGTGGAACGCGTCGAGCTGGTGCGCCGTCGCCGCCAGCTCCTCCTCGCTGCGAGCCTCCGCCATCGCCTCGGAGAAGGACGACTCGTCGGACATGACGAAGTTGCGGACGCCCTTCGACAGCATTCGCACCCGTCCGATGCGCGACCTGCGAGGCGCGCTCGACTCGAACGTGTAGCGAGTGCCGCACCGCTCGCAGAACGATTCGGTGAGGATCTCCGTCATCGAACCCCCGGAGGACAGGTCAAGACGCCCGGCAACCCCGGCCGGGCAAGGGCCAGAGTATAGCCCCGCCTCCAACAGGAGCCTCCGACCGAGGTACTCCGGCGCCTCGCCGTTCGTCCCGAGGCACGGCCCGGGAGCCCGGCTCTGGTACGGTTGCGGCCGCCATGGCCTTCCTCGTCGACCTCGAGCGGCTCCTCGAGCGGGTCTTCGAACGATCAAGCGCGCGCCTGTTCCGGACCCGTGTCCAGGCCGTGCAGCTCGAGCATCTCGTCGAGCGCGCCATGGAGCGCGCCCGGCTGGCGGAGGCCGGCCGCACGAGCGTCCCGGACCGCTACCGGGTCCGGCTCACACCGGGGGACCTGGCCGCGGCGGCCGGGGAGGTCGGCGGCGCCGAAGCCCTGGCCGGACGGCTGGCGGACGCGGCGCTCGCGTTCGCCCGCGCTCATGGCTACCACTTGCGGGGACGCCCGACCGTCTCGCTGGTCGCGGATCCGGCCATGACGCCGGGCGAGATCGAGGTGGATGCCGTCACCGCCACGCCCGGTCCTCGGCCGCCCCTCCAGCCGGCAGCCACCGCCGCGCCCGCCGTGGACCATCCGCCTGCGCCGCCCGAGGACGCCCCGGCGCCCGCCGGGTCCGGGCAAGGCGGGATCCGTGGCGACGGCACCCAGACCCTCGTGTTCCGGCGACCCGCGCCCCAGGCCGCGCGCGCGGTGCTGCGAGTCTTCGCGCCCGATGGGGCGGAGCACGCGATCGAGGTGGCCGGGAGCCCGCTCACCGTCGGCCGCGCCCGCGACAACGGGGTCGTGCTCGCCGACGGGCGCGTTTCCCGCCACCACGGGCGCTTCCAGGCGCGGCACGGCGCGCTCGTCTACACCGATCTCGGCAGCACCAACGGCAGCCGTGTCAACGGCGTCCGCGTGGACGAGATCGCGCTCGGGGCGGGGGACCGGCTCCAGGTCGGCGACACGGTGCTCGTCGTCGAGACGCTGCCGGGCTGACGTGGACGGCTTCCTGCTCACCCTGTGGCTCGCCCGGATCCTGTTCCTCGTCCTGCTCTACGCGTTCCTGTTCGTGGTCGTGCGGATCCTCCTCCGCGATCTCCGGGTCGCCTCGCGCGGCCGCGGCGAGCTGGGCCGGTTGGTCGTCCTCGCGTCGCCCCGGGGTGAGCCGCCGCCCGGCTCATCGTTCCCGCTGGACGCGATCGCCTCGCTGGGCAGGGACGTCAACAACTCGGTCGTCGTGGACGATCCGTTCGTGTCCGGAGAGCACGCGATCCTGACATTCCGTGGTCGCACCTGGTACGTGGAGGATCTCGGCAGCACGAACGGCACGTTCGTCAACGGCGTACCGGTGGAGGTGGTCGCGGCCCTCGGCTTCGGTGACGAGCTCCAGCTGGGCGAAGTCCGCCTGCGCCTGGACCGGGGGCGGACGTGAGCGTGGCGGCGCAGCCGCGCCCGGCCCAGCCCCGCCCGGCCGAGCCGCGCCCGGCGCAGGTTCGTCCGGCGCGGGCGTGGCCGGCGGTCCGGCCGAGGCTGCGCCCGGTGGAGCTGCTCCTGCTCTCGATCGTGGTCTTCGCGCTGCTGGCCGGCGCGGCGTCGCTCGGCGCCACCCAGCGGCTGCTGGACGCCCAGGCGGCGGGCCGGACGCCCGGAGCGCTTGACCTGTCACCGCCGGATCCGCGCGGGCTCGCCACCTATCTCGGTGCGCTGTTGCTCGTCCACCTCGCGTTCATCGTGGCGGGCCGTCGCACCGACCAGGTGCTGCTGCCCGCGGTGGGGATGCTGGGCGGAATCGGCCTGCTGCTGATGCAGCGGCTGCCCCAGGATCTCGTGACCCAGGGCCTCGGGCCCCTCGAGCTCGGGCTCGGACAGCTCCAGCTCGCCTGGCTGCTGATCGCGCTCGCCGTGATCACGGTCCTCTCCCTCGCGGTGCGCTCGGACGCGTGGCTGCGGACCTACAAGTACACCTGGGCGGCGGCAGGCATCGCGCTCCTGGCGCTCACGTTCGTGTTCGGCAGCGACGTGAACGGCGCCCGCCTGACGCTGTCGATCGGGCCGCTGTCCGGGCAGCCGTCGGAGCTGCTCAAGGTGATCCTGGTCGTGTTCCTGGCGGGCTACCTGTCAGAGAACCGGACCCTGCTCGCCGAGTCGAGCACGCAGCTCGGGCCGATCCGGCTGCCCCCGATCCCGTACCTCGCGCCGATGGTCGCGATGTGGGCGATCGCCCTCGGCATCGTCGTGGTCCAGCGGGATCTGGGCGCCGCGCTCCTGTTCTTCGCCGTGTTCCTGGCCCTGCTGTACGTCGCCACCGGGCGGCCCTCGTACGTCGCCGGCGGCCTGCTGCTGTTCGTCGCCGGGTCGTGGGTCCTGTACAACCTGTTCGGGCACGTCCAGCAGCGGGTGGACAACTGGCTGGACCCGTGGCGGGATCCCCAGGGCGCCGGCTTCCAGACCATCCAGGCGCTGTATGCGTTCGCGCGAGGCGGCATCCTGGGCGTGGGGCTGGGGGCCGGCCTGCCGACGATCGGGGGGCGCCTGCCGGTCCCGGCCGTGCATACCGACTACCCGCTGGCGGCCCTGGGAGAGGAGTTGGGGCTGGTCGGGCTGCTCGCGATCCTGGGGCTGTATCTCGTGGTCGTGGTGCGCGGCCTGCGGATCGCGGCGATGGCGCACGACGAGTTCCGCGCGATCCTCGCGTCGGGGCTGTCGCTGGTGATCGGGATCCAGGCGTTCATCATCGCCGCCGGCAACCTCAAGCTGATCCCGCTCACGGGGATCACGCTGCCCTTCATCTCGTACGGGGGCTCGTCGCTGCTGGCGAACGCCCTTGCCATCGGGCTGCTCCTGGCCCTCTCCGACCGCGGCGCGGAGCCGCCGCCGCCGCCGCGGGCGTCGGGCGGCTGGCGCGAGCGGCTCACGTCGAGGCGCAGGTGACCGGCCCCGGCCGCCCCGCGCGACCGATCGGCGGCAACATCCTGCGCACCGGCGTCGCGCTGGCCTGTGCCTTCGCCATCCTGGCCGGCGGCTCGGGCTGGTGGCAGGTCGTCGAGGCGCAACGGCTGTCCACGTCGCCCGACAACCCGGCGGTCATCGCGGTCGCCCGCCGCACCCTCAGGGGTCCGATCGTGGACCGTGACGGGCGCTGGCTCGCCCGTAGCGCGCGTGACGCCAACGGCGAGGCGGTGCGCGAGTATCGCGACGCGACGATCAGCCCCGTGGTGGGCTATGCGTCGCGCCTGTACGGGACCGCCGGCCTCGAGCGCACGTACAACGCCCAGCTGCTCGGGCTGGAGGGCTCGGACCCGCTCGGTGGCCTGCTGGGCAAGTTCGACCTGACGCCGCAGGATCCGCTGGGCCTCAGGCTGTCGCTCGACCTCCGGTTGCAGCGGGACGCCGTGGCCGGGCTGGGCAGGGACAGGGGAGCGGTCGTGATGCTCGACCCCGCCACCGGGGAGGTGCTCGCCCTTGCCTCGACCCCGACGTACGACGCGTCGGGCATCGCGGACCCCGCCACCGCCACGGACACCTTCGACCGTCTGCGCAAGGATGCCGCGAACCCGCTCCTGCCCCGGGCGACGCAGGGGCGGTACGTGCCGGGCTCGGTGTTCAAGATCGTGACCGCGATCGCGGCGCTCGACAGCGGCGCGGTGACCCCGTCGACGACCTTCCCGCAGCAGCCGGCGGCCGAGCGTGACGGCCTGCTCGTCAGCGGATACCGGATCGGTGACGGACACCATCCCCAGACCGACGGCCGGGCCCTCGACCTGGCGCAGGCCACCGAGGTCAGCTGCAACATCTGGTACGCGCTCGCCGGCCTGGCGACGGGTGGCGAGCGGCTGGTCGGCACGGCGGCGAAGCTTGGATTCGGTGCCCGGATCCCGTTCGACCTGCCCACGGCGGTCAGCCGCGTCACCGGTGGCGGCGGCACGGCGCCGGGCGGGTTCGCCGGCGACACGGAGCTCGCGTCGGCGGCGTTCGGGCAGGGCGAGACGTTCGTCACGCCGCTCCAGATGGCGCTCGTCGCGGCGACCGTCGCGAACGACGGGGTGCTCATGCGGCCCCACGTCGTGACGGAGATCACCGGCGACGGCCCGGGGGTCGGGGCGATCGGACCGGAGACCTGGGCGCGCGTGCTGTCGGCCGCCGACGCGCGGGCGATCCAGGCGGCGATGCGGCAGGCCGTCGAGGGCGACCTCGGCCGGCTGTTCACGTCCGGGGCGAAGGTGCCGGGGGTACCGACCGCGGGCAAGTCCGGGACGGCGCAGCTGGCGTCCGGCGAGCCGCACTCCTGGTTCATCGGGTTCGCGCCGGTCGACAAGCCGAGGGTCGCGATCGCCGTCCTGGTCGAGAACGGCGGCCGGGGCGGCCAGCGCGCGGCACCGCTGGCGGGCGCGTTGATGACGCGCTACTTCGAGCTCTACGGCAAGCCCTGAGTCCGGGCGCCGACGCGACGCGATACGCTCCCGGGATGAGCGATCCCACGGCGCCCCCGCCCCCGCCCACGTCCTCGCCCTCGTCTTCGCCCACGCCCGACCCCGCCGCGTCGGTGCCGGATCGCCGTCCCCGCCCGCTCGTCGAGCGGCTGGGCATGGCGGGGATCGCCCTCGTCCTCGCCGTGCTGTTCGCGGTCGTGGCGGTGGCCTCGTTTGGCGGAGGTGAGCCGTTCCTGGGCGTCATGGGCGCGGCGGGCTGCCTGGTGGTCGTCTGGCTGGGCGGGCTGACCCTGTTCCGGGGCTGACGAGCGGCCACGGTCATGACATCGGCACCCCCGGCCTGGGTCCCGGGAACCCGTTGCCGACCACGGTCGTACACTGCAACGGGGGTCCGACGTCGCCGCGTCCCTCGGAGCCCGTGTTCGCGACGTCACCGGAGGGCCGCATCGGGCGTCAGGGCGCCGGGTGTGGGTTTGACTGCTGCCGCTGGCAGCCGCAGGCAACGGGAGTCTCATGAGCGACATCCAGCAGGTCGGCGACAAGGTCCTCGCCAACGTCGAGCGGGTCATCGTCGGCAAGCATCACGAGGTCCGCCTGGCGCTGGTCGCGCTGATCTGCCGGGGCCACCTGCTGATCGAGGACGTCCCCGGCACCGGCAAGACGGTGCTCGCCAAGGCGATCGCCCGCAGCCTCGGCTGCACGTTCCGGCGCATCCAGTTCACGCCGGACCTGCTGCCCTCGGACGTGACCGGCCTCTCGATCTACAACCAGAAGACCCAGGAGTTCGAGTTCCGGCCCGGGCCGATCATGAGCCAGGTCGTGCTCGCGGACGAGATCAACCGGGCCACCCCCAAGACGCAGAGCTCGCTGCTCGAGTGCATGGAGGAGCGCCAGGCGACGATCGACGGGGTGACCCACCCGATGCCGGACCCGTTCCTCGTCATCGCCACCCAGAACCCCATCGAGTACGAGGGCACCTTCGCCCTCCCGGAAGCGCAGCTGGACCGGTTCATGCTCCGGATCCGCCTCGGCTACCCGGCGTTGCTGGACGAGATCGTCATTCTCGACGAGCAGAAGCGGACGCACCCCCTTGAGGACCTCTCCGAGGTCTGCTCGGTGGACGAGCTGCGCGGGCTCCAGTCCGCCGTCCGCGAGATCTACGTGGACCCGGCCGTCAGCGACTACATCGTCCGGCTCGTATCCGCGACGCGGTCGCACCCGGACGTCTACCTGGGGGCCAGCCCGCGCGGCTCGATCGCGCTGTACCGCGCCTCGCAGGCCCTGGCCGGGCTCCTCGGCCGCGACTACGTGATCCCCGACGACATCAAGGCGCTGGCGGAGCCGGCGCTCGCGCACCGCGTCATCATCAGGACCTCCTCTTCGATCCATGACATCAGTGCCGCGCACGTCGTGCGCGAGCTGCTCGATTCGACCCCCATCGAGCCCGCCCGGCAGACGGGCGGCCCGCGCGAGGTGCGGCCCAGCCCCGCCGCCGGCTGAGCCCGCGCACCGCTCGCCTCCCCCGGGACCCCAGCGGAGGATCGATCCCGTTGCTCCGTCGCCTCCAGCTCCTCGGCCTCGCGGCGGTCCTCGTCGTGGCGGCGTTCTCGACCGGCTACCCGTTCCTGTTCTTCCTCGTCTACGTCGGGCTGCTCGTGGGCGGCGGGAGCTACGTCCTGACCCGGCTGGGGCTGTCCGACCTCGAAGCCGGCTACGCGGTCAGCCAGCTGAGCGGCCACGTCGGTGACCGGCTGAGGGTCACCTACACGCTGCGCAACACCGGGCGGCTGCCGAAGCCCTGGCTCGAGGTCCACAACCCGACGACGCTGGCCGGCGGGCTGCCGGGTCGCGCCCTGTCGCTCGCCGGGCGGCAGGAGCGGTCCTGGCTGGTGCGGGCGCCCCTGGCGCGGCGCGGGCACTTCCGGATCGAACCGCTCCAGATCCGGACCGGCGACCCGTTCGGGTTCTTCGAGGCGTCGGCGGGCGTGGGCCAGGGCGTGACCCTGATCGTCTATCCGCGGATCGAGGCGCTGCCCCTGTGGCGGCTGCCGCCGGCCAACATCGAGGGCGCGCACGCCTCGCCCGAGCGGACGCTCCAGACGACGCCCCTGGCGACGACCGTCCGGCCGTATGCGCCGGGTGACTCGATGAACCGCATCCACTGGCCCTCGACCGCCCGGCTGGGCGAGATCCAGGTCAAGGAGTTCGAGCTGGAGCAGACCGCGGACGCCTGGATCTTCCTGGACCTCGACGCCGCGGTCGAGGCGGGCAGCGGCGACCGGTCCACCACCGAGGTCGCGGTCCGGGTCGCGGCCTCGATCGCCGACAAGGCCATCGGGGAGAACCGCGCCGTCGGGCTGACGGTGAATGCCCTCCGGACCACGACCCTGCCCGCCGACCGCGGTGCCCGCCAGCGGCTGAGGATCCTCCAGCTGCTCGCCGCGGTCGAGGCGGACGGCCGGGCGCCGCTCGGCGAGACGCTCGTCAACAGCCTCGCGCGGCTGCGTCGCGGCATGACCGCGATCATCGTCACCCCGACCGGGGACCCCTCGTTCATCCGGCCGCTGGCCACCCTCCGGGGCCGCGGGATCGCCGCGGTCGTCGTGCTCCTGGACGGGAGCGCGTTCGAGCCGGAGCCGGAGGGCACGGCGGAGGCGGACGCGCAACGACAGCGCACCCGGGCGATGCGCCATGCGCTGGCCGAGTACGAGCTCCCGACGTATGTCGTGGGGCCGGACCAGGGCCTCGGCGAGGCGCTGTCGCGATGAGCGAGTTCCGGCTGCGGCGTCCGGAGGAGGGCTGGCTGCCGCTCGCCCTGCTCGGCGTGATGGTGCTGGCCCTGGCCTGGGCCATCGACGATCCCGGCTGGGTCAACGGCAACGTGGCGCTGACCGACGGCCTTCCGCTGTGCGCGCTGCTGGGGGCCGCCTTCGGCCTCGCCGGCCCGAAGCTCGGCTGGGGCCGGTGGACCACCCACCTGGTCGGCGCGACGTTTGCGGGACTGCTGATCCCGATCCTCGCGGGCCGGGCGGTGATGCCCGGTTCGTCGATCCCGGGGGCCTTCATGCTGACGGCGAGCGGCACGGTGAACGCCTATCTCGACATCGCGTGGCGCGGCCGGCAGTTCACGAGCGAGGAGGTCCACTACATCCTGGTGCTCGGGGGCGTCGTCTGGGGAACCGCGCAGTTCGCGGCCTACGCGGTGTTCGGCCACCGGCGCCCGCTGAACGCCGTGATCGTCGTGGGCCTGGTCCTGGTCGCGAACATGGCGCTCACCGTCCGCGACCAGCTGCCGTACCTGGTCGTGTTCACCGGCGCGTCGCTGTTCCTGCTCATCGGCATGCACGCGTTCGATGAGCGAACGACCTGGATCCGCAGGCAGATCGGGGACCCGGGCGCGGTCGCGTCCCTCTACCTGCGCGGCGGCACGGTGTTCATCGTGATCGCCGTGCTCGGATCGCTCTTCCTCACCCAGCGCGCGGCGTCGGCGCCGTTGGCCGGCGCCTGGGACGGGGCGAGCGACCAGCTGGTCCAGGCCGGTCAGACGCTGGGCCGGCTGTTCCCGGTCGGGGGCGACCTGCGGAGCGGCGGGGGCGTGAGTTTCGGGTCGAGCGCCCGGATCGCGGCCCAGTGGTTCAGCGACGACAACATCGCGTTCCGGGCCACGCTCCCCGCCGGCGCCAGGGCGGACCAGAAATGGCGCGCCGCGACGTACGACACCTTCGCGCTGTCGGGATGGGAGCAGACGGACATCACGTCCGAACCGGTCCCCGCCGGCGATCCGCTGCTGGCCGGCAGCGCGGAGGAACCGTCGCCAGACCTGACTCGTGAGGTCACGGTTCAGGTCCAACCGGAGGACTTCCGTGACCACGCGCTGCTGAGCCCCGGCACGCCGGCCTCCGTCTCGCTCGACGCCAACGTCCTGCTCGGCGGGACGTCGGAGTGGTTCGCCGGCGTGGACGTCCCGGGCGCCCGGTCCGGCTACACGGTCGATGCCCGCGTGCTCCGCTTGTCAGACCAGGACGTGATCAGCGCCAACCGGCTGCGGGCGGCGTCGCGCGACTACCCGCCCGAGATCCTCGCGCGCTATACCGCCGTTCCCGCCGGCGCCATCGGACCGGACGCGTCGGCGCTCCTGGGCACGATCCTGCAGGGGGCCCGGACCGGCAACCCGTACGACCTCGCGGTGGCGATGGAGGCATACCTGCGCAACGACAAGCTGTTCACCTATACGACCGACGTGCGGAACGTCGAGTGCTCATCACCCAGCGCAATCGAGTGCTTCGCCCGGACCCACCGGGGCTACTGCCTCCACTACGCCTCGACGATGGCGATCCTGCTGCGGGCGGCGATCCCGGACAACCCGATCCCCACGCGGCTCGTCCAGGGGTTCCTGCCGGGAACGCTGTCGGGCGCCACCGATACGGTCAGAAACCGCGACGCGCACGCCTGGGTCGAGGTCTACTTCCCCGCCTACGGCTGGATCCCGTTCGACCCGACGGGCGGCGGGGTCGGCCAGGCCTCGGTGATCCGGCAGGGCCCGCCGGTCGCCGGTGCCACGCCGCGGCCGTCCTCGTCCGGGGGTGCGGCCCGGCCTGCCCCGACCCGGCGCATCGCGGGCGATCCCGGAGACGCCGGGTCGCTGGGCCCGACGGCCGCCGGCCGGCCGGGTGACGGGACGCTGCTCATCGTGCTGACCGTGCTCCTGGTGCTCCTCGTGGGGGGCGTGGCGCTCGCCGCCTGGCTGCGCGGGCCGCGCGGCGAGATCAGCCCCGACAGCGCGTGGCGCAGCATGTCGCGCGCGGCCTCGCGCTTCGGTTTCGCGCCCCGCCCGACCCAGACGATCTACGAATACGCCTCCACGCTCGGCGAGCTGGTCCCGGTGGCGAAGGCGGACATTCGAACCGTCGCCGACGCCAAGGTCGAGAGCTCGTACGCCCGGATACGCCTGGGCGGAGCACGGCTGCGCGCGGTCCGCGACGCCACCCGTCGGCTGCGCGTGTCGCTCCTGCGGCTGGTGCTGCGGCGCCGGCCACGGCGGGGGCCACGGCGGAGAACCGGCAGGGACCGCTAGCCGCCGACCCGGCGGGTCATCAGAGTGCGCCGGACCTCGCGCGCCGCTCGGCCTCCGCCTGCGCGTGCTCATCGAGCAGGGGCGCCAGGTGCTCGGTCAGGTTGTGCGCCTGGAGGACCGCCCGGCCGCCGCGGAACTCCACGACCGTGATCCCGCACAGGGCGAAGGTGAACGTCCAGAACCGGTCCAGCGGGAGGTCGAACAGGGTCAGCAGCACGACCTTGAACACGCCGTCGTGGCCGACGAGGATCGACCACGGCTGGCCGGCGCTCACGCCCGCGTCGCTGTAGCCACCGACCTGCGGACGATCGAGGCTGCCGCGCGGGTAGTCGCGGCCCAGCCGCTCCAGCATCCCGGCGAGCGCGGGACGGACACGGCCCCGGACCTGCGCCAGCGACTCGCCGCCCGGCGCCCAGGCCTCGTGCGGACGGCGGCGCCACGCGGCGAGCTCGGCCGGCCAGCGGCGCATGATCTCGTCGTGGGTGACGCCCTCCCAGGCGCCCTGCCCGATCTCCATGATCCCGGCATCCGGCCGGACGGGGACGATGTCGCCCCCGGATTGCCGCTCGATCGCCAGCTCGACGGCCTCGGCCGTCTCGCGGGTCCGGGCGAGCGGCGAGTGGACGATCTCCACCGGCCGCCCCAGCGGCACCGGCAGGGCGGGGGAGGCGTGGGGCCGGGCGAGCCGCTCCCCGGCGAGTGCCGCCTGGCGACGCCCGATCGCGGACAGCGGCGTCTCGGCCTGCCCCTGGAACCGGTTCTCGCGAATCCACTCGGACTCGCCGTGCCGGAGCAGGACCAGCGTGGCGTCCAAGCCCTCGGGGATCAGCGGCGTCCCGTCACTCACCGGTCACCCACGAGGCGGATCGTCCACACGTCGATGACCGCCGGAAGCGCGCGGATCGCGTCCTCGACCGTCACCGGGACGTCGTCGTCGAGGGCCAGGGCCATGAACGCGTCGGCGCGGGGCGCGGATCGGGCGAGCGTCATCGCGCTGATGTTGACGTCGGCCTCGCCCAGCAGCAGGCCGATCCTGCCCATCGTCCCGGGCTGGTCGTGGTGCCGGGTGATGAGCATGGAGTCCGCCGGGGCGAGGTCCATCGTGTGCTCGTCGAGGCGCACGATCCGCGGCTCCCGGTTGACCACCGTGCCGCCGACCGTCGCGGTGCGCCCGTCGGCTTCCGCGGTCAGCGTCAGGAGCGACGAGAACGCGCCGGCGGCGGATGTCTTCTGCTCCACGGTCGTGATGCCGCGTGCCTTCGCGAGCGCGGCCGCGTTCACGAGGTTGACGCGCTCCGTCGTGGTCGTCTCGAGCAGGCCGCGCAGGACGGCCGCCACCAGCGGGGAGGCGTCGTAGCCAGCCGGCTCCCCGGCGATCTCCAGCGTGAGCCGGCGGGGCGCGGACCGGAGGAACTGCGCGATGAACCGCCCGAGCGTCTCCGCCAGCGGCAGGTAGGGTGCGATCGCCTGGGCGGTCTCGGGCGTGAGCAGCGGGGCGTTGACCGCATAGTTGGCCGGGCGACCGTCCAGGATGTCGAGGATCTGCGCCGCGACCTCCTCGGCCACGGCGACCTGCGCCTCGGCCGTGGACGCGCCGAGATGGGGGGTGAGCAGGGTGTTCGGCGCGTCGAGCAGCGGCGAACCGACGGGCGGCTCCTTGTCGAACACGTCGATCGCGGCCCCGGCGATCCGGCCCGCGCGCAGCGCCTCGGCCACGTCGGCCTCGTCCAGGATCCCGCCGCGTGCCACGTTGAGCAGCATCACGCCGGGCTTCATCCGCTCGATGGCGGCGGCGTTGATCAGGCCGCGGGTGGCGCGGGTCATCGGGACGTGGACGGTGATCACGTCCGAGCGCGCCACCAGGTCGTCGAAGCTGACGAGCTCGACGCCCAGGTTCGCGGCCTGCTCCGGCGTGACGAACGGGTCGGCGCCGATGACCGTCATCTCCATCGCCCGCGCGCGGACCGCGATCGCCTGGCCGATCTTGCCCAGGCCGATGATGCCGAGCGTCTTGCCGCGCAGCTCCACGCCGGTGAACTGGGATCGCTTCCACTCGCCCCGGCGCATCGAGGCGTCCGCAGCGGCGACGCGGCGGGCAAGCCCGTACAGGAGCGCCAGCGTGTGCTCGGCGGCCGCGATGGTGTTGCCGGTGGGCGCGTTGACGACGGTGATCCCGGCCCGGGTCGCCGCCTCGAGATCCACGTTGTCGACGCCCACGCCGGCCCGGCCGATGACGACCAGGCGGGTGCCGGCGGCGATCAGCTCGGCATCCACCTTGACCTGGCTGCGCACCACCAGCGCGTCGTACTCGGGCAGGATCGCGGCGATCTCCTCGCGAGGCAGCCCGAGCCGCTCGTCCACCTCGTGGTGCGCGCGGAGCAGCTCGAGGCCCTCGGGGGCGAGGGCCTCGACGACCAGGATCCTCATGCCCCGGTCTCCACCGGCCGGCGGGCCAGGGCGAGCAGCACCTGCTGGGCGGCGGCCACCGCCGACCCGGGAGCGACCTCCAGCCCCTGCAGGACGGCGACCTCCTCGAGCGTGCTGATCGCCCCCAGCACCTCGTCCGTCGTCACCGATCCCAGGTGTCCCACCCGGAAGATCTTCCCCTGGAGCTTGCCCTGTCCTCCCGCAAGCACCAGGCCGCGCTTCCTGAGCTCGCCGTTGAACGCCTTCCAGTCGAGGCCCTCGGGGATCCGGGCGGAGGTCACCGTCCGCGACGCGACGGCGTCGTCGGCCAGCAGTTCGAACCCGAGCGCCCGGAGCCCGGCCCGGGTCATCGCCGCGCAGGCCTCGTGCCGGGCGAACACGCCGTCCCCCTCGGCCTGCATCAGCCGCAGGCCCTCGTCCACCTGGTACAGGACCGCCACGGCGGGCGTCCACGGCGTCTCGCCGTTGATCGCGCTGTCGCGGTGGCGCTTCAGGTCGAGGTAGAAGCGCGGCATCTTCGCGGTCTCGGCGGCCGCCCAGGCGCGCGGCCCGACGGCCGCCATCGCCATGCCCGGGGCCGCCATCCACGCCTTCTGGGACCCGGTCACGACGAGGTCCAGGCCCCAGGCGTCCATCTCGAACGGCACCGCGCCCAGCGCGGAGATCGCGTCCACCAGGATGAGCGCGTCGGGGGCGACATCGCGAACGGCGGCGGCCAGCAGGTCCACGCGGTTGGTCACCCCGGTGGACGTCTCGTTGTGGGTCAGGAGCACGGCCTTGAGGCCGGGGATCTCCGCGGCGGCCCGGCCGACCGCCGCGGCATCGGCCGCCTTGCCCCACTCGGCCGCCAGGCGCGTGACGTCGGCGCCGTACACCTCGGCGATCTTCGCGAATCGGTCACCGAACGAGCCGATGGTCACGGCCAGGACCGGATCCCCCGGGGACAGCGTGTTGACGACCGCGGCCTCGAGGGCGCCGGTCCCGGCGCAGGTGAGGAGGATGACGTCGTGCTCGGTGCCGAAGAACGGCTTCATGCCCGCGGCAACGCGACGGAGCAGGGTCCGGAACTCGTCGCCCCGGTGGTTCACCATCTGGCGCCCGCCGGCCTCGCGGACGGACGGGGGGAGGGCCGTGGGCCCGGGGATGCGCAGGTTCGGTTCAAAACGGCTCACGTCGGTCTCCTGGGGGTCGCAAGGCGATGGGGGCATGGTGCCGGACGTGGCGCGTCGCCGTCCACCATGGTAGATATGACGTCATATGAAGACCGCCCGGACGACCATCCTGCTCGACGCCGACCTCCTCGACCGCCTGGACCGCCACGTCCAGCGCCAGCGGACGACCAAGACATCGGTCATCTCTGCGGCGCTGGAGACCTGGCTGGACACGCACGAGGCCGCGCCGGAGTTCCCGTTCGTGGGCATCGGCCGCAGCTCGCACGGGCGCCTGTCGCTGGACGGGCGCCCGATCGCCCGCCGGGAGGCCGGTCGACGGCCCGGCGGCCGCTGACCGATGGCGATCCTCCTGGACCCGTCCGCGGTCCTCGCCGCCGCTGACGCCGCGGACCTCAACCACGGCGCCGCCGTGGCGTGGTTCGCGCGGGTGAACGAGCCCCTGCTCCTGGGCGCGCTCGGCCTCGCCGAGCTGGACATCGTCCTCCAGCGGGAGCTGGGACCCGCGGCGACCCGCGCGGTCGTGGACTCCGTGGTGTCGGGCGCGGTCCGCGTCGTTGCCCCGACTCCGGCGGACCTGTCGCGCGCATCGGAGCTCATGGCGGAGGCGTCGGAGCACCGGCCACGGCTCGCGGACGCGTTGCTCGTGGCCACCGCGGAGCGGCTCGGCATCCGGCGGGTCGCGGCATTCGATCGGCGGCCGCTGGCCGTGTTCCGGCCGCGTCACGTGCGGAGCCTGGACTTCGAGCCCTGAGGGCCGGCAGCCGAATACTCCCGTTCCGATGGCGGGGCCGGGCCCTGCGGCGCGCGACGGCCTCGTTCCCCCGGGGCCTCGTTCCCCCGGGGCCTCGTTCCCCCGGGGCCTCGTTCCCCCCGGCCCTCGTTCCCCCGGCCCTCATTCAGGTGTGGATCAACCGGGCGATCCCCGAGCGTGGTGCGGGGGCCAAACCCGGGGTTGACCGGTCAATTCGTGCGGCGAGCTCGTCGTCCTGATCCACACGTGAATGACCGTGCGGTCCCGGAGCGCGGCCCGTGAATCGAAACGGAGCCGGCGAGGCCGGCTCCGTTCGCGCAGGGAAGCGGCTCGCGGTTACGTCAGCCGCTTGACGACGACCGTGCCTGCCTGCACGTCGTGGTAGCCCTGGCGCTTGGGGCTCTGCGACGTCGTGTACAGGAGGTAGAGGGAGTAGAGGGCAGCCAGCAGGCTCAGGATCAGGCCGACGGCGCCCAGCAGCAGACCGCCACCGAACGAGAACACCTGCGCCAGGGCGGCCGGCCCGAACAGGAAGGCCCAGCGACGGATCGCCTGGTCCTGCGTGAGCGTCGCGCCGTCGGCGGCGTTGACGGTCTCGAGGCTGAGGAACTTCTGGCCGTAGGAGGCACGCTGCCTGGTCCACGTGTAGACGAAGTACGCCGCCGTCCACGCGAGGTAGACGATCCCGGACAGGATGAATGCCGCCCAATCGCCCAGGAAGGCCAGGACCGCAATCAGGATCCAGTAGGGAATCGCCAGGATGATCCCGTCGATCACCAGCGCGATGATGCGTGTCATCAGGTCCGCGTACGCGACGCCCGGGGCCGGGCCCGCGGCAACCGGCGCCCGCTGGAACTGGGGCGTGGGGCTCGGCGGCGGCGGCGTCTGCCAGTCACCTGGGCCCTGGGGCGTCTGGGCGCCCCCGGTCGGGTCCGTCATCGAAACACCTCCCTCGCCGGCGCGGGCTGCGCCGCTGGTGCGGAGAATACGACCCGCGTCCAGCGGGCGAGAGGCGATTGCGCGCGTTTCACCGGACATTTTCGGGCGCACCCACTCGTGCGTGGTGCGGTCACGCAACCCTGGAATGACTTGCTCCGGACTGTGATCGCGCAACCGGCTGGAACGTGAATCTCGCGGGGTGCGGCAGGGCCTCGTAACGTCAATCGGAAGCTGCTGGACGGCGACGTGGTGGATGTGTCGCAACCCCGGATTCGTGCAATCATGGACATCGTTTCATCGCAGCCCACTTCGCGCCAGGAGTGCCCCGTCAATGCGAATCCGCGTCGCCAAGCTCGAGGAGCTTGCCCCGAAGCCGCGAGAGCGCGCCCTCTCGCCCCGCCAGCTTGCCGCCCTTCAGCGTGAGGACGAGGTCCGCAAGGCGCTCGGCCGGTTGAAGTCGGACGAGGACGTGATCGCCGTGGAGCTCGATCCGGCTGAGAAGATCCCGACCATGCGGGCGGCCGTGAAGAAGGCCATCGCAGCCCACAAACCGGGTACGAACATGGCCATCCGCGGACGCGTCATCTACCTGTCCACCGGCAGGCTGCCGGGTGGCAGGGGTGGCCGCCGGCGCAAGACCGCCTGACGAGGTCTCGCGCCCGCGTCGCACGCGCGGTCGCTCGCCCGTCCCTCCGGCGGCCTGATCCGCCCCGGAGCCCCTTCGGATGACCATGCTTCGCCAACGCGTCCCGTGGCGGCCCGTCGCGGCCGCATTGGTCGCCGGCGTCCTCCTCGCGGCGCTGGCGGTGTGGTCCAACGTGCTCGGCGTCGGCGACCGGTTCACGGACGTCGCCCGGCGGATCGAGCTGATCGTGGATCCGCCACCGGACCGCCCGATCGGGGCCATCGTGCACGTCACGCCCCGACCGTGGCTCGCGGTCGCGCCGTCACCGGCAGAAACGGCGTCGGCGTCGGCCCCCGCCTCGGCATCGGCCTCGGCCCCCGCCTCGGCATCGGCCTCGGCCTCGGCCGACCCTGCTCCGGCGTCTCCGACCCCATCCCCCACGCCCACGGCCGCACCCGTGCGTGCGAAGGTGGACGTGAACCTGCTGACGAACCCCCGGCGGGCGTTCATCAGCGAGGAGGACCACGAGTGGTGCGCCGTGGCCGGCACCCAGATCGTCCTCGCGATGCACGGCCGGGCACCCTTGACCGTCGCGTTCCAGCAGACGCTCGCCTCGCGGATCGGAGAGTGGGAGAGCCGCCGGGACAGCCTCAACGGAGGCTGGGGGCCGGCGGCGATGGTCGCCGCGCTGGAGGCCTACGGCGTCCACGGCTACCAGGTGCGGGCGTATGACACGCGCGCGGACGCGCTCCTGGACGCGGCGGTCTCCGTCTCCAGGCTGCACGCCCCGGTGCTGCTGCTGGCATGGCGCGGCGCCCACACCTGGGTCATGACCGGCTACCGGGCGACCGCCGATCCGATGACCTTCAGCGACGCGACCGTCACGGGAACCTACATCCTCGACCCGTGGTATCCGCGGATCTCCTCGATCTGGGGCCCGTCCGACCCGCCCGGAACGTTCCAGAACGCGTCCGAGATGCGACGCAACTACCTGCCGTGGAAGCGGCCCGAGGGCCACTACCCGGAGCGGGACGGCCTGTTCATCGCGATCGTGCCGACGAGGCCACTGGACCGCTGACCGGGACCGTCAGCCGCCGCGCGAGGGCGGCGCCGAGGAGCACGGACTTGACCGCCGTGCCCGCCGCGAACCCGACCGGGATCGCGACCACCCCGACGTGGTCCACCAGGAGCAGCGTCGCCCCGACCGTGATCGCGAAGCCGGCCAGGGAGGCGAAGAC
Source organism: uncultured Chloroflexia bacterium (assembly GCA_963703575.1). GTDB lineage: Bacteria > Chloroflexota > Limnocylindria > Limnocylindrales > CSP1-4 > CAIXZV01. The sequence continues at coordinate 51,666 of CAVPEU010000013.1, forward strand.
CGGCAGGATGGTGTTGTGGGTCGCGTACACGGCGCGGGCGAGCAGGTGGCTGAGGGCGTCGAATGGGACGGCCAGGGCGAAGGCGCCGAGGATCAACGACGTGAGCGCGACGTCGTCGGCGCCGAAGGCCCCGCCGCCCAGGAACACGCGGATCGCGATCGGACCCACCACGACCAGCGCACCCGCGGCCAGCACCGCCAGGATGCCGATCGTGGCGAAGTTGGTGCGAACCAGGCGGCGGAACGCGGGGCGATCGCCGACGGCCCAGGCGGCCGACAGGGCGGGGAACGCCGCCACCGAGAACGCCACGCCGACGAGCGAGACCGGGACGCTCTGGAAGTTGCGGGCGAAGCTGACGGCCGAGACGCTGCCTGCGGCCAGCGTCGTGGCCACGGAGGTGAAGAACAGGAACGTCAGCGGCTCGATGGGATGGCCCACCATCTTGGGCACCATCAGGCGCACGAACTCGCGGACCGCCGGCGTCCCCAGGTCGAACCGGGGACGGGGCCGGATCCCCGTGCGGGTGATCCCCGCGAGCCGGATGCCGAGGTGCAGCAGCGCGCCCGCGACCGCCCCGACGGCGGCCGCCCGGATGCCCATCGACCCGTGGAGGAAGACCGTGCCGCCCGCGATCCCGGCGTTGTACAGGATGGGCGCGAGGGCATAGGGGAGGAACCGCCGCTCGGCGACCAGCACCTCGCCCAGCGTGATCGACGCCGCGAAGAGGACGGGCGTGAGCAGCATCAGCCGGTAGAGGTCCAGGTACCGCTCCCGGCCGGCGGCGTCGAAGCCCGGCGCCACGACGGACAGGGTCCAGGGCGCGACGACCAGCAGGGCGAGGCTCGCGACGCCCATGACCAGCACGGCGAGCGTCAGCACCGTCTGCGCGAACCTGGCGGCCGCGGCGGCATCTTCGCGCAGGAGCGTGGTGAAGACGGGGACGAACGGCGCCGTCAGGCCGCTGGCCACGAGGACGTCCAGCGCGAGCTCGGGCAGGACGAAGGCGGCGTTGTAGGCGTCGAGCTCCGGGCCCGCGCCGTACGTCCGGGCGAACACGCGGTCACGGACGAGTCCCATCGCGTAGCTCACGAAGGTCAGGACCGACAGCAGCAGGGCGCCCTGGGGGAGAACCCGGGCCAGCAGCTCCCGGACACGCGTGACGACCACCCGATCCCTCCGCCGGCCGCGGACGCGGCGCGCCTGTGACGCCCGGCCCCGGCTGCGTGGGACGGTACTGCCCCGGGGGGTTCGTCTGCCCGGTGCCGGAGGGCACCGGGCAGGGCCCGTCCGTGGCAGCGGCGCACCGACCCGGACCGACCGCTGCCACACCCCTGTCACCCGGGCATGGGACGGAGGTCCCGGTCTGGCGACGGGACCGTCCGCGGATTCCCCGCAGCTGCGGCGTGGTGCGCGCTGGCACATGGTCCCATCGAGCGGGTGGCCGTGGAGTACGGGATGGACCAACCTGACGGGGTGTCACGGGGACGCCGCGCAGACCCACCGGCCGGCGCGTTGCAGCACGCAGGGGATGCTGAATGAGCAGGACGACAACGCCAAGGGCAAGGGCAAGGGCCTGGGCGGCGGCGGCCCTCGCCGCCGTGCTCTCGGCGGGGATCTGGCCGACCCCGCCCGCGGCGATCGCTGCCGCGCCCGCGGACCCGATCCTGGACGTGGAGCCTGATGTCGGGATCGTCACCGCCGGCACGACCGTCACGCTGGCCGCGACGATCTTCGATGCCGCGGGAGTCATGTTGACCGGCCCGGCGAGGAACGCGCAGGTCCGCTTCTTCTTCCAGGCGGGGAGCGCAAACGCTCCGGCGGGCAACGGCAACGGCAACAGCGCCGATCTGCAGTGCCACACGGGTCAGACCGGCACGTGCGCCGTGTCCTACGTCGCGGCGAACACGGGCGTGGACGTCATCTGCGCCAGGACGTCCACCGGGCCGGACGTCTGCGCCGAGGCCGTCGGGGCACCTGAGCGCGTGGACGCGGTGGACACCGTGCAGCGGACGGTGATCGCGGGAACACCGCCGCCGAACGGCGACCCGCCGCCTCCCGTGGACCCGAGCCCGGCCGTCGAGCCGTCAGCGAGCCCCGCGGCCGAGCCCTCGCCCAGCGTCGAGCCGTCGCCCAGCGGGAGCCGTCACCGAGCCCCGCGGTGGACCCGACCCCGGCCCCCGCGGCCAATCCGTCGCCCAGCGTCGAGCCGTCGCCCAGCGTCGAGCCGTCACCGAGCCCCGCCGTGACGCCTTCGCCGAGCCCCGCCGTGACGCCGTCGCCCAGCGTGGAGCCGTCACCGAGCCCCGCCGTGGACCCGACCCCGGCCCCCGCGGCCCATCCGTCGCCCAGCGTCGAGCCGTCACCGAGCCCCGCCGTGGACCCGACCCCGGCCCCCGCGGCCAATCCGTCGCCCAGCGCACCCCCCTCGCCCAGCGCACACCCGGCGTCCGGCGCCGACTCGTCGCCGACCGCCACCCCATCCCTGGATCCCGCGCCGGCTGGCCCATCCCGGGATCCGGGCACGGTCGCCGGCACACCGGCTGCGACGCCGTCGCCGACGCCAGCCCTGCCAGAGCCCGCCGCCATGTCCAGCGACGCGCCCGCATCCTCGCCGGACCCCGCTCCCGTGACCGCGATCCTCGGCACCACCGGGGTCGCGGGCGGCGGCCCGGACCGGGGCTCCACCGGGGTCGCGGGCGGCGGCCCGGACCTCGGCACCACCGGGGTCGCGGGCGGCGGCCCGGACCGGGGCTCCACCGGGGTCGCGGGCGGCGATGTCGTCCGGGGCCTCCCCGAGGATCGGCCATCGGACGGGCTGCAGGGCACCGTCGAAGCCATCGTCGGGTTCGCGATCGATGGGGCCGGCCGCGTGCTCCGGCCGGAGGCCGCAGCCTCGGTCGCCACGACCTTCGGCTTCCCGCTGGCGCTCGCCCTCCTGGTCCTCCTGTTCCTCCTCGTCCAGTCGCGCATGGACGATCGCGATCCAAAGCTCCGGTCGGCTCCGCGATCGGTCGCCGACTCCCTCGTCGCCTTCGAGGACGATGCCCGATGAACCCCGACCGCCTGCGCACCGACTACACGGCCCTCACCGACCGGCTGCGATATCTGCTCGGCCTCAGGTTCGCCCTGGCGGCCGTCACGCTCGGGTTCGGTCTCGCCGGGCCCGCGACCCTTGCTCTGCCGCTCCACCTCGTCGCAGAGATCACAGCCGGCTACCTCGCGCTCGCCGTCGGGCTCGAGTGGCTCGGCCGCCGCGTGCCTCGCACGGCATTCGCGGCCATGACCGTGATGCTCCTCGTGGATGGGCTGTACCTCGCCTGCGCCATGTACGGCACCGGCGGCACGCAGAGCCCCATGCGCTTCCTGATCTACCTCCACCTGGTCGCTGTCTCGCTGCTGGCGTCCTACCGGACCGGTCTCAAGATCGCCTTGTGGCACTCGCTGCTGCTGTTCGTCGTGCTGTACGCCCAGGCGGCCGCGCTGCTGCCGCCCGTGGACGTCATGCCGGGTGGCGCGATCGCGCTCAACGGCCTGCCGGCGCTCAACGTGACCGCGTTCTGGCTGTTCGCGCTGGCGACCTCCGTGTTCTCGGCGATGAACGAGCGCGAGCTGCGCCAGCGGCGCGCCGATCTCGAGGCGCTCGTCCGTGTCGGCACCCAGCTCGACGACGAGGGCGATCCGGTCCGCCAGGCGAGGCTCGTGCTCGAGGCGCTGGTGGATCGATACGGGTTCCGCCGCGGCGCCCTGCTGGGCGCCTCGGCTGACCGCCTGGTCGTGCTGTCGACGCACGACGTCGCCGCAGGCGACGATCCGGCGCCGCTGGCCGTGGACCCCGTCGTCGAGCGCGCCTGGACATCCCGGTCGCCGATCGCGCTCCGCAGGCTGGATCCCGTCCGCGACCCCGGCCTGGCCACTCTCATGCCCGACGCCCGCCGCGTGATCGTGGCCCCGATGATCGCCGACGGCCGGCCGGTGGGCGTCGTCGTCCTCGAGCACGGCGGGCACGCGCTGGCGGGCATCGAGCGGCGGGTCATGGGCATGGTTGCCCAGCTCACGGCGATCGCGGCCCTCAACCTCCGGAACGCGGTCCTGCTCCAGCGTGTGCAGGACCTGGCCGAGCGTGACTCGCTCACCGGCGCCGCCAACCGGCGATCATTCCAGGCCAGCCTGGAGCGCGTCCTGGGGACGGTGGCAGCAGGCTCGGAGCAGATCTCGGCGGTCCTGTTCATCGACCTCGACGACTTCAAGATCGTCAACGACACCCTGGGACACGCCGCGGGCGACGAGCTGCTGGTCGCCGTGACCCGGCGGATCTCCTCGCTGGTCCGGGACGGCGACCTGGTCGCCCGCCTGGGCGGCGACGAGTTCGCGGTGCTGACGCGTGACCTGCCCGACCTCCGCAGCTCGCGCGCGATGGCCGAACGCCTGGTGCGCGAGCTTCGGGCGCCGGTCCTGGTCGCGGGCCATCCGGTCACGATCTCCGCCAGCATCGGCATCGCCGGCGCGCACGACGCCGTGGACGGGGCGGCCGACATGGTCCGCAACGCGGATGTCGCGATGTACATGGCGAAGGCCGGCGGCAAGGCGAGCTTCGCGATCTTCGACCCCGGCATGCACCAGGCGATCCGCGAGCGCCACGAACTGGCGCTGGATCTCAAGCAGGCCGTGGATCTCGACCAGCTGGTCCTGCGCTACCAGCCGATCATCGCGCTCGACGGCGGACGCCTGGCGGGCGTCGAGGCGCTCGTCCGGTGGCGACATCCCCAGAAGGGGCTGATCCCGCCCGGCCAGTTCATCGAGATCGCGGAGGAGCACGGCTCCATCCTGCCGATCGGCCGCTGGGTCCTCAACGAGGCCTGCCGGCAGGCCGCCGCGTGGCGCGCCCAGGGCGGGACGCCGGACGACATGTTCGTGGCAGTCAACGTCTCGGCCCGGGAGGTCCAGGAGCCCGGGTTGGTGGACGGGGTGCGCGCGGCCCTGTCCGACCACGGCGTGGCCGCCGCGCTGCTGGTCATCGAGATCACGGAGACGGCGCTCCTGCGCGCAACCCCGACCACGATCCGGACCCTGCAGGGGCTGCGCGACCTCGGCGTCAGGGTCGTGATCGACGACTTCGGCACCGGCTACTTCTCGCTCAGCCACCTCCGCCAGTTCCCGGTGGACGCGCTCAAGATCGCCGCCGAGTTCACGCAGGAGGGCGAGTTCGAGACCGTGAGTCGCTCGGCCGCGCTCGCCGCCGCCATCGTCGCGATGGCCGGCTCCCTGGGGATCGAGACGGTGGCCGAAGGGATCGAGACGTCCGTGCAGGCGGAGCGGATGCGGTCGCTCTCGTGCACGTACGGCCAGGGCTTCTTCTTCGCCCAGCCGTTGCTCGCGGACGAGGTGGCCGAGGCCGCCGCCGCGGCCTCGGCCGTGGAGGCGACGATGGTCGCTGAGGCCCCGCCGGCGGAGGCGCTGACCGGGGGTCGCGGAGCGCGCCGGCTCCGGCGGTCGCGCGGCGCGGCCCTGGCGGTGCAGGCCGGCGCGGCCCCGGTGGCGGAGGCCAGCGCGGCCTGAGCGGGGGGTGCCGAGCGCCCGTACCGTGACTGTGCGCCCGGGAGGATCGGTACCTTCGGGCGGTTGGCGGGCGGTCCTCCGTGACCAACAGTTGGTGCGGATAGGCAACTCCCGATGGAGCACCCGGCCCTGCGCAACGACGTCCCCGTGCGAACCCCCGTCACCCCGCGACGGATCCTGCTCGTGTACGTGGGCGTGGCCGTCGTGTGGATCGCCCTCAGCGATGCGGTGGCGGCCGCGCTGTTCCCCGCGCCCGGGGAGCTCGCGGTCGTCGAGACGCTCAAGGGCTGGGGCTTCGTCGGCGCGACCGCGCTGCTGCTGGCCCTGCTCCTCGGTCGCTACGAGCGCGACCGCGCCCGCCAGATGGCCGCGCTGGCCGAGCGCGAACGGACATTCCGCCTCCTCGCCGAGCATGCGCGCGACGTGATCTTCCGCTACCGGGTGGCGCCGGCTTCGCGGGTCGACTACCTCAGCCCGTCCATCGAGGCGGCGCTCGGCTATCCGCCCGAGCGGTTCTACCGGGAGCCGGCGCTGCTGGACAGTCTCGTCCATCCGGGAGACCTGCCGGTCTTCCGGGTCGACCCGGCCGATGTCCCGGCCATGGACCTGGCCGTCGTCCGGTTCAGGGCCGCGAACGGCCGATGGGTCGCCTTCGAGGTCCATCTTGCCGTCGCGCCGTCGGGGCCGGACGGCGCGGTCGCCATCGAGGGTGTGGCCCGGGATATCACCGAACGCCAGCGTCACGAGGTGGCGCTCAGGGGCCTCAACCGGGTGCTGCGGACGCTGAGCGCCGCGAACCGCGCGCTGGTCCGCGCCGAGACGGAGGACGACCTGCTGGCCACCATCTGCCGGACGATCGTGGAGGAGGGCGGCTTCCGGTTCGCATGGGTCGGCTTCGTGGAGCCGGCCTCCGGCACGGTGAGGCCCGCGGCCCATGCCGGACGCGAGGACGGCTACCTGTCCGGGATCCGCATCGAGAGCAGGGATTCCCCGAACGGTCGGGGACCGGCCGGGACCGCGATCCGCGAGGGTCGGCCCGTCATCAGCCGCAATGTCGCGGCAGATGAGGCGATGGCCCCCTGGCGCAGCGAGGCGTTCCGGCGTGGCTACGCGTCTGTCGTGGCGCTGCCGCTCGACGGCCAGGCCGGCATCTTCGGCGTCCTCGTCATCTACGGCGGCGAGACCGACGCCTTCGGCCCCGACGAGGTCGCGCTGCTGGAAGAGCTCGCCGCCGACCTCGCCTATGGCGTGGACGTCCTGCGCGCGCGGGAGGCCCATGCCGCGGGCGAGGCCGAGCGGCTCCGCCTCGCGGCCGCCGTCGCGCAGTCTGGCGAGTCCGTGATGATCACCGATCCGGCCGGCCGGATCGAGTACGTCAACCCGGCCTTCGAGCGGGTGAGCGGGTACACCCGCGAGGATGTGCTGGGCCGCAACCCGAGGCTCCTCCAGAGCGGCGTCCAGGCACCATCGTTCTATACGGCGATGTGGCAGACGCTGACCGCCGGCCGGACCTGGGTCGGCGACCTCGTGAACCGGCGGAAGGACGGGTCGCTGTTCACCGAGGAGGCCGCGATCTCGCCGATCCGTGGGGCCGCAGGTGCCCTGACCGGGTACGTCGCGGTCAAGCGCGATGTCACGCGCGAGCGGGCCGCGGAGGAGCGCGACCGGACACGCGCCCGCGAGCGTGCCCTGATCGCCGAGGCGATGCGGGCCCTGCGGCCCGAGCACAGCCTGGAGGAGACCGCCGCCGCCGTCTGCCAGCAGCTGGTCCGCCTGCCCGACGCCGCCGTCGCCTGGTTCATGGTCTTCGAAGGCGACGGCAGCGCGAATCCGCTCGCGGGGGCCGCGGGAGACGGCACCCCGGCCCCGTTGCGGCGGGTTCCGGTGGCCCGTGCGGCGCAGCTCCGGGCGCGGGCGCAGGAAGGGCCGTGGGTCGAGCGTTGGGTGCCGAGGCGGGGGCACCTGCACCCGGAGGAGGCCCGGCCCAGCGGGATCCGGGCGATCGCCTACGCGCCGTTCCAGGTGGACGGCGAGGTCGCCGGCCTGCTCGCCCTGGCCTCGGCCGATCGCAGCGGCGCCGTCGGCCTGACGGAGCGCCTGCCGGCGCTCGTCGAGTTCGCCGGGATCAGCGGGGCCGTGCTGGGCCCCTCGCTCCTGCGCCGAGGCCGGCACGAGCAGGCACAGGGCCGGATCCGCCGGATCATCGACGAGGAGGCGTTCCGGCCGGTGTTCCAGCCGATCGTCGACCTGGAGACCGGGCAGGCCGAGGGCTACGAGGCACTGACACGGTTCGCCGACGGGACGGCCCCGGATGCCCAGTTCGCCGAGGCGGCGCGGGCCGGGCTCGGTGTCGAGCTGGAGATCGCGACGCTGCGCGCGGCCCTCGCAGCCGCGACCTCGCTACCGGACCGGGCGTTCCTCAACGTCAACGTGTCACCGGCCCTGATCACCGCCCACGAGCCGCTTGCCTCGATCGTGCGCGCCTCGGCCCGCGCCATCATCCTCGAGGTGACCGAGCACGAGGCGATCACCGACTACGCGACCTTCCGGCAGGCCGTCGCGGCGATCGGACCCGCGGTCCGGCTCGCGGTCGACGACGCCGGCGCCGGCTTCGCCAGCCTGCGACACGTGCTGGAGCTGCACCCTGACATCGTCAAGATCGATCGATCGCTGGTCGAGGGGCTGGAGGGTGACCAGGCCCGCCAGGCCCTGGTCACCGGGTTCCGCCACCTGGCGGACTCGGTGGATTGCCGGCTGGTGGCCGAGGGGATCGAGACGGACGCCGAGCTCGCGGCGCTGCGGACGCTGGGCGTCACCCTCGGGCAGGGCTATCTTCTCGGGCGCCCGGTGCCTGCCGCCGAGCTCGCGGTCACGGCACGAGGAGCCTGACGGTCGGCCACCGGCGTCGCGGCGGTCCGTGTCGGCGAGGCGTCGCCGGCTCTCATCGCGGGTGGCTTCGCGGCCGGGCAATGCGTTCGCCGATGGTCCGCTCGTACCCCTGGCCCGTGGGGACGCAGGAGCGGCGCTCGGCGGGCCGGTCGGTCATCGCCAAGGTTGCGGCGCAGAAGCAGGCGCTCGCCGAGATCGGCGCGCCGCCGATGGGCGAGGTTCAGGCCGTCGCGACTCAAGCGGCGTACACGTCTGCGGCCCCTCGGAGGACCATTCCCCTCGACAGCGCCCGAGTTCGGAGTTGGTCCATGAAACGGTCGCGCGCACCTCGATCCCGGCGGAGAGTGGCCCCTGTTCATGACGTTTCAGATGAAGATCTCGACGAGGTTCTCATCCCGATCGAGCGCCTCGCCGAAGGCGCGCTTCGAGATGAGCATGGCGCCCGGCCGATAGGCATTGTCCGCGTACCTGCCACCGGGCAGCCGCCGGCCGTTGACGCGCACCTCCCGGGGTGAGAAGCCGGCGCCGGCGACGTGGTAGAGATAGCGGACCGGGCGACCTTCGAACTCAAAATCGAACGTCAGCCCGTCAGCCCGTCCGGGCAGCACCGGGTCGAGCACGACGTCGTCGAAATAGGTGCGCAGGCCGAGCACGTTCGAGATCAGCTGGTTGATGTAGATGCCGGGCCCGCTCGAGTAGACGCGCCAGCCGCCCTTGACCCCCACCCGCCCGGTCCTGAGCCGGCCGAACTGACGGCTTGCCTGCCGGCGGTCCATGAACGCGGCATCGGAGCTGCTGAAGTAGGCGTTGGCCTGGCGGGGGAGGGCGGAGGGAACGTCCAGATCGAGCCCGATCGGGCAGACGGCCAGCAGTCCCCGGAAGGCCTCGTCGGGCAGGCCGATCCTCGCCATCGCCTCGATGTACCGGATGTGGGAATGGACGTACTGGAGCCCGACCTCGCGCCCGAAGTTGGCCGCCGATTCGGCGCGCTTGAAGTAGAGCGAAGTCCCACCGTGATAGTTCATCGGTCGGTTCATCAGCCGCACGCCGTCGGGAAACGTGAGGTGGCGCTCGATCAGCGCAACGTGCCGCCTCGCCTGCCCGGCGCTGAACATGCCGCTGGTGATGCCCCGCGTCATTGGCAGCAGCCGGTAGGCAACGCCGGTCCTGTGATCGCGCGGGTGGAGGAAGTACTCGACGCCGTCGGGCCCGAAATGGGCCAGTCCCGCGACCACGCCGCCGGGGACGAGGTAGCGGTGGAAGTCGGACCGCATCCGGGCGCACAGGCCCGCCAGCCGATCGCCCATCGCGCCCTTTCCCGCCCGATCACAGACCGTCCGGTAGCGGTCGAGCGTCTGGTAGGCGAGCTCGACCGTCCAGGCGCTGACCAGTCGCTGGGCCATGGCCGGGTCGGCTGGCTGGAGCGTGTCCTCCCAGTCACCGCCGCCGAAGACGGGCAGCGCCGTGCCCGGGATGCAGTCGTGCTCGATCCTGGCGATCTGCCGCTCGGTGTGGGCGAAGATGGTCTCGGTCTCGGCCGTGACTGCCATCGTCCGGCCGTCGGTATAGGCCACTTGCTCGTCGAGGATGGAGACGTCGCCCGTCGACTCCACGTAGTCGCACAGCGCCTTGATCGGCCAGTGGATGATGTCGGCGTGGCTGTCGGCCGCCCGCACCTCGCGGAACCGGTCGAACATGAACCATTGCGGCCAGTCACCGGTCTCCCGGTCCTGGTTCTCGTAGACGATCCGGAGCACGTCTCGCAGCGGGCCCGGGTGGCCGGTCGCGACGAGGAGCTCCACCGGGCCCTGGCAGACGTCGCGCACCGCCCAGGCAGCCCCGCTGTACTGCTCGAGCCCGTGCGGGGTCGTGCAGTGCACCATCGCGTCGTGGAGGTACCAGCGCAGCAGGTCATTCAGGCGGGCGAGGTCGTTCGCGCACCGCCCGGTGGCGCCCCCCAGGGTCGCCCCCCGCCCGAGCTCGGACCAGAAGCCGTCGGCGATGCGCTCCGGGTCGGCGTCGCGGTCCGGCCCGCGGGGAGCGGGCTCGCGGCTGTACGCGGTCGCCAGCTCCTCGGCCCGCTGGGCGTCCACGAGGCTGCCGGTCAGCACGAGTGAGAAGTGCGTCACGGGCTTCGTCTTCACGACGACAAACGATCCGCCTCGGTCGACTCGGTCGACTCGGTCGACTCGGTCGGCGTGGAGCAGCTCGTCGCCGCCGATTGCCTCGATCTGATCGGCGTCCGGCGACGCGATGACGAACGTCGCCTCGGGGTAGTGCCGGCTCACGAGCGTCCCGGGCGCGGGGCGCAGCTCGACGCGGGCGTTGAGGGCATCCGGGACCACCTGCCCGGCGGCGTCGTACTCGTTCGTGCCCAGGACGACGTTGTGGCTGACGAGGAGCTCGAGCGGGCCGCCCCGCTCGACGTCGAGGCTCAGGCGACACACCGGCGCGTCGAGCGAGGTCGAGACCCGGATCGTCAGCGTGAACCGGTCATCGTGGTAGATCCAGCGCGCGCTGTTGGGGCCCATCTCGAAGGCCGAGGGCAGGCCCAGCAGCTCGTAGCCCCGGTCGGTCCGCAGGAAGATGCGCTGTCCGCTGGTCTTGAGCACGTTGAGCGGATTGCGGCAGACGCTGAGGAGCTTGTTGAACGAGGTGTTGCCGATGGTGAGCTGGGAGCCGAAGACGCCGAACATCCAGGCGGTGATCGACAGGATGTCGTCGCTCGGGAGCAGGTCCCGGCCGGAGCGCATGATGTGCCCGGTCGGTCGCTCCATGACGAGCTCCTTCGCCTTCAGCACGACATGCTGCTGGCGGCCGTGGAAGAACGACAGGAGTGTCCCGTCGCGACGCTCGACGTGACGCCACTCCGTGCCGAACAGCCGTTCGAGGTCGGCTGGCCCGAGATCCCGGCTCTCGAACAGGCTCGGTGCATCGAACAGGCCGGCCGCGCGAGGGCGTGGCGTCCGATCGATCGGGGCACGGCGAAGGCTTCGGAACGCCTTCACCGCGGCGCGTGCCCGGCCCGCGTCCGCGGCGCTCGAGGCCGCCGGGTGATCGGCCTCGAACGCCGCGAAGAACGTGATCTGGCCGGTCGCCCCGGGCGACAGCGCGAGCCTCCGTGACTGGAGCGTCGGAAGCGCGAACTCGTACTGGTAGTTCCGGTTCGGCAATCTCGGGCGAAGGAGAGCGGCCGGGACGTTCGACGCCTTGTAGGCAAGGCCGTAGAGCTGGAAGCCGTCGGTCAGGAAGCCGACGGCTCCGTCGAGGCAGCCGTGCATGATCCAGGGGAACGCCGTGCCCTGGGGCAGGTTCTGCCTCGAGCAGATCAGGAAGCCGAGATCCTCGTCCTCGAGGATCGTGTGATCGATGTACTGGCTCGTGTACAGCTCGTTGCTCCGGACGGCCGCCTCGCCGGCGATCCCGAGGTCCTGGGCGAGCACGGCATCGAGGCTCAGCCGCCCGCCAGTCGCGTTGGCGAGCCTGATCTCCCAGAACCAGGTCGGCCGCCGGGAGGCGAGACGGAGCGTGCACGCGTAGTCGAGCCCGTCGACGGATCCCTCCCAGGCCGCGCCGCGGCCCGAAGCCCGAAAGCGGCTCGGGGACGCCGGCCCGAGCAACGGGAACGACGAGATCCCGTCGCGCGTTCGTCGGCGGAGGTAGACGTTGCCGAGGCCGCCCTCGACGGGACTTCCGAGCACCTGGTTGACGAGAATGTCGCCGTGGCGGATCGCGAAGATCGAGCCGTTCTCGAGGAGCTCGATCGCCAGGCCGGCCCGGTTTCGCAGCTCGATTGCGATCAGCCCCCGCCCGTCACCCATGGCCGACACGGTGGTTCCGGCCGCCGATCGGTACGAGCTCGATGAGCGACATGGCCGGCATCGGCAGCTCGAACGCCAGCTCGAGGCGGCCCCGGGACACGCGGACGCGTCGGCGCCTCCCGAGGGTCTCGAGGCGGTCGTCTTCGCGGAGACGTGCCCAGCCGGCCTCATCCGGCCAGTCGGGCCGGCCGAGACGTTTCCAGGTCCGGACGATGTTCGAGTGGCGGGCGTCGACCCGATGGTGCCGAAGCTCGTACGTCCCGGACCGCAGGCCCTCGACGTCGAGGGTGATCGACCGGCCGAGGTCGCGGACGCCGGTCCCCTTCGACGAATCGAGCGTGCCGTTCCAGACGGCGATCGCGACCCGGCCGCCAGGATCGCCCGACGCCCACGCCTCGACGAGCGAGCCCGCGCCGTCGCCAGCGAGCTCACTCGCCAGCTCGTCCTCGCCCAGCCGTTCCAGCATCGCCATCGCCCAGAAGCGAGGCTTGCGGAGGTTGCCGATCGTGAGCAGACCGAAGCCGCCGTGGAAGAGGGTCGGCGCTTCGCCGAGCTCGACGAAGTGGTCCGAGGCGACCCAGTAGGCGACCGCCTCGACACGGCCGGCCGCCGAGCGCATCCCGTGCGCGACGAGCGGCGCGCCCCAGACGCTGTCGTTGATCGGCGCGGCGTGGGTGGGGCTCACGCCCCACTCGGTCCACCACAGCGGCAGGTCCGGCCGCCCATACCGCGCCGCGATCGGCCGGAGGTCGAGCGGCGGGACGCCGTACGTGTGGGTGGAGATGAAGTCGATGGGGACGTCCCGCGACGCGCAGAACGCGAGCAGGTCGTCGACCCAGGCGGCCGCCGCGGTCGCCGGCCCGCCGACCCGGAAGTGCTCGTCGACGGACTTGACCGCGCGGGCGGTGACCTCGTACAGCCGGAAGTAGTCCGACTCGGCTGCCGCCCAGAACGCCTGCAGGTTCGGCTCGTTCCACACCTCGAACGCCCATTGCCGGACGGCGTTGCAGCCGTACCGGTCCGCCAGGTGGGTGACGAGGTCACGAACGAGGGCCGCCCACCGCTCGTGGTCGCGCGGCGGCGAGATGATGCCCTCGTAGGCGAAGACCGTCGCGGCCGGATCGGACGCAAGGGCTGCTGGCATGAACGACAGCTCGACGATGGGCCGGAGACCGGCCGCGAGGACCCGATCCACGACGAGGTCGATCTTCGAGAAGTCGTGGACGAATCGGTCGCCGTCCACGCGACACACGCCGAGCGAGTCATGGAGGATCGCATGCGCCCGGACCGTCGCCACGCCCAGTTCGCGCCCGACGATGCGAAGCGCCTCGGTGAGCTCGGCGCCGACGTCTCGCCCGCCCGGCCCCGCACCCTGGAGGAGGAGCGCAAGGTGCTCCGAGCCGATCATCGGGCGCCACGGTCGGGCGAGCCGACCGCGGTTGGCGGAGACATCCACCCGAATGGTGACCCGGCCGTCAGCGACGCCCGCGTTGGCCGCGACCGGCGGCGAGAGCGCCAGCTCCTCCGCCTCGATGGTGGAGAGGCTTGCCACCGCGTACCACGGGGAGTCCAGGCCGCCGGCCGACGTGTCGAGATACGGCCCGTGCGGGACCGCGAGAACGTCGCCACCGTGCTGGTCGATCGGCTCGAACGGCCCGTCGCGGGTCGACCCGCGATGGACGAGGTAGCCGGCCGCCCCGTCGACCGGCGACCACGTGATCGTGACGTGTCCTCGTCCACGCTCGGCGCGCACGTCCGCCGGAGGCGCGATCCGGGCCTGCGCGGCGGCCCAGTCGCGCTGGTTCTGGGTGCCAAGCGCCGCGAACCAGCCGATTCGCGCCGAACCGCTCGAGCGCTCGCGATCCTCCGGGTCGGACATTCCGAAGGCCCGTACCCCGGCCTTCACGACCGGCGCCTACGGCCGATCGAGGTGTGCCACCCGGTCACGCGGACCGGCATTGAATTCCTCCATCGAGATCACCGGCTGGAGTGCGTGCTTGAACTGCTGCGTCGCGAACGCCCGTTGCAGCATGTCGTGGCCGAGCGCGTTCCCGATCGCGGCCATCACGATGCCCTGGTCGAGCGACAGGTAGGAGTCCGAGACCTCGCCGGACTGGACGTTCACCGAGTCGCGGAAGCCCCACCTATCGTAGATCTTGAAGTTCTCCTCGAGCGCGGCGAGGTTGGCAAGCGACGCGTTCGGCGCCCAGGCGAGGGCCAGGAACGATGCGTGGGGCGTCACGACGCCGTTCGTGTATGCCGAGGGCGGCGGGTCGGCCTTCGCCTCGCGCCCGGGGCAGGTGTCGAAGCCATGGTCGATGAAGGTGTTGTCCTCGTTCGAGGGATAGCCATCGGGGTTCATGCCGATCGCGTCGACGCCGTAGGCGGCGTAGCCGCCTTCCGGGATGTTCGACGGCGAGAAGCCCCAGTAGCCATAGCCGGCGTCGAGGAGCCCGTGGTGGATCTGGGCGGCCACGGTCAGCGGATGGTTGATCGCCCAACTCCTGGGCCCCCATTGGTCCTCGGGCACGAAGAGGGCTGGCATGAGGGCCTCGAACATGCTGCCCCCCCAGCCGGGGACGATGCGCATCCCGTCGTATTGGTAGGCGCCCTCGAAGACGTCGACGCCGAGATAGGTCCGCGTCACGCCGACGGGCTGTGTCTCCTGCCAGCTCCAGTCGCAGGTGGCCGGGAACGTCCGCCAGGCGCCGAAGTACTCCCTGGCGGGGATCTCGCCGGTGGCGATCCCGATGTAGCTCGCGATCCGGCTCTCGCTCACGATCGTGTCGTAGCAGCACGGCGAATCGCCGTCGGCCGGCGCGTAGTAGAAGGCGATCCGGTTGGCCGCCACCCGGTAGTAGAAGCCGAAGTCCATGCTGTCGAACAGCGCCCCGGCGCGCGCCGCGACCTCCGGGACGCTGGTCGCGACGACGTGCAGCGCTGCGGCCAGCCAGCCATTGTCGACTGACGACAGGATCGGGCCGTGCGGGCCGATCGGCTCGCCGGTTGGCGGCCAGGTCGTGAGCTTCGCGCCCGTCGTGTGGTCGTACCAGTTGTAGTACTGGCCACCAGGCCAATAGCGCTCCATCGTCTCGAGCGAGGACAGCGTGCGCTTGAGCCGCTGGACCGCCTCACGGTGGCCGATGATCCCCAGCTCGTCGACGACGAGCGTGCTCCACATGTAGGCGCCGATGTTCGTCGTGGACGTCTGGACGCTGGCGATTCCGTCGGCCGTGATGCTGTCGGCCGGCAGGCCGCTGGCCGGGTCGGTCATCGCTGCGAGCGACGCCCACGTGTCGCGGGCGTACCGGAGCAGCGTGTCGCGTTGCGCGGGTTGTGTCTGCGCGGGGCTGACCAGAGCCGGATTCGAGGCTGGGTTCGCTGCCAGTGAGATCGTCGGCATTGCGAGCACCGCGGCGAGCAGGCCGACGAACAACACGTGGGGCCGGTGAACGTGCTGGCGTGTGGGCATGTCGAAACCTCCCGTGTGTCCCGAGCGCCTTCGCGCTCGGCGAACGGCTGGGCGCCTGGAGACCCCAGGCGCCCAGCACCGCGAGTGTTCGGGCGCCCCCGAACAGCTCAGCCCTTGAGGCCGGTGGTGGCGATGCCCTCGGTGATCCAGCGCTGGAACAGGATGAACACGATCAGCACGGGCACGATGAGGATGACCGAGCCGGCCATCAGCATCCCGTGGTCCGCCTGGTACTGGCCCGTCGCGAACGTCGCGAGGGCGACCGGCAGGGTGTACATGTTCGGTTCCTGCGCCATGACCAGCGGATAGAGGAAGCTGTTCCAGTTGCCCAGGAACGTCAGGATCCCGAGCGTCGCCAGGACCGGCGTGGCGATCGGCACGACGATCGTCCAGAAGACGCGAAACTCGTTCGCGCCGTCCATTCGGGCCGCCTCGAGCAGCTCGTTCGGGACCCCGAACAGGAACTGGCGCATGAGGAAGACGCCGAACGGTCCGGCGAGGAAGGGCAGGAAAAGGCCCGGGTAGGTGTTCACCAACCCGAGCGAACTCATGAGGATGAAGTTGGGGATGAGCGTGATCCCGGCGGGGACCATGAGCGTGGCGAGGACGAGGCCCATGACCACCCGCTTCCCGCGCCATTCGAGCTTGGCGAGCGCGTATCCGAGCATCGGGCAGAAGACGAGGTTGCCGACCGTCACCAGGAAGGCGATGAGCGACGAGTTGAAGAAGAAGCGGGGGAAGTCGAGCTGGTCGAACAGCCGGCTGTAGTTGTCGGTCGTGGTCGCCGACGGCAGGATCGTCGGTGGGCTCTGGAGGAAGTCGATCTCCGGCTTGAGCGAGCCCAGCACCATCCACAGGAACGGCCCGACCATGAGCACGAGCCCACCGAAGAGCAGGACGTAGATCCACGCGTTCGACGCCGTCCGACCGCCCCCCGAATCCGGGCGCGACGGGGCCGGAGCGCGAACGGGCGCGGCGGTCATCGATCCACCTCCCTCAAGTGTCCGACCGGAGGAACCTGAACTGCAGGAAGGCGATGAACGCGACGATGACGAACAGGACGTACGCGATCGACGAGGCGTAGCCCTGGTGGAAGAACGTGAAGCCCTGCTGGTACATGTACATCGTGACCGAGAGCGTCGAGTCGAGCGGTCCGCCGCCGGTCATCACGAACGGCTCCTCGAACAGCTGCAGGTAGCCGATCGTGGTGATCACGGTCATGAACAGGATCGTCGGCCGAAGCATGGGGATGGTCACCCATCGAAAGGCCTGCCAGCGACCGGCACCGTCGATGGCGGCCGCTTCGTAGAGCGATGACGGGATGGCCTGCAGGCCAGCCAGGAAGACGATCATCGCGAACCCGAGGTTGCGCCAGACGCCCATCGCGATGATCGACGGCATCGCGAACACCGGGTCCGCCAGCCATGCCGGTCCGGTGATGCCGAGCCCGCCGAGCAGCATGTTGATCAGCCCGACGTCGGGGTTGAGCAGGAACCGCCAGACCACCGCGATGGCGACGATGCTCGTGATGACCGGGAGGTAGTACCCAACCCGGAAGAAGGTCCGAAGGCGGGTCACCCCACGGTTGAGGGCGGTCGCGATCAGGAGCCCGAAGATGAGGGTCACCGGCACGCCGACGACCACGAAGTAGAAGGTGTTGAACAGCGCCGTCCTGAACTTGGCGTCGCTGAACAGATCGACGTAGTTGTCGAGGCCGACGACGGTCGCCCCGATCGGGTTCGTCAGGTCCTTCAGGCCGAAGCTCGTGAAGCTCAGGAAGAACGACGCGAGGATCGGGAAGGCCAGGAAGACCGTGAACAGGATCACGAATGGGGCGGCAAACGCCCAGCCGGTCAGGTCGTCCTGCCAGCGCCGGCCGGAGGCGGCCGGGGCCGCCTCCGGCCGGCGCTGGGAGAGCGCAGGACCCGTCATGTCAGTTGCCCGTCCCGATCTTCTCTGCCTCCGCCTGCATCTCGTCGGCCGCGGCCTGCGGGGCCAGGCCGCCCGTCGTCATCTTCTCCAGCGTGCCGTTGAGCGCCGTGCCAAGCTCGCTCCACGTCGAGGTCGCGGGCTGTGCCTTGGCGTCCTTGAGCTGCTCGCCGAACAGCGCAACGTTGGCGTCGGTCTTGAGGGTCGCGTCGTCCCATGCCGACAGGACGGCCGGGAGGTCGGTGACCTCCTTGTACCAGGCCAGCTGGGTCTTCGGGTCGGTCAGGTACTGGACGAACTTCCAGGCGGCGTCCTTGTTCGTGCTGTCCTTGTACACGACGAGGTTGCCGCCGCCGACGAACGAGGTCGCGGTGACCTTCTTCGGCATCAGTGCGATCGCCCACTTGGAGCCGAAGTCCGCGCCACCAGCTTTCGTGATCAGTCCCAGGTGCCACGGCCCCGAGAAGAACATCGGGTGCGTGCCAGCCACGAACGCGGGCGTGATGTCGAACCCCTCAGGCACCGACTTCGGGGACAGGCCTTCCGTGAAGAACGAGTTGTAGAAGGTCAGGGCCTCGACCGCCTGCGGGCTGTTCAGCTGGAACTTGCCCTGCGCGTCCATGACGTCGCCGCCGTTCGACCACAGGAAAGGCAGGTACTCCTGCCAGTTCTTCGTGCCCAGCGAGAGGCCCCACTTCGCGCCGCCCTTGGATTGCATCGCCTTGGCCATCGCCGTGAGTTCGTCCCACGTCGCGGGCGCCGAGGTGATGCCGGCCTTCGTGGCGATGTCGGTGCGGTAATAGAGGAGCCTGG
Source organism: uncultured Chloroflexia bacterium (assembly GCA_963703575.1). Taxonomy (GTDB): domain Bacteria; phylum Chloroflexota; class Limnocylindria; order Limnocylindrales; family CSP1-4; genus CAIXZV01. The sequence continues at coordinate 70,146 of CAVPEU010000013.1, forward strand.
TCTCGACGTACCACGGCACTCCGGACACCGTCCCGTTCACGATGTTCGTGTCCCAGGCGCCCTGGAAGAACGTGCTCTTGTCGAAGTTGGCGGGCACGGGTTCGAGGGCTCCGGTGGCCGCGAACTGGCCCATCATGTCGGTGCCCATCTGGCTGACGTCGGGCGTCTGGTGGCCAGCGATCGCGGTCTGCAGCTTCGAGACGGCCTGGCCCCAGTCGACCGGTACCACGGTGACCGTGACGCCCGGGTTCTCCTTCATGAACGACTCGGCGAGGACCTTGAGCTGTACGCCCTCGTTGCCCATCGCCCACACGGTCAGCTTCCCGCCGATCGAAGCCGCCGGGCTGATGGCGGGTGCCTGGCTGGCCGATCCGCCGGGTACGCCGCTGGCCGTGTTCGTGCCGCAGCTCGCGATCAGGAGGGCGGCCGCGGCGAGGATCCCGGCGACTCGGAAGGGACTCCGCCGTGCCCGAGTGCCCAGGCGTGAGGTCGGTTGAAGTTGCACCATGTCCGTTCTCCTCTCCAGTTGGTCCTGGCTCGCCGAGCTGGCGAGCGCGGGCGGGAAGGCGATGCGGCGGGGCTCTGCCCCGGGCGTCACGGCAAGCCGCCTCGGAGGGTTGTCGGCAGCCAGTGGGGGACGATGGGCAGCGCCCTGCTTCGAGGGCCTCCCGGGCGGCCCCTGGACCTGCCTGGCCTTGCCGAGGACCTGCTCCCCCTGTCCCCGGTCAGCTTGCCCAGCCATTGCCAGGGGCTCGGTTCTCTCACCGGCCGCCAAATCGCCCGGCAGCACGGGCACCGACCCTGTCAACTCGTGCTCGTTGACGATCAACTGCTTCTCGTTCACGAGATCGTCCTTGTCCCACTCCCGGAGAACACCAACACGATCGGCATGTGAACTCGCACCCCCGACGGGCTCCCTCGCGGGATCGAGCGACCAAGAAGGAACGAACGCTGCGCCGTTCGTCGTGGAGCATGCGACCGGACCGCCACCACGTCATTACGGTCCGTCATGGGACCGAGCAGCCCGACCTGAGGACGGGCCCTCCGGTCAGCCACGTCACGCTGGTCATTCGCCCGGCCCGTCAGCCGGCCCGACGGCCGTTTCGGCCCTCATCGGGGCACTCAAGCCGGACCGTCGGCGGATCCGGGCGTGGATCTTGCTTGGATCGACACGTGCCCAGGTGGAGGAGGGGCGCGCTGGGTCACGCCTGCGCCCAGGGCGGCTCGCTCGGGAGCACACTGGCGCGGCTCGCGACCCTCGGTTTCGACCCGGGCGCGACCGTGACGATTGACCGGCCGTGCGCGACCGCTGCGGCGGCCGAGAGCGACGACCAGGCGGGCTCATCGTCGGCCGACAGCGATGCCGGCTCATCGTGGTTCGAGCTCGGCGTCGAGGTGTCCTACACGTCGGGCGAGGTGGCCGGCGGGCGCGATCTCGAGGTGAGCTACACGGCCGGTGACGCTTCGTCGACGGTGATCATTCCGTGGGAGATCTGGCTCTGCCGGGCAGCGTGCCCGGACGACGTCTTCCGGTACCAACCGCCCGTGCACGGCGCGGGGCGCCCCTATTACGGTCTCGGCACCCGCTGGTGGGTGGTCGCCCGGAAGGTCGCGGCATCGGCAGAGCACGCCTCTTGGGCCAAGGGCAGGGCCTATCCTCCGGCGTCTCGCTTCTGCGTCTCCGCGAGCCGCTTCCTGGCCTCGGCGTTGGCACGCATCCCGTCGCCCATCGAGGCCATCGGGTCTGGCTGCCTGTCGCGCTTCCGTCGCGGGCCCTCCTCGCGCGCGACGCGTCGTGCCTCCATGCGCGCGGCGATCGTCGCCTCGTACCCCTGGTCGCCGGGGACGTAGTAGCGCCGCCCGACGAGCTCGTCGGGCAGGTACTGCTGCGGAGCGTCGTCACCCTCGAAGTCGTGGGGGTTGGCGTAGCCCACACCGATGCCGTGGCGCTTCATGCGCCGGTCGGCCGCGTTTCGCAGGTGGTCAGGGACCGGGAGCGACCCGTGCTTCATGACATCGGCCATCGCAGCTCCGTACCCCCGACCGACCGAGTCCGACTTCGGCGATGTCGAGATATGGAGCGTCGCCTGGGCGAGCGCGTACTGGGCCTCCGGCAGGCCCACGTGGTCCAGCGCCTGGGCCGCCGCGACGGCGACCTGGAGCGCGCGCGGATCGGCGCTCCCGACATCCTCCGACGCCGAGATGATCAGCCGCCGGGCGATGAACCGGGGATCCTCGCCCGCCACCACCATCGCCGCCAGCCAGTAGAGCGCCGCGTCGGGATCGTTGCCGCGCAGGCTCTTGATGAACGCGGACACCGTGTCGTAGTGGCCGTCGCCCGCGCGGTCGTAGGCGAGGACCCGCTGCTGGGCGGCCGCCTCGACGTCCGCGAGGGTGGGGCAGACGGTGCCCGCGGACGTGCGGTGGTCCTCGTCCTCCGCCAGCGCGACGGCCCCCTCGAGGACGTTGAGCGCCTGGCGCGCGTCGCCCCCGGCGAGGTCCACGAGGTGCTCGAACGCGTCCTCCGCGAGCGCGACCCCGCCCCGCGGCCCGAACGGGCCGGCGAGGCCGCGCTCCGCGTCCTCCAGCGCGCGCCGGACGATCAGGGCGACGTCCTCGTCCGTCAGGGGCTCCAGGCGCCACACGCGCATCCGCGACAGGAGGGCGGAGTTGACCTCGAAGTAGGGGTTCTCGGTGGTGGCGCCGATGAGCGTGACGGTGCCGTCCTCGACATGCGGCAGCAGCGCGTCCTGCTGGGCCTTGTTGAACCGGTGGATCTCGTCCACGAACAGGACGCTCCGGCGCCCCTGGAGGGTCAGCCGCTCCTGCGCCTCGGCGATGATCGCGCGGACGTCCGCCACGCCGGCCATGACCGCGGAGATGGTGTTGAACTCCGCGCCCACGGCGTCCGCGAGGAGGCGGGCGAGGGACGTCTTGCCGGTTCCCGGCGGGCCCCACAGGAGGAGTGACGCGAGGTGACCCCGCGCGACGGATCGACGCAGTGGACCGCGCTCGCCGACGAGGTGCTCCTGGCCGACGAACTCCTCGAGCGAGCGCGGGCGCATGCGGGCGGCGAGCGGCTGCCGCTCCGGCGGCGGCCGGAACAGGGCTTCGGGGCGGGCGCCGGGAACGGCGCGCCGGGTCGGCATGGGCCGATGGTAGCCCGCGCCGGGTCAGGTGATCGTGACCACCTTCGCGACGTCGACCAGGATCCAGAGCGCGAACAGGACGACCAGCAGGAGCGTCGCGATCCGCACGATCTCCTTCACGTCCCGGGCGACGTACGCGTACTCCTCCTCGGTCCGGATCGCGAGCGATCCGCCGGGGGCGACCTCGCGGCCCACGACGGCGCGTTCCTTCGTCCGGCGGCGCGCCTCGTCGGCCGCCCGCTCCTCGGCGAGCAGCTGCGCCTCGAGCTCCGCGGCGCGTGCGGCCTCGGCCTCGGTCAGGCCGGCGGGGCGGGGCGCCAGGGGCGCGGCCGGGGTGGCCGCGGCCCGGGTGGCCGGGGTGGCCGCGGCGGGGCCCGCCGGGCGTCGCTCGATGGGCCGCCGCTGGCCGGGGCGGACAGTGCCGCGGGCGCGCTTCGCCATGTCGGGGTTCGGGCCTCCGTGAAGGGCGGTCGCCGCGACGCGGCTCCGTCGGCGGCAGAGGATACACCGGGCCGCCGCGTGCGGACGCGTGGGGCGGGGAAGCATCGTGCCGTTGCCGGAGTGAGTGGCGGGTGGAGGACGGCTGCTAGACTCGGGCGGCCCCGCCAGGAGGACCTCGTGAACGATCTCAATGCGTTCGTCACCCCGTCGCTCGGCGCCATCGTCGTGGCGCTCGGGATCGCGTGCGTCGTGCTGCTGGTCGCGGTCATCCTGCTCGCCCGGCGCACGTCGCGGCTCGACCGGCGGCTGCGCGGGCTGACCCGGGGCGGGGACGGGCAGAGCCTGGAGACGATCCTCGACGCCCACCTGGACAAGGTCTACGCGGTGGCGCGCGACGTGGACGATCTCGCGGCCCGCTCCGCGATGCTGGAGGCGACGCAGCGGCGCGCGCTCCAGCGCATCGGGCTGGTGCGGTTCAACCCGTTCGAGGACACGGGCGGCAACCAGAGCTTCGCCCTGGCCGTCATCGACGCCCGCGGCGACGGGTTCGTCGTCAGCAGCCTCCATGCCCGGGCGGGCACGCGGGTGTACGGGAAGGCGGTCTCCGGTGGCCGGTCCGAGTCCACGCTGTCGGCCGAGGAGGCCGAGGCGCTGCGGCTGGCGCTGGCATCGGGACCGGCGTCCGCCCCGGCCGGGTGATCGCGGTGCGGCCGTGACACGCAAGCTGGCACCGGGATCCGGCATCGTGGCGGCGTGCCCACTCGATCGCGTCCCCGGGTCCCCGTCCCGCCCCATCCCGTCGAGCCCGGTCGCCGTCGCGTGAAGCGCCGCGGCCCCCGGGCCGAGCCGCCGATGCTCGTGCAGATCCCCGTCTGGGGTCACCCGGAGCCGCCCGCGGCGGAGGAGGACGGCGCGGCCGGCAACGCGGCGCTGCTGGCGGGCCTCAACGCGGAGCAGCGGCGGGCGGTGACCCACGGCGATGGACCGCTGCTCGTGGTGGCCGGGGCCGGGACCGGCAAGACGGAGGTCATCACGCGCCGCATCGCGTGGCTGATCGCCACGCGCCGGGCGCGGCCGTCGGAGATCCTCGCCCTCACGTTCACGGACCAGGCGGCGGACGAGATGCAGGTCCGGGTGGACCAGCTGGTCCCGTACGGCTACACGGACACCGCGATCTCCACGTTCCACGCCTTCGGGGACCGGCTGGTCCGGGAGTTCGCCCTGGAGCTGGGGCTGCCGTCGGACGTCCGGGTCCTGTCCCGGCCGGAGACGGTCGTGTTCCTGCGGGAGCACCTGTTCGAGCTGGAGCTGGACGAGTACCGGCCGCTCGGGGACCCGACGAAGTTCCTGGACGCGCTGGCCACGCTGTTCTCGCGGGCGAAGGACGAGGACGTGTCGCCGGAGGCGTTCCTCGCCCATGCGGACCGGCTGGTGGACGAGGCGGCGGCCGCCCGGGCCGTGGTCGAGGCAGACGGCGAGGCGGCCACGGAGACGGCCCGGGACGCCGCCGCGGCGCTGGCGGAGGAGGCCCGCCGGATCCGCGAGCTGGCCCGTGCCTACGGCCGCTACCAGGCGCTGCTCGCGGCCAACGGGGCGATCGACTTCGGGGACCAGGTCTCGCTGGCCCTGCGCCTGCTGCGGGAGTCGCCGGCCGCGCGGGAGACGGTCCAGCGGCGGTTCCGCCACGTGCTGGTGGACGAGTTCCAGGACACGAACCGGGCCCAGGCGGAGCTGGTCGCGCTGGTCACGCAGCGGCACCGGAACGTCACGGTCGTGGGTGACGACGACCAGTCGATCTACAAGTTCCGGGGCGCGGCGATCAGCAACATCCTCGAGTTCCGGGAGCGGTACCGCAACGCGAAGGTCGTCGTCCTCCGGCGCAACTACCGCTCGCGCGGCCCGATCCTGGACGCCGCCTACCGCCTTGTCCGCCACAACGACCCGGACCGGCTGGAGGTGCGCGCCGGGATCGTCAAGCGGCTCGTCGCCGAGCGCGGGAGCGCGGACGCGCCGTCCGTCCGGCACGAGGCCTTCGCCACCGGCGCGGAGGAGGCGGACTGGATCGCCGCGGACATCGGGCGCCGCGTGCGCGAGGGGGCGCACCCGCGGGACATGGCGATCCTCGTCCGCGCGAACGCCGCGGCGGACCCGATCCTGCGCTCGCTGAACCTCGAGGGCATCCCGTGGCGGTTCTCCGGCACCAGCGGCCTGTACGCGCGGCCGGAGGTCAAGCTGCTGCTCGCGTTCCTGCGCGCGATCGCGGACCCCGGCTCGTCGGTGGACGTGTACGCGCTGGCGGCCTCGGAGCTGTACCGGCTGGGGGGCGAGGACCTGGTCGCGATCGTCAACATGGCCCGGCGGCGCAACCGGTCCGTGTGGGAGGTGCTCGAGGACCTGGGCCGCCAGCCCGGCATCCTGCGCCTGTCGCCGGAGACGCGGGCGCGCGCGGCCACGCTGGTCGAGGACCTGCGGCAGTACGTCGCGCTCGCCCACGAGCGCCCGGCCGGCGAGGTGCTGTACGCGTTCCTGCGCGGGACGGGGTGGCTCAAGCGGCTGGCCGAGACCGAGTCCGTGGCCGCGGAGGAGGCGCTCTCGAACATCGCGCGCTTCTTCGACATCATCCGGGCCCAGTCGGCGCTCCTGGCGGACGATCGGGCGGTGTTCGTCGCCCGCCACCTGCAGACGCTGATCCAGGCGGGAGACGACCCGCCCACGGCCGACATCGACCCCGATGCGGACGCGGTCGCGGTGATGACGGTGCACAAGGCCAAGGGCCGCGAGTTCCCCGTCGTCTACCTGCCGGGGCTGGTGACCGGCAGGTTCCCGGCGACCGGGCGGCGCGAGCCCCTGGCGCTGCCCCTGGCGCTGGTCAACGAGACCCTCCCGGAAGGGGACTACCAGCTCCAGGAGGAGCGGCGGCTGTGCTACGTGGGCATGACGCGCGCCCGGGACGAGCTGGTCCTGTCGCACGCCGCGGACTACGGCGGGCAACGGGCCCGGCGGGTGTCGCCGTTCGTGCTGGAGGCCCTCGATCTCCCGGTCGCGGCGGGCACCGCGGGGGCCGGCGCCAACCCCGCGTCGCCGCTGGAGCGGCTGGCGGTCCTGGAGCGGACGGAGCCGTCCCCGGCGGCCGCGCGGTCGCGCGGCGACGAGCCGCTGATGCTCTCCTTCTACGCGATCGACGACTACCTGACCTGTCCGCTCAAGTACAAGTTCGCGCACCTGCTGCGGGTCCCGCTGGCGCCCCACCACTCGATCATCTACGGGTCCGCGCTGCACGCCGCGGTCGCGGAGTTCCACCGGCGCCACGCCCGCGGCGACGTGATGAGCGAGGAGGACCTGTATGCGTCGTTCCTGAATGCCTGGACCAACGACGGCTTCCTGTCCCGGGAGCATGAGGAGGCCCGGCTGGAAGCGGGGCGGGCCGCGCTCCGACGGTTCCGGGACGAGCAGCTGGCCCCCGGGGCGGTCGTGCCCGCGTACGTGGAGCGGGAGTTCAGCTTCCTGCTGGACGGGGACCGGGTGCGCGGCCGCTACGATCGCGTGGACATCGTGCCGCGTGACCCGGGGACGCCCGCACCGGGGACGCCCGCACCGGGGACGCCCGCACCGTCGAGCGGCCCGGCGTCCGGCGGGATCCCCGCGCCGGCGTCCGGCGGGGACTTCGCCCCGGGCGCGGACGTCGTGGAGCCCATGCTCGATCTCTCACCGGAGCGCGTCACGATCACCGACTACAAGTCCTCTGACGTCCGGGATCCCGCGAAGGCGCGCCAGCGCGCGAAGGAGTCCCTCCAGCTGTCGATCTACGCCATGGGCTACGAGGCGATGACGGGACGGCTGCCGGACGCGGTCGCGCTGCACTTCCTCGAGTCGGGCCTGGTGGGCTCGGCGCCGGTGGACCGGAAGCGGATCGAGAAGGCCCGCCAGTCCATCCGCACCGCGGCCGCCGGGATCCGGGCGCGGGAGTTCGGGGCGAAGCCGGATTACCTCGCGTGCCGCTACTGCGCGTTCCGCGAGATCTGCCCCTCGAGCGCGGTTCGCTGAGCGGTGGACGTCCTCCGGTCCGACACCCGTGCGGCGATCGAGTCCGTGGTCGCGGGCCGTTCGCCCGGGATCGTCGTGGAGGCCGACAACCTGGACGTGCTGCGCGCGCTGCCGGACGCCGTCGTGGACCTCGTGTACGCGGACCCGCCCTTCGCCGGCGGTGGCTCGCGGCGCCTGGAGACGATCCGGACCGGGGCGGGCGACCGGACGCGGCGGGGCTTCGGCGGCCGCGAGTACCGCTACGAGGTCGTGCGGGACATGGCCTGGCCGGACGACCTGCCGCTGGACGAGCACCTCGCCGCGCTCCGCTCCCGGCTGCTCGAGATCCGGCGCGTGCTGGCGGACCACGGGTCGCTGTACCTGCACGTGGACTGGCGGACGAGCCACCACGCCCGGCTCCTGCTGGACGAGGTCTTCGGGCCGGAGCGGTTCCTCAACGAGATCGTGTGGGCCTACGACTACGGCGGCCGGGCGCGGGACCGGTGGCCGCGCAAGCACGACACGATCCTGTGGTACGCGAAGAGCGACGCCTGGGTCTTCGATCGTGAGGCCGTCGACCGGGTGCCGTACCTCGCCCCGGGCCTGGTCGGGCCGGACAAGGCCGCCCGCGGCAAGCTCCCGACCGACGTCTGGTGGCTGACGATCGTGCCACCGGGGTCGAAGGAGCGGACCGGCTACCCGACCCAGAAGCCACTGCGCCTGCTGGAGCGCATCGTCGCGGCGTCCAGCCGGCCGGGGGATCTCGTGCTGGACCCGTATGCCGGCAGCGGGACCACGGGCGTGGCCGCCGCGAGTGCGGGACGCCGGTTCCTGCTCGTCGATCGCAACCCGCAGGCCGTGGAGATCGCCCGGACGCGGCTCGCGGCCCCGGACGGAGCGCGGGGGTCGGGCGCGTGATCGAGGCCATCACGTTCGACTTCGGCAACACCCTGGTGCCGGTCGCAGGGCCGGGGTTGCGGGGCGTCGTGGAGATCATGGCGGACGCCATGGCGGACCGCCTCGGCCCGTTCGACCGGGACGAGGTCCTGCGGGCCTGGGCCGAGGAGCGCGAGCGGCAGTTCCGGGAGGAGGTGCCGCAGTTCCGGGAGGTGGACCTGGACCAGCGGATCGTGCGCGTGCTGGCACGGCTGCGCGGGCTGGCCGCGCCCCGGCCGGACGTCCCGTGGGACCAGGGCGAGGCCGCGCGCCTGAGCACGCCCGACGAGGTCGCCTGGACGGTCGAGATCTACTCGCGGGCGTTCGTGGACGCACTGCCGCCCCGCCCGGAGGTCCTCGCGCTGCTCGCGCGCCTCTCCCCGAGGTACCGGCTGGGGATCCTGTCCAACTGGCCGCTGGCCGCCACGATCGACCGCTATGCGGAGGCGGCCGGCTGGATGCCGCACCTGGCCGCGATCACCGTCTCGCAGCGCGTCGGCGCGATCAAGCCGCACCCCGCGATCTTCGCGGCCGCGCGCGCGGCCCTGGGCGATCCGCCGCCGGACCGGCTCCTGCACGTCGGCGACGACTGGGACGCGGACGTCCGCGGCGGCAGGGCCGCCGGGTGGCACGTCGCGTACCTGCGCACGCGGCCGGATGATTCGCCCCTCCCCGACAGCGAGCGGGACCAGTCGGTGACGCCGGACCTGGAACTGGCGAGCCTGGACGAGCTCGAGGCGGCCCTGGTCGGCCTCTGACCGCCGGCGCTGGCTGTGTGCCGGCGGCGTTGGCTGCGTGCCGGCGGCGCCTCCTGCGCAGCCGGGCGCGCCGTCGCTCGCGAGGCCGATAGACTCGCTGCTGATGGAGCCGCGCGATCGGATCGCCAATCTCGGCCTGCTCGCCGCGGCCGGCGTGGCATGGATTCTCGTCGCGCTCGTCGTGACGACCCGCGATCCGTTCCAGGACGTGATGGCGGGCTACCTCGGCGCCCTGCTCATCGGTCTTGCCGTCGGCATCACCGCGGCGCCGCTGGCCTGGCTGATCGTGTTCGGCCGCCACCGCCGGATCGCCTTCCAGGGGGACTGGGTCCGTGCCGCGCGCCGCGGCGGCTGGATCGGCCTGTTCGTCGCCATCCTGGTCATCCTGCGGCTCGTGGACGCGTTCCAGCTCCCGATCGTCCTGTTCCTGGCCGCCATCTTCGTCGTCGCCGAGGTCACGCTCTCGGCCGAGTCCTGAGGAGGCACTCCCGTGATCGAGCCGCTCACCGCCGCCCGCCCCGCCGAGCCGTTCGCGGATCTCAAGACCCGCGCCGCGGAGGCCGTGGAGGCCGCGCGGGACGAGATCCTTGACCTGTCCCACCGGATCCACGCGAACCCCGAGCCGGCGTTCGAGGAGCACCAGGCATCGGCATGGGTCGCCGAGGTCATCGCGCGCCACGGATACGCGGTCGAGCGCCCGGCCGGCAGCCTGGCGACCGCCGTGCGCGGCCGGATCACCGGCGGCCTGGGCAGCGACGGGCCGCGGATCGGGATCCTCGCGGAGTACGACGCCCTGCCCGGCCTTGGACACGGCTGCGGCCACAACACGATGGCCTCGTCCGGCGTGGGCGCCGCGATCGCGCTGGCCGCCGTGCGGGACCAGTGGGCGGGCGAGGTCGTGTTCCTCGGCACGCCCGCGGAGGAGCGGGGGAGTGGCAAGGCGATCATGATCGCGGACGGGCTGTTCGAGGGCCTGGACGCGGCACTCCTGTACCACCCGTGCGACCGCAACCACGTGGAGTCCGCGCCGCTCGCGTCGGAGGACGTCACCGTCACGTTCACGGGTGTCGCGTCCCACGCCGCCTCGGACCCGTGGAAGGGCAGGAACGCCCTGGACGCGATGATCGCGCTGTTCGTGTCCGTCGGGCTCTGGCGCCAGCAGCTGCCGACGCACTGCCGCGTCCACGGGATCATCCAGGAGGGCGGGACCGCCGCCAACATCATCCCGTCGCGGACCCGGGCCTGGTTCATGATCCGCAGCGCAGACCAGCCCTATTACGAGGTCATGAAGGCGCGCTTCCGGCAGCTGTGCGAGGCCGCGGCGCTGGCCGCGGACGTGAAGGTTGAGGTCGAGTTCTCCGGCGGCGCCATGACCATGAAGCACAACCGGACCCTGGCCGCGCGCTGGGTGAGCAACGGCGAGGCGTACGGGATCGCGGACGAGGGCCTGGACCCGGCCAACGGCTCCACGGACATGGCGAACGTGTCCTGGGTCGTGCCGGCCATCCACCCCGAGCTGGCGATCACGGACGAGCCCACCCCCGGTCACACGATCGAGTTCCGCGAGGCCGCCGCGCGCCCGCGGGCGGACCGCACGGTCCTGCTCGCCGCGACCCTCGTCGCCCAGACGGCCATCGACCTCCTGGAGGATCCCGCGCTGGTCGAGGCGGCCTGGCGGGAGTTCCGCGGGGAGGGCTGACCGCGGCCTTCCGTGACCGCCGGCGGCCCGAGCGGGGTACGATGCCGTCCGGCGCGCCCCGCTGGACGGCGGACCCGAACCGGCGGCGCCCCGGCTGAGGCGGCGGCAATCGCCCGGCCGTCCGTCGTGACGGCCCTTCGCCTGCCTTTCGCCCCTGGAGGAGCAACGTGGCCGAGCGTCCCCATCACCCGGGCGACGTCGACTTCGCGGCACGCAACGGCTGGGACCGCGCGTACGAGACCTACGACGACTTCGATCTGCCCACCTACGTCGGGCTGCCGACGTTCATGAAGCTGCCGTGGGTGCCGGATCCGTCCGAGCTCCGGGCGCGAAACGCGGACGTGGCCATCGTGGGGGCGCCGTTCGACGACGCCGTGAGCCACCGGCCGGGTGCGCGGTTCGGGCCGCGGGCGATCCGCGAGGCCCAGTACACGTCCGGCTCGATCAACTCGCTGCAGCTGGGCGTGGAGCCGTTCGAGGTCCTCACCGTCGTGGACGCCGGGGACGCGAACGTCATCCCGGCCTGGCTGGACCGTGGCCACGCGCTGATCTACCGCAAGATCCACGAGGTCGCGAGCACCGGTGCGATCCCGATCGTCCTCGGCGGCGACCACTCGATCACCTGGCCGTCCGCGACCGCCGTCGCCGAGGTCCGCCGCCCGGCGAGCATCGGCATCGTCCATTTCGATGCCCACGCCGACACGGTGAACGACGACTGGGGCGTGCTGGCCGGCCACGGCACGCCGATGCGGCGCCTGATCGAGTCGGGCGCGGTCAAGGGCCGCAACTTCGTGCAGGTCGGGCTGCGCGGCTACTGGCCGCCCGTCGAGACCTTCCAGTGGATGCGCGAGCAGGGCCTCCGCTGGCACCTGATGCGCGAGATCGAGGAGCGCGGGGCGGAAGCGGTGATCGACGACGCGATCGCCGAGGCGCTGGAGGGCCCGGACGCGATCTACCTCTCCGTGGACATCGACGTGATCGATCCGGGGATCGCTCCCGGCACCGGCACGCCGGAGCCGGGCGGGATGCTGCCCCGGGAGGTGCTGCGAGCCGTCCGGCGGATCGCGTCCGCCGTCGAGATCGCCGGCATGGACATCGTGGAGGTCTCGCCGCCCTACGATCACGCGGAGGTGACCGCGATGACGGCCAACCGGATCGCGCTGGAGGTGATCTCGGCGCTGGCGGCCAAGCGGCTGGCCGGTCACCCGGTCCGGTTCGAGCGCCCGTGACCGGGTCCCGCACCCGGCCCGTGACCGAGCCCGAGACCGGGTCCCGCACCCGGCCCGGCACCGGAGAGTCCGCCGCTCAGGCGCTGGCGCGGCTGTACGACCTCGACCTCGCCGACGACCCGGGTGATCTCGACCTGTACCGTGCCCTGGCGGCGCGCACGGGCGGCCCCGTGCTCGAGCTGGCGGTGGGCAGCGGCCGCCTCGCCGTCCCGCTGGCCGCGGGCGGCTACGACGTGACGGGCGTGGACCTCGACGCGGCCATGCTCGCCCGAGCACGTGCGGCGGCGGACGCGGCGGGGACGGCGGTCGCGCGCCGGGTGCGCCTGGTGGAGGGCGACGCCCGGACGATCCGGCTGCCGGATGCCGGCAGGTACGGCCTCGCGTTCGTCCCGCTCAACTCGATCTTCCTCATGGGCGGCCGAGCGGACCAGGCATCGGTCGTGGCGGCGCTGGCCGCGCACCTGGCTCCCGGCGGCCTGGCGGTCGTCGACGCGTGGCTGCCCGACGCCGATGACCTGTCGCGCTATGACGGGCGGCTGATCCTCGAGTGGGCTCGCGAGGACCCGGTGACGGGCCGCCTGGTGACCAAGACCGGGAGCGCGGTGTTCGATCCCGCGAGCGGGGTCGTGCGCCTGACGACGATCTTCGAGGAGGCCGGCCCGGGCGAGGCGCCGCGCCGATGGGTCCGCGTGGACCGCCTCCGTCTCGCCGGCTCCGACGACCTGCTCGGCTTCGCGGAGGCCGCCGGGCTCGTCGTGGAGACGCTGGCCGGGGACTACGATCTCGGGCCGCTGGGGCCCGGGGCCGAGCGGGTGGTGCTGGTCGCGCGCCGGCCGGGCTGACCGCCGGAGCCCTTGCGGCCGGCTGCCGCTGACGGTGGGTACCCGCGCGCCGGGCTGCCCGTCGTGGCCCTTGCGGCGGTCCGCGGCGGGACCTTCGAGGTGCGCGTGCGGCGATCGGGTCGCGTGGTAGAGTCGAAGCGATGGCCGACCAGATCCGCCTGCTCGTCGTCGAGGACGTCACCCAGGTCGCGCAGTACATCCGGGGGCTGCTGAACTCGCAGTCCTCGATCAAGCTGCTCGACGTCGTCAGTGACGGCTCCCGGGTCCCGGGCATGATCGCGGAGCTGCGGCCGGACGTCGTGCTCGTGGACGCGCTGCTCCAGGGCCGCGTCAAGGGCATGGCGGTCGTGGACCAGATCCACACGGCCGGCGCGCGGGTGCCGGTGGTCGTGCTCACGGTCCCGCAGCAGCCCGTGAGCCCCAGCCCGGAGGACGGGATCCACGGGGTCCTGTCGATGCCGTTCACCGGCTACGAGCTGGTGACCCGGGTCCAGGCCGTGCACCAGGCCGCGACGCTCGCCGAGAGCGTCGGCACGGCGCGGATGATCACCGTGTTCGCCCCCAAGGGCGGCGTGGGCAAGACGACACTCGCGTTCAACCTCGCCGTAGCGATCGGCCAGCTGGGCCCGCGCACGGTCCTCATCGACGGCAGCCTGCAGTTCGGGGACATGCGGGCGCTGCTCAAGGTCCCGCTCGAGGCGCCGTCGCTGCTGGACCTGCCGACCGACCGGATCCAGGAGTCGGACCTCCAGGACGTGCTGTGGCGGGACCCGTCCGGGATCGACATCCTGATGGCGCCGCCGCGCGTCGAGATGTCCGAGATGGTCACCGTGCGCGACCTGGAGAAGGTCCTGTCGCTCCTTCGCCGCGTGTACGAGGTCGTGATCGTGGACACGACCGCGGTCGTCAACGACGTCAACCTCGCGTTCCTCGACGCGGCGGACGTGATCCTCGAGGTCGTGACCTACGACTCGACCACCATCCACAGCACGATGGTGATGGCCGACGCGTTCCGGATGATCGGCTACCCGCCAACCAAGGTCAGCTATCTCGTCAACCGCGCGGACTCGCAGGGCGGCATCGATCCCGACGCGCTGCAGCGCGCGCTAGGGCGGACGCCGGAGTACCAGGTCGGGTCCGGCGGTGCGCTGGTCGTCAACGCGAACAACGAGGGGATCCCGTTCGTGCTCGCGGATCCCGCCGCACCGATCAGCCAGGACGTCATGCGCACGGCGGCGGCGTTGGTCGGGCGCGCCGCTCCCGCGGCGAGCCGGCGGTAGCGCGGGAACCGTGTCGGACCCGCGGCCGATCGGCGTCTTCGATTCGGGCGTCGGCGGCCTGACGGTTCTCCGCGAGATCCTCCGTCGCTCGCCGCACGAGTCGACGATCTACCTGGGCGACAACGCGCGCGCCCCCTACGGCACGCGAACCGACGACGAGGTCCGGCGCTTCTCGGCCGAGGCGCTCGACGAGCTCGCGTCGCGGGACGTCAAGGCGCTGGTCGTCGCGTGCAACACGTCCACGGCCGTGGCCCTGCACGACCTCCGCGCCCGCTACGACCTGCCGGTCCTGGGCGTGGTCCGGCCGGGGGCGTCGGCCGCCGCGCTCGCGACGCGCAACCGGCGGGTGGGGGTGATCGCGACGCCGGCCACGGTCCGCTCCCACGCGTACTTCAACGCCATCAAGGACGAGAACCCGGCCGTCGAGGTCTACGAGCACGCGACCCCGCGCTTCGTGCCCATGGTCGAGGCCGGCATCCTGTCCGGGACGGAGATCGAGGCGCTGGTCCGCGAGGAGCTGCGGCCCGCTGCTCGGCGAGCGCGACGGGGCGGGCGAGTTCGTGTTCCCCAGGCCGCCGTCGTCCAGGATCGACACGCTCCTGCTCGGCTGCACGCACTACCCGCTGCTCCGGCCGATCCTGACCTCGGCGGTGGGCGACCGGGTCGCCATCGTGGATTCGGCGACCGCGACGGCTGCCACGCTCGCCGAGCTGCTGTCGATCAACGGCCTCGAGGCGCCGGGCACGACCCGCGGGACCGCCGCCGACCCGGGTGCCGCCGGGCACTCGCGTCCCGCGGAGCGGTACGGGGAGCCTCCCGTCCACGTCCAGCTCACGACCGGGGACGTGGAGCGGTTCCGCGCCATCGCGACGCGGATGTTCGGCGAGGCGTTCGGGGATGTCGTCTCGGTCGAGCTCCCCGGGGGCGGCTGATGCCCGCGCGGGATCCGTCGACGGGTCGCCCCGGCCGCGACGAGGGTCGCCCCGGCCGCGACGAGGGTCGCCCCGGCGGCGACGCCGGCCGGCGCCTGTGGCAGGTGGGGTTCATGGTCGGGTCCGTGCTGGGCGCGGCGATCACCGTGGCGGGCCGGCAGATGGAGCGATCCGCGCGGGCGGCCGGCCTCGTGGACTGGGGTCGCGTGGAGTCGATCGCGATCGCGCGGCTGCGGCGGGCACCGGGTGCGCTGCCCGAGTCCGAGCTGCGCGCCGTGGAAGGCGACTATGCGGAGGCGATGGCGCGTGTCGCCCCGGCGCTGGCGAGCCGGCTCGGGACGGAGCTGCCGGGCGTGGTGGACAGGGTGGCCGTGGTGGACCGGGCGGCCTGGGTGCGCGCCAACACGGAGGCGTTCGCCGCGCTGATGGGCGGGCTCGAGGGCCGGCTGCTCGACCAGGTCCTGCCGCCCGGCGGCGGGGTCGGCAGCGCGACGGTCGCCTACGCCGACCGCTGGGTGTCGACGCGCCAGCTGGGGCTCCTGCTCGGCTTCATGGGCCAGCGCGTCCTGGGGCAGTACGACATGGCGCTGCTGTCGGCCGAGACGACGCCCGGCCGGCTGCTGTTCGTCGAGGAGAACATCCGCCAGACCGCCCGCACCCTGGACGTCCCGCTCGCGTCGTTCCGGACCTGGATCGCCCTCCACGAGACGACGCACGCGTTCGAGTTCGAGGCGCACCCGTGGCTGCGCCCGTACCTCGCGGAACGCCTGGAGCGCCAGGTCTCGATGCTGTCCGACGACGCGAGGTCGATGGCGCGGGACACCCTGGCCGCCCTCGGCGCCCTGCTCCGCGGCGAGCGCCGGCGGGAGGACCAGCACTGGCTGGAGTGGCTGATGTCCGACGAGCAGCGGCGCCTGTTCCGCGAGACGCAGGCCGTGATGAGCCTGCTCGAGGGGTTCGGGGACCACGTGATGGACGAGGTCGGGCGGGACCTGGTGCCGGGCGTGGAGCGCATCTCGGCGAGGTTCCACGGCCACCGCGAGCAGCGGACGCCGTTCGAGCGCGCGATGCTGCGGATCACGGGCATGGACCTCAAGATGGACCAGTACCGCATGGGTGAGGCGTTCGTCTCGGAGATCGAGCGGCTCGCCGGGCCGGCGGCGCTGCGGCATCTCTGGGACGGACCGGAGACCCTGCCCACGCCCGAGGAGATCGAGGCGCCCGCGGGGTGGGTGAGACGGATGGGGCTGGAGGGAGGCGAGGTCTCGTGACGGAGGCTGGTCGGAGAGCCGCGGGACGTCCCGTGAACGGGCCCGGTCCGGGGTCCGGGCCGGGCGGCGTGCCGCCCGCCATCGCGCTCACGCCGATCCTCGCCGCGCGCTACCGGGCGCGGGACCTGGACGCGATCCGGGCGGCGGCGCCCGGCGCGCGCCTGGTCACGATCGGGTTCGACGGGCACCCGGACAGCCCGCTGGATGACGTCGAGGTCATGGTCCGCGGTCGGCTGCCCGCCGAGACCTTCGACCGGATCCTCGCCCGGGCGCCGTCGCTGCGCTGGGTCCATTCGGCGACCGCCGGCGTCGAGCGCGTGCTCACGCCGGCCAGCCGGTCGCGCGGCCTGACGATCACCAACGCGCGCGGGGTGTTCTCACGCCCGATCGCCGAGTACGTGATGCTGATGATCCTGGCCGTCGCCCGCCGGCTGCCGCAGCTGCTCGAGCTGCAGGCGGAGCGGACGTGGCAGCCGCTCGAGTCGCGGGAGCTGCGCGACGTGACCGTGGGCATCGTGGGGCTGGGGTCGATCGGGCGGTCGGTCGGCGCGCTGTCCGCGGCCTTCGGCTGCCGGGTCATCGCGACGCGCCGGCGCCCGGAGGCGGGGACCGGCGCCTCCGCCGGCGCCGGTGACGAGCCGGACCCCGGGACGCTGGTGCTGGATCGCGTACTGCCGCCGGAGCGGCTCCCGGAGCTGCTGGCGGAGGCCGACTTCGTCGTCCTCGCCGCGCCGCTGACCGCCGACACGACGGGGCTCATCGGGGACGCGGCCATCGCGCACATGAAACCCGGGGCCTGGGTCATCAACGTGGCGCGCGGCGAGCTCGTGGACGAGCGGGCGCTGGCCCGGGCCGTGCGTGACGGTCGGCTCGGCGGCGCCGTCCTGGACACGTTCCGCGAGGAGCCCCTGCCACCGTCATCGCCGCTCTACGACCTGCCGAACCTGATCCTGACGCCGCACACCGCGTGGTCGTCCACGCGCGTCCTGGACCGGTCGGTCGAGCTGTTCTGCGAGAACCTCCGGCGGTATGCCGCCGGACAGCCGCTGGTGAACGTGGTGGACCCGGGCGCCGGGTACTGACGCCGGGCACAATCACGCCATGCAGATCGCGATCGTCGGGCTTGCCGGGTGCGGCAAGACCACCGTGTTCAACACCCTGACCCGCGGCCACGCGGAGACCGGCGGGTACGGCGGGCTCCAGCTCAACGTCGGCGTCGTCAAGGTGCCGGACGCGCGCCTCGACCGCCTCGCCGAGGTGTTCCGTCCGAAGAGGATCGTCCACGCCGACATCACCTACGTGGACCTCCCCGCGCCGCCCGCGTCATCGGAAGGCCACGTGGGCACCGAGGAGCTGCCGGCGGAGCACCTCGCCCGCCTGCGCGAGGCCGACGCGCTGATCCACGTCGTGCGGGCGTGGGATTCCGCCGCGCTCCCGCATCCGGCCGGTTCCGTGAACCCGACCAGGGACGTCGAGCAGCTGGATCTCGAGTTCATGCTCGCGGACCTGTCGATGATCGACCGGCGCCTGGAGCGCCTGCACGCCGGCGGTGGCCGGCATGGGACCCCGGCCGAACGGGAGGCGAACGAGCGGGAGGAGGTGATCCTGCTCGGGCTCAAGGCGGTGCTGGAGGCCGGCCGGCCCATCCGCGACGAGGACCTGGAGCCGGACGACGAGAAGGCGATCCGGGGCTTCCGCTTCCTGACCCAGAAACCGGTCCTCGTGCTGCTCAACGTGGGCGAGGGCGACCTGCCCACGGCTCCCGCGCTGGTCGAGCGGTTCGCCGCGGGGTACCCACACCGGCACGCGCTGGTGGATGCGCTATCGGCGAAGATCGAGATGGAGCTGGGCGAGCTCGACCCCGACGAGGCAGCCGCGTTCATGGAGGAGCTCGGCATCCGGGAGTCGAGCCTCGACCGCGTGATCGCGCTGTCCTATCGCCTGGTGGGCCTGATCTCGTTCCTGACGGCGGGACCGGACGAGGTGCGGGCATGGCCCGTTCCCGACGGGTCGAACGCCGTCGACGCGGCCGGCGCCATCCACACGGACCTCGCGAAGGGGTTCATTCGGGCCGAGACGATCGGCTGGCAGGAGCTGCTGGCCGCCGGGTCCGTCGCCGAGGCCAAGCGGCACGGCAAGGTCCGCTCGGAGGGCAGGACCTACCACGTGCGTGACGGCGACGTGATCGAGATCCTGTTCAGCCGCTGACGCGCGCTCCGACCGCCGGGGTGGCGATCCGGCGAGTCGCCGCTCCCGCGAGCCGCCGCTCTTGCGCGCCGCCGGCGGGCGGTCAGTTCGGGCGGCTCTTGCCGGTCTGGAGGTCGGCCAGGATCGACCGGTAGTCCACGTCCTCCTCGGGCGCGTCCAGGTCGGCGAGGAAGTTCTCGTCTTCGTCCCGGGACACGTTGACGGCCGCGGTCAGGCGCTCGTCCGTGATCGCGATGAACTCGTAGTCGCGTTCCAGCTCCTCGGCGATCGCCTCGACCAGGGTGTTGCGCTCGAACCCGTCGATGATCCGGTGGCGGATGGACTGCACGAGCTCGAAGAACTCCTCGGGCTCCATCTCTTCCTCGCGGGCGAGCAGGAGGTCCGCGAACACGTCGTTGTCGCCCTCGTGAAGCTCGTAGAAATGCATGATCATGGTCCTCAGGTGGGGCGGGCCGGCGGTTGGCCGTCCCGCGAAGGTATCGGTGAAGGACGGCCAGTATAGGCGGGGTGCCGCGGCGCCCCGGCGGAGGGCGGATGAGCGGCGTACCGGCGGAGGGCGGATGAGCGGCGTACCGGCGGTCATCGTCGTGGGCGCGGCGGCGCGCGATCTCGTGGACGACGATCCCCGCGGCTGGCGGCTGGGCGGCGGGGCATCGTACTCGGCCCTGACACTGGCCAGGCTGGGCCTGCGCGTGGGCGCGATCGTCGTCGCCGACGAGCTGGCGGCGGCATCCAGCGAGCTCGAGATGCTGCGGGACCATGGCGTCGACGTGGTCGTCCAGCCGGGATCGAAGGGCCCGGTGTTCATCAACACGGAGACCCCGACCGGGCGGGTCCAGCAGGTACCGCAGGTCTCGGACCCGGTCGACCCGGGGGCCCTGCCCGCGGCGTGGCGAGCCGCCAGGGCCTGGATGTTCGGGCCGGTGGCCGGCGAAATCACCGAGGGATGGGCCGACGTGCCCCCGGGAGACGCGCTCGTGGCGCTCGGCTGGCAGGGGCTGCTCCGCGTGCTGACGGCCGGCGCCCCGGTCCACCACCGGCCCCCCGGGCCGTCGCGGGTGATCCGGCGTGCGGACCTCATCGGCGTCGGCAGGGACGACGTCGATGCCACGACGACGGCCGGGGACCTGGCCCGGTTCGCCCGCCCGGGCGCAACGCTCCTGCTGACCGACGGTGTGCACGGCGGCGACGCATACGAGGTGGGCGAAGGCGGCACGATCGCCGCCCGCCGCCACTGGCACAGCATTCCGGTCCAGCGGTACGTTGACCCGGTCGGCGCCGGCGACACGTTCCTGGCCGGGGTCTTCGCCGCGCGCCTGGACCCGTCGCTCGCGGTGAGCTGGACGGGGGCGGACCCGGATCTGCGCCTCGGCGCGGCCGTGGGCTCGCTGATCCTGGAGGGGCCCGGCCTGTTCGGGGTGCCCGACCACGCGGCGGTGGTCCGGCGGATGGCCGGCGGCGACAACCCGGACTGACCCTCGTCGCTCGACCGGCAGCCGGGTTGGGGTGGGTGCAACCGCTTGCGGCCCGCGTCAGCGGGGCCGCGCGTCCGGGCGCGGCTCGAGGCGCGCCGCCAGGCGGCGTCCGCGCCGGTCCAGGTCCGCCTCGAGCCGCGGGTGCGGACGGCCGAGCCCCCGTGATCGCTCCAGCAGGCGCCACGCGGCGCGTGTCGCGGCCAGCGCGCCGGCCAGGTCGCCCAGCCGGTGCTCGCGCAGCTTGGCGACCTCGATCCACGCGATGGCGCCCAGGCCGCCGCCGGTCGCAGCCGCCGTCTGCCAGGCCTCGGCGGCCTCCGCCCATCGTCCGAGCCGGCGGAGGACGCGCGCGCGCTCCACGGCCAGCCGTTCGTCGGTCCAGCGGCCCGCCGCGTCCCAGGTCCCGGGGCCGTTCGTCGGTCCCAGCGGCCCGCCGCGCCCGTTGGCCAGCGGGCCGCGCCAGCCCGCGCGGGGCGCGGGTCCACCGTAATGCGGCCGGTTCCGGGGAGCCCACCAGGCGTCCCGCTGGTCCTCGAGCGCCTCGCGGACGAGCGCGGGCGCGACGGGCGTCCGCCCGAACGGGTCCCGCACCGGCGCGGCGGCGGCGAGCGCGTCGTCCAGGCAGTCGAGGGCCTCCTCGTGGCGGCGCTCCCGCCCGTACGCGCGGGCGAGCCCGGCCAGGTCGCCCGCGCGGCGCGGCGTGGCGGGCGCTGCGCTCGGCGTATCGCCGCTCCACGTGGGCCAGCAGCAACCCGAGCGACCGCACGTCCTTCTCGTTGTGGATCACGACCCCGGCCAGGGCCTCGACCGGGCCGCCGCGCAGGACGTCCAGGTAGATCCCGGGGATCTCCCAGCCCTCCACGTCCCCGGCGCGGCTGATCCCGAGCAGCGCCTCCTCCACCGTCCGGAGCCGCGCGTCCTCCATCCGGTGGCGGAATACCCGCCGGACGAACGGCAGGAGGTCCAGGTGACCCGCGTGCGAGGGCGCGGGCCGCCCGGCGAGGCGATAGCGAGCCTCGATCAGCGGCCAGTCGAACCCGCGGCCGTTGTACGTGACCAGCCACGTGTCGGGCGTGATCCACTCCGCGATCTCGGCGAGCAGCGCCGGCTCGTCCGCGTGGTCCGGGAGCAGCAGCTGCGTCTGGCGGAACGCGTCGCCGTCCCAGCGCGCCAGCCCGACGAGGAAGGCGAGCGTCCCGGCCGCCGTCGCCAGCCCGGTGGTCTCCGTGTCCAGGCACACGAGCGGCGCACCGGGGGGCGGGTGCCCGGGCAGCCGGGCGAGGCGCTCCCGGTCCAGCGGGATGTCGACCGGGGGCACGACCCGGCGCACGAGGGCTCCCACGGGCGTCTCCGCGACGTCGGCGCCCAGCGCGGCCGCGAGCCTCACGGCCAGGGCCGCGCTGCGCCGGCCCGAGAACGGCGCCCTCGCCGGCGGCTGGTCCGGCCCGACCGGCGGGCCCTCGGCCCGGGCCAGCGTCGCCCGCAGGTTCGCCAGCCGGCGCTCCCGCGTCACCGCGGTGAGCGGCTCCGCCGTCATGCGACCGCCGCGCGGTCGCGAGCGCCGGCCCCGAGGGCTGCGAGCAGCCGCAGGGCGAGCGCCTTCCCGTCCACCTCCGGCTCGAGGCGCGGACCGGTGCAGGCGGGACAGCCAGCATCACACGGGCAGGCACGGATCAGGTCCGCCGCACCCGCGACCAGCTCGTCGTGGCGCGCGAACAGCCGCTCCGACAGCCCGACGCCGCCCGGCATCGCCTCGTACAGGTAGATCGTCGGTGCCTCGTGGTGGGGTGACCGGACCTGCGATACGAGCCCCAGGTCCCGCGGATCCACCATCAGCAGCACCGCGGCAACGGCCTGGATCGCCCGGCCGGCGCCGATCAGCGCGACGTCGAGCTCGTCCCGGCGCCAGCCGGGCGCCGCCGCCTCGGCGGTCAGCCAGTAGGCCGTCGTCTGGAGCTCGATCTCCGGCAGGTCGATGGGGCCCCAGCCGACGTTCTCGTCAGTGACGAACCTGAGCTTCTTGTACAGGGTGACCAGGCTCGCGACCATCACCTCGCCGTGGACACGCGTGCCGCCGGTCGCCGGCGCCGAGGCGAACACGTCCAGCGGCTTGAGCGTGACCGCGCGGTTGGCGTACGTGTAATGGTCCGCGTCGATCCTGTGGACGTACGCCTTGCGCTCGCCCCATTCCAGCCGGTCCACGTGGTACTGCACGGACTCGTGCATGTAGATCGCGTGCTCATGGACGAGCACCTGGGCGCTGAACAGGTCCACCTCGCCCAGCACGCGCGGCCGGTCCGGGGTGGTGTCGATGATCACGACGTTCTCGGGCGCCGCCGCCCGGAGCGAGATCTCGGACGCCGGGAAGTTCTCCGAACTCCAGTACCAGCGCCCGTCGTCCGCCTGGCGGACGTGGCCGCCCTCGCCCAGGAACGCGAGCAGGTCGTCCGCCGGTCCGGGACCGAACCATTCGCCGGGCTCGAACGGCAGCTCGAACGTGGCGGCGCGCAGGTGGGCGAGCAGCACGTGGAGATTGTCCGGGTCCAGGCGCGCCTCCTCGGGCCGGCCGCCGAGCACGAACTCCGGGTGGTGGATGACGTACTGGTCCACCGGCGCCGGGGAGGCGACGACGATGGCGACGCTCACGTCGCCGCGGCGCCCGGCCCGGCCCATCTGCTGCCACGTGGCCGCGATCGACCCCGGGTAGCCGGCCAGCACCGCGACATCGAGCCGGCCGATGTCCACGCCCAGCTCCAGGGCGTTGGTGCTGACGACGCCGAGGATCTCGCCGTCCCGCAGGCCGCGCTCGATCGACCGCCGCTCGGTCGGCAGGTAACCGCCCCGGTAGCCTCTGATGCGCGTCCGGGGCCCGAGGTCCTGGCGCAGCCGCTCCCGCAGGTTGGAGAGCATGATCTCGACCGCCACCCTTGACTTCCCGAACACGACGGTCTGGCGCCCGGCGCGCAGGAACGGGAGTGCCCAGCGCTCGGCCAGCGTGAGGGCAGACCCCCGGGCGCCGGTCGAGCCGTCCAGGATCGGCGGGTCCACGAGCAGCACGTGCTTCTCGCCGGACGGGGCGCCGTTGCGGTCGATCAGCCGGGCCGGCCGGCCGGTGAGCGTCTCGGCGAGCTCGGCGGGATTCCCGATGGTCGCCGAGCAGCACACGATGACCGGGTGGCTGCCGTAGTGCGCGCACAGGCGGAGCAGCCGCCGCAGCACGTTGGCGACATGGCTGCCGAACACGCCCCGGTACGTGTGCAGCTCATCCACGACGATGACCTGCAGCTGCTCGAACAGCTGGAACCACTTCGTGTGGTGGGGGAGGATCGCCGAGTGGAGCATGTCCGGGTTGGTCACCACGACCTGGCCGGCCTTGCGGATCGCCGACCGGATCGGGGCCGGGGTGTCCCCGTCGTAGCAGGCCGCCGAGACCTCCAGCCCGGCGTCCCGGACGAGCTCAGAGAGCTCGGCCACCTGGTCCTGCCCGAGCGCCTTGGTCGGGAACAGGAACAGCGCCCGGGCGGACGGATCCTCCGCGAGCGCCTGGAGGACGGGCACGGTGTAGCACAGGGACTTGCCCGAGGCGGTCGGGGTGACGACCACGACGTCCTCGTGGGCGTGGACGGCCTCGATCGCCGCCGCCTGGTGGACGTAGGGCCGCTCGATCCCTCGGGCGGCCAGGCCGGCCCGGATCCGCGGGTCGAGCCACGCCGGCCAGTCCCCGAACACGGCCTCGCGCGCGGGTCGGACCTCGTGGTGGACGACGCCGTGCGCGAGCGACGGCTCATCGAGCAGGCGATCCAGGACGGCCCTGGTGGGCGCGGGAGCGTAGGTGCGCATGCCGCCTCCGACCTCCATTTGGAACGGATGAGCGATTTGGGCGGAAGTGTACGCCACCGTGACCGCGTCCTGTGACAGCTCACGTGGCACGACTTCGTGCGGGCGCGGCGCGGTCGACGGGCCGTCACGCACGCGGACGGCGATTTGACAGGCGATTCGGGCGAAGCTACCCTCGGCCCGATGGTCCGCCGTGCCGCACGCTCGACCGCCGCCGAACCCGTGGAGGACGCTGCGAGCGAGACCCTCCCGGAGCCGTCCCCCAGCGCACCGTCGCCCGCCGCGGCAGCCGGCGCCGGCAGCCTGGCGGACCTCCCGGTCGCGGGCCTCACCCGGCGCCGGATCGGCCTGCTGCTGGCCGCCATCGTCGCGGCCTGGGTCATCGTCCTGTTCGCGCGCCAGGTCGGCGAGGCGAGCGAGGCGTCGTCCCGTGCGGACGCGATGCGGGCCGCGAACGTGTCACTGCAGACCGACGTCGCCGGCCTGGAGCGGGAGCTCGTGCTGATCCAGCGCCAGTCGTACATCGAGCAGCAGGCGCGGGAGTACCGGCTCGGCGGGGCCAACGAGATCCCGTTCGTGCTGGCCGACGATGCCCCGCCGCTGGCGCCGGATGCCCCCGGGATGGCCGCGGTGCGCCTGGGCGCCACGGTGGACCGCCCGAGCCCGCTCGAATCCTGGCTCGACCTGCTGTTCGGCGCCCCGAGGCCCGCGTCGATCTAGTCAACATGGAAGGACCGGCGCTCGCGCATCATCGTGGATTGCGCGGGTCGCTCAAGCTTGCCCGCACAGAGCCACATGCGGGAGGCGGGTCCATGAATGAGCGTACCCGCTTCGTCGGGCTCGATGTCCACAAGGCGTCGATCGCCGTCGCGGTTGCGGGGGCCTTCGGCGATCCCGAGCAGCACGGCCAGATCGCCAACGATCCGTCCGCAGTGCGACGGCTGATGCAGCGGCTCGGCGGGCCGGACCTCCGCCTGGAGGTCGCCTACGAGGCGGGCCCCACCGGCTACGCCCTCCATCGCCAGCTGACCGCGATGGGCATCGCGTGCGTGGTCGTGGCGCCCTCGCTCATCCCGACGAAGCCCGGTGACCGGATCAAGACCGACCAGCGCGATGCGGCCAAGCTGGCACGGCTGCTGCGCAGCGGCGACCTCACGCCGGTGTGGGTCCCCGACGAGGCCCACGAGGCCCTGCGCGACCTGGTCCGGGCACGCGACGATGCCAAGGTGGACCTGTTGCGAGCCAAGCACCGGCTGGGCAAGTTCCTGCTCCGCCGCGCCATATCAGCCGCCGGTCGGGGTACGAGCCTGGAGCCGTGCCCATGACGCCTGGCTGGCGGGGCTCACCTTCGAGCATGCCGCCGACGGGGTGGTGCTCGAGCACGACCACGCGGTCGTGCGCGAGGCGGCCGAGCGCGTCCGGCGCCTCGAGACCGCCCTGGCGCAGTGCGCCGCGTCGAGCCCGCACGCCGAGCTGCTGGCGGCCCTCCAGGCCATCCGCGGCATCGGCTTCCTGACCGCGGTGACCATCGTCGCCGAGGCCGGCGACCTGCGCCGCTTCCCCACGGCCCGCCAGTTCATGGCCTACGTCGGTCTCGTCCCCTCCGAGCATTCGAGCGGCGACTCGCGGCACCGTGGTCACATCACCAGGACGGGCAACCGCCTCATCCGCGACGTGCTGGGCCAGGCCGCCCACAACGCGCGCTATCGCCCCAACGTGAGCACCTCCCTGCGCGCCCGCCAACGCGGGGTCTCTCCGGCGGTGGTCGAGCTCGACCGGCGGGCCCAGGCAAGGCTCCATGCGCGCTACCGCCACCTGGCGGGACGGATCGGCACCAACAAGGCCATCATCGCGGTCGCCCGCGAGCTGGCGGGCTTCGTCTGGGCGACCGGGCAGCTGGTCCCGGCAACCCAGGCCGCCTGATGCACAAGGGGGACGGGCAGGGCGTGGTCGAGAACGACAGGATGAGCCGAGACTCCTCGACGCCACCTATGCGATCCCGACTCGCGCTGCTAGTCCGAGGCACCTCGGTGACGACTCACCGTCATGCGGCAACGGCCCGGCCGACCCGCGCATATCAGGGTGACCATCGTCGCACCGGACCTGACCTCGAGCGCGCTCTGCCCCACCCCCTTGACAAGTCCTTCCATATCAGGTGGCTCGATGCTCGTGGTGACGCCGCGCGCGATCGCAGACCCTGGCGAGAGCGGGAGCGCGTGGGCCGTGCGGTTCCTGCTGCTGCTGGCGTCGCTGGCCCTGGGCGACCTCCTGTTCGGCGCGGTGGGCTGGCGTCCCACGGCCGAATGTTCCCGCGCGGGTCCGCGGCACGGGCTGGTTCCCCGGCACGGGCTGGTGATGCACAGGGGGGATCGGCTCACGCTCGGGGCCGCACCGTGATCCACGTGTGGATCAGGACGACGATCTCCCCGCACGGCTCGACCGCCCAACCCCGGGTTCGGCGCCCAGGCCACGCTCGGGGATGGCCCGGTTGATCCACACCTGAATAAGGGCCCGGGGGATCAGCGCCCCGGGATCAGCGCCCCGGGATCAGCGCCCCGGGATCAGCGCCCCGGGATCAGCGCCCCGGGGGATCAGCGCCCCGGGGGATCAGCGCCCCGGGGGATCAGCGCCCGCTCGACACGGCTCCTCTCGCGGTGGCAGTGGAACTTGACCCGCGCATTCTCTCCGGTCCGGGGATCCCGACCCAATCCCGATCCTTGATCCGCGTGAGGGCGATGTTGATCCGTGGTGACACGGCGCGCCGTTGGCGCGCCCGCGAGCCTGCCGCTAGAATCCCGCGGCCACGGCGGAGTAGCTCAGTGGTAGAGCAGGGGACTCATAAGCCCTTGGTCGGTGGTTCGAATCCGCCCTCCGCTACCATCCCGCCCCCTCCCACGCCCGGGGCCACGGCGCGAACCATGGCCCGGGCGCTCCTTCACCGGTGTCACCGGCAGGACCGCCCATGCTGACCCAAGGTGGCGATTCCTGAACCTCGACCAAACCTCGGCGACGCCATCCGCGAAGGTTCCCGCCACGTATCCCTGATAGCGTCGGTCCCATGAGAGCGCGCCGGCTGTGGTCAGCGGACCGGGCGGTATACTCGCCAGAACGCCGGCCGCAATCGGCGCGCCGGTCCCGGAGGCTGTTCGTTTGAACACGAAATTCCTGCGCAACGGCATCGTGATGCTCGTCCTCGTGGTGGGCACCGTGGCGCTGCTCTACACATGGGTGAGCTCGTCGACGCCGCAGACGACCACCGGCTATTCCGCCTTCTACGCGGACGTCAAGGCGGGCAACGTGGCCAAGGTCGTGCAGGACGGCGAGACGCTGTCCGTGACGACCACGGGCGACAAGGTCTACACCGTGGTCGTGCCGAACTCGGTCACGGGCGACGTCTTCAGCGACATGCAGAAGGCCGCTGCCGAGGGCAACACCAAGCTGGCGGCGGACGTGTACCAGAAGAAGGTCACCGCCGACACCGGGTGGATCGGCCTGCTGCTCACCGGGCTGTTGCCGCTGCTCGTGATCGGCGGCTTCATCTTCTTCATGATGCGCCAGGCCCAGGGCACCAACAACCAGGCCATGAGCTTCGGGAAGAGCCGGGCCCGCATGTTCCTGGGCAACAAGACCGTCGTCACCTTCGCGGACGTCGCGGGGGTGGACGAGGCCAAGACGGAGCTCCAGGAGATCGTGGAGTTCCTCAAGTACCCCGAGAAGTTCAACTCGCTCGGTGCACGCATCCCGCGCGGCGTGCTGCTGGTCGGACCTCCGGGCACCGGCAAGACGCTGATGGCCCGGGCCGTCGCCGGCGAGGCCGGGGTGCCGTTCTTCTCCATCTCCGGCTCGGAGTTCGTCGAGATGTTCGTGGGCGTCGGCGCCAGCCGCGTGCGCGACCTGTTCGACCAGGCGAAGCGCAACAGCCCGTGCATCGTGTTCGTGGACGAGATCGACGCGGTCGGCCGCCAGCGGGGCGCCGGCCTCGGCGGCAGCCACGACGAGCGCGAGCAGACCCTCAACCAGATCCTGGTCGAGATGGACGGCTTCGACACGAACACCAACGTGATCGTCGTCGCCGCCACCAACCGGCCGGACGTGCTGGACCCCGCGCTGCTGCGGCCCGGCCGGTTCGACCGCCAGGTCATCCTCGACCGCCCGGACATGCGCGGTCGCACCGCGATCCTCAAGGTCCACACCAAGGGCAAGCCGCTCGACAAGAACATCTCCGTGGAGGAGATCGCGCGCCAGTCGCCCGGCTTCTCCGGTGCGGACCTCGCGAACCTCGTCAACGAGGCCGCGATCCTCGCCGCCCGCCGGAACAAGAAGGTCGTCGGGATGAACGAGTTCTCCGAGGCGCTCGAGCGCATCGTCGCCGGGCCGGAACGGAAGAGCCGCGTCATCTCGGACGAGGAGAAGCGGATCATCGCCTACCACGAGGGCGGTCACGCCGTCGTTCAGCGGATCCTGCCCAAGTGCGACCCGGTCGCCAAGGTCACCGTCATCAGCCGCGGCATGGCCCTCGGCTACACGATGGCGCTGCCGACGGAGGACCGGTACCTCCAGAGCAAGACCGAGTTCGAGGACAAGATCGCGGGCCTTCTCGGCGGCAACGTCGCGGAGCGGCTCGTGTTCGGTGACACGACGACCGGTGCCAGCAACGACATCGAGAAGGCCACCGACCTCGCGCGCCGCATGGTGACCGAGTTCGGGATGAGCGACCGGCTCGGCCCGCTGTCGTTCGGCAAGCGTGACGAGCTGGTGTTCCTCGGCCGCGACTTCGGCGAGCAGCGCAACTACTCGGACGATATCGCCAAGCAGATCGACGAGGAGACTCGGGCGATCATCGATCGCGCCTACGAGCGTGCGACCGAGGTCCTGACGGCTCACCGGGACCGGCTCGACCGGCTGGCCGAGAAGCTGGTCGCGGAGGAGACGGTGGACGCCGAGGGGTTCGAGACCCTGTTCCAGGACCTGCCGCCCAAGCCGACGCGGTCCGCGGGGATCCCGCGGGTCGTCGCCCCCGGTACGGACGGCGGGACGTCGGTCGGGCCCAGCACGCCGCCCCTGCCGAACCCGGCGCCACAGCCGGCCTGAGTCCCCGTATCGAATGCCTCCCGGGGCGTCGCCCCGGTCTTCCGAACATCACGCGAAGGGCGGACCCAGGTCCGCCCTTCGCGATTCCCGGGCCCTCGGCGCGCTCCGCCACCGCAGCCCGCCGCACCCGCGCTACGATCGTCTCGTCGTCCTGCGAGCCACGGAGACCTCATGACCGAACCCACCAGCGCGCCCCGGACGTCCCCGATCGATCCCGCCGTGGAGGCGGCGCTCCAGGCGTCCACGGACGCTCGCCGCGAGGCGCTGCTCGAGTTGACGCGCATCCCCAGCGTCTCGGCCCTGCCCGCCCACGCGCCGGACATGGTGACCGCCGCGGAGTGGATCGCCGAAGGCCTCCGGCGCGTCGGTGCCACGGACGTGGAGGTCGTGCCCACGGCAATGCACCCGATCGTGTACGGCCGGATCCACGAGGCGGTGGGCGCCCCCACCGTGCTCGTGTACTGCCACTACGACGTCCAGCCGGTCGATCCGCTCGACCTGTGGGAGAACTCGCCGTTCGACCCGTTCGTGCGGGACGGGCGCTTCATCGGGCGGGGCGTGGCCGACGACAAGGGCCAGCTGGTGATGCACCTGGCCGCCATCGAGGCGTTGCGGGCGGCGCGCAGGTCCCCGGCCGTCAACCTCACGTTCGTGTTCGAGGGTGAGGAGGAGTACGGGTCCGAGAGCCTGTACGCGTGGATCGAGGCGAACCGCGACCGGCTCGCCGCCGACGTCGCGGTCATCAGCGACACCGGGTACTTCGAGGGGAACCTGCCCGCGATCACGATCGCGCTGCGCGGGATCATGTACGCCCAGATCGACGTGGTCGGGCCGCCGGTTGACCTGCACTCCGGGATGTACGGCGGCTCTGTCGAGAATCCCGCCAACGCGCTGGCCACGATCGTGGCCGCCCTCAAGGGGCCCGACGGTCGCGTCCGGATCCCGGGCTTCTACGACGATGTCGTCGCGCTCACCGACGGGGAGCGGCAGGCGATGGCGGAGCTTCCCTTCGACGACGAGGCGTTCCGGGCCGGCATCCCCGTGCCGGCGCTGGTGGGCGAGGCCGGCTGGACGATCCTCGAGAGCCGGACCGCCCGGCCCACCCTGGACGTCAACGGCCTGTGGGGCGGCTTCCAGGACGAGGGCGCCAAGACGATCATCCCGGCCCACGCGCACGCCAAGGTCTCGACCCGGCTGGTGGCGAACCAGGATCCGCGGCGGGTCTTCGAGGCGCTCCGGGACTACGTGGCGGAGGTCGCGCCGCCCGGCGTGACGGTGACCACCCGGTACATCCACGGCGGCGAGCCGAGCCTGACGCCCGCGGACCACCCGGCGACGCGGGCCGCCGCGCGCGCCGTCGAGGCCGTGTACGGCGCGCCGCCCGTGTACATCCGCGAGGGCGGGTCCATCCCGGTCGCCGCCGCCTTCGACAAGACGCTGGGCCTGCCGGTCGTGCTGCTGGGGTTCGCCAACCCCGGCTGCAACGCGCATGCGCCCAACGAGTGGTTCCTGGTCGACAACTTCGAGCGCGGAACGCGGGTGATCGTGCGTCTCTGGGACGAGCTCGCGGACCTGCCACGCTGATGAGGGGGCGCAACGCGCGAGGCCCCAACGGGTCGGCGATCCGGCGACCCGTACCAATGGGTGGTGGCTGAGCACGCCGACCCCGGTGCTAGGATGCACCCACGGTAATGCTGGCGGAGGACGGAAGCACGTGACGACGGAGACGGGGGCGACGCCGAGGGCCACGTGGCGTCTCGACGGGCCGAACGGGAGCATGACGCCGCGGTCGGCGATGGATGTCCTGGTCGATCTGAACGAGAAGGTCACGACCGGGAGGGTCGGGGAGTACCAGCCCGTGCCGCTGGGCTTCACCCCGCTGGACAAGACGATCGGCACCGGGCTGCGGGCCGGCGAGCTGCTGCTCATCGGCGGGGCCCAGGGCACCGGCAAGACGACGATGGCGCTCCAGATGGCGCGCAACGTCGCGTCCGGCGGCCAGGCGAACGTCCTGTACATCTGCTTCGAGCACGACGAGCTGTACCTGCTCAACCGGCTGATCGCCGCCGAGTCGGCGCTCGCGCACCTGCCGCACAAGACGGGCGCGATCAAGATCCAGGACGTCCGCAAGGAGATCCTGGGGACCTGGATGGCCGAGGGCGGTGGGGCCGCCCAGCTGGCCGCCAACCCGCGTCTCCGGCCCTCCCTCGACCGGATCGCCCGCTACGGCCAGAACCTGTTCCTGCTCCGCGGCTCGCAGACGGCAAGCACGATCGACGGCATCCGCGAGCTCGTCCGCCAGCACCGCGAGCTGTCGGGCGACCGGCGGCTGCTCGTCATCGTGGACTACCTGCAGAAGGTGCCGGTGCTCCCGGAGCCGCCCTCCGAGAGCGAGAAGGTCACGTTCGTGGTCAACGGCCTCAAGGACATCGCGCTGTCCGAGGACGTGCCGATGATCGCCATCGTCGCCGCGGACAAGGAGGGCCTGAAGGCCTCGCGCCTGCGCAACTACCACCTGCGCGGGTCGTCGGCGATCAACTACGAGGCCGACATCATCCTGATCATGAACGAGAAGTACCAGATCGTCGCCAAGGTCAACATCGAGTTCAATCCCTACCAGGCCCAGCGCTTCCGGGACTGGGTGATCGTCTCGGTGGAGAAGAACCGGGGCGGCCAGGACCAGGTCGACCTCGAGTTCGAGAAGCACTTCGAGTTCTCCTGCTTCGACCCGAACGGGCGGACGGTGCAGGAGAAGCTGATCGAGGAGCGCCTCTACAACGACTGACGCGCCGCCGGTCCGGCGCGCTTCGCTGGTCTCCGCCGGTTCGCGCGCTGCCGCGCTGCCGGCTGTGGTCCGCGCGATGGCGGTATTGTTCGCCCCATGAGCAGCTCGCACGCGGATGCCTTCCCGGGCGTCGTGGAGATCGTGGTCGAGATCCCGCGCGGGAGCCGCAACAAGTACGAGTACGACGAGGCGGCCGGCGTCTTCCGGCTCGACCGCGTCCTCTCGTCCGCGGTGTTCTACAACTTCGACTACGGGTTCATCGAGGGCACGCGGGCAGCCGACGGCGACCATACCGACGCCCTGCTCGTCATCGATGAGCCCACGTTCACCGGCTGCCACGTCTGGGCGCGCCCGATCGGCGGCCTCGAGATGCGCGACGAGATGGGGTTCGACTTCAAGACACTGTGCGTCGCGATCGGTGATCCCCACCAGCAGCACATCGAGCGGCTGGAGCAGATGCGGCCCCACCGCCTGGTCGAGATCGAGCACTTCTTCAACACCTACAAGCTGCTCGAGAACAAGTCGGTGGACGTCGTGGGCTGGCGCGGTCGTGAACAGGCCCTCGAGGTGCTGGCGGCCGACCGCGAGCGGTTCACGCGCGAGCACGGTGGCTGAGGGCCCGCTGCGGCTGTTCATCGCCGTGCCGGTGCCACCGGACGCCCTCGAGGCATGCCGGGCGCTGATCGACGGGGTCCGCGGCGGTCCCGCCGGTCACGGGGCCAGGTGGGTGCGGACGGAGAATCTGCACCTGACCGTGCGCTTCCTGGGCGCGACGGCGCCCGAGGTGGTGGGGGCCGTCGCGGAGGCGGTGCGCGACGCCGCGGCCCGACAGCCGGCGTTCCCCGTGCGTCTCGCCGGCGCCGGAGCGTTCCCGTCCGGTGCACGGCCGCGCGCGCTGTGGCTGGGCATCGAGCAGGGAGCGGCGGAGCTGGCCGGGATCGCGACCGCGCTCGAGGGGCCGCTCGGCCTCCTGGGCTGGCCGCCGGAGGGCCGCCCGTATCGTCCGCACCTCACGGTCGCCCGGACCGATGCGGCGTCGATTGCGGCAGGGGCCGGAGCGGCCGAGGCCCTGGCCGCCGCGGCGGCCGGCTGGCACACGGCCTTCGAGGCGGACAGGGTCGTGCTGTACCGCAGCCGCCTGGCGTCCGGGCCGCCCGTCTACGAGGCGATGGCCGAGGCGTCGCTGGCACGCTGACGGAGACGCCACGCGCGACGGCCGTTGCCCGGCGTCCGGTGACGCGGTACGCTCGCTCTTCCCCACGGCCCTGCGCCCATTACCCGGAGGATCTCTCGCGATGGCCAACGTCGCTTCCCGTCGGACCCAGTTCCTGCTCGATGAGGACCGGGTCCCCCGGGCCTGGTACAACATCGTGGCCGACCTCCGGAATCCGCCCGCGCCGCCGCTGCACCCGGGGACGATGCAGCCGATCGGGCCGGACGACCTCGCGCCGCTGTTCCCGATGGGGCTGATCCTCCAGGAGGTGAGCGCGGAGCGCGAGATCGAGATCCCGGATCCGGTCCGTGACGCCTACATCATGTACCGGCCGTCGCCGCTCCACCGTGCCCACCGGCTGGAGAAGGCGCTCGATACCCCGGCCCACATCTACTACAAGTACGAGGGCACCAGCCCGGCCGGCAGCCACAAGCCGAACACGGCCCTCGCGCAGGCGTTCTACAACAAGCAGGAGGGCGTCAAACGCCTCGCCACCGAGACCGGCGCCGGCCAGTGGGGGAGCGCGCTCGCGTTCGCGGGCGCGGTGTTCGGACTCGAGGTCAAGGTCTACATGGTCCGCACGAGCTACGACCAGAAGCCGTACCGGCGGATCCTGATGGAGACGTACGGCGCGGAGGTCGTCGCAAGCCCGAGCCCGACGACCGAGTATGGCCGCAGCGTGCTGGCATCCACCCCGGACTCGCCGGGCTCGCTGGGCATGGCGATCAGCGAGGCGGTCGAGGATGCGATCACGCGCGACGACACGAAGTACGCGCTCGGGTCCGTGCTCAACCACGTGATGCTCCACCAGACGGTGATCGGGCTCGAGGCGCAGGAGCAGATGGCGATGGCCGGGGAGGAGCCGGACGTGATCATCGCGTGCGCCGGCGGCGGCTCGAACTTCGCGGGCCTGGCCTTCCCGTACGCCGGCCGCAAGCTCCGGGGCGAGGCGGACTACCGGATCATCGCCGCGGAACCCGAGGCGGCCCCGTCGCTCACCCGCGGCATCTACGCCTACGACTTCGGCGACACGGGGCGCCTCACGCCGCTCCTGAAGATGCGCACCCTGGGCAGCGAGTTCATGCCCGAGCCGATCCACGCCGGCGGCCTGCGCTACCACGGCATGTCGCCGCTCGTGTCGCAGCTCCGCGAGGAGGGCGTGATCGAGTCCCGGGCCGTGCACCAGCGGGCCGCGTTCGGGGCCGGCGTCCAGTTCGCCCGGACGGAGGGGATCCTGCCCGCGCCGGAGAGCACGCACGCGATCAAGGTCGCCGTGGACGAGGCGCTGGCGGCGAAGGAGGCCGGCGAGCCGCGGGTGATCCTGTTCAACCTGTCGGGCCACGGCCACTTCGACCTGGCGTCGTACGAGAAGTACCTGCAGGGCAGCCTGGAGGACTACGAGTACCCGGCCGAGCGGGTCGCCGCGGCGCTGGCGGACCTGCCGCGGGTCGGCTGACGCGGGCCCTGCAGGGGTCGGGGCCAGGAATCGATCGTGCCCAAGCTCGCCTGCCGCGCATGCGGTCGCCAGATCTACACCGTGGCTCCGCTGGATTCACTGTTTGCCGAGGAGCGACGCTGCCCCCGCTGCGGCGCGTACCTGGACTCCGAGCGCCGCGAGGCGGACCGACGGAGCCGGATCCGCCGCGTCAACCCGCCGGAGGATCCCGGCCCGCCGGCGGACGGTGGGGAGCGGCGCGTGGACGAGCGCCGGAAGCGCCGCAGGCGCCAGGGCGACGGCGCCGGGTGGACATCCGGCTGACGGGCGGACCGGCCGGCTCGCCGTCCTGCGAATGGCCCGGGCCCGGTGCCCGGCCGACGCCCGACGGGCCCGGGCGACGATAATCGCGCGATGCGGATCGCGTTTCTCGGACTGGGGCTGATCGGCGGGTCCGTCGCGCGTGCCGTGCGCACGAGCGCGGCCGGGGGCGACCTGAGCATCAGCGCCTGGTCGCCGGGCGGGGCCGGACCGCGCGCGGCCGCCGATGCCGGGGTGGTCGATCTCGCGGCGCCGTCACCGGAGTTGGCGATCGAGGGGGCGGACCTGGTCGTGCTCGCGGCGCCGCCGCTCGCCTGCGTGGCGCTGCTGGGGCGGCTGGGCGGGGACCTCCGGGCCCACCTCGCCGCCGGGACGACCGTGACCGACGTGGCCTCGACCAAGGGCGCGCTCCTGGCGGCGGCCCGGGCGGCCAGCCTCCCGTACGTCGGCGGACACCCGATGGCCGGTCGGGAGGCGAGCGGGTTCGGCGCCGCGGACCCGGCCCTGTTCCGCGACCGGCCGTGGGTGGTCACGGAGGCGACCGGGGGCGGCGATCCGATGGCCGTCCGGGACCTGGCCGCGCGGTGCGGGGCTCGGGTCGTGGACCTCGATGCGGAGACCCATGACGCCCTGGTGGCCGGGATCAGCCACCTGCCGCTGCTGGCATCGGTCGCGCTCGTGGAGGCCGTCGCGGGACCGGGCGCCCCGGCTCCGGACTGGGCCGCCGCGGCGAGCTTGGCGGCGAGCGGCTGGCGCGACGCGACGCGCCTGGCCCGTGGCGAGCCCGCCATGGGTGCCGAGATCGCGGCGACCAACGCCGGGCCGATCGCGGCGCGCCTGCGGGCCTACCGGGAGCGTATCGACGCTTGGCTCGCGCTGCTCGAGACCCCGGACGGCCCCGATGTCGCGCTGCTCCGGGAGCGGCTGGCGGCGGCGAAGGCGAGGCTGGAGGGCTGAGATGGGCGACCCCGACGAGCTGGTCCTGGTCGTGCCCCGCGCCGCCGTCGTCCCGGGCGACGGCTGGCTGGGCGTTCGACGGGAGGGCATCGAGGCGGTCCTGGCCGCCGTGGCGAGCGGGGGACGCTTCATGCGCCGCGGAGACGCGGAGGAGGACCCCGCGTTCAAGCAGATCATCCCGTACCTCGTGCTCCGCGACGGGGAGCGCTGGTTCCTCATGCACCGCACCAGGGGCGGCGGCGACGCCCGCCTCCATGACCTGTGGTCGATCGGGGTGGGGGGGCACCTCAACCCGGGCGACGGCGACGTGCCCGGCGGACTGCGCCGCGAGTGGGCCGAGGAGGTGGTCGCGGACTTCGTGCCCGAGTTCACCCCGGTCGGCCTGCTCAACGACGACACCGCCGCGGTGGGGGCCGTGCACCTCGGCATCGTCTATCGGGCCGATGCCGCGGGCCGCCCGGTCGCCATCCGCGAGACCGACAAGCTGGCCGGCGCGTTCGCGACGACCGGGGAGGTGGCGGCCGTCCGGGACGCGATGGAGACCTGGAGCCGGCTCGTCTTCGACGCCCTGACGGCCTGACGCTTCGGCCCTTCGGGTGGGGCGAAGCGGCACGCGACCGGCTGGTGGTGGGGTGCCATACTCCGGCCAGTGCCATGACCCACCGCACCCTCGATCTCCGCTTCCG
The DNA here is from genome assembly GCA_963703575.1 of uncultured Chloroflexia bacterium. Lineage (GTDB taxonomy): Bacteria > Chloroflexota > Limnocylindria > Limnocylindrales > CSP1-4 > CAIXZV01. The sequence continues at coordinate 106,714 of CAVPEU010000013.1, forward strand.
GGCCGGGATGTCCGTGGCGATGCTGGGCCTGCTGATGCTGGGCCTGGCGGGTCTCGGCCGCGCCGCCGGTCCCGAGGTCGTCGTCCTGGAGGCGACGGGCGTGGTGGACAATGTCCTCGCCGGCTACATCGACGAGGGGGTCGCCACCGCGGCCGGGTCCGGTGCCGCGGCCGTCGTGATCCGGCTCAACACGCCGGGCGGCAGCCTCGATGCCACGCAGCGGATCACGAGCACGCTGCTGGAGGCGAAGGTCCCGACGATCATCTACGTCGCGCCCGCCGGCGGCCGGGCCGCCAGCGCCGGCACGTTCATCACCCTTGCCGCGAACCTGGCGTTCATGGCGCCGGGCACCAACATCGGCGCGGCATCGCCCGTGGACAGCAGCGGCGGGGACATCCCCGGCACCCTGGGCGAGAAGGTCCGCAACGACGCGATCAAGAACATGACCGCGATCGCGGAGGCCCGCGGCCGCCCGGTCGCCTGGGCCGTTTCCACGGTCGCCGACGCCGCCTCGTACGCGGCGAGCGAAGCCGTCGCGGCCGGCGCCGTGGACGGGATCGCGAGGACCGTCGATGACGTGCTGGCGGCCGCGAACGGGGAGGAGGTCACCGTCGCCGGGAGCACCTACCTGCTGGACCTCTCCGGTGCCACGGTGCGTGACGCCGCGATGAACCCGCTGCAGGGGTTCCTCCACCTGTTGTCGGACCCGAACATCGCGTTCGTGCTGTTCACGATCGGGGTGTACGGGCTGATCTTCGAGCTGCAGAACCCGAACTTCGTGACCGGGATCCTGGGTGCCCTGGCGTTGATCCTCGCGTTCGTCGGGTTCGGCAGCCTGCCGCTCAATCTCGCCGGGCTGCTGCTGCTCGGCCTCGGCATCGTCCTGTTCCTGCTGGAGACGCAGATCGTCAGCCACGGGCTGCTGACCCTGGGCGGGATCGTGAGCTTCGCGCTGGGGGCGTCCGCCCTGTACACCCAACCCGGCGGCGATCCCACCCAGCCGCTGGTCCGGGTCGCCACGCCGCTTATCGTCGTCACGACGGGCACGACCGCGATCCTGATGGCCCTGATCACGGTCGCGGCCATCCGGACGCGCCGGATGGCGTCCTCACCGGACACCGTGGGCGTGGTCGTCCCCGTCGGAACGGAGGGCGTCGTCCAGGCGCCGCTGACTCCCCTGGGCACCGTGTACCTCGCCGGCGAGCCGTGGACCGCCCGGGCGGTCGGCGGCACGTGGCTGCCACGTGACACCCTGGTCCGCCTCGTCGGCTTCGAGGGCCTCGTGGCGCTCGTCAACCCGCTCCCGGACCATCCCCCAGCCATGCCGGCGGCCGCCGCGCCCGCCGACCGGCCCTAGCCACCCGGAGGTCTCATGGATCTGCCCATCGCGCTCTCGATCCTCGCGTTCGTCGTCGTCGTAGTGCTCGTGCTGCTCTACCTGTCCGTGCGCATCGTGCAGCAGTACGAGCAGATGGTCGTGTTCCGGCTGGGGCGCACCAACGAGAGCATGGTCCGTGGCCCCGGCCTTCGGTTCCTGATCCCGATCGTGGACCGGCCGGTCAAGGTGGACATGCGCGAGCAGTTCATCGAGGTTCCCAGCCAGACGACGATCACGAAGGACAACGCCCCGATCAACGTCGACTTCCTGATCTACTGGCGGATCGCCGGCGCCCTCAAGAGCGTCGTGAACGTCGCCTACTTCGCCGGCGCCCTCCAGGGCGTCGCGACCACGACCCTGCGCGCCGTCATCGGCGACATCCTCCTGGACGACGTCCTGTCCAAGCGGGAGCAGATCAACGAGGTCCTGCGGACCAAGCTGGACGAGGTCACGGAGCGGTGGGGCGGCAAGATCACCACCGTCGAGATCCGCGAGATCACGCCGCCCCGGGACGTCCAGGACGCGATGAACCGGCAGCTGTCCGCCGAGCGGACGCGGCGCGCCGTCATCACCGAGTCCGAGGGCGCCCGCCAGTCGGCGATCAACGTCGCCGAGGGCCAGAAGCAGTCCGAGATCCTCAAGGCCGAGGGCGAGCGCCAGGCCGCGATCCTGCGTGCCGAGGGGTTCAGCCAGGCGCTGGAGCGGATCTTCGCCGCCGCCCACCTGGTCGACGAGAAGACGATGGCGCTGCAGTACCTGGACGCGCTCAAGTCGCTGGGCATGAGCCCCTCGACCAAGTTCGTCATCCCGACCGAGTTCACGCGCCTGGCCGACCGGATCAGCGGGTACGTGGTCGAGGGCATGGCACCTCACCCGGAGGCAGCGAAGCCCGTATCGGACGCCGGCGGGCGGTGATCCGGCGCCTGTGGCTGGCGGTGACCGCGCCGCTCGTCGCGGTCGTCACCGTCGGTCCCGTGGCGGACCGGCTCGCCACGCGCCTGATGACGGCGCCGCGCCGGCTGCCGGAGGAGGCGGGCATGGTCGCGGCGCTGGACGCGCTGGGCGGCGAGGTCGTGCGGTTGCGGGCGCGCGACGGCGTCCGGCTCATGGGCCGGTGGCTGGCCGCGGAGCCGGACGCCAGGGAGGGCGCCGACGACCGTGCCGGCGGCAACGACGACCGTGCCGGCGGCAACGACGACCGTGCCGAGGGCAACGACGACCGCGCCGGCGGCGCCGACGACCGCGCCGGCGGCGACGGCGATGCGGCCTGGGTGGCCGACCCGCGGGAGGCCGTCCTCGTGCTCCATGGCTGGAGCGGCTCGGTCACGCCGGACCTGCTCGACCTGGCGCCGTTCCTCCGCCGGACCGCGAACGTCCTGGGCCTCGACTTCCGCGGCCACGGGGGCTCCGACGACTCGCCGACGACGTTCGGGCTGCTGGAGGTCGAAGACGTGGCGGGGGCGCTGTCCTGGCTGGGGGAGCGGGGGATCGCGCGCGTCGCGCTGGTCGGGTCGTCGATGGGCGCGATCACCGCGATCGCCTCGGTCGTCGTGCTCGGCGACGGGCGCCTGCCGGCGGCCGACGAGGACCTCGACGCGCCCGTCGCCGCGGGGCCGCCGCGGCCGCGGATCGTCGCCGTGGTGGCGGACTCGGTGCCGCCGGAGCTGGCCGTCGCGGTCGCGAGCCGGTTCCCGGGTCCGTTCGGGCGGCAGGTGGCGGAACGGGCGTTCGCACGGATGGCCCGGCGCGTCGGCGGTGATCCCCGGCGGACGCAGCCGATCGCGATGGTCGGGCTCGTCGAGGATCTGCCGTTGCTGCTCATCCACGGTGCCGCGGACCGGACCGTGCCGCTGCGCGATGCGCGCCGGCTGGCCGCCGCGGCACCGCCCGGGACGCGGCAGGTCGTGATCGACGCCGCGGATCACGGGCTCGGACACGCCACGGACCCCGCCCGCTACGAGCAGGAGGTCACGGGCCTCCTGCGGGCCGCCTTCGCGCGGGCTCGATCGCAGGGGGGACGGCCGGCATAGGGGGACGGCCGGGCCGCGCCCCTATACTCATCGCCACACTCCCGGGTGCGAGCGCGGGGCTCGGCGAGGCGGGTGGCGTGCCAGGAGATCGGATGGCCGGGAAGGTTCTCGTCGTCGATGACGATGCGAGCGTCCAGCGACTGCTCCAGTACACCCTCAAGCAGGAGGGGTACGAGGTGGTCATCGGCGCTGACGGGGCCGAGGCGCTCCGGCTGTGGCAGGACGAGGATCCGTCCCTGATCCTGCTCGACGCGTCGCTGGGGACGATCGACGGGTTCGAGGTGGCCACCCGGATCCGCGCCGCGGAGGCGTCCGGGACGCACGTCCCGATCATCATGCTGACCGCCGACCGGGAGGTGCAGGAGCGGGTCCACGCCCTGCGCGCCGGGGCGGACGACTACCTGATCAAGCCGTTCCACCCGGCCGAGCTCCTGGCGCGCATGAAGAGCCTCATGGCGCGCTTCTCGCCCGGCGACGCGCTGGTCGGGCGGCCGCCCATGGGCCGCATCCATGCCTACTACGGCGCCAAGGGTGGGGTGGGCACGACGACGATCGCGATCAACGCCGCGATCGCGCTGCAGAGCCTGGGCCGCCGGGTCTGCCTCGTGGACGGCAACCTCCAGTTCGGCGACCACCGCGTGTTCCTTGATCTCGGCCTGGACCGCAAGAGCATCGCGGACCTGGTGACCGCACCCGCGATGGACGCGGACTTCGTCCGCAGGATCGTCCAGCCCCACGACTCCGGCGTGGACCTGCTGCTCGCGCCGCCGTCTCCGGAGGCCGCGGACCTGGTCAGCGCGGCCCACATGCACCAGATCCTCACGCTGCTCCGCGAGATGTACGACTACGTGATCGTGGACATCGACAAGCGGCTCGACGACGTCAACCTCATGGTCCTCGACGTGGCGGACACCATCTTCGCGGTGATGACCGCGGACCTGTCGTGCCTCAAGAACGTGCGCCTGCTCCTCGAGACCATCGTCCACCTGGGCTACGAGTCCGGCAAGCTCAAGCTCGTGCTCAACCGGTCGAACGCGTTCACCGGGATCAACGTGAAGAGCGCCGAGGGCGCACTGCGGCGCCCGATCGAGTTCCAGATCGTGAACGAGTACCGGGGCGCGATCTCCGCGCTCAACACGGGGGCGCCGTTCATGGCCAGCAAGGCCGACTCCGTGCTGGGCCGGTCGGTGCTCGACTTCGCCCGGGCGGTGGACAAGCTGGGCGGCGCCCCTGTCGCGCAGCTGGCGCCCGTCGCCGGCCGGTAGCGGCCCGTTCCGGCGGACCGGGCTGCGGCGGCGAGCGGGACACGCGCGGCACCGCGCTCGCGCGGCGCCGGGTTCCGGTGCGGTGATCCGCGCGGGGTGATAAGCGCGGGGTGAGTGGGGCGGCCTACCGTAGCGCCCGTGCTTGCGACGCTCCTCTCCGCCACGCTCCACGGGATCGCCGGCCGCGTGGTCCGGGTGGAGGTGGATGTCGCGCCCGGCCTGCCCGGGTTCACGATCGTGGGGCTGCCGGACGCGGCGCTCTCGGAGGCGCGGGAGCGGGTGCGGGGCGCCCTGCGCAATGCCGGCTTCCATCACCCGCCCCGCCGGATCACGGTCAACCTCGCGCCCGCGGAGCTGCGCAAGGCCGGGGCGTCCCTGGACCTCGCGATCGCCCTCGGGATCCTGCTCGGGTCGGAACAGCTGCGGATCGGGACGTCGAGGGTCGCGCTGATCGGCGAGCTGGGGCTCGGCGGGGAGGTGCGGCCGGTGCCCGGGACGCTGCCGATGTGCCTCGCGCTGGCCCGCCACGGCGTCCGTCGCGTGCTCGTGCCCGAGGCCGCCTGGGCAGAGGCCCGGCTGGCCCCGGGGGTGGAGCCGGTCCCGGTCGCCACGGTGGCCGAGGCGGCGGAGGCGCTGCGGGCGCCGCGTTCCCGGCGCGTTGCCGCAATGGCGCTGCCGCGCACGGGCGATCCGGGTCCGGAGCCCGCCGGAAGCGGCCTGGTCGATTCCGGCGGGCCGGTCGACCCCGCGGCGCCCGCCGACGACCTCGTGGACCTCGCCGATGTGCGGGGCCAGGTGGTGGCCCGCCGGGCACTCGAGATCGCGCTTGCCGGCGGGCACGCGCTGCTCCTGATCGGCCCGCCCGGAGCGGGCAAGACGCTGCTGGCGCGGACGATTCCCGGGCTGCTGCCGGACCTCGATGACGGGCCCGCCCTGGCCGCGACGGTGGTCGCCTCGGTCGCCGCCTCGCGGCCCGTGACGGCCCTGGTCCGCCGGCCCCCGGTGCGGGCGCCGCATCACACGACCTCGTACGCGGGGATGGTCGGCGGCGGCCCCCGGATGTCACCGGGCGAGGTCACCCTGGCCCACGAGGGCGTCCTGTTCTGCGACGAGCTGCCCGAGTTCGGCAGGGACGTGCTCGAGGCGCTCCGACAGCCGCTCGAGGACGGCAGCGTGAGCGTCGTTCGCGTGGGGCGCGCCGAGACCTTCCCGGCCCGGTTCACGTTCGTGGCGGCGATGAACCCGTGTCCATGCGGTCAGTACGGATCCTCGGACCGGGCGTGCTCGTGCCCGCCGGGCGTCCCGGAACGGTACCTGCGGCGGGTGTCGGGTCCGTTGCGGGACCGTGTGGACCTGTGGGTCGCCGTGGACCGGGTGCCGCCCGCGGTGCTGGTCGGCGGGGCGTTGCCGGAGCCGTCCTCGGTCGTCGCGGCCCGGATCGCTGCCGCACGGGCGCGCCAGCGCCTTCGCAACGGCGACCGGCCGAACGCCCGCGTGCGCGGGCGTGAGCTGCGCGCGGTGTGCGGGCTGGACGCGGTGGCCCGGCACCGCGCAATCGAGCTCGCGGAGCTGGAGGGGTTGTCGGGACGGGGCACGGAGCGGCTGCTCCGGGTGGCGCGGACGATCGCCGACCTCGCCGGGGCGGAGGTCGTCGGCCCGGAACACCTCGACGAGGCGGCGCGGTTTCGTGCGCCGGTGGACCGGATGGCGCTCCGGCGGGCCGGCTGATGCTGGGGATCGGCCGTCACGGACCGCTGGGACGGTCCGACCCGGCACCCGGGGGCGGGGGTGGCGGGGACCCGGCCGCGGGCAGTCCGCCCCTGGACGACTCGCCGGAGCCCGGGGCGGGCCGCGCGCGTCGCCTCATCGCCGGCACCCTGACGCCCGCCGAACGGGACGCGTGGGTGGTCCTGGCCGGCGTCCACGGCGTCGGCCCGGTGACCTTCGAGCGCCTGCTGGCTGCCTTCGGCAGCGCATCGGCCGTGCTCGAGCGGGCCCGTGCCCGGGGGTCGGCCGCGAGCCTGCTCGCCGCGTCACGGGGCCTGGACGAGGTCGCGGCGACGCTGACCCCGGAGTCCGCCCGGGCCATCGCGGACGCCGCGCGCGAGATGGACCTGCGGCTGGCACCGACGCGCGCGGCCGGGGTCCAGGTGCTGACCCTGGCCGACGAGGAGTACCCCCGCCGGCTGCGACGGATCGAGCTCCCGCCGCCGGTCCTGTTCCTCCGCGGCGACCCATCGGCGATGGACCGCGACCGGTCGATCGCCATCGTCGGGACCCGGCGTCCCACGGAGCACGGCCGGGCGCTTGCCGGGCGCATCGCGGATGCCGTCGCCGGCCTGGGCGCGACGGTCGTCTCCGGCCTGGCGCTCGGGATCGACGGCGCGGCGCACGCGGCGGCCGTCCGCGCGGGGACGCCGACCGTCGCCGTCCTCGGCGGCGGTCACGGGCGGCTGTACCCCGCGTCGCATCGCGGCCTTGCCCGGGCGATCGTGAACGGGGGAGGCGCCGTCGTCAGCGAGTTCGCGCCCGACGTGATCCCGACCCGCGGCACGTTCCCGCGCCGCAACCGGATCATCAGCGGGCTCGCGGACGCGACCGTCGTCGTGGAGGCCGGCGCGAGGAGCGGCGCCCTGACCACGGCCGCGTGGGCGCTCGAACAGGGGAGAGGCCTCCACATCGTCCCGGGGCGGGTCGGCGACCCGACGGTCGCCGGCTCCCTGGCCTTCCTGCGGGAGGCGGCGCCGGAGGCGCGGATCGTGGTCGGCGTCGCGGAGCTCGTGGAAGACCTCGGGTTGCTGGAACCCGCGACTGCCGCCGGCCCCGGGCCCGGCCCCGGACCCGGGGCGCGGCGTCCCGAGCAACTCGCCCTCGACGCGCTGCTCGCGACGCTGGGTGCCGCGGAGCGGTCGATCGCGCGCCAGGTCGTCGCGGGGGTGGGGACGGTGGACGAGCTGGCGGCCGCGACCGGCAGCCCCGGGGCCACGGTGCTCGGGGCCCTGACGTCGCTCGAGGTGCGCGGGCTGGTGCTCGAGGCCTTCGGCCGGTACCGGGCGGCGGGTCCGTTGGCCCGGGCTGGCGCCCGGGCGGGCGCCCGGGCGGGCACCCGGGCGGCCTGACCGGCCGGGGTCGCCGCGGTCCGCGCCCGGGTGCAACCGGTCGTCGCGCACCGGCCCGGAGCCACCCGCGTGGACCTCGCCGGGTTGCCGGGCCCGGCGCCGCAGTGTTACCCTCCGCCCGACCCCGGCCGCCGCAGCCCCAGCTCCCGTCGCCAGCCGGAGGTCCCGGTCGTGACGTCGGCCGCGGGGCTGCGTGCATGGAGGACGACGTATTGCGGAAGGTCGGCGCGCTCGCCCTCGCGGTCCCCGTGGTCATCGCGATGTACCTCGGGTCGCTCCTCCGACGGAGCACCGCGAGCCGTCTCGGCGCAGGGATCGCGGCCTTCGCGATCGTGGGTCTCGTCATCGTGACGAGCCTGCCGCCCGCCCCGAGCACCGCCGCCCCCGCCTCCGGCAAGCCCGCCCCCGTTTCGGCGAGCCTGCTCGACGCCGTCAGGACGTCGCACCCGCTGACCGCGCCGTTCGTGGTGCGGTTCGGAGCCTCGATGGACATCCCGACCGTCGCCGCCGCCCTGCGCGTCCAGCCGGACACGGCCGTGTCCCTGCGCTGGGACGCGGATGGGACGGCAGTGTCGGTCTCGCCGGTCGGGCACTGGGAGCCCGACACCCTCTACTCGGTGACGGTGGACGCGAATGCGCGCGCGCTGTCGGGGGCTACCCTGGCGGCGCCCGTTCACGCCCTCGTGCTCACGGAGCGGGCCGGCGTGGGCACGATCGTGGCCACGCTGCTCGCCGGGACGCAGGCTCGCCTCGACACCGCGTTCCGCATCGACCTCAGCCGGACCGTGGCCCTGGACGCGGTCACGGCGGCGCTGCGGACGGACCCCGTCATCGACGGCAACGTGACCGCGGGCGAGACGCCCGGCGAGTACCTGTTCACGCCGTCCATGCCGCTCTCCGCTGGGCAGGACTACCGCGTCTGGCTCGAGAACCTCGCCGACGCTGACGGCGTGGCGTTCAGTGCCGTGTCCGAGGTCAACGTGACGACGGTGGCGGCCCCCTCGGTGGTCCGCTTCCGGCCGCGCGCCGGGATGAAGGACGTCGAGCGCGGCGCGGCGATCTCCATCCGCTTCACGGAGCGGATGGACCGCAAGCGCACGGCGTCCGCCGTCCACGTCCTCGTCACGGGCAAGCCCGTAACCGGCACGACGACCTGGGCCGAGAAGGACGCCGTCCTGGTGTTCAGCCCCAGGGCCTCCCTCCCGTACGGTGCGACCGTGACCGTGAGGGTCGACCTCGGGGCGGCGTCGCGGGACGGCGTGCCCCTGGCACGGGCGGCAACCGGGACCTTCGTCGTGAAGGCCGCCCCCAAGCCCGCGCCGAAGCCCGCCCCCAAACCCGCGCCGAAGCCCGCCCCGAAACCCACGGCGATCACGCATTCGGGCGGCAGCGGCGCCGTGTCCGGATCGTGGAAGGCCGTCGAGAGCTACTACCTGAAGCTCATGAACTGCACCCGGACCGGTGGCTGGGTCACCTCGACCGGGTCCTGCTCCTCGCCCGGCGGCCGCAGCGTCGCCCCGCTCGCCCTCAGCTCGGCCATCAGCGACAAGGTCTCGCGGCCGTACGCGAAGCTGCTCGCGACCCGCGGGCTGTGCGACCACTTCGTCGGCGGGTCCCCCGGCGACCGTCTCCGCCGCGCGGGCTTCCCGAGCTACCGCTGGGCGGAGAACCTGGGCTGCCGCTCCGGCGACCCGTACGCGGCCGCCCTCGGCTCGCACCTGTTCTTCCAGAGCGAGAAGTCGTACAACGGCGGCCACTACGTGAACCTGATGAACGCGCTGTACGACCGCGTCGGCATCGGCGTCTGGGTGTACTCGGGCCGCGTCCGGCTGGTGGTGGACTTCTACCACCCCTGAACATCCGTCCCTCGCGCGGAGGGGGACCATCGGGCGGGTGACGGATCTGACCCCGGGTGCGAGGATGCGTCCGTGATCCGCAACGTGTGCATCCACGTGTCCAACGAGCAGCCGCTCCTCGCGGACCTGTTCGACGTCCCGACGTCCGCCGATGCCGGCCTGCTGTGCACGAACGTGCGCATGATGAACGGCAATCGACCGGTGTTCATCGATCGGATCGAGGCCACGTTCTTCTTCCCGTACCACGTGGTCCGGTTCATCGAGATCCCGGTCGGTGCCCTCGAGGCACACGATCCGTCGCGTGCCGCCGGCAATGGCCGGGCCGGCCGCGGCTCGAACCGGCGGGACGGCTCGAGCGGCTCGAACGGCCCGGGCGAGCATGCCCAGGAGCCCATCCTCGACCTGCCCGCGCTCCGTCTGCCGGTGCCGGTGGCCGCCGCCGAGCCGGAGGACGTCGACCGCGATCTCGAGATCGACGAGGGCTTCCTGCAACGCATCCGCGATATCTGACGGGCCGCGGAGCCCGGCCGGCGTAAGCGGCGGGCAAGGAGGCCGGTGCTACACTCCCGGCCGCCATGCCCAAGCATCTCGTGATCGTGGAGTCGCCCGCCAAGGCGCGGACGATCGAGCGCTACCTCGGCCCGGACTACCAGGTCCTCGCCTCGTACGGCCACGTCCGCGACCTGCCGGAGAACCCGGGCAAGGGCAAGCTGGGCGTGGACGTGGACCACGACTTCGCCCCGGACTACGTGGTCCCGGATGATCGCCGCAAGCAGGTCGCGGCGATCGAGAAGGCTGCCCGCGCCGCGGACTCGGTCTACCTGGCCACGGACCTCGATCGCGAGGGCGAGGCCATCG